>CBDDLM010000001.1:0-27787 GCA_965230665.1 Chitinophagaceae bacterium
GACAGGCAAAAGGGTTTTGCGAAAACGATTAAGTCTTGCAATTGCCACTGGAAGTCTATATTGTTTTTATAGGATTTATATTTCTTGACTTCCAAGCCATGACGAAAACGTCATGGCTTTTTTTTGTTCTAGTTTATTGCTATCAGATCTGTCTCCTCGTTTAGGTTAGATGGGTTACCCCCTAGAGAAACAGGGTAGGGGGATGATTCTTCTAGAATCACACTGATACGTTAACATACGTTAGCCTAAAATACAATCTAACGTAAGGTTAACACAATTGCCTAACGCAAAAACGTAATACCTTACAAAAACTAACGTAAAAAATCCGTTCGATACCGTTAAAAAGTGGTAAAACCGTTAACTAACGTTAGTTAACGTTAAGAACCGTAGTAAAAGTGTTAGACGCAATTGGGGAAAATCAAAAAAATAATCTGGACAAGTCTTTTTTAGCAGGGTAGACTGAACGAAAATTAACGTTAGGTAGGTCAATAAATGTTAGTATCTCCAACCAAAGCTCTGAAAATGTTCCAGGTGAGTAAGCCTACATTGTATCAGGATATGAAAAACGCAAAATTATCTTTTACCAAGACAGATAAAGGAAGACGGCGGATTGATGTAGCAGAATTGGCGCGCGTATATGAGTACAAGGAAGATTGGCAAGAAGAGAATAAAAACGAAATAAAGAAAACAATAAATAGCGATTTAGCGAATTCTATCACTGCAGACAAATATCATTTAGAACTCGTAAAGCGAGAAAATAATTTACTGCAGGAACAAATAAAATTTAAAGACAAGATGATAGAAGAATGGCAGGATGCATTTAATAAAGCTCAGAGTACAGCAGATAAAATCACAGCATTGATTGAGGACAAAACTGGAACGCCTCAGAAAAATGAGAAAATCAGTGAATTAGAAAAAAATATGGCTGAATTGAAAAATCGAAATGATGAGCTGTTAAATTATGAGAAACAACGTCTCCTAGAAAAAACACTTCTACGTCAAAAACTGAACGAAGAAAAAGAGAAAAGAAGATTAATAGAACAGGAACTAGAAAAAAAATCACGTGGAATCCTTGATAAGTTTTTTTCGCTAGTCTAAGATCCTGTCAAAAAATCTGCCACCGGCACCTCAACCAAATATAATTCGGCGTTTTCTTTTTCTTTCAGATTAGCAGTATAGTTACTTTATATTTTTATAATACTTAAATAGTTTTGTTTTATATGCTCTATAGGTCTTTGTATATCAGTTTATTGTGCTAATAAGAGTATAATTAAACAGGGTTGAAGGTATAAAGATACAGGGTGTTACGCAATAGAAAACAGGGTTATAAGCATAAATATTCGGGGCAACAAAGCAATAGAAGTCAGGGTAGGGCATATAAAAACAGGGTAATTCTTCAATATTATTACAAAATATATCAAGAATAATTATTGATTAACAAAGAGTTAGGCTCATTAAGGCATATTTAAACAGGGTAATCCTAAGTGATTTATGATTCTTTGAGGCATATAAAAACAGGGTAGGGGTGGATTTTGTTGAAAATCAATTATTTATGTATTCGACAAAACATTATAAGTCATTGATTGTCTAAATATTACGAAATAAAGCATAAAAATTCAGGGTAAAAAGGCTAAAAGCATAAAACGTAAAGGCATAAAAATAGGTGCATCGTGATTAACTTTATGCCTTAATGAGCGTAACATTATCACAAGGCAAAATTAATAATAGCCGCATAGCAAAGATCAAGAATACCTTTGTCGAACATGCACGCTATGAGTTAACTTCCCGTCAACAGAAAGTTCTCCTATACCTCATTGCCAATCTTGATAATCGATTAGATGACTTCTTTTATCAAGATATTGCGATTAAAGAACTTGAAGCCTTCTTAAAAACGGACACACAAAGCAAATGGGGTGATGCTTACAGTGAAATAAGTAATTTTATATTGGAGATGCAAGATTTGAAGTTCGTATTCAAATCAGGGGAGGATTACAAAGGAAAAAAATTACCAGGTACGATCACATGTTTCGATGGCATTAAACCTCAAAAGAACGAAGCAGGGGAGAGCATTGTCCGATTCATGTTTGGTCAATCAATGAAAGAGTTTCTTATTCACCTTACTCAAGATTTTGTACAAATAGATACAAGAGATGTGAGACGAATGAAAAATCGTTATGCTATTCGATTGTTTCAAATGCTCAAGGCTGAATTTAACAAACGCATGAAGTATAAGGATTTAATAACCAAAACGATCACACTAGAAGAATTACGCTTTATATTAGCTCTTGAAGATAAATATGAAACATTCAAATCATTAAACCAGTTTGTTTTAAAACCTGCAGTTAAAGAAATAAACAAACTCACTCCAATAGAAATTAAACTCAACTATAAAAGAAAAGGGCGCTCAGTAAATGCCATCGAGTTTTATATCATGGCCAATGGTAAATATACACACCAGTCACAAGGAGTGTTACCTTTTCCTTTAGACAAAAAAGCCAAAAAGAAAGCAAAGAAGAAAGCCCCTTTTGACATGGATCAATTCATAAAAAGATACAATCGTATTTATCTTGACTTAATAAAAGACATAAAAAAACAATTACCACAAATATCAATGGATAATCAAGCCTGGCAACATGCTCTGCGTAACGCTTGTGAAACATGGTATAGGAAAAATGTGTAAGAGCATTAAATGATCATTTCCGATTCAAAAATTGAGTTAAGACAACTAATACAAAAACAGTACTTAAAATAAAGATTGTAAATAAAGAGGCTCCAACAAAAACCTCAATTAAAAGCTTGAGAATGCTATAACAACAGATAATAGCTAAGGTAAAATTCTTCAAAGACGTTTTCTTCTTACTAATATTTAAAAAGCCGTAAGCCATTAGTATACAGACAATATAAAGAATGTAATCTCCAATGATTGTATGGAAAATCATAATGAAATAATTTATTACTCAAAGATGAGTACTACGAAAAAAACTAATCAAAGGGTTAATTGACCCAAGGCTTAAAAATGAAAAAGTAACTTTAGAATAAATAGGACATAAAAATTTCTACCAATACGGTGAAACACTATTAGTAAAAGTGTTTCACATTGTATATATTTGCCATCTGATATCGTAAACTATCGTTGTTGTTTTCATCAAAACATGAAACACTTATCATAAGTAGTGTTTCAAACTGATAAAGATCATGCTTTAGCAAATGCAATTATACACAGGAGATGGACATAGAAAATACCTCACTTCAGAGGAACGGGCGATATTTAAACAAGCTTGTTTTGATTCTAATCGAGAGCATAGAACCTTTGCTTTGATGCTCTACCATACAGGGTGCAGGATCAGTGAAGCGTTAAATCTAAAACGATCAAGTATTGATACAGGGGCAGGGCAGGTCATTTTTGAAACGCTCAAAAGACGTAAAAAGGGGGTCATTAGAGCTGTTCCTATCCCAAAAAATTTTATTAGATCCATAGACGACGTATACGATCTTAGATCAGGAAAAGATCTTGATAAACCATTGTGGGGCTTTTCAAGAACGACGGGATGGAGGATCATTCAAGATTTGATGAAAAAGGCAGATTTAAATGGTGTACAAGCATGTCCTAAAGGTCTAAGACATGGATTTGCAATTGCTTGCGTCGAAAATAACATACCTATAAACATGATATCAAAGTGGATGGGGCACGCAGGCATGGAAACCACAGCTATTTACGCTAATGTTTCAGGAAAAGAAGAAAGGGGACTGATATCAAGGCTCTGGAATTGATTGAGACAAGAACATTACTTATACTAAAATATAGACAAGGAAAGCAAACTAATGGCACGACTGGATACGACATACAAAGATTACCCCAAATACCTTAGTCATCTGAATCACATTGAAAGAAAGAATGCCCCGGAAACCTTATATTGCGAAGGGGATATATCACTTTTAACATCAGGCGTTCGTGTATCTGTGGTTGGCTCAAGAAAAGCGTCTCTTTATGGCATAAAAAGAGCTCAAATTATTACAAAAGAGCTTGTTAAAGCGGGAGTTATTGTTGTGAGTGGTCTAGCCGAAGGCATTGATACCGTTGCCCATACGACAGCCATTAAAGAAGGTGGACGAACAATCGCTGTTCTTGGAACACCGCTAGATATAACTTTTCCTGCTAAAAATAAAAATTTGCTAACTGAGATAAAAAAAAATCATCTGGCTATTTCACAATTTAAGGAAGGACTTTCAACAGGACGCGCTAGTTTTCCACAACGTAATAGAACAATGGCTTTAATAAGTGATGCAACAATCATTGTAGAAGCAAGTGATATAAGCGGTACAAGGCATCAGGGATGGGAGGCACTAAGATTGGGTAGGACGGTATACATCATGCAAAATGTAATTGATGATCCCTCCGTTAACTGGACAAAAGAAATGCTTCAATATGGAGCTCAGGTCTTAACCCGAGATTACCTAGAAGATAGTATTTACAGTATTCTTCCATCATTTGTTGATAATGAAGTAGATCTGTTTTGATAACAAGAATAAACTACGGCACACTAATTAACTATTCTCCAAGAGGACAATCAGAATTGTCACAAAGATCACGGAATGTTTGTGGAGGAATAAAACATTGCAAGCCTGCTTACATAACTAATATCACTGATTCTCTCAGAAGAGAAGAATCAAGACCGCTTCTAGATATTTTGAATGAAGATAGAGTGTTAGTGCCTATTCCAAGAAGTGGACTTCTAAAAGAAGATACGATTTGGCCATCCTTAATAATAGCAGAAGAACTACAACAAAAAGGGTTTGGAAGATCTGTTAACACGATACTTTCCAGACATACACCAATCATTAAATCATCAAATCAACATGGTGCAGACAACAGGCCTTCTGTTAAAAACCAATTCGATTCATTGCTTATAAAAGAAGACTTGTTTCTTCATAATAGTATAACCCTAGTAGACGATGTTTTAACTATGGGGCGGACATCATTTGCTTGTGCGCAGCTAATACATGAAGCATATCCTAATATTGTTGATATAGCAGTATTTGCAGCAGTAAGAACACAAGGATTTAAAGACAATGTGGAGACAATATTTAATCCCTCAATAGGAATAATAAGTTACAATCAAAATTCAGGTAAAACAAGACGACATCCCTAATTGTATAACCAAATACGGCTAAATAAGTAATGAATGCTATTGAGATAGAAAAAGCAGTTAATACACTCCGTTCATTTATTCTTAACGATATCTAAGACATGAGTTTCCAACTACTGTAGACAATTCATTTCAGAGAATACTACTTAGATCAAAGTGAACTAATTACTCGATTCAAACGTAGTATCTTACTAGAGCCTATATCGCCAAATTTTAACACCCAAACATCGACCAATTAACGGATTTAATATGGCTTAAATCGGTTTCAATAATATTTTTTTAAAAAAATGTGCAAATATTCTTTATTCAGTAAGCCATTTCAGTGTTATATAGATGTAACAAAAACAGTATAAATCGTTATGGAAGTATTAATCATTGTTTACTTTGTTTCTGGATCATTAATGTATTTATTGGGTTCATATAATCTTATTTCAAGCATTAAATCGAAAAAGAAATAGATTTTAGGGGGAGTATTCTCCCCCTCTATTTATAAACTATTTAAAAAACAAATTATGAATAGAACATTTACCCAATATGAATTAGAAACCATTCAAAAGCATGTTAAAAAACAAGCCCAATACCATATTGGAATAATTAAAGATAAGAGCTATACAAAAGATGACCTAATTAGTGAGTGTATGAAGCGTGTCATAGAAAGAAAAAAGCGTATCATCTGTTCACTTGAAGGAAAGAATGAAAAAGAATTTGAAAATTATATTGCCAGGCTTGTTAAAAATATGGCTATCAATATTCAACGACAAAAGAGGGGATTAACGGTAAGCCTAAATACTAAAGTTCATGACGTATCTTCATCAGAAGAAGAAAAATATGCGCAAGGAACAGTATACGAAGCTATTTTTTACCTGAATCAAACGAATTCATTAACCAATGAAACCCAATTTACCAAAACTGAAATGAAGGTACTGCCTTACTACCTAGTGGGGTATAAATATGAAGAAATATCCAATCTAAGTATTTCTAAAAAATCGTATAATACACATGTGTGCAACATAAACAAAAAGATACGTCTAATACCAACGAAGTTGCTATTAGGTGTCGTAGAGCAAATAAACACAATTATAAATCAATAAAACAATCAACTTAGGCATACTTCTTTTTAAAGGTGGGGAGTATGCCTAACGTTATCATCAAAAACAACTTAAAAAAAAGCTACTTAATATGAGGAAGAAACATCTAAATAAAAAAGAACTTTCATCAAGCGGTACAATATCACGACTAGAGGATATTACTAATCGAAAAAATAGAAAAAGAAGAAAAAGAGTATTGATCAAAAGTCGTTTTGCGGCTAAATTCTTTAGCAAAAGACCTATGCAAAGCCAAAAAGCCTATGAAAAGGAAGTACCTAATTTGTCTGAAGAATCAAAAAATATAGATCTACCATTAGATTTTTCAAAAGAATCTATTTTAAAACGAATGGAAATTCGATCAAAAAACATCTCTAAAATGAATAAACAAGAAAAAGAAGCGTTTGAAGATATTATTAAAGATGGTCGAAATATAGATTCATTCTCCTTCGAAATAGAAATGAAAAGACTAGGTTTAGATTTAGAGTAATTTTTTTAATTAAAAACCAACATTAACCCCTGACTTATAGCAGGTAAACTTAATCTCAATAGGTTAAGCCTTTACTTGCTATAAGTGTATTTAGAATATACTATGACGCTATAGGTGATCCCATAACCTAGAAGCCAATTCTCGCTCTTCCAACCCAGATACATTTAAATATACTGAGGTCATGGCTATATCGGAATGACCTAGCCAACGTTGTAATTGCGTTAAAGGGATGTTTCTTTCGATACAAGCGAGCGCAAAACCATGCCGCAATCCCCGCCCACATGCTTGTGCACCATAAATATTAGCTTGATGCATTACAGATTTAATTATTCTTCTAGCCGTCCTATTGGAAAAGCGCCATATTTGATGATCGATCTGGTCAAAAGACATTCTATTTTTCATGATAAGTAGATCTGAAAGAAGATCATCAGGCAAAGGGATACTTCGATAATGATGCTTCTTTTTCTTCTTAAGCGTCCGCAGAATCACAGACTTATTTTCAAAATCTACATGCTCCATCGTAAGAGAATGTATTTCCGTTATGCGCGCACCAGTATGATACATGAGCAAAGAAAATATTCGTCGCTCAAAGGGAAGGGGGAGGGTACATTGATAAAACAGTTTTCTTTCATAGCTATTCAAGTATTTGCGTTTCCCCTTTCGGCTATATAAAGATAATTCTGTTCTAAATGACATGGTGTTTTGTTTGGTTAATAATGATACAAACTACATGTCCTCTTCTACAATATATTCGGCCAATAATGCAAATATTTTTATAAGATTCTTACTTAATAATTGTATTTAAGTACCAGTTTATTTTGTTTTTTATCTCATCTCAACGCAAACCACCCAAAATATGACCTATTCTATTGTACTTGCGGACAAATCTTTATCTATTTTCTTAAATATTTAATTTTTCAACATGAAAAAGTTTGCAATACTATTTGCTTTTGCCCTACTAATCAGTTCTTGTACTAGCTATCAAGCCAGCTTGGAAAACAAAAACAAACAACGATACGGAGTAACCTCTGGGAAGCCTGTTTGGAAAGAAAAAAGGACATCTTCTTCAAATAAGCTTCTAGCACCTCTAGCTGGAGCTGGGGTGGGGTATCTATTATCAGGCAATCAATCTTTAACACTAGGAGGCAATTCTTTTACTCCCTCAGAGTCTAGCGCCATTTTGGCCGCAGGGGGCTTTGCTCTTGGACTTGGTGTAAACGTGCTTGTTCATAAACTGTCTCCTTCCAAAACATTTAATACCTCTCAGCAAGACAAATGGCTACAAGCATATAATAAACGATATAGGTCAAACTATGTATTCCCTGACCCAAGCGGTAATACTCAATCACATGTTTCTATTATGAGACAGGATAAATATGCTCGATACATAAAGGACTATGATGCCACACTCAATCAGGCAGAATCTGGGTTTATGAACTTCAACAAGCAAAATAAAGCCTATGATAAATTGGATAAAGAGTTTTCTGTTTTATCCAGTGAAAAACAAAGTCGTTTGAAAAACGCTTTGGGGAAGGCCAAACATGCATATGCTGAAAAAAGAATAATAAGAAAAATCAATGAAATTGAAGCAATTCAAGATAAGCTTGAACGTTCTAGACGATTAGCAAATATTTCGAAAACATACAGCACAGAATTCTATTCTATGACTGTCGAAAAACAAGAAAGCTATTACATCATCATTACCAATAAAATCAAAGACAATCTCTCAATCTATATTGGCGATAAAGAAAAGGAGGTTAATTCATTCTCTTTGGACGATTTGAGAAACATCAATACAATCAACTCTTTATTGCACAACTATAAAGCAAAAATTGAACCCTTAAAATACTATCATAACGCTCGATCCTATTATATAACTTTGGAAAACACCAAAACCGATATCATAGAAGCTAATGTTTACAAAATAGAACAATGGATTAATGACGCATCCTCTACCGATGATTTACAAGAACTAAGAATACAATATTTGGAAAACACCCGAAGCCAGAGTAGGGCAGTTAAACATTTATATACAGTTATTGATCACCAAGAAAAAAGCATCATCTCACGATTGAAATTGGAAGCTCTTGCACAGCAAACAGAACAATCACTGCGCCATGAAATTATGATGCAAGAAAAAACAACAACTGGGGAGCCTACACAAGCACAAATGAAATATGCCATCGCAACACAGTTGGAACGTAAGCAACAACAAATAGACAAGCTTTCTCAAGTCAGTCCGGATGATCCTATTTTACAATTAACTAGAATATTTGGAGGATTGGCTAATCTTCATACAATTAAACTTATATCAGTACAAAAGTTGGGATGTAAAGAATCTCCCTTCTTGCCTGGTTATATCTGCGATTATACCGCTAAATTTAATGTGTCAGGGGGTGTAATGGCCAATACGTTCGAACAAACACAAAGCGCCTTGGGAAATGAAATTAAGACAGGACGGTTTTCCAAAGTGCAAGGAGAATGGATGTTAGTAGAAACTATAAGATAACCTTTTGTTTCTATGAGTATTTTTAAGATAAAAGCATTGTATCTCTTAATAAATATAAGTTGTTTTAGTAGTTTATATGGGCAAGTTGAGGTTGGGAATGGCTCTATAGGGTGTAACTACACCGATGGCATTGATCCAACAACTATTCCAACTGACTACCCAATGGGTGTAGCGGTTAAGAATGGTGATATTCTTTGGACAGAGATCAATTGCCCTAAATTGGCGCTCAAACAAAATGGCGTGCAAACGGTTATAAATAACAACATTATACTTATTGATGTTGCCACAGACCCATTATCGGGGTTTACGGCCGGTTTGTCGGATAGTGAAAAACTCTATGAAATTGATACTGATCTGCTCACAGTGACATTGATCGGCAATGCTGTTGCAGGAGCGAAACAGATCAAAATTGCTGACGATGTCATTTATGAGCGGGATAATACGGGTGATATTTACGCTGGTGGTCTGCCACATTTGACAGGACTGAATGCCAATGGGTTTGAGGTTACTTCCTTATTTGGTGGCTATACCACTGTAGTCAGTGATACGGATTTATATGGTTTTACACATGGTAATTCATCTCCGACAAGTATAAGAAATATTTCATTTGGACAGCATGTAACGTTAGAGCCGTTTAGTGGAGAAATCACGTGGATTGAAATATCAGGTGATATGAAAAAATTTGATCCAAACACAGGTAACACGTTGATTTTAGGTAGTGGATTCACTGGCGTGCAAGATATGGAACAAGTTGGTACCAGCCCATCTGCAATTATTTCCATTGGCAACAATGTTGAGACGATCTCCACCGCGGGCGGTGTATTGCCTGTTGAGCTTAAATCCTTTGACGTGCGTCAAGACAATGATGCGGTTGTCCTTGATTGGGTGACGGCAACAGAGATCAACAATAGTCATTTTACCATTCAACGTGCCGGTGAAGACAATCAATACGAAGACATCGGGCAGATTGAGGGGGGTGGTCATTCCACCACCGATCAATCATATCGCTATATTGATGATGATGTACAAAACGGCGAGTATACATACAGATTAAAACAAGTCGATCTGGATGGTCGTTTTGAAATTCACCCTCCTCGCGATGTAACAGTATCGGGACTAGATATCACATTTGCTCCTAATCCAGTCAAATCGGGGCAAGAAATTCATATCTATGGATATAATGGTGACACCCGATTTATATTGTCAAATGCGCTCGGTAGCGTTATTCATGTCACGGCAAAAGATAACAAGAATGCTCACTACACTATTTATTTTCGCCATTATCTTACACCAGGAAAATATACACTTTTGTCGCCTGTAGATGAATCTTTTAGGTCTTATAACTTTATTATTGTTGATTGATTTATCCTATAAACATCATAGATTACAAAAACCAAAAAGAGTCTTTCTTTTGCATAAATCATAATATATTCAGTATCTTTGTCGTTATATTTGAAACGAACGCATAAAACAACCTGACGTCTAAACTAAGTCCGAACGAGTTCTCTTTATTTTATAAATACGCTAACTGACTGTTTTAGTTTAGATTATCTTTTGTGTGTATTATTTAATCTGGATATAGACAATTTTTAATAATTTAAAATTTTTAATTTTGAAACAGTTATTTTTAATTCTTAGTCTAGCATTATTCACGCTAGCATCTTGCTCAAAAGAAAATAAATCCGATAATGAGCAAAATTTCACACAGTTTAACCTCTCAAAAATAGAGCAGAGGTTTTTTTCTCTCAACAAAAAAGTTGGACTAACTTCTCGAAATGAGCGCTCCTATCGAATGACACCTGCAGTTATGAAGGTTCATAGGCACATCTTAGAAGAAAATAGAACCAATAGATTTGTAGAAGGAATTGAAGAAAACGTGGGTACTCCATTATGGAATCAAGCCTATACATTTAATGTAGACCAGGGTGAATATCATGTCATTGTTCCCTTATTCAACCAAGAAAGGAATCTTATCAATGGATATATTTCTGGGATGAATAAGGATAACAAGATCCTACTAAATGGAATGACTCGACAATCTTTGTTAACAAATTTGGAAGTTAATAGTGGGATAAAAAAGAGTGCCTTAACCGTTCTTGCAAAGCAAGAAGTATTAATGAAAGGATTCATATCACCTGAAATCGATAGTGTACTTTGTGTTCTAAGTGAGAATATTAGAGCTAATGGGTTACAAACAGAAGTAACAGAATTACATGATTTTCAAATTCATCCCTGCCCGCCAAACTTAGTTGAAATATGTATTGATCAAGAGGGTGGCTATCACTGGTTCGGGGGAATGAATAACATTCCAATTCATTTGGATCATGATCAAGATGGAATTGTTAATAATGAAGACCAAGATTGGGATGAATTTAAGATACGATATAATATCACACAAAGTTCATTCACTGCATTTGTAAAGAGTAAGTGGACTAGTAGTGGAATGGCGGCTGAATATGGAGACTATGATAATTTTTGGGATCAATTTGGGGAATTTCAAGGAGACTATGAAGGAGGACAGGATTGGAGTCAATTTGCCAACTATTATCAAGATTTTTGGGAAGATTTCGTTGATTTTTGGGAAGATTTATGGTTTGACATAGAAGAGATATATTACGATGTTCGTGATTGGTTCATAGATCTCTTCCGAGATGAGATAGAATGTCCTCAATGGCCGTTACAAAGTCCTGATGGAGATGTTTCATCAAGAACAATAGAGTGTTTTACCTTCTATGCTTGGGATTGTCTTGATAATCCAGACTATAATTGGTGGTCTTTTTATAATGGATATAGTGATGACGATATATTGATTTCCAGAGTTCAAAATTTTCTAAGTGTTCATATACCTGGTGAAGTTAATTTTCAGACATTATACAATATCGCTTTGGATTCTGATTGTGATCCTCTTTCGTCAGATTTCGAACAATGTTTAGAATGGAGTTTTAATAACTATAGAGATGCTATTCTTGTCGATATGTTTGAGCAAGTTTTTGATCACGAAAACTTTTTACCAATGGTGCGTTGGTTAGCTAAAAATTGTATGCTTGGAGCTGGAACTCAAGCTCAATATAACGCTTGTGTAATGGAACAATATTGGATAGCGGAAGCAGATATTGAACTCTATTTAAGTAGTAATGGTATTGATATTCCATTTGATGAGTTTTTAGACATATATCTCGATTACTGTACAACATGCAACATAACTGACTATGAAAATGAAGTTATGGAATCATTGGGGTTAGCTGGTGCTGATTGGACATTTGATGAAGAGTTTTGGAATGATCCCAATATCTCATTTCCAGCACAAAATTTACCAACATATCAGGCATTTTATAATGCTTTCCCTAAAAAATCCAATGGTGGATGGCTGTATGGTGCTGATAATATTTATGGTTTGTTAGGAGGGGCAGTTGCTCAAGCAAGAATTGATTATCCCGTTTTAACCAATAATACATGTGCCTTAAAAGTCTCTATAGCTTTAAACGGTAGTGGAGTTGATATTCCAAATATCTCAGGTTCAACACTTGATGGGGGAGATGGTAAATATTATTTTTTGAATACCCTTGCTCTCTTAAGTTGGTTAAAAGAGACTTTTGGTGATAACCCTAATCAATCGGACTTTTTAAAGTTTTCTATTCCCAATAATGCACCTTTAACATCCGATTTATTAGAAGGAAATAAAGGCATTTATATGATGGTTGCCGATAATCCTACTATTTTTGGGGCAAAAGGTCACGCAGACATTTATACGGGAAGTGGCTGTAGCGGTCGTTGTTGGTTTTCCGATGCAAAAGAAATGTATTTATGGATATTAGAGTAGAAGTTATTTTTTTATTAGTAGTTGTTTTACTTTCATCATGTGGTCAAAAAAAGGAAGTAACAAACAAAATTTATCAGAATCAGTCATCCACTGACATTAGAGAGTTTAAAAGTACATTTTTAATGAAATGCCTTCAAAAAGGCTCTAATTCGTCATGTATGGATTCAATTATTCTGAATGATGTGTCTTTGATGGGAGATTTTCCTTTAGGAATAAATGCATATCAAGAAATAGACAGATTGGCAACTGATATTAGACAAGAAATTGTATTGGATTCCATATCATTACTAAATCGACGAGATTATGAAAGGCATAAAAAAAGAACTTTCCTATTTTGTTTGCAAATGTACAATAGTTCAAAACTAGATAGTATAGCAACAAAATACTCCATAGAGTAATTAAAACAAGATGTGGGAGTTGAGCGATAGCTTAGCTCCCATACTATATACCCTCTATTATATATTTAAAAAAATAAGTAGAACTATGAAAGCTTTAATTCATCTACTAATTTTATTTTCATTATTACCTTCATTTGTTAATGCCCAAAATGAACAAAGCAATGATCAATTAATAGAATTTGATCTAGCTATTGATGATAATCTAAATAGAATTATTGCCCAAATAGATACCAATATTCTAGAACTTACTGTAGAAAATAAGTTAATTTTAGACGGCAATACATTTGAGCAAAAAGACCTGTGTAAACTTGTAAGGGAATCTAGCTTGACCGAAACACCTATTCTAATTTCCTCAAGTAAAAATGTGAAATATTCATTCTATAATGAAATTTATAACAAAATTCATTTGTGTAGAGATAAAATGCCAAAAAAGGGCACACTAAAACTCTATGAAAAACTTAAAGATTAATACGGTTTTTCTTCTTATAATTGAATTTAAACGTGTTTTTTTTCTAATATTCGAATCTGTATTATATATTTATGGTACAATTTTTGATTTAGACATATAAAATAAATTTTTTCATAGCGTTCGGGTGACCTCCTAAAGTTCTTTTAGGAGGTTTTTTTTGGTATACGGCATAGTTACATTATTATCTTGCATTTATTACTAGGCAAATTGTATAATGAAATATGGACTTTGCAACACTACATTTTGACACCTACAAAGTTGTACAGCTTCTTCAATCCAAAGGATATACGAAGGATGAAGCGGAAGGATTTATTCAAGCCATTCAAGAGGTGACACTTTCTGGTGTAGCAACCAAACAAGATATCCTTAATGTTAAAACGGATATTGAAGAACTAGATAAAAAAATTATTAAGGGTTTATCAGATAACATAAAATTTCAGATCATTCACACCATTACTATTATTGGTGTAATGATTGCCCTGAGTCAAATGCTATAAATGCTTCAAAGAAGCTAAATCTCTTTATTGGATTGTAATTTATTCCATTTACTATTAATTGTATGGGGGTTAGCACGGTGTAAATTCACCCGAAACGATATGGTGTTTGTCCAATTTTTCTAATCAAAATAGAGACAATTGATCACCTAATATGATTGTTCTTTCTTCTGGATGTACCGTGTTTGGTTTCTTTACCTCTTTATTAGATGCGTCGTACCAGATTTCAGACAATTTTTTGTCTATTGGTAAAACACCCAGAGTAGGGGTGTTGATCTTCCACGCGCTATTAAATTCCATTGATAAACTGTTCATCCAAGCAACTTCACCACGCAGTCCATTTAACATGAAATTTAAAGCGGACATTTTAGCGCATGTGTAGGAAATATCATTAGCGTAGAAATAATTATCTGGGGCAAATTTTGCAAAGTTAAGTAACAAGCGACCTGAACCACATGCAGGGTCGTAAACTCGTTTTCCTGTTGTTTGATGACCAGCACCATGAAATCGAGCCATCATTTCACATACAGGATCAGGGGTGAAATATTGTCCATTCTGTCCACGTGTGATGTGATTTGTAAAATATTCACCTATAAGATCACTATATGGTTGATCATACACACAAGCTTGTAAAATTCCCAAAAGCTTCCCAAAAACCAGTAATTCATCTTTAGAATAAGGCTTTATGGTCTCAAAATAGATGACTTCGTTTTCGTCATCTTTTTCTTGTAATTTGCTTGATAGGTTTATTTGATGCAATGAACATAGTGATAGAGTTAAAAAATCATCAAATATACTTGAGCGACCGTGGCGACGACTTAGAATTTCTATTTCTTTAGTAAAAGATTTATAGTGTTTTTCAAATGCAGACATATGCGTTCCTTTCTCTTGGGTTATATGGTTAGCACTACGTTATATCGTCTATACTTTGGAAGTAAGTTCTTTTACCTCGTGCATGAACCCTTGGCTAGCGCCGAGCGTCACTTAAAAAACCGCAATAGCGGTGTGACGATCGATCGTAAGAAAAAAACCTCAAAGACCTGCCTATGCTTGCATAGGTTTACTTCACAACACGTTTAAGCGGGCAGTGAAGTCAGGGCTATTGAAAAGGACTTTTTTGTCGATATAAGCTTGATATTGGGTTCCATGCATCGACAGATGCATACTATAAGGAAGTATTGTCGTTAACAATACTCTTCTCTCAGTTACATTGGAATGTAATTAGAAGTTTGCACTAACAATTGTGGGGATTCTAATTGTATTTTTCCAAATATTCTAAGCGAAATATCACACTAATTTACATAAAATGCATTATCAGATTTAGTTTAATTGATATGAAATATGGTAATTCAATGACCCTCGGAGCTAAGTTCTGAAGATCAATTTTACATTCTTTATTTCTTCTATTTCATCCATATATTTACGTTTATTGGTAGTCGCCATCGTCAATTCTATCATTAATATCAATAGACCCCTCAATATCTATGGTACTGCCCATATCACCATCGGTATAATCACTGTATTCTGTTTCCTTATCGGCATCTTTACCTTGCAAGTCTGTATTGCTCTCAGGTTCCAATTCAAAGTCTGTATTTTTGCCATAAATTTCATCCAATTGATTGACCGCCTGTTCTCTGGTTAAATCAAACTGGCCGTAAACACTGTTTTCCAGATGAACCTCATAAATCTGATTTAACTCTTCCTTCCTTGCGTTGAAATCCTTTAACTTTTCTTCATAGGCTTGTTCAACACTTAATCTCGAATGATCCCTTTCTTCGGTCGTTAGTCGGGCATAAGCTGGAGAAGTATTCAAGGTGTTTAATTGATCTATTTTTTCCTTTTTCGCCTTGCTTTCCAAATCACCAAACTCTTCTGCCAGTTTTGAATTTATGAAGTCCTGATTTTCGACTTTCCCTTCTTGGTAGAGTGTATCCATCCATAATAGATCCTCTTCACTGTATTCTTTATTGTTCACGTGTTAGTGTTTTAAAATTGATCAATAGGAAACACGAGGTGTTTTCCTTTTCCCTCCTTTACGGTTTTTACGAGAAGTTCTGTTTTTGTCAGATGTTGATCTTCTTGGTTCAGCAGTTCTGATTGATGGCTCATCTACTTTCTTTTGAAGACTTTGTAGAATCCCATCTCTTTCTTTTTTTCTAACGACTTCTATACCAAGGCGATTGATAGACGCCATGCGAACAAAAGAAATTACAATTAGGCCGAAAACGGAGCATACGAAATAAATGGCAGGTGTTATATACCCCAATACGAAGAGTACAATTGCAATTCCCGACCATAGGACAAAATCAATCCAAAAATTATATCCTTGAAATGAAAGAACATCCTTATCGTCCTTGGTGAACAGACATATAAACCAATGCACACCCAAGCCTTCTACCTGCCTGCGTTCAATGCTTGTAAACAACATCATTGTGGCACGCACACCCAATATAAAAGCAATTCCTGTTAATCCCCAAAGGAAAACAGTACTATCATTGGGCTCTATGATTTTCTGAACGGCTATAAAGAAAAGTCCGTATAGCGCCCCAAACACGGCCATAAACACCCGTAAGAACAGATTCCATCCATCGGACATCGCGGATGTATCCTTGATGCCAAGAATGAAGTAATTTTCTACGCCCAACTTATTTCGTGTTATACCCAATAAATTGTTTGCGCCAAGGATTACCAAAGCGTAAATGAAGTATCCTAAAAGTTTGAAGTAAATCATTGCTCATATGTTTTAATTGATTAAAGCGAGGCGGCAAAAAGGATCTTTCCTCCTTTCTCATTTATAAATCGATTCCAAAAGCCCCTTGAAGCCGTGTGCTGTCCATCTGAAATTTTATCTGGGGGATATACTGCGGTAATCTCAATATCTCTTAGATCAAGGGGACAATAGTCTTCGAAAATATGACTTATAGAGTCGTATTGATCAATATAATATCTATCATTCGAGAGATATATCTCATCAAACTGAACTAGCCTACTGTCTTCAATCATATCAGATAAGAATAATAATCTTTTGATAGATCCTTCTTTCATCCAATTGGCATTTTGACACAAAGCCCCATAAATCATAGTGTCTGATTCCTTTCCAGCCTCTTCATAATATTTAACCAGAGTACTTCTGACCTTTTTGTAAAATTCAGCTAAACTTGTCTCATACTGATCACCACTGGTTTTCCAATAACCAGGAAAATCAAATACGATGGTCTCGTATCTTCTCAGTCCACTGTCACCTGCAGATGTAATACGAACCTCGACTTTTTTAGGAGAATAAGACTCTTCCGATAAATCCGCTTCCTTTTCTATATAATGAATAACCTGATCTATTTCAGGTAAATGACCTTTATTGACAGTCTGGCTATGATCTATCGGAATGCCGATAGAAAAGGTATTGTTCCCTGTTGCATCATTGCTGTGACTACAGCTTGATAGTACAGATAGGAAAATCAATAGGATAGTTAAAGTTTTAAAGTTACCATATTGATTTCTACTCGACTTGCCTTGTGCATAAGCTTGTTCTATTGACCGTAAGCCTGACTCTAGCAACTCTTGCTTTTCTAATTTTCTAGAAGAAATAGAGCCCTGTAAAGCCACAATTTCTCTTCCTGTGTCCAACATTTTTTGCTCTAGTTCAGCGACAACACCATCAACTTCAAATTCTGCGTCCGCTTTGTATTTCTCATCCACCCCTCTTATCTCTAAATTGATCTTCTCTAAATTTTCAGCCTTTTGATCTCTATCTTTTCTGGCTTTACTTTTTTCTTTTCTAAACCAGAAAACATCATGGTACTCAAAATATTTAAAACCAAGTAAGCACCCAACCAAAAGAAATAAGAGAGATAATCCAACCAAAGCAAAAAATTGATTATCCTCTAATACGCCCTGTCTCAGATACAATGTGATTCCAAATAGCAGGGTTGGAACTGCAGCAGCGAATGCCGCTAACTTATACTTTCTTTCCGCCATTGCTTTTCCAAACAGCAAGTACATAATTATAACCAGAATAGTCGATGCCCCCGCCGTAATCCATGCACCTAAATTATCCAATAGCTTTGCATCTGAAAAAGCCTTTTGAATATATGGGGTTTCAACTCCGAAATGAAGTGGTACGAAGAGAATCAACCCTATTTTCGAGTTTAGAAATGTTTCATTTTCATTTCTGTTTTTGCTTGGGTTCTGTCTATAAAACTCCTCTTCTTCTGCTTCTATATCAGCAAGATTAGAATTTGCAGAAGATATGTCTATTTTTGCCTTCGCCTTGGCTTCTAAAAGGGGTTGCATCTCCAAGGCCTTATCTTCACTAGATGCATTCTTAGCCTTAGACAGTTCTTTGGCTCTATCTATTGTTTCCAGTGCTTTAGTAAAGGTTGCAAGATCTGCTTTTTTTTGATCCAGAAGGTTTTCTTTTTCACTTATTTCCGCATCAACAATTGCAGTAAATTCAGATTTAAAATCATCTTTGATAGAAATGCTTTCGTTTTCTGGACGTTGATTGTAACCTAGCTTATATGCAAGAGGGCGTAATCTGCGTAACAAGCGATTGGCAACTGCAGCAAAAGACTCCTTGGTCTTTGTCGCCGCTGAAATGAGTGTCGTGAATAACATAGTTAAATAAGTTTGATACAATGCAAAGGAAGTTATATAATTTCGTCATTTCAAAACTTGGATACTACCCAGTAAAACGTAGGTTACTACGAAAAAAATAGTAGCCTACTATTCTTTACTAATATGGTTATGAACTATTTTTGCGTTAATATTTTGATTGACATCCTTTGAAAAACCAGATAACATAACTATCCATATGAATATTTTACCCGTTAAGGAGAAACAAATGTCTGATGACAACATCGTAGACAATGATGATTTAAGTAGTGATATATCAAATGAAGAGGATTACGCAAGCGATAATGTGCCGGACAAAGATTATGATCCTCTTTGGAGGAAGATCCCTCTAACAAATGATTCCTCTTGGGAGGATATATTGAAATATGCAGAAAAAAGTAAAAAAAGTGTAATCTCATCAATTGCATGGTATACTCATAATATTAGTTTCTTTCAAGTAGACTATAATTCAAACGCAGAAGAATTGGCGCAAGATAAGATACGACGTAGGAGGAAGTCGTACGTAGCAAGGAGGATACACAAAACACATCTCAAAAAATGGTTTAACTTTCACCGAAATGAGTTTGATGAACTACTTAGTTCAGTATTAAGAAAAACTAAAGAATATAAGGCTAGAGAAGATCGAATAATCGACTTTATTGATGATAATGTCATTAAACATCAATATCCGTTTAAATATGATTTAGATTAGAACTTTATCAGTCCATTAACTCGTCAAATCCCATTTGGCTCATGATCCTATTAGTCATCGCAATGGGGTGATCATAGATTAGTTTAGTTGGTGATGTTGCCTCTTCTTTGTTCTTATTTTCTTTAACTCTTCGTTTGATATCTCCAACCAATTCAGGAAAATTATCTGAAACGAATTTTTTTATTTTTGATTTGTCTGTTTTAAAAGTTCCCTCCGATATACACATAACATCTATAATGTCAGGCCAATAAAGGCCTTGCGCGTAATAAAAAGCAATTTTTAACTGCCTTTTAGTAAGCCCTAAAGACTTCGCTAGTTGAATTTTCAATTTGTTCATCTCTTCTTTGAAGATCGATAAGTTATCCATTATTATCTTCTTTTGATCATTCATATCAGCAGGATACCTATTACCTATATAGTAAAAATCTTTGTGCAATATTTGAGATTGAAAAGGGACTGATTTTGTTTTGGTAATAAAATAAATCTCCCCGTAATATAGCTTAAGTACATCACCATTATCACCTGTATGAACATTACGAGCATTGAGGCTATACACCAAGGGTCTTATTATATTATTTACATGCCATTCGGTCTTGTATTTGTCCTTCAGCGTAATTTGTGAAGAATAAAAATATCCATCATCTTCCATAAAGATGTCTGAATAAGAATTAAATATTTTGTCGGTAATTTTTCTTATTTCAAAAGTGTACATGAATTGCTGCTCAGGAATAATCTGGTTGATTAAGCGAATCCCTCCTGGTCTTTTATTCTTTAATAAATCCTCATTAGAATAACCTATCCTCTCAAATCCTTGGCAATATTCAAAATATCCTCGATCATAGTTATAAATATAGGCTATTGCGTTGGGTGAAAGGTGATTAATTTTGTTCTGCCAAAATTCTTTAACCTCATTCTCTGTCTTACTTTCTTGGCAATCATGGAAGTCAAAATTAGTTACATGGTTCCATGCCTCTGTCGCTAGTTTTTTTAAGCGTGCTTGGTTGGTTGGTATTGGTGTTTTGTTGGTCATTTCGCTCAATTTTTATTCATTCAACACGCTTTCCACGAGTTTTTGATTAAATCCGGCACGAATATAATTTCTATTTTTGTAAAAAGAAGGAAATGTTATAATGAAGGACTCGGTTATATAGTCCATATCCTTTAGTGTTCTATCTTCCTGTTTCTTATTCGTTTGTTTTACTCCACCAGGGGATAAATCCATAATCATTGATGGGGTTATCGCATACTCTTCACGATCAACATATCGTGGATTGCCATTTGCATCTGTGGTCTGTATGCGCTTATATACTTTGGTCGATGTCTTTGAAAAATACTCCAAAGTACTATGAGAAGATGAGTTACACATGACCTTGGTGCCAAGGTTATTCATAAGACTGTCGACTGTTGATTGATACCTATTCCCATCAATCATAGACAAGTAGTTATCAACCGATTGAGAAATTAAAACAGTAATGCCGAGTTTACTTCTCCCAGTACTTAACCATTTCATCAATTTTTGATCTATGAAATAATGGGCTTCATCTATGAAAAATACAACCGGGCGAGGAGATAAATTTAAATCTCTTTTTTCCACTGCGGAGGTCATTAAATGCATAAATACTGATTGAACAATTCCGCCAACAACCCCTAGTCCCAAGATTGGGTAATTAATTAAAACAATACGACCATCTTGCATAATAGAATCTGGCAAAAGTTCAGAACTGACTTTTCCTACCATCGCTTCATTCAAAATAGGAGATTCCAAAAATATCCCAATAATGCCGTAAAAAATCTCTCTAATAATTGATAACGTCCGTTCAGAAATTGAATTAATATCAGTTGTAATATAGCGTAGAACCCGCGTAATTCTCAGGTGTTTAAATGATCCTTTATCTTCAAATAATGCATATTGTTTGGCTTTTATAAGAAGACCTGATAAGAACTTATACCGTATTGCTTCCTTTGGTTCTGCATCCTTAACCACTCCATTTTTTTTTGAAGAATTCTGAAATCTTTTCTGGAATAATTCTCCTGCAACTTTATCAATATTTGAAAAACTAACATCGTTTTTTGTTACTTGAAGAAGCGTAATTAGATTAAATAATAATCTCGACACTGCACGATTCCAAAATGGGTCACTAGACTGGCCTCCACCAGTACCAGCTATTCGGGATGCCGTTTTAGATATAGATAAAAGCATGGATACGATGTTCTGAACATCCTCTCCCTGATCAGACATATATTTCAAAGGATCAAAACATAGTCCAGAACCCGGTTCAAAAATCAATGGTTTTTCTCTTCCTGAAGCCTTTGCTATTTTCTCCCACCTTTCTTTTTCATCCGTTTTTGCGATCGGCACAACAATGGCATAATCCTGATCTGAAAATCTTAAACTTAACAATTGAGCCATTCCACTGGTCTTACCACTGCCCGATGCACCCAGAATACTGAAATTCTGTGTGCAATCCTGTAAAGTGAATGGGTGTTCGGTGTCTGTTTCGGAATCTATCAGCCGAAAAACAATATCGGTCGACGACCACGAATTCTTGCTCATATCTACCATTTTGTAGGTAAATATATAAATTTGCTACGGCTTTCAATTGTCTAATATAATTCTGGTTCGTCGTAATCCATATCTATTTCCGGTTTTGTTTTTCTGTTATCTCGTTCCTGGATCAACTTGTTATTGGCTCGTTCTTCATCAGCAAGGCGTTTTAATTCATTGGCTTTTTCTTCCACAGAATAACTCTGCAGTAAAGATTCTTTGTACTCGTTCCGTGTCTTTTCCTGTTGCGCTTTGTTTTCAGAAACACATGTTCTTATCTTGTCTTTGGTCAATTCAATAGACGCCTCCAAATCATATTTTTCTGCAGTTAATTTTTGTATCAAAGATCTTTTAAAGAAGCCTTTTGTATTTTCTAGTTTTGCATTAATTTCTTTTAACCTTAACTGTTTTTCTCTTAGTTTTTCTTCCTTGATTTGGTTGGACTTTATTTTTTCCAGTTCATCTACTTGCTTTTGTCCATACTCCAACACTTTTTCTGAAACAACTTTGCTGATCATTATTTGTGCAAGGTTGGTGTAATGTTTGTTATAATTCTCATTGTTTAACCTTTCGGCGTCTGAAGCCTTTTTTGTAGTTTGAGAATTATCTTGATTTAGGTCATTAGAATAAGGGATATTACTCAAGTCTAAATCTCTTAATCTGTAGCTCAACTCGTTTCCATCGACGCTGTCTGCAACATCCTTTACAGAGTAAATTCGGTTTTTAGAAACAATAACCAAATTAGATTCATCGTCTTTGGCTAAATTGAACCCTTCACTTTCTAAAGCCGCCTTGAATGATCTGGAGTTATCAGAAAGACGATAAAGTCTATTGACTTCATGCCTCACACGTTCAAGTTCCTTAATTTTCATTTTCTTTACCTCATCATCATTTTTTTGTGCATTCTCTATACTAGCATCTTCTAGTTTCCTACGCCAATTTTCATGATATTTATCTCTATCGAAATGCTGTTTTTCTAACCATTCCTGCTTTTTCTGATCAGCAATAAGGCTTGCTTCTTGCAATTCTACATATGCCATGCGTGCTTTCATTTCACTTCTCCACTTCGGGTTTTCTTCCTTGTCAATAAACAGATTGATGTGACGAGACAGGCTGTGTATTTTCCCTTGCTCATCCACAAAAGATAGAGCCCTTCTTTTCCCTGTTGTTAGATCAAACCCCTGGTCTTTCATTGCTTCTTTAAAGTCCATAGCGTCTTTGCTTTTCATATAGAGATCGTGGACAATCTGAGCGCGTTTTAACTTTTCATTCCTATAGGTTTGTTTCTTTTCATTGTCTTGTTCTAAAGCTCGTTTCTTATTATTTTCAATACGCTGTTCACAAAAGACACCATGCTTCTGTTCATACTCCTGAGCCCATTTCGATAATACTTTTTGATCGTTGTAAACCGTATTCATTCGACCATCGATAGGAGATACCAAATTAACAATAGCGTGTGCGTGAGGATGGGCTGTATCGTTGTGTGCCACAAATATCGCTTCGTGGTCATTCAAACCGAGTAATTCTAATGTTTCCAATAAACAGGATTTCATATGAGATTGTTCCGGTGTTTCACTTTCATGCCAGGACAAGCTGTATGTATAGGTTGCGCCTTTGGTAGACTTTCGACCCGTTAGTGGTACACCTGCCTCTTGTTTGATCTTATTAGCGTTCATCGCTGTATACTGCATCCACTTGATAGCTTTGTCCGGATCCTCGGTAGGAATGTTATGTGTTTCAATCCATTCAACCCGTTCATTGGTTTCAGCTTGTTTATCCAGAAAATAATATTTTGAAGCTCCCGCAAAAGAATGCCCCCTACTCGTCCGTGGCACCATTACATTTGCTTAATTACATTATCCAAAATGCTGTCTAGTTTGCCTTTTATACGATTGATATCACCTGTATCCGGATGACCAAAGATATTCATATTTTTGGCAATCTGATTAATGTTATTTCCAATCTTTTTTAGTTCATGGATCATCTCAAAACTCAATGTTTGAGATGACCTACGAATAATAATTTTTCCGTCTAAAGATTGACGACGGACATATTCACTCAGGCTGAGACCTGCTTCAAAAGCTTTAGCCTTGATGATGTCTTTATCCTCTTTTGAACATCTGATTGGTGGTAAAACAGGATAGTTTTTTTTCTTTTTATTTTCAGTTAGAGTCATGGTTCGACAATTGAAAGGTCACAAATATATAGGTTCAGAATGAACCGAATCGGGGGATTAAACGGGGGTAACTCCCCCTTTACAAGATCGTTTTTGTATATACAAAAACATATCTTGCTACTCTCGTTAATTCAAAGATACGTACAATGACCTAAACCACCAAGTCACAAACCATGTTTCATCCACAAAACACTATATTAAAAGCCCATAAATTGATTATAGGATTCCCTTGCTTACTGAAAGAAAAGGAAGATGTTCCGGCTCTATAAATAATGATTTTTCAACATTTTAAGGCCTTATTTAGACTTAAGAAAAGGTAAAAGGCCAACCAAATGGATAATATAGAGCAAAACAAAATCCATACAGTTGTATTGATAAGATGATCTGTTTTCTGATTTATTTTTTGCTTTTTGGTATGGTGAAACCATAAATAAAATAATACAGGACAAAACAACCTATATCATTTTCATTTGATGATTGTTCCAATAATTATTGGGATGAATGAGAGAATTTATACCAAAGACAAAAAAAATGAGCCTGGTTCATCAATAGAAGCCTGTAATGCCCTGTTTAAGTCTTTGTGCTTACTATACCGATCGGACTGGTCTAAAACCTCTGCACAAGCCTCTGATTTGAATTTTTGCGCTATTTTAATTCCAGATGTATCATTATCCAACCACAAATTAGCTGTTTTATACTGATTATTGTTTATAAAATCCAAACTTTGACTATATGAAGATAAAGAATGCATAATTAAAGCATCGCCACCTAAAGCATTAGAATTTAATAAAACCAATAGCGAGAGGAAATCTGTCATGCCTTCAAAAACATTGATATGGGTAATCTTATCTTTTGATTGCCCAGGTATAAAACTTATATCTCGTTTAATCAAAGCAGATTTAAATGGCATTTTATCAGAGGCTGATCTAATTTCATATCCATCGGATTGATTTTTCATACCCAAGGCAAAAAAAACCTTGTCTTTGATTAAATTTCGATACTGAATCTCTACCAAATATTTACGTACTAGGTTTTCAGGAATGCCCCTGCTCGATAGATATTGAAAAATTGCAGGGTGAGAAACGGGCTTAGCACGAATGAAATCAAGGTCGCTTTTCGCTTCCCCTACATTAGAAACGAAACGACTCGTATCATCTGAAAAAAGCGACAGTGTATCAATTCCTCCAAAGCCAAGCCCTTTCAGCCAATCTAAAACATCCGAAACACTGGAAGCCCTGCCATTGCTTTGCAGAAATTTAACACCAAAATCAACGACAGAACGTGATCCCTCCCCTTCTCCGTGATCAAACCAAACATTTTTTTTTGTATTCACGTAAAAAGATGGTTCAGCTTCATTTCTAAATGGGCTAAGATATCTCCATTCTGTCCCGCCCTTTTCCTTTTTCTTCACCTCATAACCAAGAGCATGCATTAAATCTGATAGAATGATATTTTCGTTTGCCTGTTTACAATTCATTTCGTCTTACCTAACGTACATTAACGTTATTTCGCTAAATAGCGAAAACGCTACTTAACCTTAAACTGATCTTGATAATACAAAAAAGAGGCTTCTAGTAAATCCTTCATACTCATATCGTGAACAATAGCAAATTTTTTAAACGCTTTATGAAACGATACGGGTACTTTAAAATTAAGATCTTTAGTCCTCTCTTTTTTAGTCGGTGCTTTCATACTTGAAGTATCCTCCATCAAATTACTGACCTCATTTAAATTGATACTTTCAGCTTTGGCGTTTTTTGTCTTTGGTTTAGAACTTGTCTTTCTTTTAAGGATTGTTAAATCAGCCATATTTATTCATTTACATTATTTTCAATTAAATCGACAATACCTTGAATGACTCGGTCAACAGCATCATTTATTGTTTCATATTTCGTTTCATTAGCCGATAAGCCTTGATCATGTGCTTGTGTGATCGAGGTTTTCTCGTCAATCTTTCCAAGATAAGTATATCCTACACTTTCAATTAATTCTCTCGCATCTTGTATTTCTCTATCGCTTCGCCCTGTACGGCTAAGTGAGAAACCTATTTTTTGCCGTGCAATGCCTTTCTTGATCATTTCGTTACCAAGCTTTATTTGAGGAGCTAGATCGTCTCTGGAGAGCCCAGAAGGCAAAATAACAACAGTACACGCTTTAGCAATGGCTAATGTTTGTGAATCTGCCTGCCCTACTCCATCAAAAATAATAAGATCATATAAATCATTCTGTTTTAAAACGTCTTTGACCTCCCCAAATAGTTGAGCCTCTATCTTGGGTTTAATCTTTTTATCTTGGCGTAAAGCATTCCATGATGTTGTTGTGCCTTGCTTCAAATCCATATCAGCGATCTTCACGTTAAACTCTTTTCGAGCAAACTCCACTGCAATAGCGCGTGCAAGTGTTGATTTTCCTACGCCTCCTTTTTGACTAAGAACGCCAATTTTTAATGCCATTAAATAATATTTTACTTATATATTAAAACAAAATCAAATATATAAACAAAACTGAATAACGAAAACGTTTTTTAGCTTTTTATTGATTTAGCGAATTAGCGTTTATTTCTCAACATGCTCTCGTAAACATTTTCTGCTCTGACAAACAGTGTATTGTTCCTTGGAAAGAAGGAAGGTAAGAAATTCAATTTTTTCTATTTCAGTACGCAAATAAGATTTACGACGGTGTTTTTTTATGTGTATCAGGGTTTATATACCCTGCATTAACAGCAAATCTAGCCAAAGCATCCATTATTTTAGGGTCTGGTTCTTTATTATTTAATAAATTGTAATTAATCTCAGAACTACATTTCCGATCTCGGTTTTCTGCGGTTTGTGATGTAGCTTTACGCTTGGTAAAGCTTCGTCTAATAGCACCAAAATTCAAGATAATCTTAATGCCAATATAGTATCCCATGCGGTCTTTACGCCTTGTATAGCTCAAATATCCTTCCTCCATAGCATCTTTCAAATAATTATAAACCATTCTGGATGATCGATTTAAGTGTTTAGCAATTGTGCATGTGGTTGTCTCGATCGCCCCCTGCCCTTTGCCATTCCATCCGCTAAGCAAAGACAACATCAACCGTGTCATTGGCATAAGTCTCGGATTTTTCACAAATGATTGTTTGAGAGGTTTAATAAAGCTTCCATCATCATACGGAACGTTTAGAGTTTTCCGTTTTGGAGCAAAGCTTATATCAACACCTTGATCATATACTTTATAAGCAAGAATTGACGGAATATGAGATAGAGATTTAAAGTGATTTTGTCTTAAAACATTTGTCATTAATATGTTACAGGTGATTTCAAAAAACAGACAGGCAAAAGGGTTTTGC
>CBDDLM010000002.1:0-8337 GCA_965230665.1 Chitinophagaceae bacterium
AATGAAGAACCTAAAGATTCCACATACTGCATAACGTTAGAGTTTCTCTTATAAGACCAAAGTCTCTTGCGATTTAAATCTGACAACATTACTATTGAAAGAAAAGCTCTATTACGTTGTTCTAAGGTCATACTTTTCACATCTAGTTCCTGACTCAATTCATGTATAAGGGTTTCAGCAGTTAATTGATCAATAACATTATTCTTTTTTAAATGCTTATATTCTAGTAATAAATCCTCAAAAGCGCTTAAATTATTAGGAAGCTCATTTTCAACAACGTACTTGATAATATTCAAAGACAAGTCCTCCTTTATCACCGGTTCTGAGTTAATATTCTGCCTTCGCTTTTCATATTCAGTCATCACCCAACCACTTTCTACCAAATTCCCAAAAAATATACTCATTCGATAAATCTTCAATACTTTTTCTAATTCCAAGCCTTCTAAATCTGGCTTATTTTCTTCAATATTATATTTCCCATCAAAAACTGAACGAATTAAAAACTGCCTTAATTCCCACTCGTCTTCTTCTTTACAAAACATTAACCTCCAAATATGTTTTCTCAATAAGCCAATATGATAGTTATCATTATAAGCAATACTTTCATCTGCATAACTATGCCACATTGGCTTAAGAACTGCAAAGGATAAATCTTTATATCGACTTTCCCATATCCTTAATTCATCACTAGAATGAGTGTTTTGAGCACTCGCATTTAAGAGTACTACAAAAAAAAATACGATACTATTCAAAAGTTTCTTCTTCAAGTTGTTTCTCTGTCTTTGTTGATCCATCATCCAAATTTAACCAGTTGCGTGTAGTATGCCTGCCTCCAGATTGCACATCCCACCATACTCCTGTCCTAAATAACCCATGATCCTTTTCGGTTTTATAATAAGGCCCAGTCGTTCCTGTATAAAGTATCGCGCCTGGTTCCTTTCCTACAACTCTTCCTCCCGACGCTATAACAGGTTGTTTGGTTAATCCAAACAATTGATTTGCAAAACCGTTTTTGCTATCGTATTTGTACTGTCTGTATTCTCCAAACCTGTGCTCTGAAGGATGGTTTTTATACCACTCAGCCGCTTCAGGTGAAAGGTAAGTATTACAAGAACCTACAGTGATCTGAGCATTTTCTGTAAACCCAAAGTTATTTAAAGACTCAGCGAGTTCTTCAATAGTAGCTAGTCCATTAGTTTTCATTTTTTCCATTTCGGCATTTACAGATTCTGGATTAATTGCATCAAGATTCTTCCATTCATTCGTTATCTCTTCTTTTGCCAAATACGGAATCGTTGCCTGAGTATATACACCTGAGTTTGTAGTCGCTCCTGAAATTCCTCCTTCGAAACCATGACTTACGATAACAAACCTTTCAATTTTTTCATTTGTCGTTTCATTAAGAGCATTGATTTGATTAACCATATCTCGACCACTTACAACTTGGAGTACCTCGTAACCAGCGGGCCAGCACGCTAGTGGTTATTTACTCGCGCGAGCTGGGAAAACCTAACAGTTTATTACTTTCATTATCAACAGTTTGATAGTGCAGTGCCCGCATATATCCTTTTAACTCTTCAATAGAATTAAATTTAGGTGAATACTGTATTTCGATAGTACAAGAAACAGGATCTATAAAAAATCCTATTTCCTCCTCCTGATCCGAAATAACATAATTATGTCCATCCCATTTAGCTTCATTTAAAAAACGTCTAAACAACATTGGATTTAATCGTACTTTTAGAATAGAAATCTCGCATATAGGTTTTTTACTCTTATCATAAGCAACGAAAATAAACTCCGCAAATTCAGGTTGATAGTTAATTTTAACCTCTCCATAAAATGCTTTATCCTGAGACCACTTCTTCTTTATATATGGTATAGGTACATTAAATTTGTCTGTAATTGATTCGGATATTGCCTTTTCAAGGTCTTCCACGTTCCATTTTTTTAGTATAAATAACTGTCTTAAACCCTCATAAGTTTTAAGAGTCACCTTTCTAGTAAATTCTAAACATGGATCAGATATACTACATCTTAAATTACATATTTTATCATGTGCTCCCAGTATTTCAAAATTATTATCTTCATCAGTCGATAAATTATAAATAACATTAATACGTTGTAATTTAATATATTTTAGCTTTTCTATCTTTTCAAATAAATTGAATTGTATATGTTGGCACTTGCGTGTCAAGCTAACGTTTCCATCGAATGAAATCTCTAAGTACTTCAGCATAAATTATTTTATGGGATTAGGTAAAAGTTGTTCTGGAGGCATCTTTCCATGAGTTGCAACATATTGAGTAACTAACGCTCCCTCAACAAATAACGCTTGCCCTCGGTTCTGCGTTCTTGACCATATAGTGTAAGTAAGCATCATATTCGGATATTTTGATCTCAAGTTTGCTAATTGGCTAGTAGGTCTACTATTACCTGATCCTCCATAAGTATTATATTTTGAATCTGCTATCCCGTACTTCAATGTCTCTCTACTTCCTGTAACTGCATCTATGCCCCAAATTTCATATACAATATGAGGGTTTGGATTGTTTCTACTATTACCATGCGGAATTGGAACTGCTACTGGCGGAGCATCAGTTTCATCTACGAATCCAGAAAAAGGAATTGCTGGTGACGAAACGGATACTGCATCTAATAGATTTTTAACAGACCATATTGCACCAATAGCTATTCCTCCATAGTACAATACAGCCACAGCATCTGCTATAAATGGCTCCGGCCCGTCTGACAAAGCGATTATTCCTGCTACTCCTGCATGGGATGCGAAATACTCGCCTGAATTACTTACATCAGGAAGAGTATTTGTAGTATATGACAATTCAGTACCATCACTACCTAAATATTTAGTAAATTTTCCAGTCTCTTTATCGAACTGAGCAGTATAAGTGTTATCATTGTAAATAAAGCTCTGGACACTCTCTTCTGCAACCCTTATCTCCTTACCACCCACGGAATAAGTCTTATCACTACTGAATTTTGTGACAGTAGAACTACTTGGTAAAGTCATCGATCCTCCATCAGGAGTAGTATGCTCCTGAGCATCACCTGGGCCTAATCCATAAATATCTATTGTGCTGATAGGAGAATTAGCAGCATACTGATAAGGACTCCACATTGGATATTCAGGCGATAATGGATCTATGGACAAGAATCGTCCTATTCGACCGTCGTATATCCTAGCCCCAAAGTTATAATGAGATTGCGAACCGGTAAACTCTTCATCTTTTTCATGGCCGTTCCACCCATAGCGGTAACTTTCCGAGCTAAAGGTTCTATTAGGCAAAATCATGCCAAACGGGTAGTACTCTTCACCCCTTTTTTACTGCTTATTTTGCTCCCAGCCCCTGCTTCACTTTCAACTTTTTCGCTAAACCCTTCTACACAGTCAATACTTTTTTGTCAGACTCGTTTGCCTAATCATTTACAATATAACAGTTCATCTCATACAACGCTAGTTATTCATCGACATTGTGTGAGGTTAACCCGGTTTAAGTTTAAAAGTCCGGACGCGCGGTGGGATCGTGCGCTTTTGAGCTTAAAACGGGGCTCCTGGGGGTTTAGGGGGCAGGAAGAGCCCCCAACTTAAATACTTTATGCTTTGCATGCCTTGCTTTATTTTTTGGCGGAGCGGCTTTAGGGCCAAAAAATGAAGCCCCACAGGGTGGAAGGGGCTGTGTAAGCTCCCTTTGCATAGGGCTGGCGCGCGTCGGACTTTATGCGGCCGGTGCGCGGCTATTTATACATAAAATGAATTATATAAACCCGGCCCTGCCGATTTCTTTTCATCTAATCCGGACGGGGTTGTATAATGGAACGCGTTTTATGTTAAATAGCTTGGCTTTGGGGAGGGTATATATTCAGAGAGACACGGAGACGGATTCAATTTGGCGGTCACTGACCTCCATTTCCTGTTTCTCTCCTATGCCCTTTCCGATAGGTTGACTATTTCCCCAATAAACGTTTTTCCTTTTCTATTTCTGCTAACAACTCTTCTTCTGTTGGCAGTACGGTTTTATAACGTGACACAAAAAAATTCTCCATACCTGCTGACGAGTATTTAGCGGTAGTTGACCCTTTTTCTGTACACAAAAGTATGCCTATCGGTGGATTATCCCCTTCCAACATTTCATTTTCTCGATAATGACTCAGGTAAAAATTCATCTGACCGGCATCCCCATGATTGTACTTTCTGGTTTTTAAATCTATGATTACATGACACTTTAACTGTCGATGATAAAACACCAGATCAATGTAATGATGCTCATCATCTACCGTAATTCGTTTCTGACGGGCTTCAAAACAAAAACCTGTTCCCAGTTCTAGTAAAAATGATTGTAAATGATCTAACAAGGCTTCTTCTAACTGTTCTTCTTTTAATACCTCCTGCTGTTTTAGCCCTATAAATTCAAAAATATATGGATCGCGTATAATGTCTTCTGGCAATAACTCGGCAGCTTCTTCCTGAGTAAGACTTAATAGCTTCTCCTTATCTTTTGATAAACCTGTTCGTTCATACAACAAGCTTCCACGTTGCCTTTCTAATTCACGTACCGACCAATTTCCCTTTATCGTATAAACTTCATAAAAAGCCCGTTTTATAGGTTCTTCTTCTTTCATTAACTCAACGATATGTGAATAGGATAAACGACTAACTAATAATTCCTCTTTTACCCCTAATACATCTTCCTTACCAGATTTCGCAGACAGTGTCTGCGAAATTGACATAGGCAACTTATAATCTGGCAAACAATTGAATACATGAGGATAAACCGTATAAAACCGAACATAATTATTCAAGCTTCGCTCGGATGTACTCTTAATATTCTTTGCTTTTAATTCTTTGGATATATTCTTTAATAATTGATCACCATATTTCGCTCTATCTGCGCCATTTTGTTCGTATTCAACAATATAAAAACCAAACAACCAATTGCGGATTGTTAACGATTGATTCACTGCAGACACCGCTTTATCTTTTAGATAATCATGTGTCTTACTTATTGCTGTTATTAATCCTTCAAAATCCATTGTACCCACCTCATTTATTGCACCATTGGTGCAAGTTTTTCATTTAACTGACCGTAATCATTTCTCCAACCATTAGTTGGAGTTTTTCATAATCCTTTATTCCTTTCATTTTTTACTCTTTTAAAGTTAACCATTTATTCATTACCCATTGGATGATACTTACTCACCTCATCTTGTAAGTCATCCAGATCATTGATTAAATATGCCTCAGTGCTGCTTACATACCTGTGTCCGGCCATGTATTGCACTTCTCGTAGGTTGTAGTTTTTTAACCAATAGGTAATCACGCTCGCTCTTAACTGCCTGATGCTTGTTACTTTGGGGTTGATTCGTTTTAGTTGTTTAAGCAGACACTGAAGCACATTATACAACTTTTCACCTTTGCCAATGCTGATGAGTAATTGCTCGCTTTTTTTGCCCGTTTGTTGAAGTAGTTCTTCTCTGGTGACCTGCTGGTATTCCATCAAGTCCAGGATTTGATCGGCTTGTAACCTTAAGGTTCTTGCATTGCTTTTTCTGCTGCCTGGGACATAGATTTTTCCGGCTCTTAGGTGTAAATCGCTTGTTTGTAGATTTGTTAGCGCTGCCGTATCTAAGCCTTGATAAACAATGAGTCCGATAATCACTTTGTTGCGTTGGCTGCTTAGTTGTTGGCTCTTGAACCAATGATAGTTGCTATTTGAGTGGTCATTTTCATAGACTTCATAGTCATGAAAGAGGGCTTCTAATTCTCCCTTGCTCAAGATTTCATGTAGCTCTTGCCGTTGGATGCCTTGTACTTTGATTTGATTTACTGGGTTTGTTGTGCGTTTTCCTACTGCTTTCAGGTACTCAAAGTAGTGGCTTATTTTCGTTAAATACAGCTCGATGGTTTTCTGTTTCACCTTGCCTTTTAGACTTTGCACATAAGCCATTAAGTCGTTGTAAGTACATGTCTCAACACTTATCCCTTCACTTTTTAGCCACTTTTCTAGTTGATTTACACTGTACAGGTTTCCGGCTATCGTTTTTGCACTGTAGCCTTTGCTTTGTAAGTAGGTTTTGTAGTCTATGGTATTAGCCTGCATGCGCTTTGGTGGTCACTATCTCCTTTGCTTTGGTGGTCACGACCTCCTTCGCTAAAGCTTCGGTGGTCACGTGGGTATATTGCTGCGTACTCTCCAGGCTACTATGACCTAAGAACCTGGCGATATTTTCCAGACTCATGCCGTTTTGCAGTAAGTGTGTGGCCACACTATGTCTGAGCAGGTGTAAGTGTACTTTTTTATCAATTTGGCTGTGTTTAGCTAATAACTCCACCCTTCTGGCAATGCTTCTGCTTTGCATCCTGTTTCCGTTTAGACTAATGAAAAAAGCTTGTTCTTTGTTGTTTTGCACTAATTGTGGCCGGGTTTCGTACAGATAGTCTTGTAAATAAGTACTGCTTGTTTTGTTAAAGGGCACCAGCCGTGCTTTGTTGCCTTTGCCTTTTCTTACCTTGAGTACTTGCCGATCAAAGTTCAGGTCGGTGATATCCAATTGTGTTCCCTCACTCCTTCTTAAACCACAGCTGTAAAAAATGGTCAGTATCGCCTGGTCTCGGCTATTAATTAATGACAGTCGTTCGCTTTGGTGTTGGGTTTTTGCTGTTTCAAACAAGGTCTTGATTTCGGTTTGAGTCAGGTAGTTGATTTTGTTGGGTGAAGGGATTTCACGTTTTAGCTCCAGGTCTTCGAGTGCTTGGCTTTTACTTTTCTGCAGGTACTCACTAAACTTGATGATGGCCTGCTGGTGTTTGTTCAGATAGCTATTGCTCAACCCTCCTCCCTTTCGTTGGTGTTTGCGTTTTTTTAGGTGCTGGTAGTAGTTGTTGATTTGTTGGTTATTTAAAACTCCTATTTCTTTGTACCCTTGCTTTTCCTGCCAGTGCAGTAATTCATGGATGTGTATTGGTAAGCTGTTTACCGTGTTCATGGCATAACCTTGTATGTCCAGCCATTCTTTAAAACCAGCCTCTAAGTAGCGGTAGTGTGTGCTTTGGATACGTAGTTGTTTCATTGTTTTTCCTATTTGTCTTCCTATGCCTACCGGGTCTGCGCCCGGTACAGGCTATTCCGATGGTGTTTTAGTTACTTTTTTAAGGTGTTCAAAAAAAGGTACCCGCTTGCCCAGTTCCTCCGGATCTTTGTCCGGAGCAGGCTCCTGGTCAAGCTGGAGGAAGGCGGGGGCCGCTTGCCCCCTTGTTATTCTTGTTATACTGTTATACTTAGGCCTTTCTTGCTGTTTTTCTGATACTTACGTTTTTCAGCAACTTGTTACACTCATGTTACACCATGTTATACTGGCGCCTCCCGAAGTAAATTCGGGACAGGTGTCCCGAGTCTGAGTGCAGCGATGACCTCGGGATTATACTATGTTACACTAAACGTATTCACCTCATTTCGAAGCGTTTCCAGTAATTCATCCAGCACATCCAGGCCTTTTTGCAAGTGGCTGTAATCGTCCCAATCGCAGATTTCATACTCATAACCTATCTTTTTGTTCCCTCCTACTCTTCGGATGTAATCGTATTGCTCTAAAGTGCCCAGGTAACGATTTGCTTTCATTGGATACAGCCGAAAGTAATTCCGTACCTCTTTGCTGTAAAAACTGCTTTTCTTTTCTTGTTTCAGCCAGCTTTTAAGTTCCTCAAAGAAGCTTCTTATGCTTTTGGGTAATTCATCACTTTTGGTTAAAAGCACCTCTTTCATAAGTCTATTGGCCATCTCAATGTCTTCTAAGGTGGTTTCGATATACAGCTCTCCGTTTTCGTCGGCTCGCTCTTCTCGTTGGTACTGATGGTACCAGGTTACCGTTTCGATAAATTGTAAGTAATGCTCATTGGTTCTTAGTGGTTTAAAACACTTATGCGGTATTTTCAGGTGCTCAGCGTAAGGATTCACCACTTTTACTGCTTGTAAGACTTGTTGGATATGCAGTAAGGTTTGTGCTGCCTGCAGTTCGTTTTCGGTATTGATTTTATTGGCACTCAGCTTTCTTTGATAATCCATGATTGCCTCTTGCTGCTCGTAGCTGTTTTCCAGATGCAATAGTAAACAGCGGTTCGCATTGTCTTCATAGATCTTTTCTTTGGTGGTCGTGCCACTTAGGCAAATCGGGCCAAACACTTCTAGCTTCCTTGTTTTGTTGCTCGTGCTGGTCGGACTGTCTTTCATCGGCACGATTTTACTAATCCACTGTTTAGTTTGTAGTTCTCTCAAAGGGTAAAGCAGATATTGCACCCCATCCATGTCTTCTATGAGTACT
>CBDDLM010000003.1:5000-89972 GCA_965230665.1 Chitinophagaceae bacterium
AGCGAGTCTGAATAGGGCGCATAGCTAGAGGAGGTAGACGCGAAACCCGGTGATCTACCCATGGGCAGGTTGAAGTTAGGATAGTCTCCTAATGGAGGACCGAACCAGTACATGTTGAAAAATGTTTGGATGACCTGTGGGTAGGGGTGAAAGGCCAATCAAACCGGGAGATAGCTCGTACTCCCCGAAATGCATTTAGGTGCAGCGTTATTATAGTGTCATGGAGGTAGAGCTACTGATAGGGCTAGGGGGCTTCACCGCCTACCAACCCCTGACAAACTCCGAATGCCATGACATGTTTAATAGCAGTGAGGCTATGGGTGCTAAGGTCCATAGCCGAGAGGGAAACAACCCAGACCAACAGCTAAGGTCCCTAAATATATGCTAAGTTGAATGAACGAGGTGAGGATGCTAAGACAGCTAGGATGTTGGCTTGGAAGCAGCCATTCATTTAAAGAGTGCGTAACAGCTCACTAGTCGAGCGTTCTTGCGCGGAAAATGATCGGGCATCAAGCATATTACCGAAGCTATGGCTTCTAACGTAAGTTAGAGGGGTAGGGGAGCATTCCAATGGAGTCGAAGTTGAGCCGTGAGGCTTGGTGGATCAATTGGAAAAGAAAATGTAGGAATGAGTAACGATAAAATAGGTGAGAAACCTATTCGCCGTAAGACTAAGGATTCCTAGATCGATGTTAATCAGATCAGGGTTAGTCGGGACCTAAGGATAACCCGAAAGGGGAAGCCGATGGAAAACGGGTTAATATTCCCGTACCGGTATATACTGTGATGGGGTGACGAAGGTGCGTAAGATCTGCCTACTGACGGATGTAGGTTGAAGTGTTTAGGCGTTGAGATTGATAGTTAAATGCGTCAATTGAGCTGAGGCACGATAGTACTGTTTGACAGCGATGTCGAATAGATAATGATCCCAAGCGGACTTCCAAGAAAAACCTCTAAGCATAGGTATATACCGCCCGTACCGTAAACCGACACAGGTAGTCGAGGAGAGCATCCTCAGGCGCTCGAGTGATTCGTGGCTAAGGAACTAGGCAAAATGGTCTCGTAACTTCGGGAGAAGAGACGCTCTGTAACTATATGGAGCCGCAGTGAAGAGGCCCAAGCGACTGTTTAGCAAAAACACAGGACTATGCGAATTCGAAAGAAGCGGTATATGGTCTGACACCTGCCCGGTGCCGGAAGGTTAAGGAAGGTTGTAATCTTCGGAGAAGCAATTGACTGAAGCCCCGGTAAACGGCGGCCGTAACTATAACGGTCCTAAGGTAGCGAAATTCCTTGTCGGGTAAGTTCCGACCTGCACGAATGGTGTAACGATTTGGGCACTGTCTCAGCCACGAGCTCGGTGAAATTGAAGTATCGGTGAAGATGCCGGTTACCCGCAACGGGACGAAAAGACCCCGTGAACCTTTACTACAGCTTCACATTGGATTTGGATATAACATGTGTAGGATAGCTGGGAGACATTGAGTCTGCATCGCCAGATGTGGAGGAGTCGTTGTTGAAATACCAGCCTTGTTTTATTTAAATTCTAATCTAAGAAATTGGAGACATTGTGTGGTGGGTAGTTTGACTGGGGTGGTCGCCTCCTAAAGCGTAACGGAGGCTTGCAAAGGTACCCTCAGCATGGTTGGTAATCATGCGCAGAGCATATGAGTATAAGGGTGCTTGACTGAGAGACCGACGGGTCGATCAGGTAGGAAACTAGGCTCAAGTGATCCGGTGGTTCCGTATGGAAGGGCCATCGCTCAAAGGATAAAAGGTACTCCGGGGATAACAGGCTGATCTCCCCCAAGAGCTCACATCGACGGGGAGGTTTGGCACCTCGATGTCGGCTCGTCACATCCTGGGGCTGGAGAAGGTCCCAAGGGTTGGGCTGTTCGCCCATTAAAGTGGCACGCGAGCTGGGTTCAGAACGTCGCAAGACAGTTCGGTCTCTATCTGTTGTGGGCGTAGGAATATTGAGGAGATCTGACACTAGTACGAGAGGACCGTGTTGGACGAACCTCTAGTGTACCAGTTGTGCCGCCAGGTGCATTGCTGGGTAGCTATGTTCGGCAAGGATAAGCGCTGAAAGCATCTAAGCGCGAAGCCTACTCCAAGATGAGTATTCCCTAAGGGTCGTTCAAGATGAGGACGTAGATAGGCCATAGGTGGAAGTGCTGTGAAGTATGAAGCCGAGTGGTACTAATTACCCATGAGCTTCCTTTTTTTTTAATAAAAGGAATAAGCGAAAGCGAAGTGATGATTATTGAATTTTTGTGAATTCTCTCCTAAAACTTGTTATTGATAAAGAAATAGTCTACTCAAAGTGAGTAGATAAAAGAATTAGGTGGTAATAGCGAGAGGTGACTGAGGAAAAGAGGAATGACTCAATGTCATTCATCCCGAAGGAACACCGACGTGAGGTCGGTGGTGGGCCGGCAAGTGGTTCACCGAGCGAAAGACTACTTAAAACAAAAACCGAAAAGAAACAATCTACTTGAAAGAAAGTAGATAAAAGATTTAGGTGGTAATAGCGAGAGGGAACCACCTCTTACCATTCCGAACAGAGAAGTTAAGCCTCTCAGCGCCGATGGTACTACGCAAGTGGGAGAGTAGGTCGCCGCCTTTTTTTATTCTTTAATTAGGGTAAAAATCAAAAAGCTCATGAGTTTATCATGGGCTTTTTTTGTTGGGTGAATTAGAATGATTGAGGAGGTTTGTGGCGAGCTACTCTTGCTGTCCCACCCACGATTGATATCGGGGTGCCTTCACTTGCGATTGACATTTAGTCAATCTGCATCCGAGTGTAACTCGGACCGTTCAGTTAGGCTTTTTTTGTTTCTAGATCATATTCAATATGCCATAGATTGCTGAACTATCTTAATATTGTGTATAGGGTTTGACATTTTATCAATAAGCAGGGTTTACCCTTTGTTTTTAGTCTGATATTTTTTACATTTTTGAAATTCCTTTTGAACGATCCACCCTTATTTCTCAACCTTAATGTTACACATGCGTACATTTCTAAGTATTTGTGCTATATCATTTTTTTGTATCCAACTTATTAGTCAAGCACCTGATGAATTAAGGCAGGAAGATCCTGTTCATAATTGCGGGACACCTGATATTACTTATGATATCTGGATAAAGGGACTTGGTATTGACCGTTCACTAATATTGAAAAATAATGGTATGACCCAATTACCATTAAGGGCTCATATTGTAAATCAAAGCAATGGTACAGGAGGACTACCTCTTTCTGATCTTAATGAAGCTCTTGCCAATCTTAACAATGTATATCATGAAGCCAATATAGAATGGTATCTGGCTTCTGTAAATTATATAAACAATAGTACCTACTATAATTTTAACCAGTCTCAAGAGAATGCACTCTGTAACCCAAATGTTATCGATGATGCTGTAAACGTATTTTTTGTTAACAGCATTAATGGTGGTGGAATTTGTGGTTATGCATACTATCCATTCAATTCAGATGTAAGTCTTCGCATACTTATGCGAAACAGCTGTACATCAACTTATACCAATGGAACTTTTGTGCATGAGTTTGGTCATCATCTTAGCTTACCTCACACACATAACGGTACTTCAAATGGGAACACACACCCAGATGCGGAGCACGTACCAAGAAGTGGTTCACAATCCAATTGCACAACAGATGGCGACTTTATTTGTGATACCGAAGCAGACCCTACTGGACCCACAAGTAGTTGTAACTACGTGGGAGGTGGTTCAGATATCTACGGCAATCCGTATACGCCTAATGAAGACAATATCATGTCATACTACTCAGATGCATGCGGAGGTAATTTCACACCTGGTCAATATACACAGATTGGGAATGGACTGACTTCCAGACTGGCACATTCAGCCTATAATATTGATGGTGCTCCACCTATGACGGTTACGAATCCTAGCAATCTGGTAATCACCAATAATTCCACTTCGATGGTTTTGAACTGGTCGGATAACGCTTCCAATGAAGAAGGTTACCTTATCGAAAGATCAGAAGATGGTGGCACCACTTTTAAGACTTTACCATTTGGTGGTGTAGCACCAAATGTGACAACATTTACAGATAATGACATACAAGGATCAACGGTATATCAATACAGAGTAAAAGCAAGTAATGATGATCCGGATCACTATTCCAATATAGCGACGATTACTTCTGACAACATTATTTGCGAGGATGCGCCATTGTTGTTTAATGGAGGAGGAGATTTAATCTTAACCCCGCTAAATATTACCGGTGTTCCTACTTCAATGCCAATTTGTCAATCGGACTTGGATGTTGAAGTTACGGTGGTTGGAGATTTCGGAGCTTCTTTTGAGATTTGTCAGATTTTAGGAGAGAACTATTCCGTGCTCGGACAGACAACCACTTCTTCCAGCGATTGCAGTTCAGGTGGTGCGACTACTACAGTTACCATTAATACATCAACTTATAATTCCTGGGCTGGTGATGGTACATTAACAATCTACCTGGGGGCTAACAATAATGTAGATGATATATGTCCTACATCTATCATAAATGCTTGTGCATTTTTTGAGACCTGTTCTGGACCGCCACCTAATTGTCCAAATGATTATGAAGGAGCCAATATGTTGACAGGTACTCAGAACTCAAGTGAAGATTTTGAAACCGACGGCATTATCGAATCAGATCAGGTGATATCTGGATCTGCTGCAGTAGTCTACGATTCTGGAGACTCAATAGAGTTATTACCAGGCTTCAGCACCTTGCTTGGCACCACACTCGAAGTGATCATCGATGGATGTGGCAATCTTTTTAAAGAAACGGATTCAGAGGAATCCGGAAAATAAAAAATCGCTTAACCCAGCATTTTTTCTGGACGCACCCATGCATCAAACTCTTCCTCAGTGAGGTAACCCAACTTGAGTGCAGCAGCTTTTAGGCTTGTGCCTTCTTTATATGCTTTTTTAGCAATATCTGCTGCTTTGTCGTATCCTATTTTAGTATTCAAGGCTGTTACCAACATCAAAGAATTGTTGAGGCTTGATTCTATTCGATCTGAATTGGGTTCGAGACCTGCCACACAATTATCACAGAAACTTATAGCTGCATCTCCAATGAGTTGTGCTGACATCAAGAAGTTATAGATCATAACTGGTTTGAAAACATTTAATTCAAAATGTCCGTTCATCCCTCCAATATTAATAGCTACGTCATTACCCATAACTTGTGCCATTGCCATCGTTAATGCTTCAGATTGTGTTGGATTAACTTTTCCTGGCATTATAGAAGAACCTGGTTCGTTAGCTGGAATGACTATTTCTCCGATGCCACATCTAGGTCCAGATGCCAGCATTCGAATATCATTACCAATTTTCATAAGAGAAACGGCAACAGTTTTAAGAGCACCATGAGACTCAACGATCGCATCGTGTGCTGCCAATCCCTCAAATTTATTTTTCCCTGTGATAAACGGAAGACCAGTTAACTCTGCTATTTTCTTAGCTACAAGTTTACTATATCCTTTAGGAGTATTCAGACCTGTTCCAACAGCTGTTCCACCAAGTGCCAAATGGGAAAGGTGTTTTAAACTGTTCTTTATAGCCTTGATGCCGAAGTCGAGCTGAGCTACATACCCTGACAATTCCTGTCCAAGTGTAACAGGTGTTGCATCCATGAAGTGTGTTCTTCCAATCTTTACAACATTCTTGTAGGCTACAGCCTTCTCATTCAGCTTGTCTCGTAGTTTTTCAAGACCAGGAATTGTAGTGTCAGCCAACATGGTATAAGCTGCAATATGCATGGCCGTAGGGAAAGTATCATTTGAAGACTGAGATTTGTTGACATCATCATTAGGATGCAGATATTTCTTGGTATCCGTAAGTTTACCTCCTTTCAATACGTGAGCTCTATTGGCAATCACTTCATTGACATTCATATTGGTTTGAGTGCCAGATCCGGTTTGCCAGACAACAAGAGGAAACTGATCATCAAGAAGTCCTTTTGAGATCTCATCACATACTTTAGAGATCATTGTGGCTTTTGCTTTGGGAAGAACTTTAAGTTCAGCGTTCGTTTTTGCTGCTGCCTTTTTGAGTATAGCATAGGCGCGGATAACTTCAATTGGCATTCTATGACCTCCAATTTTAAAGTTTTGACTTGACCTTTGCGTCTGGGCTGCCCAGTACTTATCTGCTGGTACTTTAATCTTTCCAATTGAGTCTTTCTCTTCCCTAAATTTTTGCATGTTTTTCTTTTTAAGAACTTTTATTAGTTTTCCGCAAAATTAAATTATTAATCAATACAAAATTGTGAATATGAAGGTCTTTAAAGCACTTCTTTTAGTAGTCTTGACTTCTGCCTTTTTTTCTTGCGGTAGTGATGATGATTGTGCACCAATTGATTGGGTTGGAACATATGATCTTGATGAATCATCGGCTAGCTGTATAGATGAAAATGTAGAAATAGCAGAACAATTTGTTGTTACACTGGGTTCTACTATTAACACTGTTGTACTCGACGGAACAGAAGTTGAAGTAGACGGATGTAGTTTCAATTATACTGATCCATTTTTTGGTTTATCATTAAGTGGTGAACTAGATGGAGATGAGTTAAGTTTTTCTGGTTTGGGCTGCAGTGGTACTTATATAAGACAATAATTTTTACAAACGAAAAAAAACAAATTACAATGGCTTTTACATTACCCGATTTACCATATGCTCACGATGCATTGGAACCACACATCGATACAACTACAATGCAAATTCACCATGGCAAGCACCATGCTGGATACACAAATAAATTGAATGCAGCTATCGAAGGGACAGATCTAGAAGGTCAGTCTATTGAAGACATTCTGGGAGGACTTGATATGTCTAATAGCGCTGTTCGAAATAATGGCGGGGGTTTCTACAACCACAGCCTTTTCTGGTCAGTAATGAGCCCAGATGGTGGGGGAGAACCTACCGGTGCTGTGGCTGATGCAATCAATGAAGCTTATGGATCTTACGATTCATTCAAAGAGAAGTTTGCTGCTGCTGCAGGAACGAGATTTGGAAGTGGATGGGCTTGGTTATGTGTACATGAAGGTGGAAAAGTTGAGGTTTGTTCTTCTCCAAATCAAGATAATCCTCTAATGCCAGGTGTCGGATGTGGTGGAACACCAATACTAGGTATTGATGTTTGGGAACATGCTTACTACTTGAAGTATCAGAATAAGAGACCAGATTATGTTCAGGCATTTTTCAATGTCATAAACTGGGATGAAGTTAACCGCAGATACGACGCTGCAAAATAAAATAGAAAAGCCCGGCATAAGCCGGGCTTTTTTTATGTTTAGAATTCAGCATTTCCAGGGAACCTAGGAAAAGGAATAACATCTCTAATGTTGGACATTCCTGTAATAAACTGAACCAGTCTTTCAAAGCCTAGTCCGAAACCAGCATGTTCGCAAGTACCAAACCTCCTTGTATCGAGGAACCACTCCATTTCTTCAGCTGGAATATCAAATGCTTTCATGCGTTCTAGCAAAACATCCATTCTTTCCTCTCTCTGTGATCCACCGACGATCTCTCCAATTCCAGGGAATAGAATATCCATAGCTCTTACAGTCTTGTCATCATCATTCATTCTCATATAGAATGCTTTAATCTCCTTCGGATAGTCAGTTAGAATCACTGGCTTTTTGAAGTGCTTTTCTACAAGATATCTTTCATGCTCAGATTGAAGATCCGCGCCCCAATCTTCAATGACAAATTGAAATTTCTTCTTTTTGTTAGGCTTTGAATTCATCAATATTCTGATGGCTTCAGTATATGTCAACCTTTCGAATTCATTTTCTACACAAAACTGAAGTTTCTCAATAAGTGGCATTGGAGACCTTTCGTTCTGAGGCTTCTGGCTTTCTTCCTTTGTTAGCCTGTCTTCAAGAAACTTAAGGTCTTCTTCATTATTGTCCAGACAATATGATATGACATATTTCAATAAGTCTTCAGCCAAGTCCATATCATCATCTAGATCTGCGAAAGCCATCTCTGGTTCAATCATCCAGAATTCTGCTAGGTGTCTTGAAGTGTTGGAATTCTCAGCTCTAAATGTAGGGCCGAAAGTATATACATCTGATAGGGCAAGAGCACCTAACTCAGCCTCCAACTGACCTGACACAGTCAAATTTGTAGCTTTATTAAAGAAGTCCTGCTTAAAGTCGACAGCACCGTTTTCATCCTTTGGCACATTATCAAGATCCAGAGTCGTTACCTGAAACATTTCACCAGCACCTTCGGCATCTGAACCGGTAATAATTGGTGTGTGCAGATAAAAGAACCCGCGTTCATTAAAGAACTTATGGATGGCAAAAGCAATACTATGTCTTACTCTGAAAATGGCACCGAATGTATTTGTTCTGAATCGTAAGTGCGCGATCTCTCTCAAAAACTCAAGACTATGACGCTTAGGTTGAAGTGGATATTTAGATGGATCTGCTTCACCTAGAATTATAATCTCTTCGGCCTGTATTTCTACTGTTTGTCCAGATCCTTGTGAAGCCACCACATTTCCTAGCACAGAGATAGCTGCTCCTGTATTTATTTTGCGTAATTCTTCTTCTGGCAAAAGATCTCTATCCACAACTACTTGCAAGGTATTAAGGGTAGAACCATCATTGACAGCAATGAATTGATTGTTTCTAAATGTTCTCACCCATGCTTTGATGTGAGCTTGATATCCGGTTTTACCAGATGTAAGTACTTCTTTTATTTTAATTCGATCCGACATAAATAAATATTGAAATGCAAAAGTAAATTAAATGCCAATGATAAGTAACAAAACACCTATGCTTTAATTAGGATTCAAGCCGTGTTATAAGATTGAGGGTGTCGTCATAAAAATTGTCCAGATCAGAATCTAATCCAGGAGCATAAAGTGCAGTCTCTGCGCGTTTGAGTAGTTCTTTTAAGAGGCTTACGTCTGCTTCAACAATGTTCTTTGAAAGCATTTTCTTTTCGATATCCTCTATGCTAATGTGAAATGCCGGTATTTGATGTTTATCACTTAAGTATTGCTTCAATGATCTTGTTAATTCCTCATAGAATTGTTTCTTATCAGCAGCAGCACGGAAGGCCTCCAATTGTTGAAGCCTGGTTATTGCTCTTTCCATAGCTTTCTTTCTGCGAAGTTCTACTGGATCATTTTTACCTGATTTTTTAGCATAATGGCTGTAAGCAATTATAGAAACTATCGACAGTAGAAATATTACAATCCCTAGTATGTGCCAGAACTGCCAATGTCTCTTTCCAATTTTATTTGAAAGACTGGTCTTCTCAAAAACAGTGAGATCATATCGATTATCATCACTTGACCTCATGCTTGCACCACGCTGTCCCTGAATGACATTTACTGGCGGTAAGTCTTTACTCAAAGTAATATATCGACTGCTGTCAGGATTATAGAAACTGAATTCGGGTTTGATTTTATACTGTCCCGGATACTTAGGAATTATCAGGTATTCGAAGCTCTTCTTATGCATCAGTTTCTCAGGCCTTAGAAAAACTTCATCTTCAAGGATATTCGGATCATAAATATCAAAAGAATCCGAAGCAATCCAAGTAGGAGGCATTACTGTCTTGCTGTCTCCATCCCCCGAAATATTCATCTTCACTATAATGGCTTCATCTGTAGATACAGTTCGCTTTGCAAGTCCAGCATCCATGAAATATTCTCCGATGGCTCCCGAAAAAGATTCAGGTACAGGTCTTGGAATCTCGTCTACCAGGATATTTATTTTTCGGGTGATGATACGTTTGGGCTCAAGCTGGGCGCTGAAGAAAAAAGACCTTGAATTATCTCCAGTAGAAACACCGAGGTTTACGGCTACAGGATCTATTTGATAGGCTCCTTTTTGTTGTGGAAATAAACTGAATCGCTTTACAATCTTCGTCGCATATTCAACACCGTTAATTATCTCCCTTTTGGTTCTTTCACCGGATGTACCTAATTCTTTAGCATAAAATCCATCAAACTGTGGGTGGCTTGCGAAGTTAACCGATCTTACATCAAGCCTGGTGTATAATTTATAACTCAATGTAATTTGTTGACCGACATGTGCCAGGCTATCAGAACAAATTGTTTCAATGAAGGCTTCGGCTTCTTGCGGTAGAGAATTTTTGTTGCCTTCGATAACACGTATCCTTACCGGGTTTGAGTTTAGAGTCCCATTCTCAGTATTTATACTAGCGCTATTGATCACGTATGTCCCTGTATTCTTGGGCTGCAAGGAGTAAGATATACTCATTTCCCTGTTGACATTCCCATTAATGATGCGCATCGAACTGCTTCTATTGGGACCAGAGAGCACTACGAAATCCTTAAACGAGGGAGGTGTAAATTGATTGCCTTCAACATTTTTTAATGTAAAACGCACTTCAACATAAGAACCAAGAATGATCTCTGTGGCATCGGTACTGGCAAAAAACTCTGCTTGCTGCGACTTGATTGTCACAGGCAAAATTAGAATCAACAAGAAACAAGCTATTCGAAACATTAAATCTTTTTGAGCTTATTCTTTGATTTGGTTTTAGCTGGCTTTTTAGCTTTTTGATCAAAGGGAATTGTTTCTGGCCATGTAAAAGATTCAAAGATGAAGGTGTTATTCATGACAGGTTCTTCTACAATACCTTCAGGATTTGGATATACATTGATTTCCAACACTTCTGTCTCGAGTGTGATGTCTTCTGTGACCAGATATGCAGGAGGTATAAAATACTGGCCAATAGACTTGGGACGAAGTATCAAGCTAATGGATTTCTGGCTGGTTTTTTCACCATTGAAGATTTGAACAGAAGAAGCGTAATTAGGACCACTTACTATCTGCATGTCTTCAAATTCTGGTAGTTCCAGATTCGCTTCACTGTTTTCAACTGTAAATTTCAATGTAATGACATTACCTAGTAATATAGAGTCACCGCTGACTTCTACCGAAAGTGATTGGGCCTGAGTAAGAAAACCCAGGAATAAAAGACAAATTGTAATTGTATTTTTCATAAACTGGATTTTTTTCAAATCTACATCAATGATGAATAAATATAAAGTACCTCAGTTTTAAGAACAGGTTAAAATCAGATCTACCAGTCTTTATCTGGTTTGACTCTGTTAGAATTAAACTTTCTCATTTTTTCCCTCACCTTTTGTTCTTCTCCTTGGATTATTTGTAGAAGTTTAAGAGCATCGGTGCTATCAAGCTTTTGCTTTTCCAATCTGGTGCTATCAAACTGACTGGTCTGTTGTTTTTGCTCCTGTTCTTCCTGATCTTTTTGCTCTTCAGACTCTTGTTGTTGCTGTTGATCTTCTTGATTTTCGCTATTCTGATTTTGCTGCTCTTGTTGATCGTTTTGCTCCTGCTCTTGCTCTTGATCTTCCTGATTTTGTTCTTGATTCTGATTGTCTTGATTTTGCTGTTGCTGCTGTTCTTGTTGTTGCTGTCTGAGAATTTGTTTAGACAGCGCAAGATTGTATTGAGCATTGGCATTATCGGGGTCAGCCTTTAATGCTTCTTTATAAGCATTTATGGCTTCCTGAAGATTCTGATTATTGAAATGGGCATTTCCAGCATTGTAGTGAATCTTAGATTTCAGGACAGGATCATCCGTTTTATTCAGAGCGGATAAATAATGTTCAACTGCCTCCTCATATCGTTCCTGTTGGAATACGGTATTGCCAAGATTGAAGTTGGATTTGAGATCACTCTCTTTTTCCTTGGCCTTCCTGTAATTCAATTCTGCATTTTCATATTGCGAAGCGGCATACTCACCGTCTGCCTGCATACGCAGTTTATGCGCATTTTGAGCAAGCAGGTTTGAGGACCAAGTAAATAATAATATGCAGAATACCAATCGCATTAGATATCTAGTATTTTTTTAAGAGCTTTTCCAGAATTTGACGTATCACCAAGAATGTATTCCAATAAGAGTAGTATCAATGCCAGTATCAAAAACAGTTGGAAATAGCTATTATAGTCCGTAAAAGATCTTTGTTCCAATTCTCTTTTTTCCAATTTCTCCAGACGTGTATCAAGTTCAGGTAATGCCGATAATGATTGATCTATCATATAGAATTGCCCTGAACCTGCATCAGCAATGTCTATCAAATTGTCACTGTTTAATGCAGAACGTATGGCATTTCCGTTTTGGTCTGTTTTAAATACTTTTCTTCCATTAACTGTTACAGGAATCAACGCACCTGATTCTGTACCAATACCCAGAGTGAATACAGTAATTCCTTTGTCTCTTGCATCTCGTGCAGCTTCAATAGCTTCTGATTCGTGATTTTCTCCGTCAGAAATTATGACCAGCGCTTTTTGCCCTTTACTTTCTTCACCAAAAACTTTCTCTGATAATTTAATGGCATCAGCAATTACGGTTCCCTGAGTACCTGCTTGTTTGGGATTAGCACTTTGTACAAATGTTTGTGCAGAGGCATAATCATTGGTTAGAGGCATTTGAAGGTAAGCACTACCTGCAAAGAATATGAGCCCTATGCGGTCACCTCTTAGTTTTTTAATTAATTCGGAAACGAAAAATTTGGAACGCTCCATCCTATTTGGGGAAATATCTTCAGCTAGCATAGATTGAGATATATCCAGTGCAATGACAATATCAGAGCTTTTGACTTTGATTTTTTCTTTGCGCATACCCCATTGCGGATTGGCCCATGAAGTCAGAAGCATGGCTATGGCAAGAAGGAAAAAGATATTCTTGAGCCAATACCTTCTTGGTGACCATGATTTGATCAACCTTTGGATGATATGAATATCACCATTGGAACCAATTCTGGATGTTCTGTTTTTGAACAGCCAAAACAGGTATACTAAACAAATGGGTAAAACCGTGAGAAACCAGAATATGTGAACGTCTTCGAATCTAAACATATAATGGTGTCGTTGAAATTAATTAGGCCTCTTCAAGAATACCTGCTATCTCATGGTCGACAAGAATTCTGCCGCAATGTTCGCAAGTAATAATTTCTTTTCTATTACCAATTTCAATTTGAAGCTGAGGTGGGATTCTGTTAAAGCAACCTCCACAAGAACCTCTTCTATAAGTAACTACTGAAAGACCGTTTCTGTATGCGTTTCTTGTCTTATCGTAGTATTTGAGCATGCGCTCTTCGATATTCTTTCTAGCCTTTTCGGATTTTTTAGAAAGATCTTTTTCCTCTTTATCAGTCTTTTCGATGATTTTAGCCAGCTCCTCTTTCTTCTGAACCAAGTCCTTTTCTTTTCCTTCTTTACGCTCAGTGGTAGCGGCTAGTGTTTCAGCTTTACCTTCTTTTTGAGCGGTGGCCTCTCTAATCCTTTTTTCAGAAAGCTGAATCTCAAGTGATTGTAGTTCAATCTCTTTTGTTAGTGCTTCGTACTCTCTGTTGTTTTTAACCTCATCAAGCTGCTTGTTGTATCTTTCGATAAGCGTTTCTGAAGTCTTTATATTTTCTCTATGCTTGCCTATGTTGAAATCTATTTCCTCAAGTTGAGTATTCAACTTGGAAACACGCGTTTCAAGACCCTGAATTTCGTCCTCTAGATCGCTTACTTCAATAGGTAGTGCACCTTTAAGAATCTTAATTTCATCAATTTTAGAATCGATGGTTTGAAGATCCCAAAGCGCCTTTAATCTTTCTTCTACAGTTTTTGTCTTTTTAGCCATATCAGAGATAATTAACCGGATTAGTGTTCACTTTCGTGTAATGGGATGCAAAATTACTAAATTTATTTGTCAAAATCTCGTGTATTAAGCGTATTGTATGCTGTTCGCTTTCAAAGTGGCCTATATCAGCTATAACTATTTGATTATCAGCGTCAAAGTACTCATGATATTTAAAATCTGAGCTTATAAATACGTCTGCTCCTGCCTGTTTTGCGTCTTCAAGAAGAAATCTGCCAGAACCACCACATAATGCCACCTTTGTGATGGGGTTCCCAAGTAGTTTTGTGTGCTTCATAGTGTTAAGTCCAAGAGTATCTTTTATTCCCTTCAAGAATGCGCTTTCAGAAATAGGGTTTTCGAGTGTACCTATGGCTCCTGAACCTATAACTTGCCCTGCTTCGGTAAATTGTTTTTTGGGCCTCAGTATGTTGACATCTTTAAGATTGAGAAGGCTTGCGAGGTATGTATTGACGCCATGATAGTACACATTATCCAGGTTGGTATGAATCGCAAATAGGTTGATGTCATTCTTTATAGCCTTTTGAACCGTTCTTTGTACATAATTCTGATTTACCAATTGCTTTAAGCCACCAAAGATGATAGGGTGGTGTGACACAACTACATTGGCACCCAATTCGATGGCTTCATCAACGACGGCTTCTATGGCATCCAAGCTTACGACTACCCCTCTTATTTCATCCTCTTCATTGCCTACGAGATGTCCACTGTTATCGTAAGACTCCTGGTATTCAGGTGGCGCAATTTCATTCAGGAAATGTATCAGTTCTTTGACTTTCATGGCTTAGAGTCTTTTAAGTTTTTCAATAAGAGCGCTGGTAGAATGCCCGTCAAGTAATTCAACAGTTTGAACAGTTCCTCCATTCTCGACAACTTCTGCATACCCTACGATTTCTTCTTTTTCATAATCAGCGCCTTTGACCAAGACATCTGGTAGGATTCTTTCGATAAGCTTCAGTGGTGTCTCCTCTGCAAATGAAATCACAAAATCTACACATTCAAGAGCTGAAAGCATGGACATCCTATCTTGAAGCGGGTAGACCGGTCTAGACTCTCCTTTTAGTTGACTAACTGATTCATCTGTATTGACAGCTACTATTAGGAGATCACCAAGTTTCCTGGCTTTTTGGAGGTAATCAATATGTCCTGGATGCAAAATATCAAAGCATCCATTGGTGAAAACGATTTTCTGATTGTTTGAACGCATCAATTCGATGAGTCCATCAAGAGAATTCAGATCGAGAATTTTATCCAAAAGCACAATTTTGAATGAAATTAGGAATTATCTGACTTTTTCTTCTCTGATATTCAAGTTGAACAGTTGTGAAAACTTCCGATTATCGATGACAACCCTAAATTCAGCGTCCGCGTCAATGAGAGATCTTTCAAAAAGGATGTCCCAACTGTATTCTTCTCCGGCTTTAATGGTGTCCTGATCCAATACCCATTGATTCACATATTCTATTTGTTCCTCCAGAGATCCTGACAGCAGTTTGAAAGCGCGGTTTTCTTCAAGAGCATAGGCTGCAGATTCAGTAGCAAATATGGCGGCATCAATCCCTGCATAAGAGCCTCCACTCGTTCCGATCACCAGAAGGTCAAGGCCGATTCCAACCGCATTTATAATATTGTTGGTCTTACGATCAGATTCTGCTTGTTTGTGTCTCCGTTCAAGCTCCCTTATGAGGTCAGCCTTGTGAAGTGGATTAAGTATATAACTTGCACCAGTCACAGGGATTATATGTAGACTTATATCTTTCCTGCTAATGCGCACATCTTCAGATCCATTGTTGAAGAGATCCAATTCAAATACAAGATAATCTAGGGCATCTCCTGAAAAGTAAGATTCAATCTGGATGTCATCATATCTGTTGATATTCTCTGGTGCATCAATTTTTCTGGCATCCTGGAAGTACACTTTCTGAGCGCAGGAGCAGAATAAAAAGACTGAAAGCGCAAGCATTGTAAGAGCACGATGCCTTGTAATGGAGTTATTTAGGATCATAAAATTGGTTTGAATTGCAAGTTAAGTACTGGTATTAATAGTTGCTTTCAATTAACAGAAGTTTAAAGCGAATTTTAAGACAATATTTTTATTAAATATTTTCCTAAAAAAATTGCAATATGTCATCTTTCAAATTAAATTTGCATCCGCTTTTCACCTACGCCAAGGCTTCGGTGAACGCGGTTCACCTGTTCGATGGAACAAGTTGGTGAGAAAAAATAGAAACCCTGACAAAAGCGTAGCGATTCGTCGGGAAATGCCTCCTTAGCTTCCTCCTACGCGGGTGCTCTTGTGAATAGTTTTGGAAATTTAAATGCGGCGGGCGCGGCACCTGGTCTAACCAGCTTCGCCAAATTAAGTAGTTATAAAGTATAACTCATAAGTGTAGGAAAAACTAAATGCCTCCTTAGCTCAGCTGGTTAGAGCGGCGGACTGTTAATCCGTAGGTCCAAGGTTCAAGTCCTTGAGGAGGCGCTCAAGATAAAGCTCAATCGTCAATGGTTGGGCTTTTTTTTATTGCTATATGTTTTCTTTAAAAAGTACTAGCCTCCGAAAGGACTCCTTGCCTGTCTATAATCTTTAAGCAAAACTATTAGTAAGTACTTCTATAGCAATTTCATTCATTTTAGCTCACAATCATCCCAGCTCCAATTTTATGCCAAGCCATCAAGATCTTGAACTAACAAAAAAGATCAAGAAAGCAGCGGATGTTGTAGAGTTAAAAATGTTGGATCATTTAATCGTGCGCAAGGAAGAAGGGTATTATTCCTTTGCTGATGAGGGGAATATGTGAACTAAAGAGGTTTATCAATTTGATAAGCCTCTTTTCATGCAAATAGAGTACATTACAAATTATAATATTATAAAAGACAATCATATATTTGCCATTATTTGTCTATTAAATATTTGCATAGATGTTATTTGGAAACAAACTTAGAGAATTACGGGAAAGTCAAAATTTAGTTCTGCGGAAGGTTGCAGCCGAACTAGATATTGATACAGCTACAATGTCAAAAATTGAAAGAGGTGACAGACAGGCAAAAAGAGAACACTTACCTATTTTATCTAGAATATTTAGTGTTAGCGAAGAGGAGTTAAGAACTTTATGGCTTGCGGAGAAGGTCTATGAGATAGTTGGAAATGAAGATGAGGGACTAGATGCCTTAAAGTTAGCTGAAGAGCATATTGAATATATAGAATCAAAAGTAAAAACAGTTTAAAATGGCGTATTCGTTTGCTGGTCACGAAACATTTACTTGTCGCAATTATTGGTTAAAAAAAGGATTAGATCATATTTGGTCTGGAAAGCCATTTAATAATATGGCGATTAAAGAGCTTGGTGTAGGAAAGAATATGGTTGGAGCAATTCGATTTTGGTCAAAAGCTTTTGCTTTGACAGAATATAATGAACAATCTTCAAAATTAGCAGAGTATATTTTTCAAAATAGAATAGGAAAAGACCCTTATTTAGAGGATATAGGTACAATATGGATATTACATTATTTACTTGTAACATCAGAAGTGGCATCCATCTATTCTTTAGTATTTAATTATTTCAGAAAAACAAGAATTGAATTTACTAGAGAACATATATTGAATTTCCTAGAAAATGAATGCCAATTAAAACAACAACATTATAGTATCAATTCATTGAAAAAAGATATTGGGGTATTTCTCAATAACTATTTACTTCCAGAAAAATCAAGGAGTATTGAAAGTGATTTCATGGGATTGTTGTATGAACTTGAATTGATTGAAAGAGTTAGAAAAGAAGGCCACAACGAAGCTTATAGAATTGACAATAAAGAAAGAAAGTCTCTTCCACCTAAAATATTGTTAGCCTGCATGTTGCTCAAAACGAAGGCAACCTCTATTACTTTTAATGAGCTTTTAACGAACATACATTCAGTTGGATCTGTATTTGCGATTAACGCAAAGTATTTAATGGATTGTATAGAACAATTGTGTCAAGATTATCCTAATGAAATAGTTTATAAGGATGATGCAGGTGTTCAAGTGCTACAATTAAAAGAAGGGTTTGAATTATTCACAGTTTTAAATGATTATTATGGTTAATAGATATTCACCATCTATAAACATAAAAAGGGACATAGAAAATGACTTTCTATATATACCTACAAGGAACTCAATTGAAGCATTTAATACAATTGCTAATAATTTCAAGTCTGGTTTTCATTCTTACAATATTATAGGAAGTTACGGTACTGGAAAATCTGCCTTCTTGTTAGCATTTTATAAACATCTTTTAAAAGACCAAAAGTATTTTCCACCAGTAAATGGACAGTTTAATGGATGTTCAAAATTTAAATTTATTCAAATTGTTGGGAACTACGAATCACTAATAACTAGCTTGGCGAGGGAATTAGATGTTGAGGAAAACGAAACGATTGTATACGAAGCTATTAAAGAACTTCAAAATAAAGGAAAGAAAAAGAATGAGTGTTTAATCCTAATTGTTGATGAGTTTGGAAAGTCCCTTGAATATGCTGCTAAAAATAGCCCAGAGTTAGAACTATATTTCATACAAAGAATTGCAGAGTATGCTAACGATAGTAAAAGAAACTTCTTGTTTCTAACTACGTTACATCAAAATTTTGATGCCTACGCAATAGGATTAAATGAAAAGGACAGAAAAGAATGGGAAAAAGTTAAAGGAAGAATTAAAGAGTTACCTTTTAATGAGCCTGTTGAACAGATGTTGGATTTAGCTGGTCAAGCTATTTCAAATCAACTAAGAGTATCAAGTAAAACTTCACTTAGCAAGAAATTACTCTCAATAATTAAAAAGTCAAATTTATTCAGACTTAGAAATGAATTGAACGTTGAGAGCTCCCAGAGACTATTTCCATTAGAGCCACTATCAGCTTCTTGTCTTTTGATTGCACTTCAAAAGTATGGTCAGAATGAGAGATCTCTTTTCAACTTTATATCTGCAAATGAACCTCTCGGAATTCAACAACATTTGTCTGAAAAGAAAGATATCTTTTATGGACTACCGATGGTTTATAATTATCTTTTGTTTAACTACTCCTATTTGTTACAATCCAAGAATAATCCTGATTTCTTTAAATGGAGAATAGTTATTACCGCACTTGATCGAGTAGATGCATCAATTAATTCGGATCAAGAGCTTTGTAAGAAAATTATTAAAACAATTGGCTTGTTGTCTTTAGTGAATTCTCAAGGTGTTAAGATAAGTCTTGAGTTTTTAAAACAATATTTCAAAGAAGTTCTAAACAAATCGAAAATTGAAAATGCTGTTGATGAGCTGATAAGAAAGAAAATAATCAAGTTTCACAAATACAAGGACTCATATTCAGTATATGAAGGCACTGACATCGACATTGAATTTGAAATTGCAAAAAAGAAAGAAGCAGTAGGAAGACTTCAGTTTATAAAGAATCATATCCCTAAATACCTGAATCTTGATTATATAGTAGCTAAATCAATAACATATAAAAAAGGAACTCCGAGAATCTTTAAATATGAAATTACTGAAGCTCCTAAATTAAATCTTGAAAATCAACAATCAGAAATCGATGGAATTATAAATATTGTTTTAGAAAAAGATTCAACTGCGGGTATAAAGCATTTAAAATCGAAAGATGCAATTGCCTATTGTTTTGTGAATCTGACTGAAAAGATCTTAGATCAGTTGAATGATATTCATATCATAGATAGAATATTAATTGAGGAAGAATTAGACAAGGTCGCAAAGCAAGAACTTGTAGAATTCAAAGACAGCCTTATAAAATCATTTGTAAATTATTTCAAGCAGTCATTATTTTCAGATAAATCAAATTGGATAATAAATGGAAAGCAGGTCAAAATCCTAAATGAGCGAGAATTAAACAGAATGTTAAGCAATTTAATTCAAAAGGTTTATCCCGACACACCTCAATTCAGAAATGAATTAATTAATAAATCAAGGCTTTCAGGCACAATCCAATATGCAAAGAAATCCTTTATTAGCGCACTACTCAATAATTATGATAAACCGCAATTGGGATTTGAAGGGACTAAATTTCCTCCTGAAAGAACTATTTATCATTCTTTATTGGAAGATACAGGCATACATATAAGTAACCCCAAAAATCAAATAGCTTCATTTTCTACTCCAAGTGACAAAACTTTTCAAAAGCTATGGAATGTCTCGGAAAAATTTCTTGAATCCTCAAAGAAAGGCAAAAGATCTATTGAAGAGTTAATTGGGATTTTACAAAAGCCTCCTTTTAAATTAAAGGATGGGTTTATTGAGTTTTGGTTAATTACCTTCTTATTCATAAGAAGAGAGGACTATGCACTTTATATGGATGGTAGATATTTACCAAATTTTACACCAGAGGTAGGAGATCTCTTATTTAAAAAATCAAAAATATTCAGTATAAAAGGAATTGAGGTTGACGGCATTAGATTAAGTCTCTTTAATAAATATAGATCAATAATAAAGCAAGGGTCTTCCTCCTCAATTAAAAATAAAGGGTTTCAAGAAATCGCTAAACCTTTCCTAATTTTTTATAAGCACCTATCCCCTTTCAGCAAGAAAACCACAAAACATCTATCTGAAGAAACTATAAGGTTTAGAAATACTCTTTTGAATGCAAAGGAGCTTGAAAAAACATTTTTCGAAGATTTACCAAAATGTTTCGGTTATTCTATAGATCAATTAGAAAAAAACAAGTTATCGTTAGATGCTTTTGCATCTAGTATTCAAAATTCTATTCGGGAATTAAGACTTCAAGACGAGCGATTAACAGACCGAATTTTTGAAGCTATTTCTAACCATATAGGTTTGATGGATTCTACATTCGAAGTTTTGAGAAATAAAATGCAAGAGAGATACAATAATAATATTGAGCATTTACTTAATGCTTCTCAAAAATCTCTTTTTAGAAGAATACATTCTCAAATCCCAGAGAAGAGTCTTTGGATTTCAAGTATTTCTCAAATATTAGTAGGGAAACCCCTTACTAAGATCTCAGATGCTGAAGAATTAATACTTCTTGATCAAGTAAAAAAGCATTTCTCTAATTTAGATGCCTTGTTAGAAATTAGTTCATTGCACTATGACATAAAGAATGAAGTTGCATTGAGATATGAAATCCAAGGATCTGATAAATTGAGAAAGAACAATCAAATCGTACTCAATAAAAAAGAGATCAGAGAAATCAACAAGCTTAAAAAAGACATTAATGTAATTCTAAAAAATCACGAAGTGAAAGTTCAAGAAGGACTGCTTCTTCAATTATTAAAAGATTTAGGTAAATGATAAAAACCGTTAAACATGTATTAGGGATTTCTGGAGGAAAAGATAGTGCAGCATTAGCAATTTATTTAAACAACAATTATCCTGAACTAGAAATTGATTATTATTCATGCGATACAGGCCATGAACTTAGTGAGACTTATGACCTAATTGAAAACCTTGAAATTTATTTAGGGAAACAAATTCATAAGATTACTGGTAAGCTTATCTATCCTTCAAAAAAATCTACAATTGAAGAAAGAATACACGATTTGAGAACAGAGGAAGATTTTAGATTTGATTCAGATAATAAGAAAAAAACTCCATTCGACTTGTTTTTGGATAAATATGGAGGGTATTTACCATCTAATTTATCAAGGTGGTGCACCAAAAACATGAAACTACAACCATTTGAATACATCTTAGGTGATGATCCTGCAATATCTTATGTTGGCATTAGAGGAGATGAAGACCGGGAAGGATATATTTCAAAGAAAAAAAATGTTCAATCCATATTTCCGTTTAGAAAGAATATTTGGAGCGAAGATGTAATAAATGCTCTGTTAAAGAATGAAAACATGCCTTTCATTGCAAACCTATTTAAGGAGACCTGCTTTCATAAGAATAAAGATCGCATTCTTGAGATTGTACAAACACCAATAAGCCCGACTTATGATCGAAGAACGAAATTGGGTTTCTTATTAGACTCAAGTGTTATTGACTTCAACAAAGTAGTATATCAATATCTTAAGACTACTAATTATCCTTTAGCTTACGTTGACAATTTTCCACTAATAGAGAATGAAGAAGTCTTGGTAAGGGATGACATTTTTAACATACTTGAGGAATCAGGAGTAGGAATTCCAGCATACTACAACAAAAGAGAATACAGAGTAGAAATAGACGGCGAGATAAAAACAGGTTACTATTCAAGATCACGATCAGGCTGTTTTTTTTGCTTTTATCAGCAAAAAATCGAGTGGGTCTGGTTATATGAGAATCATCCAAATTTATTCACAGAGGCTATGAAGTATGAAAAGGAAGGGTTTACATGGCAACAAGGGGAAACACTTGAACAACTTTGCTCAGAAGAAAGAAGAGAGTCAATAAAACGTGAACATTACACAAGAATTCAAAAACAAAAAGCAAATTTTCAATCACCAAATTTAGTAGACATTTTGACCGACTCTGATGAATGGGAAATAGATTGGGAAGAGGAAGAGGGTAAGGGTTGTGCAGCTTGTTTTATTTAATGTCATGAAATACACTATAGAAAGCACAGCAATACGAGATTTAATATCAATTGTAAATAAAGGTTTAATTGATTTATCTCCCTCATACCAAAGAAACTTTATTTGGTCAAAAAATGATCAAATTGCATTGATAGATACAATTCTTAAAGGTTACCCTTTACCAAATCTTTTTATTTACAAAAGACCTGATGGAAAACTCGAAATGGTGGACGGGCAACAAAGAACTAGGACAATCTATAAATATTATAAAGGGGAAATTAAAGGTACTGGTAAGGAATCATCATTTAAAGATCATAAAGAGTACTTTCTTTCTTATAAATTACCAATTGTATATATCTCAGAATTAAATGAAAACGACTCATTAAATGAATTTTATGTTCTAATAAACAAGAAAGGAAAACCACTAAATATTCCAGAAGTATATCAAGCAGAGTTCAGCGAACATCCTTTCATGAGACTTGCTAACAGTGCTCTCAATTATCAGCCTTTTATTGAACTCGGAATTTTTTCTGATGCAACAAGGAAAAGAATGAACGACAGGGCTTTTACAGAAGAGCTTTTGGCTTACTTAATATATGGAATTACAGATAAGAAATCAGGAGTTGAACAAGCTTACAAACAAACAGAATTAATTGATGAAAAATATGCTGAGATTAGCACACGCTTTAAACAAACAATAGATAGGATTTACAATCTTCAAGAAAAAACACCTTTAGACAAAACCAGATATCGACAAAAAAATGACTTTTACACTCTTTTCAATTATGTTGATAAACATCAAAAACTAGCTGATAAACTTCTGCAGTATCAATATAGAATATTGATATTACTCAATCAAAAGGATCAATATGAAAATCAGTTTATAAGTCCTAGCAATGAGCATTCTGAAGCACTTAGAGAATACGCCATTCAATGTGTATCACAGTCAAATAGCAAAAAAGCAAGAGAGAAAAGATTAGAGTTCTTTGAAAATATTTTGCTTAATACAGAGATCAAAAAAAATGAAACCCTTCAAGATGTATTTTCTTATTTAACGGAAATGTATGGCAAGAAGAATACTCAATTAACCGAGATAAATGGTTTTCAATTAATAAATGTTGATGCGATTGAAAAATGAACTTCAGCTTCCCCAAAAATATTTTCTTTGATGGTAGGATTTTAAGGCAAGAAGGTCCAAATGGTGGCACTCTAATTGACATTTCTTTGCCACATCAAAATCTTATTTCTATCGATAATATCGAATACTATTTTACATACCTAAACTTAAAAAACCCCAAATCTAAAGGAGGAAATTCAATCATTTTAAAACTATATGAAGCCGATAATTTTGATACTGATGAACTAAATTATGAAGAGCCAGATAAAATCATTAAAATTTTAAAATATCGTTTAGATGAAAATAAAGGATATACTAGAATACAAGAAAGGTTCCTAGTAGAAATCAAAGCATTAGAAAAGTGCAAAGCTTCTCTTTTACAATCTGTTGTAGAAATATATGAAAGTGGCAAATGTAACTTAAGTACTGCAAGAGGGAGAAAAAGATTTTTAGATAAATATATGTACTACACTATGGAGCCAGCTGATAAAGATTTAACAGTATTTCTGCAAGAAAACTCTGATCTAGAATTGGCATCTAGGGTATCATTGTGTTCAAGTTTGGCTAAAGGATTAAAAGAGTTGTATGAGTTAGGCTATTACCACCGAGACTTAAAACCTGATAACATTTTAATTTTTGGTGAAAAATGGAAAATAGCTGATTTAGGGTTAGTAGATCATAGAGATTTAAATTTTGATATAGATTTTTCAAATGAGCTAATTGGACCTAAGGGTTGGCTTTCACCAGAAGCCATTAATAAAAGATTATGTGGAGATACTGATTTAAGATTTAAGCACGATTGTGTCATCGACCATCAATCTGATTTATTTCAACTTGGGAAAATATTTTGTCTTATCCTACAAGGAAATAATCCTATGGGTATTATCAACCTATCAGATTTTCAAATTAAAGACAATAACCTTAAGCACTTGGTTTTGAAAATGTTATATTATAAGAAGAAAAAAAGAATAAATAACATCCAAGCGGTTATAAATAAAATACAACCTATTGAAGAAAGAATATTGTACTAATGCTGAAAAATGTTAATTGGTCATTAGATAGAGATTATAAAACAGGTTCAAAAGATGAACCTTTACAATTTTATCTCGATGGTTTAGCAAATAGTAAAGAATTTAACTTACTTCTAGGATATTTCAGCTCATCTGCAATTAATTTACTCTCTGTTGGTTTTGCAACCTTTATTAGTAAAGGTGGTAAAATGAAGATGATAATAAATCACTTACTTTCAAAAAGAGATAAGGAAGCAATAGAAATAGCAAATCTTGAAGACATAAATAAAGTATTTGATTTAACAGATGTTGTTTCTCTTGGTAGGATTTTAGATAAGTATGATTCCCATTTTTTTGATTGTCTAGCCTACATGATTTCGGAAGATAGAATTGAAATAAAAGTAATCAAGCCTAAAAATGGAAAAGGAATAGCACATTATAAATCGGGTGTTTTTAATGATGGTCGAGATTTAGTCGGATACAAAGCTTCTTGCAATTTTACTTTATACGGTTTATCAGAAAACTTAGAGGAGCTCGAAGCTTTCCTAAGTTGGGAAAATGGTAGATCGAACAAGTTGATAAAAAAGCAGCTTAAAATCATTGACGAATTCTTAAATGAAAAGAATAGAGATGTAGAATATGTCCCAACTAATGAAATAGAAATAGTTTTAAAGGATAGGTTTGGCAAAAAAGATATAAACGAATTATTAGTTCAAGAGGAACAACTTCTAAAAAAGAAGATGAGACTATTCCAAAATAACTTGAGATTAAAAAAAACTATTTCAAAGCTGATAAAAGAAATTGAAATTATAAGGAGAACTCCAAAATTTCCTTATCCAAAAGGCCCTAGAAAATATCAGATTGATGCATATAAAAAGTGGGTAGCAAATAAATACAAAGGAGTATTTGCAATGGCAACAGGAACGGGTAAAACAATAACTTCACTTAATTGCATATTAAATGAATTTGAAATAACAAAAAGCTATAGAGCTATAATTACTGTTCCAACTACAGCTTTGGTTGATCAATGGAAAAAAGAATGTGCTAAGTTCAATTTTAAGAACATTATTACGGTTAGTTCAAAAGAGAACTGGGATGATACTTTGGCATTTTTCAATACTGCATCGAAACTTATAAACACATCATATATAGTCATAGTTACCTATGCATCACTTCCAAAGGAGAAGTTTCAAAGTTACTTTAAACAATTGCCAAAGGACACTATATTAATTGCTGATGAAACACACAACTTAGGTGCCAAAGGACTTTTAAGATTATTACCTAAAATACATCTTAACAAAAGAATTGGACTATCAGCTACACCACACAGAAAATTCGATGAAATAGGTAACCATGCTATCCAAGAATTCTTCAATGATACCCCCCCGTATATTGTATCCTATACAATGGAAGAGGCTTTAAAAATTGGGTGGTTATGTAGTTACACATATTATCCTCATATCGTGAAGCTGACTGATATTGAAATGGGAAAGTACAAGGAACTTTCTTTACAGCTATTACGAATGGGATTATTTGACAAAGAAACCGGCACATTTAGGAGCACCCCTGAAATAGAAAGAAAACTTTTAGAAAGAAAGCGTATCATTCACAAAGCAGCTAATAAAATAAATGCTTTCAAAGAAATTCTTAGAATAGAATATGATAAACGAAAAAACCTAAAATATACTTTGGTTTATGTCCCTGAAGGAGTAGAGGCACGTTATGAAGATTTAGATTACAGTATAAATACAGAGGAAGAAAAAAGATTAATCATTGAGTACACAAGAGCGGTTAGCAATACAGATGATTCCATTATGGTAAGACAGTTTACTGCAAATTCTTCAAACAGAGAAGAAATTTTAAAAGATTATGAAAATGGAAAAATCCATGTATTAACATCAATGAAATGTTTAGATGAAGGTGTTGATGTCCCACGTTCTGAATTAGCAATTTTCTGTGCAAGTACTGGAAATCCAAGACAATTTATCCAGAGAAGAGGAAGGGTATTAAGATTGCATGATGATAAAATTCATGCTACTATTCACGATTTGGTCATTGTTCCTGAAGTAGCAGATGAAAATACTTTTGAAATGGAAAAAAGTCTTGTCAAAAAGGAATTAGAGCGAGTCGTTGACTTTGCAAATTTAGCAATGAATAAAACCGACACATACGAAACTTTTAAAAATATATTGGACTATTACAATCTCAATTTAAATGATCTTTAATTTTATCATTATGGCAAGAAAAGATGATATACTCAATAGTTTTTTAACTCATAAACTTCTAGAAAGTAAATATAATCTTTCGAAAAAAGACTTACCTAAAACAGTTATGGAAGCATTGAACTCAGATAAGGCAATTGTAAAGGCTATTGCTCTTATTGTAGAGGGATTGGATGGTACTTCCCCAGTAACTGATACTGTATTAAGAAATCAAGTTACTCAATTCTTAAACGAACATTATGGTGATTAAACAAATTCAAATTGAAAATTATTTGTGCTATTACGAAACCAAATCTTTTGAATTAGCTGAGGGGCTAAATATTATACTCGGTGAAAACGGTGAAGGTAAAACAAAGTTCTTTGAAGCAGTTGATTGGCTTTTTAACGGAGAGAATAAAGACTTAAACAGATTAGTTTCAGCCAAAAAATTAAAAGAGACAGAAATTGGAGATACATTTCGTGTGAGAGTTTCAATGACCGTAGTACAATACGGTGAAAAAAGTATAATTACAAAATCATTTCTTTCAAAAAAGGAAAAACCTAATGAGTGCTCTACCTCAAGCTTTATGATTGAAGGAATTGAAGAGAATAATATAGGCGAAAGGACCCAAGTTGATGGGCAAACCTTATTAGACAGAATATTTCCATTTCAAATTAGAAAATATTCCATGTTTAAAGGAGAAGCAGAGTTGAACATTTTTGATAGTGAGAATGCTTTAACGAATCTTATAAATCTGTTTTCTGAAGCAAAGCATTATGATAAGTATTCAGTTAAAGGTGAGCTTCTAAGAGATAAGGCAGAAAAAGCTGTTGAAGCTTCGTCTAAACTAGATAAGAAAAACGAAGCGAATTATAGGAGACTTGAAGGGGAAATCATTCAACTTGCTCGAGAGAAAGAAAAATACGAGGTTCATTTAAGTGCCTCAGAAGAAGAAATTAGGAAAATTGAAGAAAATTTACAAAGTGCTGAAAGGCATGTTAACAATGCAGACGCTCTTGAAACTTTGAACAAGAGAATAAAAGATATAGAAAACAACATCTCATCACTTAATTCAAAAATTGATGAAAACTATACTACATCTCTATTCGATGAAAACTGGATATTAGTGAATTTCGAACCTTTTCATAAAGAATTTACCGAAAAGGTTACAGCTCATAGTAAAATTCGAAGAAAGTTGCAGTCCGATTTTGATAAAGAAAAAGGTATCAAAGAGGGAGTAAAAAAAGCAAAAGCTGAACTTCTTAACAATTCTGTTCCGCTACCAATTGGTGTTCCTTCAAAATTTCATATGGAGGAAATGCTTAAAGATGAACTTTGCAAAGTTTGTAATCGAGAAGCTAAAAAGGATACCGAAGCTTATAAGTTTATGATGAAAAGGCTTGAAGCTTATTTGGAAAGCCAAGTAATTGAGGAAGATGACCTTGGAGATGATGAACCTTTATTTGCTTATGATTATATAAATAGACTTGAAAACTTGAGTATAAGTCAAGAGGACAATTTGAAAGAACTTCGCTTGATTCGAACTAATATTAAAGATCTTTTTGAGTTTAATGATGAACGAAAGAAAGATATTGAAGAGCTTAATGAAATATTAGATAAAGAGTTGTCAGAAAGAGAAAAAATACTTGGCAACTCTAGTGTTGCAGAAGAAAAACTAATTGATGTTCTTAAGAATTATAATGCGTGGCAAAAAGACTTAAAAGATAGAAATCAAGACATAATTACTTATACCTCAAAATTAGATAGAATTCAGACAGAGTTAGAAGCCAAAAAGGATGAAAAGGACAAAATTGATACAAGTTCAGCAAACTCTTTCTTAATTAAAACAAGAAACATTCTAAGAGATATCGAAACTATTTTTATTGAAACAAAAGAAATGAAGTTTGATGAGTTTATTGAAAAACTTCAAACTAAGTCAAATAACTTTTTCAAAAAAATCAATATTGATGCTTTCACAGGAACAATAGTATTTGTAAGGAGAAATAAGATAAATCGAACAATTGTTAAAGTTGAGTTGCAAGAAGATGGTAGGACTTTTCATAAGCCAAACCAATCATTATTAACTTCAATGCACATTTCAATTTTATTTGCAATTTCGGAATTGGCATCTGAGATTAAAGAAGAAAACTTTCCAATGATATTTGACGCTCCAACCTCCTCATTTGGAGAAAATAAAACTGCTCAATTCTTAAACCTTATTTACGAAACTGAAAATCAAAAAATACTTCTTATCAAGGACTTCCTCTATACACATAAGATTACAAAAACACTATCTATCAAAAAAGAATTTGAAAGTGTTGTCAGGGATAAAGCGTTTTGGGTTAAACTAGAAAGACCTTTTGATCCTAATAATTTAAAAACCATTAATTCACAAGTAATTACATTATAAGATGAAGAGTTTATTTGATAAATGGAAAACTAGGATTCCAAAGTATAGTGTAGTCCACAAATACCTCTTTAATTCACTTTCTCAAAAGTATGGAGCTGAGGGCGAAAAAAAAATCAACCTTGGTAAACATTTTAGTACAAATTATGAGTTGTACACTTACGCTTTTTTCTTAGGTCTATATAATGAAGAATTAGCACCTATTCCAAAAGGAGAGAAAAAAACGGATTTTAGTCATCATATACAGCATTGGGGAAGCAAAACAACTGTGTCAACTCGCAAGGACTTTACCAACTTGCAAGAGAATATATTTATGGCACTTATATCTAAAACGGATTTAAACTTAGTTGATCTTGAGAAAGGAGACTTGAGTGAAGATGAGGCAGTAAAAAAGTTAATCAACACGATGGAATCCTATACCAATGGAGGACTTATCCTGATTAAGGAAAAGCTTGAGGAGAATCCAAACTTCTTTTTGCAACCAACTTCTTTTTTAAATATGATTTTAGATAGTAAAATTGAAAAATAGGAGCCTAAAAGTTGATACCGCTGATGTTTCAGAGTACCGAATTATGAACAAAAAATATAATCATAAATCAAGTCAGGCTAAAAGAGAACTTAAAGTCTCAGATTGTAAACTTATGCACTTAAGAGAGAAAGGAGTGTTAAGATCTATTAAAAAGGGGAATGCTTTCTATTACCATGAAGATGATATTAAAATATATAAAAAAGGAATGGATCGGATTAAAGAATGATATGCGATGCACCTAATATCAAAATCTGACTTTCAAACCTATCGTAATTGCCCTGATGTTTTCTGGATGCTTAAGCATGCCAAAGACAAACTCAATGAAAACCCATTATCTGATTTTCAAAAACAGATCATTGATCAAGGATATGAAGTAGAAGCATGGGCTAGAAAGTTGTTTTCAAATGGCGTACTAGTTGAAGGATATAACGAGGAAGCATTAGAGCATACCAAAACTTATATACTAAACGGAGAAAAGGAAATTTTTCAAGCTACTTTTTCTGGTGATGGACTCCTTGCAATGTGTGATATTATAGAATGGAATGATCAGTTAGAAGCATGGGATATCTATGAAGTAAAAGGAACCACTTCAAAAGATAAACCAAAGAAAGACCATTACTTGGATATTGCATTTTAAAGAGAAGTGTTGGAACGGTCCAATGAAAAAGTTAGAAGGCTGTACTTAGTAGAACTGAATAAAGAGTTTATAAAAGCAGGTGAAATTGATCCAAACGACTTGTTAAGTATTAGTGATATCACAGAGGAAATCGATACAATGCGGGTTGAAATACAATCAGAGATAGGGAAATGTAAGGCGAAGCTCAAACAATTAAAACAACCCTCAGGTTGTGATTGTCGCTATAAAACGAGAAAGCATCAATGCGAAGCTTTTGAGTTCTTTTATCCTAACGTACCTGAGTATACCGTTTATGACATTTCTAGAATTAGAAGTGCAGGAAAGAAAATCGTCGAGATGGTGGATAATGATATTATCGCTATCGAGGACATCTCAGACCAAAATGACCTTACCGAAATTCAAGCAAATCAAGTTCAGGTATACATCTACGATACCATTATCTGTAAAACTGAGAAGATCAAAACTGAATTACTAAAATTGGAGTATCCATTATATTTTCTGGATTATGAAACCTATCCTGCTGCTGTTCCTGTTTTTGATGGTTGTCGTCCATTTCAACAAGTGCCATTTCAATATTCTCTTCACGTTCAAAAGACTGATGATACTGATCTAGTTCATTATGAGTTTCTACATTCTAAAAACTCAAACCCTATACCCTTCCTCACAAAACAACTAAGAGAAAATCTAGGTGATACTGGTTCAGTCATAGTATGGAACAAGAAGTTTGAAGGTAAATGTAATTCTGATATGGCAAAACAAATTCCTGAACTTGCAGATTTTTTAAATGGGATCAATGAACGATTCTTTGACCTTGAAGAGATTTTCAAGAAGCAACTATACGTTCGAAAGGAATTCAGAGGCAAAACATCCATTAAAAATGTTTTGCCTGTTTTGGCTCCTGACTTATCTTACAAAGAACTTAATATTCAGGATGGAGGAGCAGCTTGTAATTCTTGGAGAAAAATGATCTTCGAAGTAAATGATCAAAACGAAGTTGATCAAATTTATCAAGATCTCTTGGCTTATTGTGAACTAGACACTTTAGCAATGGTAGAGGTTCTGCAATTTCTTGATGATATTAAAATCTAACTATGATCTTCACAGGTGAAAATAAGTGTAAACTATGTTTAGAAGCTGATCTTGAAAATGTTGGTTCTCACGTGTTTACCGATGCCATTATTAGATCAGCTGTTTATATAGAAGGGAAACTTAAAAGAGGTGACTACGAAGCTGTGGGTTCCCTTTCATACAAGGAGCTCGGCTTCAGTTATTTCGGTGCCAGCGTTCTTCCTGAAGTTAGAGAAGCTATACTAGGACATAAACAGACAGATGAGGAGATCGAAGCCACAAGTGATAATCCATTTATCAATCGGGAGATCGTTTGTAGATCCTGTGAAAGATCATTTGTGCCTATTGAACAAGAGTTCGTTAAGAGAATTTATAATCGAATACTGGATTCTGACAACTTTTCTGAGGAAGGAGTTTTTGAAAGTAGTGAGGAAGATTATCTTCTGATGTATGTCTTTTTATTGATCAATATTTGGAGGGCTTCTACTGCAAAATATAATGATTGGTGCTTAGATCCTGGTTATGAAGAATTGATGCGATCTTATCTTTATCCTGTACTTCAACAGCCTACAACCAAAGACATGTTGAATAAGGCAAGAGAAAGCATGGATATTATTTCTTGTTTTCAATTCGCTGTTTTTGCTCTCGATCAAACAGAAGGACTACCTAGCGAAAATGCCATACTTATCGATTACACTTCCGAACCTTACATGTTTTTATTGAATAGATTAATGATTGTATTTTCTTCCAATTGTTTTGATACTATTGGACCTCCAGCTTCTATTTCAGATTATGTATCTGCAGGAGACCTTATGATGCTTTCATCATCACATGATGCTTTAAAAGTGAAATTAATATCTCAACAAAACAGATTAAGCATATTACGTCATTTTTATATGGGCAGGTGGGATGATTTGGTTCAACACACTAAAAACATTTTATCATACGCTTATAATCGATTTACTGGAAGCCAGCTCCCTTTGGAACTGTATGAAGAACTAGATAGAAGAATTGCTGAATTTATCAAGCAAGGTGGTCAAGCAAGCCCAGAAGCATTAATCAATCTTTCTGCTCTTATCTTACAAGACGCATTGAAAGATTACTTTGAATAATGATAAATAATGAAGTAAATACGCCTTATTAGTCTGCTTACTTAATACAGAAATATTGTTATCCTTTACATTTCACCTTATAAATTATTAGAAATTCCACTAAAAGTTTAGCTTCAACTATGTTCTGGAGAATGTTCATATTGATTTGTTTTATCGGGGTCTTTATATATTTTTCTAGTTGTGAATCATGTAATAGTAATGGTACATCTGGATCAAGCCCAGGCAACAATGAAGGTGATCCAGTCATTGAAGAGGAAATTATTCAAGAACAAGATCCAAAACCCTGTCCATTTGACCCACTTGTAACTATGGAATTAGCTATCCCCGGTGACTCAGGAAAACCAGGAGCACTTTTTGGATGCAGAAGATATGGCAGTGCTTGTGATTTGACAATAGGATCTATGCCTAAACGACATCGTGGTATTGACCTGCTCGCTGAAATTGGTACTTCAGTGTATTGTATGCATGATGGTGTAGTTCATGATACATGGACTAATAAAGGATGCACTACACATCATGGAAATAGAATAATTGTGAAGTCTATTGTGAATGGAGTCGAATACTTATTCTTTTATTGTCACTTAAGTGAAGTTTCTGTGAATATTGGTGATACGGTACAAAGAGAACAAATTATAGGTAAGACTGGTGATTCTGGTAATGCTTGTGATATTACAAATAAGCATTTACACGTTGAAGTACAAAGAAATGGATATTATGATCCAGAAGATTTTATGACAACTCAATTTGATGAAAGCGGAAACAAAGTTCAAACTTGTTCAGAATGACATATTTTAAAAAATATATTTGGGTTTTATTCCTAATTAGTTTAGGGTGCTCTCAGTCCACAAATCAAAAGGTTGATTCAAACTCAAGTACACCTGAAAAAGAGACTACAATTTTGGAACAAGACACAAAATCAAAAGTGCCTGCATTTCAAAAGGAACCTAAGAGTTATTCAAAGGATTTAAGTGAGGATAGAAGAAGCCAAATATTCAGTGATTCACAACTCATCGACGATCAAATAAAATTTCTGCAAGAAGACAATCATATAGGCTTAATTCAAATGGTGCCAAAGACTTCTAATTTTGATCAAAATAAATCAATTCCTTTGAAAGATCTTTGTACAATCTCTCTACGTAAAAATGAAGAGTTCGGCTTTAAACCATTCAGAATAAAAGAAGATAAAAATGATTCAGGGGACAATATTCTAGAATTTAATAATGGCTTTTTCTTTCTAGAAGTGGACGCAAATTTGGGTTCCTATGAAAAACTAATAATTACTAGCCCAAATATTGGTGTTAAATCAAGAAATGGAAAAATTATAAGAGTAGGTGACGATATATCAAGCTTAAAACGAAATTATCCCGAGGCTTTATCCAAGACAAAAACGATAGTTGTGGACAACCAAAAGGTGCAATCAACAATCATAAGTTTATCTGAATTAATAAATCAAAAATCGGACACTTATTTATATTTCCGTCATAAAGATGGAATTATCATTGAAATAGGGACAGTTGAACAGTATTAAATGACCTAGATTTATTCAAATCATAATTCATACAACAACCAAATATCTTCAACAACATTCCCAGCTAACTCCAATGCATTATCTGCATTCAGAGTAGGGGTGCCAGAATCTACAACTACTAAAGATTCATTAGAATCCTTAGTAATAAAGTTTATAATGCTCCCAGTCAATGGACTTGAATAATTATTCCCAACCCTATACTTATATGGTATTTTCTCTCTATTCATTTCAGGGATTGAAGGTAGACTAGGACTTCCAGATAAATGATCTTTTAGAGTTTGCCATTCCATAGGAAAATCATGCCTCCATGACATCAATAGATGCGTTTCATTTGAAGTTGAATTACTTGTAGAACTTGATTCAGGATTATCATCTGAAACAGCTGTATAATTAAAGTTTAAAACAACATCCGAAATTGTTGAAATATCAAATTCCGACTCTTCTGGTAACATCAAAACAATCTTATCATTATCAATTTTCTTGTATTCAAAAGGTACATACTTAGCTTGGGAAGGATTTCCGTCGAAAACACTTGTATCGTTAACACCCGATGATGTAATCAATTCTTCTTCTTGATACCTAAGCTTTAAATGAGTAGATACAAAAGGTCCCGTTACACTTGGTATAGAAACAGCAAGCGTTTTGATTTTCATATCAATCAACTTTTTGCCTTTAAAGTCTAGGTCAAATAAATCCTTATCTATGGAAATTTCACAATACTTATGTTGGATTAAATTAACCAATGCTTGTGGATCCAAAAGCCGTAGAGAAATACTCTTATTTAGTTCAAACCGCCTGGTATCTGCATTCAAATATGAATCTTCCAAGGCAGTTAATTGAAGACTTAATTTTTCACCTGCCAATATACCTTTCTTGCTTCCATCCCAATTTGAATTTTCAATAATCATAGGAGTTACACCCAATTCTTTCTCATAAGCTTTTTGTGCCTGTTTTGCCAATCCGTTAGCCAATTCAAAAGCTTTTCTACTTAGTTTAGACAGCTCTGTTGACATCCATCCGTACAGCTTTTCATTTGTGAACTTATATTTTAAGTAATCATATATCTCAGCACTTTGCTCCATTTGTAAATCGTGATTATCCAATTCTTTTTCAGCTAATGCTATTCGTATTTCCGCCCCGAGTAGTTGTTTATCAATTTGCTTGAGTTCTTCCTGTGCTGTTTTAATTTGGAAATCCCAGTCTTCCTGGCGTCGATCGTATCCACCAAGGGTTAAAGACATGGTTGCTTTATTTCTGAAAACTGAGCTAACAATACCAAATGATAAACCTAATAATTGAGCTTGTTCACTTAATTTATCACCTCCAACTATTTTTGCAAAATTGGAAGGGAAACCTACAAAAGCATCTGGAATTAATGATAAGGCAGAGGATACTAGACTTGATCCCTGTTCAGCATACATAAACCCTTCTGATTTTTTGGTATGAGAAATTGCTTTTTCTTCACGTGCATTTTTATACTCCCGTCCAGAATATTCATCCAATCTGATTTCGATTAGCTTCTTACTATGCTCCAAAGATTTCAATCCGTTCTTAGCCTCTTCCAACTGAAGCTTCTTAATATTCCTTGTTGCCTTTAATATGTTCTTTTCATGAAGCTGTCGGATTTGACTTAATTCTTCAGCATCTTTTTTCTCAAGAGCAGAAAGCAATTGAGAACCAAGTGACTTCAATTCATTTGTATATTCTTTGGCTTTTGGATTAAGTAGCTGAATCTATAAATTGGGTCAGGAGAATTAATATCTGCTAATATATCTCCGATACTTATTCCCATGGCTCTCGCTCTAACTAATAGACCAGGATCAATTGGTGGTTGCCATAAAGCCAAATCTCTGAGCTGTCCTTCAATATTCATACAATGACGAATTTTGAATAATCGGTCTTCAACTTTATCCCAGAATTCGAGAATTTTAGGATTATCTGGAATACAGAATAATAAATCTGGTAAACTTTGGTCTCTCAAGCTAGGTCTATCACTTCTACAACATATAGCAGGATTATAATTAGGGAATTCATTTTCCAGATTCTGTAGTGTATTAGAAAAATCGTCAAGCCCATTGCGAATATTATTATAATTTACACCTATAGCAGACTCTTCTCTATCCACTTTAATTGGTCGTCTTCCTAAAATTTCACTGGCAAGTATATATAGGTTTGTGGCTTGACTAATAGACTCCATTGTGTCTTGACTAAATAGTGAATCTCCCCATTCGATAAGCACATCTATATATTCATAAACCGTCCACAACATATAAGCACGCATCCTCATCTCGGCTATACGATGTGGCTCGAATGGGTTATCTTCCCATTCTTCAATTTGTGCCAAAACTGAATTTCTTTCTCTTTCCTGAGATGGACTTAATGCAGATGCTCCTAAAAGAGCCATTAAGTTTTGGATGGAGGAGTTAGATACATTTTGTACAAATGGTTTTATCATCCAATATCTCTTGGACCCTAAGTCCATATCACGATTAGTCGGATCAAAAATAAATTGCAGCCATTTGATGGCATCCGCATATTTGCCATTTGATTTTAATTGCCTTGCAATTAAAGATGGGGTATGGAAGAAAGTTTCCATATTGTATATGCCATATGCTGCCAGGTGATCAAAGTCAAATTGTTTAACTGGATAGTTTGAGTCAATCATTGCATTGACAGGATCATATTCGTCTTGAAAGTAACGTTCTATTCCAAGCTGTCTTTCTAAAATAGGATCAGAAGATTTAAATAGCGCTATTATTCCTCCTCTGTTAAATTCTGATAGAATTTTACAGATGTAAGGATGTTCATGTTCTTCTACATGATATTTATCTGAAATGCTTGTATAGTATTGAGCTTGATAATAGCCTGGAAAGTTCTCTGTTGGTTTAATAATCCATCTTTTACGACATTTTTCTTCAACTAAGCGTTCAAAGAAAAGTGTATGTCTTTTATCCGTTAGAAAGAATGGCAAATGTGACAATGAATGTTTGTCTCCGACTGGATAAGTTAAATAATAAGGACTATTTGCACTTCTAAGGATTTCTGGTCCAGCTGGACCACCGTGTGTAATTTGGTCCTTAACATAGACTCCTTCAGTATCATCCCATTGTTTTTTATTGTCCAATCCTTCAAGCATTCTGTTAGCCATAGGTAAAGTCCTATATGGTCTTGCTAAAAACCTCTTATATGTGTCTTTTACTTCAGTGATAACAGGAGGTATCAATTCAGCGCTTTCATCGCAAGCTGAAATTTTAAAACTATCCTCATATGCCATTTCAGTATAAGCGTAATGTTTATCGTCCCAGTCACTGTGAAAATCTCTTCTTACATGAATAATTAAATCATGGTTGTGATCAATTTGTGGCCAGAAATAGAAGGCATTTTTCTCTAAGCTAACTTTAGCATAATCTTGATAACGTGCATTGGATAAAACCAGACTTCCATTATCATATTCTTGAGGACCATAAACTGGAGTATGTCCAAATGGGAAGCCCATGCTAAAATCATGTCCTACAATTACTTGTGGAACATCTTGACCCAATTTATATCTTATATTATTAAAACATCCTAGACCGCCATAATGACCTGCCAATAATGTGGCATCAAAAATTTTCTTTGAACTCCATTTTCCAAATTCAAGTTTTGAATAACACAACTTAACTTCCAAGTAAGGTGAATTTTGTTCCTCTCCATCAATAACACGTTTTATTTTTCTATGCTCCTTTTCAATAAACATTGGCCAGATTAGATACAACCTTCTATTGAACATAGTCGGGATAATATGTTCTCCTTCAATATCTAATTCTAGTTTCTCCCAAGGAGTCCACCTTTTATTTAATTCCCTTCTGCGGTAATAATATTCATATGGTGTTGAGAATGTGCGACCAAATACATGAAGTATTGAGCCACCTACTTTTTCTTCAATTTCAGTATGTAATGCTCTAATATCTAATCGAGCAACCTGGTTTAATTTCTGAAGATACTGAGCTACTGCTTTTTCACAGTTTTCATCTGTAATCTCATCTTGTAAAATAGTATCCTCTAGTTCTGCATAGAATTCAGATTTTTCTATACGTAATGTGGGGTCAATCCAATTTTCTGGATATAAGAATACTTTCCTGTTGGCTTCCCAAACACGATAGTTTTGTCTCCATTCCCATTGTTTTACATTGTTTGCTGAAGGACATAAGTCTGCTTCCAAACCAAAAATGGCCCTGTGAATTAAAAGTTGTACTCCAGAAAGTGCAAGTTTTACTCTCGATGTTTTCATGCACGCATCCATTTCAGGATCTAAAAGAAAATGTGCAAAGACTGCATTGCTGTTTTCAAAATTGAGGATGCTTTGTGTAAGATGATATGAAAGAAGTCTGTCCCTTAAGTTTATTCTAATGATATTCTCGACAGCTATGCCAGCTGCACTATCCAATGATGTATCCAATGCATCTTGCAATAGTCCTGAAGACAAAGACAAACCATAAAATTGATGAGTTCCAGTAAATGTATCGTTCTTAAAAACTATACTCCAGCACTCTTCAACAGAAGTATTCAGTGTACGACTTAGTTCCAAAATTCGATTTGCCTGAATTGCAATTTCTAGATAATCTTTGTCACGAACTGTTGAATAGGATTTCTTACAAGCTAAAGTGAATTCAGTTTCTGAATTTGAAAGTAAATAGTCTTCATTGGAAATATATCCATATAAACTTATCGCTCGATTATTAACCTGAGTACTGTTTACGCTGGCAAGCCCCTTGAATCCATTAATCAACACTAAGAAATCATGTTGAATGACTCCAATTTTATTAGAAAAATCAGATAGTCTTTTTAGCCAAGCTAAATTTAACAAATCATCAATCGATGATAAACTAAAATCATCTTCGATCCATTTGAAATAATCACTAACATTATTGGTTGTAAACGGTGATGAAAGGTATTGTTCAAGACAATCCAGTGCGAGTTCTTTCTCAATTGATTTAAACCTTTTTAGGAATCGATAAGCTGAAACAAATAACTGTTCTACTGTTAATGTAGAATAGTAGGTCTCATTGTGTGCAACTATCAATTGAGTATAGCTTTCTTCTAAATTTATTAAGACAGCTAAATGCTTGGCCAGAGTATTTAATTTCAAGCTAAAAGCTATGGTTCCAAGCGTATTCCATTCTCCCTCAAAACTTGTAAAAGTACTGGTCAAGTCTTCACCCATTATATTTGTTAGGTCAATACTGGATAAATCCAAACTCCAACTATCTGACCCATTCAACATAGATGATATCTCACTTAATTTTAATTCAAAATTGAGAATCTTATCACATCTTTCCTTAAAATCATAAACATCTTCTAAACTCGAAATACTATTTATATCATCAGCATAATATATTTCTATCAAGCTGTAAAAATCGTCAAACCCCAATCCTGAAAGCTTAAATAATAATTCTGCTTTTGCTAAATGTGTGACGCTTGCAATGTTCCAAATACCTGTTGTAGGTAAAAACTTATTTAGTTGATCTAAATTGAAATTAAATGTGGTTGCAATTGCAGTTTTTTCCTGAGAATTCAAATCTGCTATATCATCACCTATGTCAAGCTTTTCTTCTCCAAAAATTAATTCTGTCTCCTTCCTAGCCAGAAATTTTTTCTTGTAAAAGCTACCTGGTATTTGCGGTGGTAATGAACTACTATAAATACTTAAATCATTAACCAGACATAAGACATGCTCAAGATCTAAACCAGTTCCTTCACTTAAGTCCAGCAACTGAGCTAGATCAGTCAGTACATCATTATCGATGGTAGAAATACCAAGTCCAGATAATGATAGATCTAAAACTTCAATGCTCAATCCTGTTCGCAACATGAGTTTTACAAACTTTAGTAGTCTAAAGGCCACATCTTCATTAAACTCAATCAAGTCCATTTCTGAAAGATCACATTCATCTCCTGCGTTTATTGAAAATCGAGTTGAACCTTTAATGTAAGCTACTTTTGAAAGAGCAATAATATCCTCAAAACTTAGATCCGATGCAGCCATCAATTGATCTAATTTGGTAATTGGCGTTGCAGAACCATAATAGTCTATCCAAAGATTAGCAGGTGTTGTACTACTTGTCAATAAATCAAAATCAGGATATATAAGTGCACTAGAACTATTTAGTTGGTATTGTAGGAGCCCTAGACGAGCATTCACCCACCATTTTTCATCTTTCGAAATACCTAATCTTTCAGATAGTAAATAATCGTTCAGATTAAGACCATCTAGATAACTTCTACTACGGTCCCAATTAAGATCATAAGGTAGTGACCAATGATAATGTGCTTTACGTAATTCCCCCTTGGCTGCATCAAATTCCGGATTATCCAAATGTTCAGGACGTAACAAAAGTTCTTCTGAAGTCTTGGTTGTCTGTAGGCTCTCTAAAAGCGTAATGCTTGGTGATGGGATGACATAGGCCAGCAATAGTTCATTGACCAAGTCGATGTAAGGGAGAACCGTATTGGTGTTTTTACAGTTGAGCTGAATATATTTTATATCAGGTCTTCTATTATCTAATACCTGATAAGCTGAAACATTGCTGGACATGCAAATCAAGTCATCAGACATCCAATGTAATATATCAGTTAAGTAAGCAGCAGGACTATAAACTGACTGACAATGCTTACAATTGCATTGATCCATACTGCCAAAAAGCGATTCTAAATTAGGTATGTCAATGGACTCATCTACCGTAGTTTGATTTGAGCCAGCCTCTACCATGAATGCTGTGTAACTGGACAAAAATGCAGGAAGCGCAGCATGCGTACTTTCAGTTTGAATATATCGAGTAGCCATTTCATTCAAGAAATCATATCTGGACCTGGCTCTACAATAAATTTGATCTAATAAAATTGCTTCTACTACGATAGTTTCCATGGCAGATTCAAACTCATGCCAACCTCTATGAATAATTTGAGCTGAAGAAGTAAATTTATTTTCATAAAGTGCATTGATTAGTTCAGGATTGTTTAATCCACCTACGAGTTTGGTAACACGTTGATACTCCTGTAGCCTCTGATAGTTTTCTGAAGATATATTGCTTCTGCCGTCTGCTTTATCTGATACTTTAAAGTAGCGAGAAACTGCATCTTTGCTGATATCGAATCCAGCTGCATTTTTTAAAATATTAGCCAATGCCGTTTTACCTGGCACCTTTGAGTTATTTAAAGTAATTAATGCCAGTTTATCACTATGTAAGCTTGATAAGCTATCTTGAATTTCTTGAGCGTAAGTCTCAATAGGGTTTTCTAACCCATTAAAAATTGAAGGGTACTTAGTATCTAATTTTTGCTCTTTTATAAGCTTTTGCCACTTTCCTATATCATACTTTAGGATAGTATCAGGATTCCATTGCTTATTCCTTAATTCACTAGCAACTATGGAGAGCATGGGAGTAAAATGCATAGTGACTTTATCATATTCAACTAGTTGAATCAATTCCTCTTTGTTAAATGAACTTTTATATGCTTTCTTTCTTGGAGTTTGTTTAAGACCCAAAGTTTTAAGATTTATTTTCTTGGGTTTAATTCCCCTTAGTATTTCTTTTTCCTCTTTATCGAGTATTGATTTAATACCACCTGATGACAATGATAAATTCAGTAAATGATGTTTAGCCATTGCATCAAATGAACTAATATGAATCAATTTTGCGTCGTGGTAATTATTATCATACTCTACATTAAATAACATACAATTCCTGATGTAGCTAAATGCTTCTGCCAGTTTAGTACAATCTGTTTTAGATATATCAGCTCTTTTATTCTCAGATGCTGACAATAGTTTATTCCTTAAATCGTCTTGTGATAAGGTTAAGATTTTATTTAAGCCTTGGTCACTGTTATTCTCGACGAGCACAAATAACGCTGCTCTCAATTTTTGATAAGAAATTAACCAGTTGAGGGACTGGATCAATTGGGCATAATATTGTTGGTTTTCTTGTTCTTTTACCAGATTATTCCCCGCATCATCAATACACTCTTTTGCTTTTCGGATGACTTCATTTCTTAAAATGTAAGCTTTCCTCATTTCCACAAGGTCAACATATTCTACACAAGCCTCACAAGCCAATAGATTGAATTGCTCAGGTTCTACTTTAGAGAAATCTCCATCACCTATGACTTGCCTAATTTGAGATTGTACATGGTCGTACCAAATGAGATGTTCTTTAGGGTTGAAGACATAATTTATTTCGATATCTTTTGTGCCACAATAAGGCCCAAATTCTATTATATTTTTACTCTTACCATTATAATCATAAAACGCTAGCATGTTATATAGGCTTCCAAAACTATCAATAAGTTCTATCTCAGTATCAAATTCACCATTTCCGGTTAATTTAATTGACTTGATTTTATTTATTCTACCACTATAAGATTTCGTTAAAATTTCAAAATTCAAATTATCAAGAATGATAGCGTACCTAGTTGATTGGATATGAATTTGTCCTCTGATCTTTAATTTCATATAGATAATAATTTAATTAATCAAAAATCGAATTCATTAGTAAAATGAAACTTTACTTTTTCTTGAATGAATAAGTTTTATTTTTGGATCAAATAGTGTTGTTTCGCTTTGCAATTTAATTTTGCGTTTAAGTTTCAGTTCTTTTAAATCTAAATCTGCGTTTTCAGGTTGTGTAAGCATTTGCAAGTCTTCTTTGTATTTTTCTTTCAGATATTTATTTCCTTCATTTACCATTTCAATCATAATGTAATAATCTCGAAACTTAAATTTTCCGGATGGTAGAATTGTAAATGGCTGAACTGATTCAGTAGAGTAGCCGCTGAAGCTAGGAGTTGCTTTTGTTATTAAACCTATATTATCAAACCCTCTTGGGAAATAGCTATATGGATAATTTAAAGAAAGCTTTTCATTCTGGTACAATTTACCTTCATATGATTGAGTAGAATTTTGAGCAAAGCCCTGACTCCCGTATGTGACAGCACCTGTGTATTGAGAAATCTTTCCTAGAAATAAATCTCCCCCTGTTGAAATATCTCCTGAAAAACATGAAGCAATAAAAATGGATGAACAAGAGGATAAAATTGAACCTAAATTTTTAAGTAATGATATATTCTCTTCAAGTTCTATTGAATCATTGTCAAAATAAGATTCTCCGAAGTATACGCCTGGATTAGAATAATTACCATGACTATTAATAACTATATTTCCTATTTCATATAAATCCGAATAATTACTTATTTGATTAACAGTATCCTTCAATGAGGAAGAAAAAATAATTTGTAATTTATCCTTATCTGCGTCTGTATAATAACTATAAATAGCTTTTCCTAAAACAGGATCTACTTTATCTTCTTTGATGTCAGATAACAATAAATCTAAATTACTAGATGTGTATTTAGAAAACTCAGCACCAAATACCGTAAAATTCAAGGTTGGTTTCTTTGTCAGGTCTATTAGATTTTCTGTGACATCTTGATTTTTTTCAATTTTTGGATCAATATGATGTTGAACATCTTCATCTCCCGAACTTTGCATCCCATTTCCATCTTTCAATATAACTGGATTACTTAAACTGTATTGATACAAGCAAGGCCCATCGACTATACCTGCCGGATCTGTACTTAACCATCTACCTATCCATGGCACATAATATCTGGCAGAATGATAATTCAAGCCACTTTCTTCATCTCGTTCTTTACCTATATATCTATATCTCTTCTGACTAATCGAGTTGTTCTTCCAATAATATGCAGTTGTCCCATAAGAATGATACTCCTCATAAGAAATGATGTTGGCATTGTCATCTAGTTCTATTCCTGAGCTTCCTAAATGATCTGAAAGTTGATAGCGATAAACTGAAACAGAATTACTCGGAACTGTTGCATCAATCACCAAGTCTTCAATCAAGCAAATTCGACCTGTATCATCTGCTACGTGGATTGATTTTCTCTCTTTTTGCAAGATGTTGTTTTGAAATTTCCTATAGAGTTCATAGGCTCCGAGGTAGATTCTTTCCTCCTTTATATTTCCTTTGATGATTACTTTGCGTATTCTTTCTCCTCCAGCATCGTATCGATATTGAGCAATTTTACTTGCCGCAAATTCCATTTTGGAAGGTTGATTTTCAAAGTTCCATTCGATTGGGTTTATGGTATTCGACAACTGAATGATATTTCCAGCCTGGTCATAACTATAGTTGGTATTATTAGACCCTCTCGTAGTTGAAAGTAATTGGTTGTTTCCTGATTGATAACTGTACTGCCTGCTATAATTGTTTGTGTTAGCTATATGTTTCCATTCCTGAATATTGCCTACGCTATCATAACTATATCTTTGTATGTATTCTTGAAGTGCCTTTGTATTATTGGGTTGTGCATTGTTATAAGGAATGGCTCCATTTTCTGGCTGTGGTGTATTTAGCTGTTCTCTACTAGATTGTTGTCCAATGTGTTCTCTTCCTGTTGCTTCCACCAATCGATTAAGACCGTCATAGATATATTTTTTTATAGGCCTTACAACTGCATTTTTAAAAAACACGGTTTGCTGGGCTTTGTCCTCTAGCTCGATGATATTACCAACTGAATCATAGGTATAATGAAGATCCTGTAATATTGTACTGCCATTAACAGATCTTAGATTTGTCAATCGATAACTTAATGAATCATAAGTGTAACTAGTCTTTACACCATTTCCATATCTTATAAAGTTGCGTTGTCCTTTTTCATTATAGTTGATCTCTTTGACTATTTCTTTCTCAGCACTCGTAGTTTCTTTGAACTTAATATTGAATAATGCGCCCCCTATATCGTATAGGTTCGTAGTTATTGATCCATCTGGACTAATACTTGTTATGGGTCTGCCAAGAGCATCATAAGTTATACTTGATATAAATGATTCTGAAGTAGTAGGAAGACTTATTAAGTTATTGTCAAGACCCGTCCAATTTCCTTCTTCAAGAAAGTCATCAAATATCCTTCGGATTGATTTTAATGGAGCTCCTTTGAAATCATATTTTTCAACTTTTGCTATCCCTCCTTGATCATGGATTTTCCAGACTTGTCCTTTCATATTTGCTGTTTCTGGAGAAGGATGTTCATTTCCATAGATGGTAGCTTCTTTTATTACTTCGGTACTGCTAGCTGATTCTTTGAGCCATAGATATTTGGGTCGGCGATATGCATCATATTCCATTCTTACCCTGTGGCCTCTGGGCAACCACGACATGGCAGGTTGGTTGTCAATGGTCATTAGGACATAAGAAGTGCCCGCATCATTGCTAATAGACTTTAAAGGTCTGCCTACGAGGTCGTATACTACTTCAGATGCTGTATTGCCATTAGAGTCTATAACTTGTAGCTGATTGCCTATTGTATCTAAGATGATTTTACTTGAATATTTTTCATCTATACCATTAACCTGGTCTTTGTTGTGAGCTACGGAGATTACTGGTCTACCTAAGACATCCATAATTTGCATTGCTGGAGAATCCTTATGGTATATGCTTAGGGCTGCTGCAGTTTGTTCGCTTGCAATACTGCTTGTAAACATTGTAATATACCATTCACTTTGGATGCCATTTAATTCTGTAGTATCATTGGCATCATAGCTCTTAGACATCCATGGAGAGAATTCTACTTTGGTATAAGTGCCATCGGGTATATCAGTACGGATGACTCTACCAAGAGGATCATAATGCATAAATGGCGAGACTCCCCAATGAACCAGTTCTTCTTCATGCTCATATTCTGCAGAGGTGCTAAAAAAAGGTTCATATTGTTTTACTGCTTGCCCTTTATTGTCATAAACCGTTCTTCCAGACCCAAGCCATCGAGAATCAGCTGTTTTAGTTTTTAAAATTCCACCATCTATGTAGTAAGCCTCACCGGGAGCGACTTTGGCTTTTGATTGTAATTCCCTACCAAAACCATCGCTATAAACTCTGGCCTCTAGCCATCTGCTTTGTTGACCTGGAAGCAGATCATGGAAATGAGTCTCACGAGTATAGCTATGTACATAGTTTGGAGAACCTGTATTGTAGAATCTGTCGTGATGATATTCTATGATGCTAGTCTCCGAGTCTGAAGGATCAAATGGAAGTCGTGGATTTGGGCCAATTATATCTCCTTTGTTTTCTGATACTTTGCCCATAACGGCAGTCCGTATCACTCTGCCAAAACCATCATATGCCACTTGCTGACGATTGCCATTGGGGTCAGTAATTTCTAAAGGCTGCAGTATTCGATAATCGTATTTTGCATCTATTGTGTTAAGTAAAGGATCTATAACCTTGATGGGAAGAAGATCGATACCATCAAACTCGATTTCAGATATATTTCCCCAGCTGTCGATAGCTTTATTGGAAATAAAGAAGTTGCCTGGATCGTATTGAGTAAAACCTCCGGACACCCACCATCCAGCTATCCCTTGTAAAGTCTTCTTTTCATATTTCTCATCAATCAAATGCTGCTCCCACTCTGTTTGAGTCAATCTTCCAGCATAAGCCTCTTGTAAAATATCGTCTGTCATGATCAAAGTGTAACTTCCGTAAGGAAGTACAAAAGATTCTACTTCTCCATAATTTGTTAGTGATGGAGTCAAAGAGTTAGCTTCACTGTTTTTTCGATAGAAATTGACCTGTGCTGAAAGTAATTTTTTTGGAACGCTGCCAATTTGAGCAGCCACATCTTCTCTTTTTAGAAATGGAGGAAATGAGGATGGCCAGGATGTGACTTCATATGATTTACTAGAAAGAGGCACACCTTTGACATACCAATCCAATGTCTCAACATCCTGATTAAAGACATCTACCTCTGAGTAAATCATTTTGAGTTCATATTGCTCAGGAGTATGATCAGGGTCACTAGGACTACCATATAATCTTGGATAAGCAATTGTAGCTGACTTGAGTACATTACCAAAGTCATCTATCTCAATCGTCATCTCATGCGCCAATCTTGGATCTTGTATATTCCTTTCATAGTGGCCAGTCAATGTTTCCAGAGGAAGTGAGATGTAAACAGCATGTTTATTCTTATTCGTGATAGGCTGTAACTGCTTCACTTGGTATCTTGACTCAGCTACTGTATATGGATTGTCTTTTAATACTGAATCATCATCAGCAAAAACTTCTTGTCGGAGAAGTTGACCTCGTAATGCTCTTTTTGATTCTCTTACTTCAGTAGGATTCCATTGCTGAGCATCTAAGAATTCAGAATGGCCTAATTTAGTACCATTCCAGTATTCAGTTTCATATTGAGAAGCGAGTATGTCTTCTTTCTCCCAAGCACCTGTATGAAACCAGGATTTAGTATGTACTCTTGGTTTGTCATGAATTTGATCAGGGTTGAGTTTGTCAGGATCCTTGAATGCTTCATCATCCCATTGTTCTACAAAGCCGAAACCTCTAAATTCTCTTTCTGCTCTATCATAGTATCCATGATGATAGGCATACTCATTTACGAATCTGTGTCCAGTAATGAGATCCTCAATCTCTGTTTGATGCACGAGCTGAACTGGGAAAGGTAACTTTGTGACCCATGGATTCCCTTCACATTCATCTTTTAAATAGAAATAAGTAGATGGCTTGTAAGTTGTTCTACTCACACTACCCATATTGTTTTTGACTTCTACAAGTAAATATGGTTTTACACTACTTGTGATATTGACAAATTTCAAAGGAAACGGATCATCTTTTTCTAGAGGGCTTGACCATACTAAACAGGAGGTGCCATTACCAAGCAGATCAACCAACTTAGTATCTGTAAATTGGTTTGACAATGGATAGCTATTAATCGTTGTGGGCTCTGAAAAACCATTGCCGGATTGATTCAACCAATATTGGGTCTTTTGTTTTCCCAAGTATAGGATATCTGTTGTACCGGATCCATCTATATCACCAAGTTTAATTCGTTTCTGGTCAAATTGATCTATACCACCGAAGTAAGGTGCATTGTCCATGATCACTTTCTCACCAAAATTACCATGGCCTAGGTTGGGCCAATAGCAAATTTCTCCCGATCGTATTCGTACGATATCACCAAGTCCATCTCCACACATATCTGATAGATAAATACTTTCCAGGTCGTTCTGAAAAATTTTCGATGGCCCTCTATTTTCGTCAGTTCCTGTAAATGACCTCCTCTGACTATCAAACCCTTCTTCTCCCAAATTTTCATACCATTTAATTGTCTCATCCTCTAGAATCAAGAGTTCAGGTTTTCCATCTCCATTTACATCGAGTCTTCTTAAATTAGGACCGTTTAAATCTATGTTCAGGTTTTTGTCAAATGTTCTTTGAGGTGACCATGAGCCGCAGCTATCTCTTTTTGCATAGCCGCCATTCTTCCCAAAAGCAGATACATACAATTGACCGTTAGCTTCTAAATTGCTTAATTGTGCAGAACGATTTAGATTTCCCCAATTGGGTTTTTCACTTACCAGTTTTAAGCTATCAATTTGACCTTCTCCCAGATTTCTTTTGTAATACCATGCATCATCGGATTCAAATAAAATTCCATTCAAACCTTCAGCGTTGAGATCCGTGAATTGATAATTTCCAGATAAACCTTGAGGAAGATTTTTATACGAGTCAGTTTTGATTGTTTGAATCCGATCATCCAAAACCGCCTCAGAGTATGCGAGTTCTAGGGGGGGCATTTGATTTTTGATATAGGCCCCGTTCTCTTTTTCATAGGCAGTATAAACTATACTGTTGAGTTGAGTTGCTATTGGATTCTCATTATATGCAAAATCAGTACTCGTAATCAACCTTGGGTCTGCACCAAGATTAAACTCAGGAGTATCTGGAAAGTGATGGAACATGAGAACCCGTTTACATAACCTCCTTGTTCTTATTTCAAATCCAGATCTGTATGAAGAAAAAGCATCCTCTCTTACTGGCCAAAGTATATCTTCTTCAACTCCAGGTTGGTCAGTATCATGTTCACCATAATCAAAAACAATCTTAAAAAGGAAGTCTGCCTCAGTTGTCAACGTACCTGGTTGATACATTGTACGATTTCCATAAAGTATCTTCTTAAGATAGAGCTGAGCTTGATTATTTTGTTTTCGCTGAACTTCTGATAATTGAGGTCCTACTTCGGCGTTATCCTCTTTTTTGTAATGATATTCTGTTACATTCCCTTTATTGTCGTAAGTTTTGGTTAATAACCAAGAGAATACTTTGGAGACATCATTGGGATCAATAATCCGGGATTCCGGGGAATCACCATAGATGCTAGTGATGTTTTCTCCGTTAATCGAACGCCAGAAGATATTTCCTGAAACCGTATTGGTTACTCGCTCAATTCGAGCAAATAAACCTTCAGTACGAGGAATGTACCTTTCTATTAGTTCATTCCCAATTGTTATTGTGACCTCTTCCCATTCATTGTTAGATGGATTCAGCTTCAGTTTTCTAACTAAATCCTCAGCACCGGATAATATGAATGTATCTGACTCTTGAAGATCATTGTATTGTGGCAGTTCATTATCTGTTTTACGTGTAATTCTTGGAATCCCTAGTGACCAACCAATACCAAAGGGACCATTTCCAAAAGCAGAACTATATGACAGAGATAATTGAGGTGCACCTCTTGCAGCTGTTACACTTATTGGTACCGTGAAGTTTGCGGTTCCAGTTGCAGGATTGGCTGTCATTTTTTCACCAATACCTTTGATAGCACCACCGGACTTGGGTAGTTCTAGTTTGGGGACAAGAGAGGGCATTTGAATACCCTTGTCTTCTTGTGCTTGTTCGTTGGTGTTTTGGTTGGTTTTGATTGTAGAAGTCGTTTACTTATTAATAGTAGATCAAAAAAATTGAGTATTGTTACCTCCTTTCCTTGTCTAAATTGATTATAATCAGCTAAACTAAATTAGCCATTTAAATAATAATACAATATTTTAGGTATGTATATGGAAATATTTTAATATTATATATTACGTAACTAATTTTTTAAGTTATTAAATTTCTTTCATAAATTAATGTTGATCATCTGCTGATCCAATTATTAAGCAGTAATACAAATTTACCCTAATGACCAACCGAAGAACTTTCATTAAGACAACTGCTCTTGCACCTTTATCTGTAGATCCTGTTTTTACTTTCTTAGGAAAACTGATTAAAAGTTATTCAAGTAATCAAGTTCATCAATTTAGTATAATTAGATATCAGGATTTGATGCTGCTCCACTATATCTATGTTGGATTCAATAAGGTTGACAAATCAAACAATCCTTTTTCATTGCCCCCACAAAGTCATTTTAAACCAGTAGATAAGGATTCAAGAATTGTAATATTATTACCACCACAACACATAGCTGAAGAGGCTTTTTTTAGTCCTGGAAAATTTCCAACCGACCTCAATAATCGAACGGCAAATTCATTTTTATCAGGAAATAGTTATTTGGTTTTCAGACTAAAAGAGAATGTTGATGCTATAGGATTTAACTCTAATGAAATTATTGACTTTGGTAGTCTGGAATTAGAAACAAAGACACCAACTAACTACATTAATCTTAATGATTTAATAAAAAATGGAAGTCTTCCTGATCCTAAAAAGGTGAAAAACTTATTCACTCAATTTGAGTATCCATATAAAACCTTCATCTCTCCAGTTACAAAAAAGTATACTATAAATAACAAAGAATACTTTTCAAAGTTTGTATTCGAATATCCTCAAAATAAACTTTTAACGCTGTTTAATAGGAAAATTGGTGATAGCTTTTTTCAAATTAATCCCCTCTGGCATAACAGTATATTCGAAGTACTTGGAGATAACTCTGAAGAACTATTGAGCTCTCCAACTTTGAAGATGGTTGACTATTATAAAAAAGATGAATTTGATAGAGATAATAATGAGCATGGAATTATACCTAGCGAGAATCATCGGGCCGAACTGATAAAAGGAATTAATCAGGATAACTTAATCCAATCTTCCAATTTTACACCTAGTTCATTAGGAATAAGTGCCAAGGTTTGGTATGAGAATAATGAACATCCAGCCCTGTCAAATTGGAAGCAGGAAACAACACTAGGAAGGGATAATTTGGCATTAATTACAATAATCGTTATTGATACTGAATTTGGAATACAGTTCAAGATTACTGAAATAAGTAAACGTAAATTTCTTAATGGTTACAGTTATTTAGACAAGCGGTATTATATCGAAAAGTATGATGATGAGATTAACTTCTCTTATACAAACAAACATGGCAGAGAGTATAAGATTGTTTATCCGGATTTTACAGGTAAAATTTTTATCAAACCATTAGATATAACAACTTGCAAGTCTGTGCCTTCTTCTGAAGGATTTATAACAACTTGTAAGTTATGGACAAGTAGAAATAGAAATCCATTTACTTGTGTATATGAATCTGTAAGCAAGGATGGTAATCTTGAAAATCTTTTTGAATTCCCATTTATCGGTATTGATCATGACGGAAAAAAACATTCATTATCTGTACCACTGATATTTACTGAATCAACTCCTGATATTAATCGCTTTAAATCAGATTTAAAGAAAACAATCAATTTTAAAAGAAAACATTTTTCGAGATACAAGATATTTTATAATAAGGAAAAAATCACATATGCTAAAACTGCTACTTCAGTAAACTATCCTGTAAAGAATGATGAGAACAAAGTACGTAAAGTTAATAATGGCTTACTGACAACACATTATACATTTTCTATTCCGGAAATGATGCCTGCAGCTGATTATACCAAAGAAAAACCATTGATCAGCAAGTTGTACTATGCAAGTGTTACAATTGATGCAATTGAGAATATCAAATCAGGGACAAAGAATAATATCACATTCTATAAAAACTATTATGACAAAAATGAGTCAGAGAATAATTTAAAAATATTCGCACAAATCTTAAATAATGAGATTGAGATAATTGATGATGCCAAGTTTAAAAGTGATCCCTTATCGCATGCACTGGCTATTAAAGGAATATTCAATCATGAGTATGGTAAGTATACACAAGTTGTTAAACCATCAATTAATATTGGATATATTTCTCTCCTGGAGATCGGGATTACTGCAAACCATGATATAAACGGACCTTATTCTCGTGTTAAAAGAAATGGTGGAAAAAAATTATTTAATGCATCTCAGACCTTAACAGGTTCTCTCCCAAATATATTAGGGTATGTGGATCTGAAATTGATTTTAGCCATGCTGGATTTGGATGATCTGCCATCATTTAAAATTATTGATAGCGCTAAAACAATAATTGATTCAATTAATGATGTAAAAGGTGCAATTAATAAATTCCTGTCCGACCTCGGAAATTTAAATCTTAACAATACTTCAATAAATTCTTTAAAGGCTCAATGGGAAAATTTAACTACAGATGCTGAAAGGGTTAAAACTGAAAGCAGGGAGATAAAAAAAGAACTACGAAACTTCCAGGATTTCTATAATCAGATCGACTCAACTATAAGGAAGAATATATCAAAGTTAGAGAGTGCATTATCACTTAATAATTTAAATCACCAAAAGTTTAAGGATTATTATTCTAATCGTTTCCATGACTCAAGACTTATCAGTAGTAAAACACTTTCATATCGAAACGCCTTAGACAATATTGATGACTCGAATTCTGAAGATGAATTTGAAATTTTATTAATGGAAATAAAATTTCGAGACGCTTTAAGGGAGTTAATTGCTTTGACTCCTGCCGATAAAGAGAATGATTCAAGAAAAATAATCTTCTCCAATCTCAAATATTCAATATTAGCAAAAGATAAAACTCCACTACAAGAAGATCAAAGAAAGAAAATTGTTGCTCAATCAAAAGTCTTAAATCGGGTAATCATTGAAACAAAAAAACTAATAAAAGATGACACAGTTTTTGAATTGGCTGAAGAAATGTTTGGTAATGTCAAAACACCAGAAGAAAAACTTCAAATCCCTGATTATTTTGATTCTGGGATAGAAGCCTGGATAAAAACAAAATCAATACTGGATTTCATCTTTGATCAATACCAATACTTTTCAAAGCTTCAGGCAATGGATTCTGCAGAATTCAAGGCAAAGTTTGAATCTATTTATAATAATATTAAGTCTACAACAAATAAAACAAGAATAGAAAAGGGAATATCAATACTGAATTCAAAAGATTCAACACATGGTTCTTTTGATGAAATCATCCCGGATTATAATAATGCATTTTTTGGATCGAAAGAAGCATTCGACAAAAAATTTGGCAATTTTTTTAGCGCCTATAATGAATATCTGCTTTTGCAGACTGCAGGAGCAAATCTATATAAAGAATACAGGTCTGAAGTTTTAAATCAATTAAAGTCTTTTGACCAGGTTTCAAAAGAAATAGGAGACTTCTTCCAGGAATTAGAACAAACTGTAAAAAACGAGATTGGTGTATTAAAGCAAAATATACTGGCAAATAAAGATATCTCGAATGCAATACAAACAATCAAATCACTAAAAGTCCTTCTAACAAGGCTTGAGAAACTCAGGAACCCGAAAATTGAACATACCTGGCGAACCGAATCTTTCCAATCAAGAAGGATTGGTCCAATAAACTTCCATGCAAATGTAAAAGGAAATACATACTTGAATTCGAGAGCAACACTAGGTACACAGTTAAAGTTTGAGAATTCATCTTTACAAATCGGTGAACCTCAACTTAGCTCTTATAATGAAATAGGAAATTTTGGAATTACATTCTTTAAGGCTATAAGAATTGATTTTGAACGCGTAACAATAACTGCTGGAAACAATGTAAAAGACGATGTAGATATAAAGATAAGAGATGTTGAATTCCTTGGTATATTAAAATTCGTTTCCGCCTTACAGGAATACTTTGAATCAGTTACAAAAGTATTGGATTTTGACATAAGTGCCAGTGGCATAAGAATGTCATATTTATTTCCTTTACCTGATATCAATGCTGGTGTTATTTACTTCTACAATCTCAAGTTTAGTCTTGGGTTAAAAATTCCATTTAAAGCAAATACCCCCATACAACTTGTATTTGGTATAAATACAAGAACAGCTCCTTTTAAGATTATAGCTTACGGATTCCCTGGCAAAGGTCACTTTGTTATCATCATGGAAGCTAAGAAGGGAATTATTGGATTAGATATCCAAATAGAATTTGGGAAAACTGCACAATTCAATTTCGGAATTGCCCAAGGAGAATTGCATTTCAAGGCTGGCTTTTATTTCAGGAAACTCTATGATGATGTCAAATTCAAAGGATATGTTATCGCCGGAGGTTCTATCAGAATTGCAGGGATATTTAATTTTTCTATTTACTTCCATTTAATTCTGGTATATGACAACGGACATTTATATGGGGAAGCTGTTCTTGTGTTTAAAAAGAAAATCGGTTTTGTAAAGATTAAATACTATGTAAGAATTTATATGGAGTTCCAGTCTCCAAAAAAGCAAAATCAAGTTCAAGGGAGTGGAAATAAAACTCTGTTGGCTCAACAAGACAATTTCTACCTCCTTGATGGTAGACAAGATCAATTGGAGTTACATGAGCAAGTAAGATTAAAACAATTAAAGGGAATAAGAAATAAATCATTTACTGAAAAAGCACAGGATAAAACGATCAATAGTTTCAGACGAAATGTTCAGAATGAGCAAATTATTCAGGAAGAAAAAAATCCAGAATTGAAGACAATTCAGAATTATACTTATGAGAAATATTATTCCTCATATTTCCAAAATTAGAACTACACATGAAGTTAGGATTAGACATCTTTCCAGCAGGGTTAGCCAGAAATTCATTGAATGAGATAGAATTAAAATTTGATTTGTTACTTGGTTTTCAGTTTGAATTAATGGAAGGAGATACTATTAGCATTTCTGAAATTAATTCGGTAAGAAGCCAATTTAAAAGTCTTTTCGACTCTGGAAAACTTAAAATACAATTCCTCAACACCTTAAATAATTCAAGTCAATCAGAGAACTTGAATATTGATGAGAAATCAATATCAAAAATCTTTCCCACAAATTCATGGAAGAAAATTTTGAAGAAGAGTTATACGAATAAGAAAGTTGAAGTCGACATTATATTCAAGGTACGGGAAAAGCCACCTCAAGAGACAAAAGATCGTATTTACAGTATAAATTCAGACCAGGTAAATATTGAAGAAGCAGATAGAAACTCTGAAAAAGTAAGAAATTATTCCAAAGCAATATCTAATAATAAGCATAAAAAGATGAAGTATGCCCTTTATGGGATGCTTGATCAATCAGATACAATTACCAAAAAACAATCATTTGCTTTTGATGAACTCTATGCTGAATTGCTGGAACATCCTATCCTGGCAAGGAAAAGATTTGGATTATGGGTCAACGCATCTGTAGATCTAAAGGATGTAAACAACTATTCTTCAGTTGATAAGGTGGAGCTTATAATTGAAGATCCGGAACAGAAGCATAAAAATTGGTTCAATATTGATTTAGCAAACCCTGTTTTAGCATCTCTTCCTGATTATACAATAAAGCACTTTAAGGTTCCAATTAATAAATATTATCATGGTCATTCTAATTTTGGAATCATTCGGTTTAACAGAGATCCATCAAAGAATTTCACTTTCTCAAATAAATCTTTAGTTCACAAGAGTAAAGCTGAGGGTGAATTAGATGAGGAACAGGTGTTTAGAACTGATATCAGAAATGATCATTTTAAGATTAAGAACCGAGAAATTGATGGCTTATATATATATCATGATTTACGCATAAATGAAGAGGAGATTTTAGAGAATGAATACTATGGAGTCATTGGCCAAAATGTAATTTGCAAAAGGAACGATCTCGATAGTGACAGGAACGAATTAATCTTATCTCTTTGCAAACGAAATGTGGAATATGACAAAGTGCCTGGACTTAAGGAAACAGAAGAAGAAGGCTGGATATGGATCAATACTGATTATGTTACTGAAGAAGATGACAAGGAAGTTAATTATTCCGATCTTGTTCTTTTTTCATGGGATGGAGACAACTTGGCTATTCCAAAAGCTGCCAGCCAAAAGACTGACGGTATAAACAAAACAAAGGCCAAAAAAAGTAATCATTTACTTGATTTACGAACCTACTTAAACAGGGAATGCAAGATCGAGGTAAAGCAAACACCGATTTATAAAAGCAATTTGAGGTATAGCAAAAACTTTAAATACAGCTTTCTTTTAAAATATGTACAAGCTAATGGATATACTTTACCATTAAAAACCCGAAAATCAAATCCTGAAATTGATTTCCATGATTTACATGCAATTAATAACGTTGATACCTTTCAGAATGCTTGGGTTGAAGCTCCTTCAATTATTAAGCAAGATGGAATCAGTTCAGAAAAAATGACGATTGAACCACCCACAGTTATTGGAAAAAAAATCTTCAAGAAAAAAAATTCTACTGATTCAAATATTGAAAATCCTGAATACAGGGAAAGCGATACCCACCTGATTATTAAAGACAAAGGCATTTCAAAAAGAAGGTATGTTTTTCCTTCGATTGTATCATTAAAGGAATTTGAGTTCCTTGGGTATTTAGATTCTAAAAAACTAAAAGCAGGTAACAGTTTAAGATTATTTCTTGAGAGAAATATGATTTATCATAATCTTGGAGAAAAACAAGTGATATTTAATAATGGCAGAGTTAATAAAATATTTGAGGAAAATAAGTTTGATTATTTAGCAGATCCTAGGTCCAGGTGTTTACTATTTACTCCCAACAATTGGCAATCAGTAAATCTATTAAGAGCTTCAGGATATAGCAATATAATAATTGACTCTTTCCTCGATTTTAAAATATCTGGAGAATTCAATGTTTTTTCTGATAAATACAACAGAAGCGTGAAACCAGGTAGAATTAAATTGACATCACAAACAACAAGCAAAATATCAATCAATACAGGTCGGGAAAAACTTGATATTAAATTATTTCCAGGTCTTAAAGGAAATTTCAGGCTTCATTTTTTTGAGGAAATAAGTAACCTAGGAGATATTAAGAATAATACCGAGGTTCTACAATTATTGGAGACAAACCCGTACACTGAATTCAAAGTCACTCATTCTATTAAGAAACCCGAGAATATCACTTATTCATTTGATCAATCTTTTTTAGATTTCAACTCGACAAACAGAAAAGATACCCTGGTTGCACTGCGCGCTAATGAGGCTTCAAAAAGAGATTATTTTTATTATGAGTTCAATTTCAATCATGATCCTTCAAGATTACAAATACTGTTTGAAGAGAACAGTGATCATATTTTACAAGACCATTCCTGGTTGGATCAAGACGCAGTTAATAATTCAGAGTACGCAAACTATTTTAATGAATACATCAGAGATGAAGTAAGACTTAAAGAAAAAGCAAAACTGATAAATCAAGAAATCGGTGAAGACTTATATTTCGAAGAATCAAAAGATGAAATTCCTCCAAAAGATTTAATTCTTAACAGTTATAAATTTGAAAATGACGAGAATAGAAAACTTAATGAAGATGTATTCAGAAGAATTTTCGGAATTGATTTCTTACTTGATATAAACGATGTCAGAGATACGCTTGAAGTCGGGGAATATGTATACGAACTCGGAATAAACTCTAAATCCTCAATAATCCTGGTTTACTCTCCTGATGTATCTCAAAATGGTGATGAAAAAGCTTCATTCGATCTTATTCTTTCAACTAATAATGATGAAATTGAAAATGAATCAGATTATCCTGAGGAAAAGATAACCAACTATGAGTCAATAAAGGACAATAAATTATTCCTGTTAAAGGAAAAAATCACATATAATCATAAGGTCAGGTTTGAATATTATTGGGGTTCTGATCTTTCAAAAACTGACAAATCATTCAGATATGAAGCAGGTGATTCACAACTAAAATTAAAATGTATAATCAATGAAGTTTCCTCATCTCCAGGTCCGAAGAATCAGGAAATAATTCATGAGTTATTTAGTGATAATAATCTGTTTACCTGTATTGGTCTCCCGGATCCTGCCTTGAATGATGAAAGATTATCTCTTAATCCTAAATTGCTTGACTTATACTGTTACTCAAAATCTTTAGGTACCTTTTCATTTTTCCCTTATTTATATCCGTCACGACTGGAACTAAATGATTTTTCTGAGCCATACTTTATCTATACTAAGGATCATTTTAAAAGGCATCATATAAAGAATATTCATTTTCACGGGTTAAGCAGATACCATGGATTATATAAGGACAACCGAAGCAAGCTTTCCTGCTCAAGCAAATGTGAGAATGAACTTCAACTTGAAATATTACATAATTATCCGCTTGAACCACCAAAGGTTGATATTACACCTTTATTTCTCAATGAGTTATCAGATAATGACAATGACTCATCAGCAAGTTCAACTGAAATGCTCCTGTTATTGAAAATTGACAAATTTTATGACAGCAGTAACTTTCAGCAATTGGGATTACTTGTAGAAGAGAAAGACCAAAAAAACAAGACAAGTGAAGCTTCACACGCTAAATCTTGTCAAATTGGAAAAGATGCAACCTGGAGTGGGACACCCTTTAGTAATACATTTTTACAATACTTATACACAAGCAGTCGCAGTCCTCTTTTTTTTAAGTATTATAATTCTACAAGTATTAAGACGGATATATTAACGGTGTCTGAACTTTCAAAATCAGATTCAAAGAATTCTTATACAACATTTGATATTATAAGCCTGAAACCTCATTTCCTGTTTTCTAATGAAGCATGGGTAGCACTCATTAGGTTTAAGAGAGATAATATATCTGATGCCCATTCCTATTTTGCAAAAATCTCTTTAGTAAATCATGTCGAGAGAGTAAGTCCATATATTGCTCCAATCTCTAAACCAGCACCAGCACAAATCTTCCCACTATATCAGAAAAGAACAGTTTCATGTTTTAATAAGAAAGAAGAACAAAAATTTGTCATTTCTGTCAATCAAAATTTTCAATTGAAAGGGAAAACAGGGACCAATAAACAACATTCCATGAACTTTTTCCTGATCTGTCTTTCCAAAAATAAATCTGAAGATTTAATTCAATTTGAATCAGGGAATTATAACTTCTTTTATCCATCAAGAAAACCAAATGGTTCTGACAAATTGTATCATTACTTCGATCCTGAAGACCAGCGATTTTCAATAGATTCAAATACTGAAGCCAAATTCATTTATGTATTTGAAATGGAGGCCTATATAAACACCGGAATCAGCAGAACAGGGGCATCCAAGGACAGTAGAACAGATAAATTATATACTGCATTAAAGCAAGGCAAGGAAAACTTCTTCTTTATGAGAGATATTCGGATTATTAATATACACAGGTTTAAGATATGAATGGTTCAATATTGGATTTATACTTAAAACTCTTTAGTCTTAAAGTTAAAGATAAAGATCAAAAATACTGGGCATGCATAACCTATTTGGCTCAAAGCTTAATAAATCAACGACTTCCAAAATCAGTGGACAGTGTTTTCCAGGATATTATTTCTAATTCATATTTTTCAATTATTGAGGATTATAATAATTGCAGCAAGCACTGGAAATTAAGAACCAATAAAAGGAATTCAATAAAAACCAACGCGAAGTATCTTTCACAATACGAAAATAATGAAGTAGGATTATTTTCTGGTCTGTATGGTTTTTATAGAGACCTGTTTATTAGTATTAAAAAACATAAGGTAAGATCAAAGAGTGAACTCTTACATATACAAAAGTATGTCACCTTATTTGAAGACAGGATTGGTGGTTTTATCCTTTTTTTGCCAAATAGTAAAGAGCATTTTGCAATTAGTTATTTTTTTGAACCAGAATTGGGTTACTATGATATCTTTTCATTTGGAAATAGAGTAATAAATAATCTTATAAGCAAATGGGAAATAACATATGAAGAATGTTTTAAAATAGCTCCTTACGCACCAAGTAAGAAATATGCAATCGCATTTGAATCTAAACAAAATCAGACTGAGATTTGCAATCTTATTTCTGCGTACAACTTTGAAGAACTAGAAAAAAAATTAATTAAATACGGTGAAAAAGCAGGATATAAATCTCTATCTTCAGAGAGTCAATTCATATTGTTAATTCCTAGAATCATGTACTATCTTAAATGGTATGAGGCTAGTCTTTTTATGTACTATTATTTCTTAGGAAAAGGGGAATCAAATTTTCAAGTAAAAGGACAAAGATCAAATTTGCGTAATTCATATTTAATCATTGATCCTAAGTTTTTTCAAGCAACAAGTAGACATAAAGAATGGTATAATTTAATATATAAATTTAAAAGCAGCAGAATAACAGATATCAAAGGTGAGAGAGTTGATAAAGTATTATTTAATACCTTTTCAGATCCTGTAAAAAAAGCTTATAGTGAATCAGTAAAGTTTATTAAAACAAATCCTGAAAACACATTTGAATTTGGTATTACAAATCAAAATATTAACAACTATCACAGGGTTAATCCACCTCCTGTTTATTATTTAACAAGTTATTTTGCTTATTCTCAAACTTACCCAATATTTGATAATTGGACTGGCGCATTAGCTAACTTTAACTTACTCTTCTATATTAATGCTAGCATTGAAAAATTAGATCAAACCAATACAAGGTTTAATCTCAAAAAACTAATCTACAGATATAGAGATAGCTATGATTTTCAGGATGAACCTGGTGAAGAGCAAGAATTGGGTTTTTGGAGTATCCTCAAAATTGACAAACCAGGAATTATTAAATTATCTGATGCTATAAATATCAAGAATAAATCATTCAGGGATTTTCAAAGTAAACTAAAGCTTGGAAAAGAATTTTATGTAAACTCAGAAATTAAAGTATTGAATCACCCTAGCCCAACTAAAACAATAGACTTTGAAATAGAATAAAAAACCATGCATACCTTATATAAAATATTAATCAGTATCATTCTCTTATCTCAAAGCAATTTTTCATACTGTCAACAAAAAGATTGCAAAGAATTAAAACTAATATCTAGTATTCCTTTTTCAACTAATACCCTTAACAACCTTTCACCATCTGGATTAACTATCCGTAATGATACCTTATTTTATGTCTGTGATTATAATACAGATATATTTTCCTGGAAAATTGATATCAAAGCAAAAAAAATAGAACCAGCTTCATATGTTGACCTACTTTATTGTCCAAAGTTTAATAAAAATTATAATAGTAGAAGTGAACATGAGGGTATTACACTAAATGATAAATCAGAATTTTTTGTTTCTACGGAGAGAGATGACAATTATGTATTTAAGGTAATTCCCGGTTCAAGATCAGATACATTTACCTTTTCATTATCCAAAGAATTAATAAATCATATAAACAGTGATAATAAACTTCAAAAAAACAATTTCCTGGAAGGAATATCTATTTATCCAAACGACAAAATTGTTGTAGGATATGAACGAACACCTTGTGGGTTAAGAATTTTCGATAATAAAGTAGAAGGATCAAATAAATTATATTCTTTAGTTGAAAACGTAAATATTCCTTGTCATAAATTTGATGGAGCCGGAGAAGACGATCTAAGTGGGTTATTTTATTATAGCAACCTCCTTTATGCAGTAAATAGAAAAGCTAAAACTGTAATTCTTTATGAATTTAGTAACAATTCATTTTCCCCGGTGCAGTACTTGTACTATGGTTCAAGTATCAAATATGACTCAAGTTTTGGTCAAGCTGAAGGAATAGCCGTTGATAAAAATCATATATATATTATCACTGATAATTATACTGGTTCGCGAAAAAAACACCTTCTTTCCAAATACAATCAGTACGCACCTAGGCTATTCATTTTTAAACATCCCTAATATCGATTTTACCAGATAAGCATATCAAGAAGTTCATCTTGTAATCCCAATATGCTCATTCCATTACTAATTATATCCTCAATAGATCCATCACCTTCTTAATCTTATCATCATCCGCCCTCCCCACATAATGATCAATCGTACTAAAGTTCGCATGATCAAGAAGATGACTAACGGTGTTCGTGTCCGCTCCTTTTTTCAAAGCAATAGTAGTACCTGAGTATCTGGCATAATAAAAAGCGAAGTATCCATCAAAACTTAACCTCTTACTTATTTTTACTGTTGCCTTTCGAATGTTGATTGCATAGTCATTGATTCTAAAGGTTAATAGCCATAATCCATGACATCAAAAAATCTTTTATTATAAAAGAGAATAATAAGAATTGAAATTAACATTAAAGAACATTATAAATACCTTCATCAATCCTCCTTGGTACATACCCCTCTGTCGTCGTAACCGAACTATGCCTATATGCTTGCTGCAAAGACCTTATATCAACACCTCTTCTTAATGCTCTTGCTCCAGAACTATATCTTGCAGAGTATAGAGTTATGTAACCTGGGAATTCCAGTTCCTTACTCATCTTGATAAATCTCCGCCTAAGATTGGACAAGTAACAATTCAATCTTTTTTTAATGCTCTCATCATTCTTGTCATACTTCTCAGATAAAATGTGACTGAAGATGTACTTCTTGTTGGGATCATAATACCTGTTAATTATCTCAATACATTCTTTACGGAGTGGCGTCGAATTGTATCCGGTTGATGTCTTGGCTCTATTAAAGAACCATTCTCCGTCCCTGATATCAGACATTCTCATCAGAGCAATATCCTTGGGATTGACACCCATGGTGTAGTAGCTGAAGAGCCAAAGATCTTTTGCCTTTAGATAGGCTTCACTCGGTGGTTGATAATTCTTAATGGCTTCTATCTGATCATCTGATAAATGCTTGATCCTGCTTGTCTGTTTAGCCCTAATCTTTTTAAGATGACTGAACTTATAACCAATAGGATTATAAGCCGTTTTGAAAGGCATCATTTTCATAGGAATCACTTCTTCCTCGACTGCTTTTGAGAATAACGTCTTTATTCCTCTCATGGTACGCTCCCCTTTGAAACCTCTTCTAATGAAGTCTTCCTCAAAACGTCTCAAAAGGGGCTTGTTTACTTCTTGAAAAACGATTTCCTGCTTATTCATAAACCTTTGTAGGGCATGTAGGCACTCTCTATAGTAAATCGCTGTTCCTGCTTTATCCATTTGTAGATATCTTTTGATTTTCTCCTTGACAAATGAAGTAAATGTGATCTCGTTGCTTGTGCTGGAATAGATACTAGCCCATAATCTATAATCCCATTCTTCCAATTCATAATAAACTTGCTCTGCATAAACAAGCGCATCTTCAATTTGTGCATTCTTCTTGACAGCAGCATAGGCCGAATCCTTGAGGCAGTGATTCTCTCGATCCCATTCATTTTTAAAACATGATAGATTTAGACACTTACGTCTGATTTGTGGTTTGTGATCTCTCCAGGAGACTTGGATAACAATTGGGTACTTCCCATTATCTAAAGGCTCAGAAGTGTAGAGCCTGGGTTTAAATTTTACAATCGGCATACAAAACGATTAAATAATAAAATAATCTTATATGTTAATCGCTGATATTGTATGAATTAGAAAATAAAAGTCAATTTTTTCTATCTGTTAATCCGTAGGTCCAAGGTTCAAGTCCTTGAGGAGGCGCCACGAAGGACTTCGTTCGAAAAAGAACGAGGTCCTTTTTCTTTCTCCGCCTTCGTGGCGCAGCACATGCGTTCACGATGAATTAGTGGTACAGTAAATTCTTCAAGAGTAATTACCGTAAAGGCGAAACGCAGTGAAGTCCTTTATGGTCTCCTCCTTCGTGTCGCAGCACTTCTCAATTCATTATCACAATAATGGTGAAGTGAATAATAGTCCTTCAGATTCATTAGCAGTGAAGGCGTGATAAAAGGCAGTTCTTCAGAGTCATTCACAGTGAAGGCGGAATAAAATGAAGTCCTTCAGGTTCATTCACAGTGAAGGCGGAATAAAATGAAGTCCTTCAGATTCATTAGCAGTGAAGGCGAAATAAAATGAAGTCCTTCACTGAGGTCATGTATTGATTACATTCTAAGAGCTTAACCATAATAATAGATGCAATTGAATAGTGTATACTATGTATATGTGCTTCTGTCAAAAAAGGATAAGAAGTTTTACATCGGGTTTACTCGAAACTTAAAAAGGCGAATTGAAGAGCATAACGCAGGTAAGAATATAAGTACCAAGGGCAGAAGACCCTTTTTGTTGATTTATTATGAATTTCATTTAAATAAGTATGATGCATTGAGACGTGAGTCATATTTTAAAACCTCAGCTGGTAAAAGAACACTTAAGCTGATTATAAGACATTCAATTGGTTCAAGAAGGTAGAGCCTGTTATGAAGGTGAAACGAAGTGAAATCCTTCATAAAGGAGGCGCACAATTAAAAGCTCAATCAATCTGGTTGGTTTTTTTTTACGTACTTAACATAAATGCAAAAGCTATCCATAACTCATCTCCTCCATTCACTTGGAAAAAAGGATAGAATAAACAATATTGTATATTACTAATTAGCTTTGTTATTACAAGAATAGACAGCTGAAGCATATGGATCTTTCCAACCCCAATATCATAATCATAATAGCCTCGTCCCTTTTGATTGTTTCCTATCTGTTTGGATTGCTGGCCAAGCGGACAAGCATCCCTTCAGTCTTGTTGCTTATCTTATTAGGGATGGCTTCAACCGGCTTATTGGCCAAGTATGGAATTACAGGTGATAAACTTATGCCGCTCTGTCGGATACTTGGAATAATAGGCCTGATTATGATCGTTTTAGAAGCGGCTATGGATCTGCGCATTACGAAAGACAAATATCCTTTGATAGGCAAATCTTTTGTAGCGGCTGCTGTGATACTCCTCATAACGGCCTCATCCATTGCTGGTATTATAGTATTGTTGTTCGATACCACTTTTCTGGCCGCCATGCTTTACGGCGCGCCGCTCTCTATTATATCCAGCGCTATTATCATCCCCAGTGTAGAGGGTATGCTCCAAACAAAAAAAGAGTTTATAATATACGAGAGTGCGTTTTCAGACATCTTCGGTATTATGTGCTTTTACTTTGCATTGAACTTGTTACAGTCCGAATCAGGATCAGGAATGGTTATTCTCTCATTCGTCATCAACCTGTTGCTTTCTTTTGCTGTAGCCTTTATTTCAAGTTACCTGATTGTATTCTTCTTTAAGGATCTGAAGTCTACAAGCCGTTTGTTTTTATTGGTAGCCATCATATTTATATTGTATAGTGTAAGTGAGTTATTAAATCTGTATCCACTGATTATTGTGCTTGGATTTGGATTGTCCTTGGCCAATCATGAAGGGGTTTTCAAAGTCTTCCGAAACACCTATATCCCTGAATCGGGTGAAGACTCCATCATACGTATCAAAAAAGAATTTCAGCTTATTACCAGCGAAACAGCTTTTGTGTTGCGTACCTTCTTTTTCATCGTGTTTGGTATGACCATAAATGTATCAGCATTGTTAAGTCTGGATGTTTTCCTTATCAGTTTGGCTGTCATCGCAGCGATCTACCTGTCCAGATTTATAATTTTAAAACCGCTGCTCAAAGGAAGTATCATGCCGGAACTGGCTTTAGCCCCAAGAGGGTTGTTAACCATTCTTCTTCTATATACCATTCCTGTTTCCTTAGCTGTTCCTGATTTCGATCAAGGCATATTTCTGTATGTGATTCTGATTACAAGCATTGTAATGACAGTTGGACTTGTTTTGGACAGACGCCATGGAAACCCTGCAAATGGGTCTGAAAGTGAAGGATAAATATTTTGCTGTTTAGAACTGTATCTTTTTCCGACTTTGCTTGAGCTCGCTTTTATACTTTTTGTCAGATAGCCTCTGTTCCTGAGCCTGTTTTGGTGGTTTGGTTTTGATGCGTTTCTTTTTCTTTTTTGTGTTTTCAGTGATGAATAATCTCAACCTTTTTACAGCATCCTCATAATTTCTTTTCTGACTCTTATGGGATTGGGACTTTATTCTCAATACACCCTTCTTGCTGACCCTGGAGTCATTTGCCTTGAGAAGTGCAACTTTTACAGCTTTGGGTAAAGATGAGGCAAGTATGTCAAATTTTAGGATGACAGCGGTTTCAACCTTATTTACATGTTGTCCACCAGGTCCACCCGATCTGGCTGTTTCGATTTCAATTTCATTTTTGGCGATCGATATTTTATCATTAATCCTTATCATGCGTGTAGTAGACTATCACTCTATTTAATATAAATATCAGATAATTGTTTTAAATCAGCCATTTCATAATTCCCCCTCTTCAATAAGATATAGCCAATAATTTTCTTTCTTTACGCAGGGTAACGTTTAGTTATCATTCGGGGTGGAATAGGAAAAATCAGGATTTGCTGAAATCGACAAGAGACAATTCAGGAATAACTCCTTTAAATTACAACGAGAAAAAACCAACTATGAGATATTCAACTGGTGTGAAGATTTTAATAATATCAGTGCTTGCCATTATTGGCTGTACGGGCGATTCAGAAACAGTTAACATATCAACCGAAATTATTCCTCAGCCCGTAACAATTGAGACAGAGAACATAGCATCTTCGATCACCAAGTTGAACTTCTGTGGTTCATCGGAAGACTTTGATTCTTTCGAAGCTTGGGTTTCATCTTGGGCGTATCCTATTCTGTGTAATGAAAATGCAGATCAGACAATCTCATTATCAAAAGACACCAGCTTAGTTTTTGATTATGAATTGGCCATAGGTGATGCTGACATTATAATTAATTATTCAGGAACTGATGGTTTAAGAAATGCCCTTTCTACCTTAAATCAACTTCTTGAACTCAACGATGGTATACTTCCAATATTAAAAACTACAGATAAGCAGAAGTTTAAGTACAGAGGTATGCACCTGGATGTTTCAAGACATATGTTTACAGTTGCTGAAGTAAAAAAGTATATTGATTATCTCGCCTTTTATAAATTCAATTACTTCCACTGGCACCTGACCGATGATCAGGGGTGGCGGATTGAGATCAAAAAATATCCCTTACTACATGAAAGAGCAGCCTATAGGGATGAGACTCTTGTAGGTCACTATAATGACAGACCGGAAACCTATGATGGTAAGAGATATGGTGGGTATTATACCCAGGATGAATTAAGAGATGTCGTTGCTTATGCCCAAGAAAGAGGTATAGAAGTTATACCTGAAATTGATGTGCCTGGACATACCAGTGCTGTACTCAGTGCCTATCCTGAATTTGGATGTCAGGACAAGGAATACGAGACGGCTAAAAAGTGGGGTGTCTTTTATGATGTTCTTTGCCCTTATGAGAAAACCTTTCAGTTTCTGGATGATGTCTTTGAAGAGATTAAAGACATTTTCCCTTCCAACTATGTACATATTGGTGGAGATGAATGTCCTAAGGATTCATGGAATAAAAGCGCATTTTGTAAAAACCTGATGAAGGAACTGAATCTAAAAGACGGTAATGAATTGCAAAGTCATTTCATCAAACGTGTATCAGATATTTTGGAAGCCAAAGGAAAGCACATAATTGGATGGGATGAGATTCTTGAGGGGGGGCTTGCTGAAGGGGCTACGGTGATGTCATGGAGAGGTGAAGCTGGAGGTATAGAAGCTGCCAGGGAAGGTCATGAGGTAATTATGACGCCTACTACCTATTGCTACTTTGATTATTATCAATCAGAGGATCAAAATGAACCTCTTGCTATTGGCGGATATCTTCCTATTGAGAAGGTTTACAGCTGGGAGGTTATCCCGGAAGACCTCAATGAGGATGAACAAAAGTATATTCTTGGAGGTCAAGCCAATGTATGGACAGAATATATACCTGAATTCAGCAAGGTAGAATATATGGCCCTGGCGAGGATGATTACACTTTCAGAAGTGCTGTGGTCCAGTCATGAAAAGAACTATGAAGAGTTCGTTCCCAGCTTATTCGAACATATTCTATATTGGCAAAAGCAAAACGTAAATATTGCCAATCACCTATTGGATATTACATATGATGCATCAGTTATTCCTGATTATGGTGTAGCTACCAAAATCTATAGTCCGATGAAAGATGCGGAGATTAGATACAGAAGCCCTTCGGACAGCATCTTCAGAGATTATTCAGGAGATTACTTGGCATTGACAGAAAAGGGCATATATACTTTTAGAGCCAGCTATGATGAGCTTGTGGGAAGGGAATTCAATCTCAAATTCAATCCGCACCTTGCAAACAACAGTTCGATAGAATACAAATATGAACCCGCAGAAAAGTATAATGGCAGTGGACCTCAAACTATTATTAACGGTATACAGGGTTCAGATAAGAAATTTGGCGGATCAGAATGGTTGGGTTTTGATGGCAAAAACTTGGATGTGAGCATTGGTTTTGAAACCGACACAAAAGTGAACTCATTAAACTTAAGGTTCTATGATGGCCCAGGCCAGTGGATATATCCACCATCTAAAATTGAAATTTACTCTATAGGGAATAATGAAGAAGAAAGCTTAGTTTTAGAATCCGATGATCTGAAGACCGAAGGCAACATAGTGGAAATTAGTTTTGAACAAGAAATGATTGTTTCAGGTCTCAGAATTGTTGCTCATAACTTTGGAGAAATTCCGGAAGGACAGCCAGGAGCGGGATATAAGCCGTGGCTATTCGTAGATGAAATAATAGTAGAATAAATTACTTAATCAAAAAGTGTTCTAGTGAACTTAGCGAATTTGGATTGGATAATAATCTCTCTCTTCTTTGGATTTACCATGCTTATAGGATTATGGTCTTCCAAGCAATCGGGAAGGAGTGTTAAAGATTATTTCCTCTCAGGTCGAAATATGCCATGGTGGTTGCTGGGCGTATCTATGGTGGCCACTACCTTCAGTGCGGATACCCCTAACCTGGTAACGGATATCATACGCAATGATGGTGTTGCAGGTAATTGGGTTTGGTGGGCCTTCCTTCTTACCGGTATGGCCACAGTCTTTATATATTCAAAGTTGTGGAGGAGGTCTGGAATTGTTACTGATCTTGAGTTCTATGAGCTTCGTTACAGTGGAAAAGAAGCCACATTTCTACGGGGATTCAGATCAATTTACCTGGGAGTATTCTTCAATGTAATGATAATGGCATCCGTATTGCTTGCGGGCATAAAGATTGCGGGGGTGATGCTGGATTATAGTCCATTTCAAACGGTATTGCTGGTATCACTTGTCACCGTGTTTTATTCTTCACTTGGTGGATTGAAAGGCGTCATACTTACCGATTTTTTTCAGTTTGCATTAAGCATGATCGGTATGATTGCCGCAGCCATATTTATTCTTGATCTTCCTGAGATTGGTGGTTTGAACAATTTGATATCACATCCTGAAGTCAGAACAAAAACCTCAATTATTCCTGATCTCACAAATCCCAATGTAGCGATACCATTATTTTTCATTCCTATTGCTGTTCAATGGTGGAGTGCATGGTATCCTGGCGCGGAGCCCGGTGGGGGAGGATATGTGGCTCAGCGCATGCTTTCTGCCAAGAATGAGAAAGATGCTACCAGGGCTACATTGTTTTTTAATTTTGCACACTACGCCTTGAGGCCATGGCCCTGGATTTTAATTGCACTTGCTTCACTTATTATATTTCCGGATCTGGATTCTATCAAAGAGAGCTTTCCAAATATCAGTGATACTATCCTGGCCAACGACCTTGCTTTTCCGGCTATGTTAAGCCTTCTTCCAAACGGACTACTGGGATTGGTGATTGCCTCTTTGATTGCAGCCTTAATGTCTACGATAAGCACACACCTTAATTGGGGAAGTTCCTATATAGTCAATGACTTTTATATCAGGTTTATAGATACAGAGGCATCTGAGAAAAAACAAGTCATGGTGGGACGGATATCCACCATACTATTAATGATCATTTCTGCTGTTTTTGCATTGTTTCTAACCAATGCTTTGCAGGCATTTAATATCCTCCTTCAAATAGGAGCTGGCACAGGATTGCTCTTTCTTTTACGGTGGTTTTGGTGGAGAATTAATGCTTACAGCGAGATTACCGCTATGGTCGTATCTTTTATCATCGCCATATACTTTGAGTTGATATATTCAGGATCCCTGGAGCCTTATGAGCGGATGGTTATCGGTGTAATCATTACAAGTATTTTTTGGATTGGTGTGACTTTCCTTACACGGGGTACTGATAATGATACCTTGGTTGGCTTCTACAAGTTAATCAAACCTCATTCTCTTGGGTGGAAGAAAATCATTAATGATAATCCGGAGTTAAGAAGCATTTCTGATGGTGCTGGTCAATTGCGTCTTTCTCAGGAAATACTTCTGATGTTTCTTGGTTGCCTGATGGTATATTGCGCACTATTTGGAACAGGTTATATTCTGTACCAGCAATTTACAACAGGTGTTATATTCTTTATGGTAAGTATAATATCAGCTTTCTCAATCTTTAGAATCTGGAAGTAGTGAAGGACACGTTGACAATATGGCAGGGACATATTCAGTCATATTTATTCTTAGCTTTTTCAATGTGGATTGATGCCTAATCTAATTATGAGATCTTGTCAAAAAATTCTAGCGGTCTTTGAAGTTTAAATAGAAAACGTTTCTAATTCATTTGAATAAAATGATTTTACTTATGGATTTGAAATTATTTAGGTTCTTTACACCAGCGCATTCTCAATATTCGAATCCAGTGTAAAAAGACAAGCCGTTCGTAGTTTGTTTGGTATCTCTTGTAATCTCACTAGGTCCAGATCTTCCTTGTTGGGTAATTCCAGAATATTCAGGTCAGCTGATGGGGCTTTGAACCACATCTCAGGAGTACGTGGAACTATATGGATCTGTGTATTTTTTGGCATCCTGGTCAGCACTTTCAGATTACGCAATTCTTTTTCAATTTCATCTGTTTCCATGATACTTTCTGGACGAACTGTTTTAATTATATTCAGTCTGGCGTTCCAGTTTTTACTGATTATCAATGCCGTAAGGATTGCCAGGTCGTTGTTACCCAGATCCAGTTTTTCTTCCCAATCCGATGGCATCACATCCAACCACACGTTTATCGTTTTTTCTATACCCAAGCCAACGCTTTCAAAAGCGGCAAACATCACAAGTCCCCAATTGCGTTTGATTGTTTCCCTGATGATCGGCATGTATTTTTCCTGAAGCATGTGTTTTTTATCATCTAACTTGAGGAAGATGGTATTCGGCTTGAAAAATGCTGTTTCCAATGCCTGCATACTGATACTTACTGTCTTGCCAAAATCTTCACCATCTACGAGCGTATAGCTTGACGATATTTTTTCATCATGGAATGATTTGGTCAGTTCTGGCAAATAGCTACGCAACCGTTCCTCTTCACCGCCTAGTAACATTCCCAGGACTTTAATAGACCCTCTCGGATAGGTTAGTGCATAAATCAATCTGTAAGCTCCTTTAATTTCTTTGGGGGATTCAATTGGAACCAGCAGTTCCGGTTGCCATGCACGCGCTTCTTTTTCAGGGGACAATTCATTTGAGATTTTGGTGGCCCAATCTGCAATGGCGGAAAACAATCCACTTCTCACGTCACCCTTGGTTTTGATCAGTACCTTCTTGAGAAGTACAGCATAGAAGGTGATCACTATAGCAAGGGCAATCAATGAAACGGTGGAATTTATGATGAACATCACAAAGAAACATCCTATCGTTCCGAGCAGAGGAACAAGTATTGGAATTTTGAGTGTGGGTCTAAAGCTGGGCAGCCCAAGACTTTGTTCAATAAGCACCACCACATTGATCATGGCATAGGTGATCAGGAAGAACATTGTTATCCATGGGGCAATGGCATTGAGATCTCTCATCAGCAGTGATATGATCACTACCAACATGGAAAAGTATATGGCGTTTCTTGGTTCACCGTTTTTACCAATTTTTGAAAAGTAGCCACTGAGCGGTAGGATGTTTTTTTGACCAAGTGCCAATAGTATTCTTGGTGCGCCAACCATAGAACTTAAGGCAGAGGAAAAGGTAGCTCCAAGAAGACCCGCGATGACTATGGGTTTCCATAGTGCGCGATCTATGAATATGGTATAGGAACTCATCAACTCTTCCGGCGAAGCCAGTATGGCCGCAATGAAGATAAGTCCCACATAGATGAGACCTGTCAGTATCACAGCTATCAATGTGCCTTTGGGAATGCTGATACGGGGATTTTTTAGTTCACCAGACATATTAACCCCAGCCATGATGCCTGTGACGGCAGGAAAAAATACAGCGAACACTATCCAGAAATGGGCTTTCTTGAAACCAGTTAAGCTGCCGGATTGGGGATCAAAGACAGGTTCTCCTGCATAGTTGCCAAACCAGGTAAAGTCATTGAAATCAACGGGTGAATTGATAACGCCACCCACAATGGAGACGATTGAAAGTACAATAATGACCATTATCAGATACTGAATCTTAAATGCTAGATCAGCACTCAGGCCTGCTATGGCTGCAATAATGACAAAGGTAGCCAGGTCAATCAATATGGGACTATGATCTGGGAATATCCACAACCAACCTTCTCTGAAACCGAATATGTACATGGCAACCACACAAGCTTGAGAAAAATAAAGAGGGATACCAATGCTACCTCCTATTTCCAAGCCCAGAGACTGAGAGATAATAGAAAAGGCGCCACCAGATTCAATTCTGATATTGGTTGTCATAGATGACATGGAAAGGGTTGTAAAGAGTGTAATTGCAACGGAAAGACCAACAATGAGCAGCGCACCCGCAACGCCGGCATTACCAACAACCCATGGGTGACGCAGATACATGATAACACCGAGTATCGTAAGTACAGTAGGTGTAAATACGCCCTGGAAGGTTCCGAAGTATTTGATCGTATTTCCTGTTCCTTCGTTTACTTCATTGATATTATTCTCCTTATCCTTCACTTGAAATCTTGGCTTTTCTCTCTTAAGATATTCCTTAATTCTCAGAAAATGAGCAATTATTTCATCAATCCACAAGCACATTCTCAAATAATGCAACATTGTTGCATCAATACAGTTAAAGTAATTATATTTGCAACCGCGTTGCATTAAAGCAAATCGAGTAATGATACTTAATAATTACGCCATAAAATCTGATATTCTTGGAGCGCTGGCCAGTGGTCTTTGCCTCGTGCATTGCATGGCTACACCATTTCTTTTTATTGCACAGAGCACCACAGTTGTTAGATCTTGTCATGATACAAGTCCTGCCTGGTGGAGTGCAATCGATTTTGTATTTGTTGGTATCACATATTTTGCTGTCCGTCAATCAGGCATTAACTCAAGCAAGCCCTGGATGAAATTTGCTTTATATACAGCATGGGCTTTATTGTCTTTGGCGGTCTTCAATGAGAAGTTTCATTTCATTGAACTGAGTACCTGGTGGAAATATTCATTGGCTTTTGGATTGATATCATTGCATCTTTACAATCTCAAATTTTGCAGGTGCAACGGCGATTCCTGTTGTGTGTCATAATTTGATTATATAGGCAATCATGGGAGAAAATGTAGAATTTAATATTCCTGTAACCATATTAACCGGATTCTTAGGTGCTGGAAAAACGACTTATCTAAATCATTTGCTCAAGTCAAACGCAGGTATTCGTTATGCCGTTATTGAAAATGAATTTGGACAAGAAGGGATAGACAATGAATTGATTATTCGTCCTGATGATACTATTGTAGAATTAAACAATGGATGTCTATGCTGTACACTGAATGATAATTTATACGATATTATCAATGAATTATATGAGAGGAGAGATGAAATTGACGAAATCATAATCGAGGCCACTGGCGTTGCTGACCCTACTGGCTTGGCAGAACCCTTCATTGCACATCCAATGATAAAGAAGCATTTTCCGCTGACATCCATTATCTGTATGGTAGATGCTGAATTGCTTGAGGATCAAATTCAGAATACGGAGGAAGCTATAAACCAAGTCACATACAGTGATATATTATTGCTCAACAAAATAGACTTGGTCAACGATGATTATATTAGTTATCTCGAAGACTACCTCCGTAAGCTGAATCCACTTGCTACCATAGTCAGAGGGACTAAGGATAGTTATCCTAAAATTGAGTATCAGCGGAAAAATGATAAACTGGAAAAGCTTCTTCATGATACGTCTCATGATCATCATCAAGATAATACAAATGATGGTTTACCGTTTCAGAAACCGCATCACCATCACCATCACCATCATGAGCATACCAAAGAAGTGAACAGTATTTCTTTGGTATTTGATTCGCCTTTTGATTTTCATTTACTACACTTGCGTTTATCTGTTTTTCTTTCTTTCCAATCCAAAGATTTGTACAGAATGAAAGGATTGATTTGGCTGGCTGATGAAAAGCAAAAATTTATTGTGCAATCAGTTGGGAAGAGATTGGACTTTCAAGCTAAAGAAGCAAGAAGTACTGAAGTTGGAGCTAAGAGCGTTATGGTATTTATTGGAAAAAATTTACAAAGGAAAGGCATAGAGAAAATGCTTAAGTCTTGCTTGGCAAAAACCCAAACCACTGAAAAAGATAGCTCTGTAATATGATTCAGACCAAAGATTTATCATATCAATATCCTGGTTCAAAGCCTATTATATTTCCAGACATTCGGGTTGATTCCGGTGAATCACTTTTAATATGTGGCGAGTCAGGATGTGGGAAGACAACCTTATTGCATCTGCTTGCTGGTTTAAGATCTCCAAGCAGCGGTCAGGTGAATATAGATGGAAACGATATAGCTCAGATGTCATCATCACAACTTGATCAATTCAGAGGGCAGAATATTGGTATCGTATTTCAGCAATCTTATTTTATCGAGTCTCTTTCTATAAAAGATAATCTGGTGCTTTCGCCATATTCAGCGGATAAAAGCAAAGCCGAAGCCATTTCCGAACGCTTGCTCATCAAGGACCTGATGTCGAGATATCCGAATCAATTGAGTGTAGGACAACAACAAAGAGCTACTATAGCCAGAGCTGTCATTACAACGCCCAAGTTATTGTTGGCGGATGAACCTACCAGTGCGCTTGACAATAAAAACTGTGCACAGGTAATTGCCCTTCTACAAGAAGAAGCCAAAGCCAATAATGCTGCATTGATCATTGTTACGCATGATAATCGCTTGCGCTCAGAAATTAGTAATTGTATTGAGTTGAATTCCCTTACCAATTAATTTGAGAAGATATGTTAGGTAAAATAGCATGGAAAAATATTACATATAAGCCGTTGAATACGGCTTTGTGTATTTGCCTACTGCTCTTCGGTGTGGGTATTATTTCATTATTACTGCTCATGCAGAATCAACTTGAACAGAAGTTTGAACGCGATCTAAAGGATATAGATTTGGTGGTGGGAGCAAAAGGAAGTCCACTACAACTTGTTCTATCTGCGATATATCATCTGGATGCACCGACGGGCAATATTAATTTGGCTGAAGCCAAGAAGTTAATGAGAAGTCCAATGGTTAAAGAAGCCATCCCTTTAGCCTACGGCGACTCTTACAGAGGATATCGCATACTAGGAACAACAGAAGATTACATTGCTAAATATGAAGGTGAGCTGGCAGAAGGAGAAATGTTTTCCAATACCATGGAGGCTGCAGTGGGTGCTGTTGTGGCGGAAAAGACAGGACTTAAACTAGGCGATGTATTTTTTGGTACTCATGGTGATGTATCAGGAGGACATGTTCATGAAAATCACCCCTATAAAGTAGTTGGTATTCTTAAAAGCACCAACACTGTTTTGGATCGTTTGGTTTTGTGCAATGTGGAAAGTGTTTGGCAAGTACATGATGAGCATGACCATGGGCATGAACACGACTCAGCAATAGATTCTATTCATGCATTAGAGTTGGACTTTGATCATGATCACCACGATCACGATCATGATCACGACCATGGCCACGATCATTCCAAACATGTTATCACCGCGGATAGTATGGAAATCACAGCTTTGTTATTACAGTATAAAACGAAGATGTCTGTTCTGAATATGCCGCGGATAATCAATGACCAAACCAATATGCAAGCTGTTTTGCCTACTCTGGAAATAAACAGATTATTTTATATGTTGGGCGTTGGCGCCACCACCCTTAAGATGATAGCAGGTGGTATTATGCTGATGGCTGGGTTCAGCGTGTTTTTTGTTTTGTTTAACAGACTTAGAGACCGTAAGCATGAGATGGCTTTGATGAGGTCTACTGGATATCGTCCGATACATCTTTTTGGCCTGTTGTTGTTTGAAGGATTGCTTTTGGCAATTATTGGATATATTTTAGGGTGGCTTTTAAGCAGAATCGGAATTTACTTTGTCAATAAGCAAGCAGAAAGCGACTTCAATCTTGAATTTGCTGCCAGCTGGGTACCAGGAGAAGAAATGGTATTGCTTATGACGTTATTTGTTGGAATTATATCTGCCTTATTGCCAGCATGGCAGGCTATGCGAATTGATGTATCTGAAATCTTATCTGAAAGTTGATCACCGTGAATAGTAAAATAAAAATAACTGTTACCGCATTTCTCTTAATATTTACAAGCACACAACAGAGGTTATGTAATCATGTTGGTCTTGGGCAAAATAAAAGCGAGGGAGAATCAGAACGCATTGATGCTGATGCATTATTTGAGCAACAGCCTAAGGTGACCATGCCTTCTGATTATTATGTCAGTGATACAATTTACCAGTGGGATGATGAGATATTCGAATGGGTAGCTGTAGAGGATTCCTCACACCTCCTGTCAAAATCAAAAAAGACAGATCTCGCAAATATTTTAAATTCAAAAGAACCCATTGTAGTTGATTGGGCGGTTCTGATGAATATTGAATACAAGCTTAAGTACTTTGCAGAACTGGAGATGGATATTTATGCACCTGAATTTTCTGAAGCGGTAAAGGCACTTGATGGTAAGGAAGTAATTATCGAAGGATTTGTAATCCCATTCGAAGAAGAAGGATTGCTTTCACTGTCTCATTATCCTTTCGCAGCTTGCTTTTTTTGTGGTAAAGCAAGCCCGGCTTCGATAATAAGCATGTACATGAAGAAGCAGAACAAGCGGTATAAAATTGATGATTTTAAGAAGTTCAAAGGTATGTTGCGTTTGAACCATGATAATCCGAATGAGTTCTATTACATACTTGAAGATGCTACAGAGCTATAAGCCTATTCAATGCAACAGAAACCAAAGCGGGACATTGACTTTCTTTAATAAATGTCATTTCATATAAACTTAATTCTTCAGACCTAAGAGTTCAAATACAGTACCTTTATCCCATGTTAATCAGGCATTCATTTCTTCTTTTTTTCATTCACATATCTGTTTTGTCTTTTGGACAAATTGGTGGTGTGGTCTATGATGAAAACAAGGAAGCACTGCCAGGTGCAAATGTTGTACTTCTCCCAGACAGCATTCAGACGATTACCGATGGTAAGGGTGAATTTGTACTTAAGGGTTCCAACAGAAGTACATATCAGATAAGGGTTTCATACATAGGCTATGATGATTATTTACTTCTGCTAGATAAGGGAAAGGATCTATTACAGGATCTCAAAATTTATTTAAACCCATCAAATACGGTGCTTGAGACAGTAGAAGTAACAGAGGAGCATGCCAAGCAAGAGGAAACCCTTCAAGCTGAGCATGTTCATGAAGACTTTTTCATAAAGAACTTAGAAGGTAACTTTTCTAAATCAATAGAGAAGCTTCCAGGTATTAGCTCTATCAATGTGGGTGTAGGTATTGCAAAGCCTGTAATACGCGGTCTGTCTGCGAATCGTATCATCGTGAATCATCAAGGGATAAAACAGGAAAGCCAGCAATGGGGAAGTGATCATGGATTAGAGATCGATCAATTCGATGTAGAGCGTGTAGAGATAATAAAAGGCCCTGGATCACTTCAATATGGATCCGATGGTCTGGGTGGGGTAATCAATATCATGCCAGACAAGATGATTCCGAAGAATAGTTTCAAGGGAAGTATACTGGGTGTATATAAGACAAACAATTATCACAGGGCCACATCTGCCAACCTCGGATTCAATGTAGATGACTGGTTTTTAAATGCCAGGTATTCCAGACAGGATTTTGCTGATTATCGTGTTCCTGATAATATTTTCACCTATAACGGATTTGAGTTGCCTATCCTTAACGAAAGACTTAAGAACACGGCTGGCGATGAATCGAATCTGAGTTTGTCAGCGGGCATCAACAGATCCTGGGGTATAACTAGATTATCTTTCAGTCACTATTCTCTGCAGGCAGGTTTGTTTAGTGGAGCCGTTGGTATTCCAAGATCTTACGCCCTTACTGATGATGGTAATGATCGTGACATAGATGTGCCGAGACAGGAAGTAGACCACTACAGGGTCTCTTTAAATCAAACTTTTTACTTTGGATCTGATCATTTGACTTTCGATATTGGATATCAACACAATCTACGTCGAGAGTTTTCTGAGCCTGAATTCCATAGTATTCCGCTTTCTCAGCTTGAAGACCCAAATGATAAGCTGGCTCTTGAATTGGATCTGAGGACTTTCAGTATAGCATCTCATTATGAGCATCGATTCCAAGAAGAGTGGAAGAACATCTATGGGCTTAACGTTCAATGGCAAGATAATCAACGAGGTGGATTTGAATACCTATTGCCAGACTTCAACACCTTCAGAGGAGGTGTTTATCTAATATCTGAAAAAGAGATACATCATCATTGGCTTGTAAATGGAGGCGTTCGTTTAGATATAGGGCACAACGACACAGAGTTTTTCCGTCAGTTTATCTGGGATAGTAACGAAACGGTGATTGATTCATTAATATCTCCGGCAACAGATGATATGTTTTTTAATTGGTCATCTTCCTTAGGTACCAATATCACTATGCCTGAAGGCATCTGGGTATTTAAGGCCAATATCGGTAAGAGTTTCAGAGTGCCTTATCCAGCAGAGACTGTTTCAAACGGAATCCACCATGGAACATTCAGACATGAAGTGGGCACGCCAGATTTGAAGTCTGAACATGGATACCAATTGGACTTAAGTGCAGACTGGAATTACAAGACTTTCACAGGAAGTCTGGCAGTTTATTTTAATTATTTTGATAACTATATCTATCTGGGACCAACATTTCCAGCAAGATTTTCTCCTTTGCCTGAGGCGGGCCAGATATTCAGATATAGACAAGATGACGCTATCTATACTGGCTTTGAGCTACAATGGTCATGGGAGTTTTTGGATCATTTATTTGTAGACCAAGCGATTGATTTTGTACAAAGCTATAATCCCAACACACAACTGGCCCTTCCCTTTACACCGCAACCAGCAGTGAAGACTGATTTGCGCTATGCACCTGTTTCAAATGAGAGATTACAAGATTTTTATATAGAATTATCTCACCAGTATCATTTTGCGGCAAGCGGAAACCTGAGGATCGATCGTTCTGAGCAAGCCACACCGGCGTATCAATTATGGGGTATAGGAATCGGGTCGAAACTAAATATGGGTGGTCAGGAAATACAAATCAATTGCCAGGTGCAAAATCTGTTTAACACTAGGTATCTGGCGCATTTAAGTCGTTATCGTTTAATTAATGTTCCTGAGCAGGGGAGGAATTTCGTGTTTACGGTGAAGGTACCTTTTAGTGGTGGGCTATAAAAAAGGTTTATATGACTTTGGTATAAGCCATATAAACCTTTAAATAAGTACTGATTACTGTAAGCAGAATTCTACATCCGCTCTTTCTTTCACTTCGCAATCGTGATCTACACATGCTTCGACTTCAAGGTGGAAACAATCTCCAGGATTGAAATTACAAAGGTCAACTTCTTGCTCAAAAGTGATAGTTTGATCATGCTCGTGCATATCGAAATCGATGATCTTAGTGTCTACATCACCTTCTGGGTGAAGAACGATTTCAACCTCATGGTTTTCATCTGAAGCCACGATGTCAATATGAACATGTACATCACCACAGTCAGCCATAGCAATGTTATCACCAGTAGGCTCCTCAATAGTGATAGTGATTGTGTTCATCTCATCATCTTCATCATCACCACAACTAGCAACAACGAAAGAACCAATAAGAACGAAAGCGAATAAGTAATAAAATTTAAAGTTTTTCATGTTAAAATTTTTTCAAGACCCACTAATGATGTTCACCATCATTAATGAAAATAGAATTAAATAATATAGATTAAGATTAATGACTACAATTCACGGAGTTAGACTCAGAATTGAAGTACAGGAATTTTCTTTGATCAATAGAAATGTCTAGCCTAGGATAGAAGGGGGTCCTCTCAGATAGGTTTGGAGGTAACTAATACTAATGGATACATCATGATAATTATCATGAAGTTCCGACATGACCGGCCCAGTGTTTTTTATCCTTAATTCATGCTCATATATCTCTGTAGGTGCAAATTTAAATGTGCAGAAATCACAGGAGAAATGGCCATGACCCTCAGCATGAAAATGTACACCTTCCGTAGTGCAAGGTGTGTCATGATGGTGGTGACCAAATATTTGATGTGCACCTTGTAAGATGAAAATCTGAGACACTAAGACCACCAGAATAGAGGCGGCAATTTTGCGGTATGTTTGATTTTGTATCAAATCAATTTTGTAGTTGCATTGATAGTATAATCAATGGCCTACAAAAATATATAAAAAAGCACCAATTATCTGAAAACAAAGAGTCAGGATGACAAATAAAACATTGTAAATGTCATTGGAAATCGGAATAGCTTGGATTTACTCTGAATAGTACCTTATAGAAGCTGATAATTAATACTGAAGAACAGATATCCAAAGAATAACAATTGGACTATAAATAGATGTTTGGATACCCTGTAACTACCTTTGGCATTGCTGAAAACAAAGATTCCGTGTAGAACGAACGAGATTAGGAACCATGCGATATAATTGCTGGCTGGAACGATTCCTCCTTCAAAAAACCAGAAATCCAGACCAGGAGCAGCTTGTTCAATAAAGAAGTCAAGTCCAACCATCAGAGATGCGCCAGATAGCATTCTCAGAAACTTATTATCAAACCAGTATTGAGAAATCGATCCTGTTATGAAGACCAATAAAGCCCAGTTGATGCCGATTAGTAATGGTACACCTGCAATCTTGAATCCCAGGTTGTCACCATAACTGTACTCTCCAAACAAGAGACCCCATTGGACTCCAAGCACTTCTGCAACCATTCCGGTCATAAAAAAGATGGCTGCCAACCACGAATTCCTGGTATTCGTGAGGGGAAACATGAAGCATAGAATGGCAAACATAACCATCAGGTTCAAGGGTGTTTTTGGAGCAAACCAATTGAAGTAGCCCAAACTGATGCCAATGATGGCGGAAATATGAAATAGATATAGCGTGCCAACGGCAACACTTTCCTTGTTAAAATATACTTTTGTGGACTGTACAGTTCTTATTAAACTCATGCGGCTTGAATTAAATCACTTACAATTTTGGCTGAATAAAGACAGAGAGGAATTCCTCCTCCCGGATGAACAGAACCCCCACAGAAATACAATCCTTTAAGTCGGCTTGTAAAATTGGGGTGTCTGAGGAAAGCCGCGAATTTCGAATTGCTTGATGTACCATAGAGTGAGCCCTTGTACGATGAAGTTCTCTTTTCGATCAGTACCGGATCTAAAGTATCTTCTGTGACAATGTGGTCCTCTATAGACACATTCAGTGTTTTGTTGATTTTGTTTATGATATTCTTTCTTGCTTCATTTTTCAGTGACTGCCAGTTCTGACCATAATCACTTGGGACATTGATCATGACAAACCAGTTTTCACATCCTGATGGCGCATCGGTTTTTTCTTCTTTTGAACTGATATTGATATAGACCGTTGGATCTGAACTGAGACCTCTATTCCCAAAAAGGCCATCAAATTCTCTTTTGTAATCGTTGCTAAACAGGATATTGTGCAGATCTAATTCTTGGAACTCTCGGTTGATTCCCCAGTAGTAAATGAGTGCTGAGCTTGACCTTTCCTGAGTCAATATCTTTTCAGGTGCCTTGACTCCAGGTAACAGATGTCTGTAAGTACCATGCACATCCATATTGCTTATCACAAGATCAGAATCGTATATGCCTTTGGGTGTTTTTACACCGGTCACCTTCCCTTCGAAATATCTTATTTCACGGACCTTTTCTGAAAAATGGAAGTTAATACCTACATCTTTAGCCAATTGGTAAAGGCTCTTGTTGATCTGGTGCATACCTCCTTTTGGGAAATAACAGCCATAGAACATTTCCATATGGGGTATCAAAGACATTATTCCAGGTGTCTTGTATGGAGATGATCCGTTATAAGTGGCAAATCGATCAAACAACTGAACCAGTTTAGGGTTTGAAAACTGACGCTTGTTGTAGCTATTGAGGCTGCTGAAGGCATTCAGTTTATAAGATTTGATCAGTGACCCCAGCGTGTCAATATTAAGGTAGTTACCGACTTTGTGCAGGGATCTTTCAAGAAATACACCCGATGTGATATTGTATTTTTCTTCCGATCTGGATATATAGTTTTCTAGTGCTGAAGCTTTTTCATTAAATGTCTCAGCTGCCTTATTTATGAAAGCCTCTCTCGATGCTGGAGCGGTAAATGAAGTGCCGTCATCCCAAAAATAGTTGCAGAGATTTTCTTTGCGGGAATATCGGAAATAGCTTTTTGGATCTTTGTCAAAGAGCGAAAACAGTTCATCTACTAGAAATGGCATGGTGAAAAGTGAAGGACCCGCATCCCACCTGAAACCTTCACTTGAGATTTCATGTAGTTTTCCACCCGGATAAGCGTTGGCTTCAAAGACTGAGACTTCGTAATTCTTTTTTCTCAATCTTAATGCACTGGCCAATCCCGCGATTCCCGATCCAATAATGATAGCCTTTTTTTGCACAAGTCTAATATTGACCCATTTGGAACATGACCATCGGCAAAATGTTTAGAGACTTCTTCATAGAAACATCAGCAAAAAACATTTTCAACACTACTTTGTCACTACAAATCACCTAGAGGGCTCTAAGCAGATAATAAGCCTGGGAGCTACTATAGTAAAGCCTGGCTTTTGGGCCTTCTGCAATCAATCTAGCTGAGTTTATGCTGCTTGAGGTATTCCGAAGGCGTCATTCCAAGATGGTTCTTGAATATCCGATTGAAACTTGCTTTTGAGTTGAATCCACTTTCTTCAGCAATTCCAAGAATACTATAATTGGCATATTCTTTATCAGCAAGGCGCGTCTTTACCTCATTTATCCTGTAGCTGTTGACGAATTCATAGAAGTTCTGATCAGCATACTTGTTGATGAGGTAAGATAATTTGGTAGAAGGCACTTCAAGAACTTGCGCCAATTTATTCAAACTTAATTTGGGATCCAGATAGGGCTGTTTGCTATTCATCTGATCCTGTATGGTTTCGAAAACCTGCATCTCCTCTTCATCATCGGCTTTGTCCTGTGTATCATCATTAAGCTTGTTTTCATCTTTTGAAAACTGATGTGCATCTGAATGAAAAATCTGCGTTCTGTTGAAACCGACGTAGGCCAGGATAAAAAGGAAAATAGCCAGAAAGGAGGTAAGAAAGTAATCACCAAGTAAATTGGTTTCCGCACGATGGATAAGGTTATAAACATTGCCAATGCATGCGACAATCCACAACATCAATGCACCGTATGCAATCCAGCTTAACCAGTAGTGGTGCATATGATCTATATAGGAATATTGGTCCAAAAGTGATTTTCTATGGGCCTTAAGTGTGTATAGGATCAGGAAAATATAGACAGGATTGATAATCAATTTAATTAAAGGATATCCCAGATTATCCGGTGCACTTGAAGGAATTCCAAGGAATAATGGGTAACATAAAAACCCCAGGAAGAAAACGAAAGGAAAGAAGTGCAAGAGATCCATCCATTTCATTCGCAAGCGTTCATTGATTAATGACCGGGTATAAAACCAAAGCAATACGCCATACAATAATGGAATGGCATAATTGATCTCACTGAAATATGGTTCGTAATAAAGTCCATCTTTTTTGTACAACAGAAATACATAATAACTACTTACGGCAACGAGCAAGGATAGAACACCAAATATCCAGTGTTGAAGCTTCTTACCCTTGTTGAAGAATAGGATAAAACTGAATAGCAATGCAAAACCTCCTGCCAGAATAAATAGGTATTCCATTAAATTGAATCTTTCGATTTAGGCCAATATATGCTTAGTAGACGCATTGAGTTCATTTGGAATGATCTGTTCCTCAAACACCAAATTACTAAGAACAGCATAATAATCTTCTGTCATCCTATCCCAACTATAATTCTCCAATACATATTGTTTGGCCTGTCTTGCCAAATTGTTTCTTTTTTGTACATCTTCCAATAGATTTTTGACGATTCTTATCCACGAGTTTGCATTTTCTGATTCCGCATATATCCCATTTCTGTTATTGATAACTGCGGTCGTGATTCCTTCGATATTGGACACAACAACGGGGCATGATGACAGATTGGCTTCAAGGGCCACCAGACCAAAGCCTTCCATATCGCCTTTCACTTTAATATTCGGCATAACCATTAGATCAGCATGCTTGTACAATTGAATTATCTCATCAAATTTGAGTCCATCCAGATGGAACACACTTGTTTGGATATCTGAAGACAAGCTTTTTATTTCTTCACTGTCAGAGGCATAACCTGTGAAGAGCTTTAAGCTCTTCGCCATTGATCGGGGAAGGATATTAAGTAAAATTGACATGAGGCTGAACTTTGAATCAATAGGACCAGCAATAATGTAGATTGTATTCTTATCAAGATTGGGTAATATATTTTTTGCAAACCAAGCGAAGCCTTTTCGCTTGACAGCTCTTCCAATAGACACGATGATCTTTTTATTCAAGAGTGGGGTACCTAATTTGTTTTCAAGTACTGATTTGAAGTTTTCCTGCTTTGAAGAATTGGCTATATCGAAATCAACACCATTTGGAACAACATGTAGATTTTTTTCATTGAACCCTCTGTCTATACACTGTTGCTTGGTATAGTCACTAACGCAGAATACAGCATCGAATTTTTTAATCCTTTCAAGTATGTTATTCTGATAGATTTTATTGGGATAGACAAGGTCAAGACCATGAAAAGTACAGGTATATTTTAGATGACGGTTCCATAAGAACAGGGCGACATATGCGGC
>CBDDLM010000004.1:0-540000 GCA_965230665.1 Chitinophagaceae bacterium
TGCGAACAAATTATGAAAGAGTCACACTGAATATATCAAGTAATAAGTAATTTTTTCAACTGCTAAAACGCTTAACCTATCATGACTATACATAACTTATAGATTAGCAAGTAAATGAAGAAAAAGAAGTGAGAATAAATGGGTTTCGAAAGTTGCAACGCAACTAGAATGAGTATCTTTAACTAAACGGTTTTCTTTGAGCATGAAATTACAATGTGGTCTTTTACGAAAATCAAAGAGAGTATGGAGTATAGCTTGGGTAGGAATTCTTCTACTATTGAGTTCTGCTTGTGTTACAGGTCTTAAAGTAAGTAAAAAACAATATGAACCCCTTAAAGGTACTTTCTCTGGTACATTTAAAAATATTGCCTATAAAACATCTGGTAAAAAATCAGATCGCACGCTATTGAAATTATTCCGTGTATTCAATATAACAGCTGATTCTATTACTATTCGGATTCAAGAAAGTGGATTTGTTACAATTGAATTTTACGATAGTTTATCTTATAGAAAGGACAAGGTTCGTAAAGAAGTTTTTCAAGGAAAAATTACGAAAGAAGGTTATTGTGAGATCTACCATTCTAAACATAAAGTAGACATCCCTCCACTCTTTCCCATCTTTTACAGCAATCGAGGTATTAGTAGAATTAGAATTGGGTTAACGAATTCAAATGACTTGATAGTAGATGAGTTGCTCGATTACGGCGTCAGCTTCTTTATAGTATCAACTGGATATAGGCATCGAACACAATTTTTCTTTAAGAACTCAACTGGAATAAGCAAACAACAATAATGAACACCTATGCCATCTGGAGCCCACCAATGGATTTATTGAACTGTAACTTAGAAGTTTATAACAAAACATAGGGCCACATCCGTGCGTCCAAAGCACGTTTGTTGGTTTATAAATAAGAATCTACTTAGTTTGTAACCTATAAAATATTTCCTTTAATAGCAAGCCGTACCTTCGCACCATGTTTTCAATTGCTCTACATGGAGGTGCTGGTGTTATAGAACCAGACATGCTTACCACAGAAAAAGAACACGCTTATAAAACCGCTTTGCAGGAAGCCCTTTATATAGGACGAGCTATTCTACAAGATGGAGGAACAAGCTTAGAAGCCGTTACAAGAACAGTAATGAGCCTGGAAGATTGCCCTTTATTTAATGCAGGCAAAGGAGCTGTATTTAATAGCCAAGGAAAACATGAAATGGATGCTTCTATAATGAATGGAATCAATAAATCTGCTGGTGCCATAGCCGCAGTTGAAGGGGTTAAAAACCCTATCTTACTGGCCAAAAATGTTATGGAACAAAGTGAACATGTATACCTTTCTGGCGAAGGCGCCTTAGAGTTCGCTAAAGGCATACAAACAGAATTAAGAGACCAAGATTACTTTTTTGATCAGTTTCGATATGATCAATTTTTGGAAGCCCAAAAAACAGGAAGTATACAATTAGATCATAGCAAAGGGGCTTTAGATGAAAAAAAGTTTGGAACCGTTGGTGCCGTGGCTTTAGATGAAGCAGGAAATTTAGCCGCAGCCACCTCTACTGGTGGTATGACCAATAAGAAATTTGGGCGTGTCGGTGATACACCTATTATTGGTTCAGGCACTTATGCATATAATAAAACATGTGCAGTTTCAGCCACAGGACATGGTGAGTACTTTATTCGTGCTGTGGTGGCCCATGACATCTCCTGTCTTATGGAATACAAAGGTCTTTCTTTAAAGGAAGCTTGTCGTGAAGTTGTTCAAAACAAACTCGTTGAAATAAAAGGTGAAGGTGGAGTTGTAGCTGTTGATACCAAAGGTAATATTGAACTTTGTTTCAACACAAGTGGTATGTACCGAGCTAGCACAAACCATTTAGGTGAAGAAGTTATAGCAATTTACAGCTAATCGATTAGCAAAGGTGCTTTACCATTGGTAATAATGACCTTACCATTGTTTGACTTACTCAGTTTTTCAAAAGCCTCAATACTTCTAAGTTTAATAATTTCATCAGTCAAGCCTTGTGAGAGTATTTTTTGTGCGTCACGCTTACCCTTTGCTTCAATGATACGTCGCTCTGCCTCTAAACGTTCTTGTTTGAGCACAAACTCCATACGCATGGCGTCCTGTTCTGCTTGCAATTTCTCTTCTATAGATTTGCTTAAGCCAGGGGGTAATGAAATACTTTTCATAAGTACTGTTTGAATAACAATCCCATTTCCGTTTAATAGTTCGATCATCTTATTCTTGATCGATTCCTCAATATCTGCGCGTCTACCAGAGTGCATATCCTTGGCGTAATACTTAGCGCAGACGTCCGAAGCAGCAGAACGGAAAATGCTTCCAATTAAGGGTTCGTACTCTAAGCCGTAATTGTTTATTATTTGTCCAATACTATCCTTTTTCAGACGGTACAGGATTGAGATTAATGACTTAACACTTAAACCTTCTTTACTAGGCAAGGTAAGATCTAAACGTAAATTCTGAGTTTGTGTACTTGCCTTAATAACCTTTGTAGAGATTGGGTTAAAGGAAATCATACCCTGTGGCAAGGGTCTACTGACGAGCTTCCCATAACGCTGTTTAATACCAACCTCTCCAGGCCGAATAATAGTGCATTGTGAAAGAAAAGGAACTAATAAAATGAGGAGTAATGATCTGTGCATGGCTAAATATTTAGCCCTTTGACGCAAAACCCTATTAAGGGTTTAATAACAAATGAAAAATAATAAACATTTTATAACTGAACAGAGAACCGTAACAATTATTCCCAAAACTCTTATTTATGTTCATCTTCACCTTTTGAAAAGTCCTCTAAAAGTCTATCCTCCGAAGGCAAACGTCCAAATTCTTGCTTAAAGCTTCGAGAAAAATACGAGAGGTTATTGAATCCGACTGCATAAGCGACTTCTGATATACTCAATGAATAATCTCTTAGTTTTTCTCTTGCTGTGTTTAACCTAACCGAACGAATGAATTCTACCGGTGTCAATCCTGTATACTGCTTTATCTCTTTTTGGTATTTATTTCTACCAAGACCAAGATGCTGCAATAATGATTTCACATTCAAATCTGGGCTATCTAAATGCTCGGTAATATAATGTATAGAATCTTCTACTAGTTTTGCTTCAGCGGGTAGTTTTTTTTCCTCAGATCTTTCGCCGACTTCTGTATTCTCAAAATAAGTCTTATGAAAACGATTCGTCACTTTTTTTCGTTGCTCAAGCGTATTCATAACAACAACATTTAGCTCATTAATATCAAAAGGCTTCGTTAAGTAATTGTCAGCACCTGTAGCATATAAGTCAATCCGACTGGAGGTTTGTGATTTAGCAGAAAGAACGATAATCGGAATGTGGCCGAATATTTCACTTTGCTTAACCTCTTTTACAAAAACATTACCATCCATTATAGGCATCATCAAATCCGATATAATAATATCAGGAGTTTGTTTTTTCATTACCCGGAGCGCCTCCTCACCATTGAGAGCCTTCAGGCAGTTAAAGTCATGTTCAAAAAAAGTGCGAATAAAATCATTTAGATCATGATGATCTTCAACAACTAACATAATCGGTTTACTATCTGTTGGATTTATTTTTCTTGTAGCTTCTTCTTGCTCATATTCCTTTTCAGTTTCTATAGGAATACAGATGGTGAATTCGCTTCCTTTATTTATTGTACTTTTCAAATCAATTGTTCCATGCAAACTAGTTGTATATTCTCTCACTAAGGACAAGCCAATTCCTGTACCCTCATGATTATTATTATCCGCTTTAAAAAAACGTTCGAAGACCCTTTCTTGATCTTCTTTGGCGATACCCAGACCATTGTCGCGAATACTTAATTCCAGAATTTCACCTTTTCTTTTCGCAGTAAAGTTCACCTGACCTTTCTCTGGCGTATATCGAAACGCATTTTGTAAAAGATTATGAATAATTTGTTCAAGGCGAAAGGTATCTGTTGATAACGTAAAGGAGTCAAAAGAGTAATAAAATACAATTTGCTTCCTTTCCGTCAAACCTTGATACTGACGAACGATTTTATCAAAGAACTGCTCTGTTTCTATTTTTTCTATATAAGCTTGTCCTAAACCTTTTTCAACCTTGCCTAATTGCAGAAGTTGCTCGACAATCCTCATAAGGTGTTCTGTATTTTTTATTATATAACCGGATAGTTTTTTGATTTGTAGGTCTCTAGCTATATTCTGAATTTGCATAGCTGGAGACTTGATTAATGATAAGGGTGTCTTTAAATCATGCGAAATATTAGTAATGAATTGGTTTTTTATAAGATCCAGCTCTCTATAATGACCAGCCTCTTGCTCTAACCGCTTTGCGGCACTAATAGATTCTTTGGCTAAATATTCAGCGATTTTAACTCCACAGAAGGCTGCAATAACCTCAAAAATTCTAACATGCTTTAATCTATAAAAACCGCGCAATGTATGTTCTGAATCTAGAACGCCAACAACGTTTCCATTACTTAATATTGGAACTGCCAGTTCAGAATTACGGGGTGCATCATCTACGATGTATTGTGGTGCATTCCTTGTTTCCTCAATCAAAACATAGCGTCCAGTAGCAAAAGCCTGACCAACAATCCCTTGCTCTGGTGCTATTTCCATAGGATTCATAATTTTCTTTTCATCTAAAGATTTATCACCGTAAGCTGCTACCTGAACAAGTTTTCCCTTTTCTTCATCAAACAAATAAAATACACAATCCTCCAAACCAAGAAATGGTGCACATTCCTCACAGACCTCCCATAATAGATCTTCAATCTTTCTATCTACGGAAAGGATGTTGGATAATTTGGAACTTAATATTTGCAAATCTGCTAATTGCTTTCTGTACTCTTGATAATAGTTCTTATCAAACCCAAAATCCGTGTAAACCAAGTAAATATTTATTGCAGTCAAAATTGCTCCTGTAGCTAAAACAATCCAATTGTCAGGTACATCATTCGGATGAAATACTAGTATCTGTACTGAACTGACCAGCATGAGCAACATAAACAATGTGACCAAATTAAACGAGATGTATTCACGTCTTTCTGCAACGAATAATGTCATGGCCCAAGTTACCATGAAGATGATTCCAGATAAAGACGTTATTCCTAAACTAATGGTAAGTGAGCTTAACAATAGACCTACTATATAAAGTGTAAATGCAACTAGGATTCTTGCCCGATTACCCTTTATAAAATTAACACCAACTGTTATTACCCCAATAATTCCAAGAATAATATGTGTCGCATTAATAGATTCTTCATACAACATTTGCGAGGGCAAGGTAGAAGATAATACCTGAGCCAATAGAATGATGCTTACCCAAAACAAATAACGCTTTGGAGTACCTCCTGGTTTCACGGCATCTACTATGTAGGTAACAAAATTCATGAATATTACTTGGTTGATACACCAACTAGGATATCCTAAAATTCTTTATGGAGCTACCCAATTTTAAGCACTTCGGCAAATTTGACCTTGCCTCGAACTACTTTATGCTAACTCTATAAAGGACACTGCAATATAACCATTTAAGTTAGGGAACAGGTCTATACTTAAGCCCGAATCCATAACACAAACTACTTTTCTTTAACACAATCTGCCCCCTTGGGTTTTATGTGCTAAGCAAAAAGCTATTTGTGTCAAACCAGTTTATACAGAACATTTAATTTTAGTATAACCTAAAAGAATAATTTTATGAAAAAAAGTATACTGCTTGCAACTCTCATTTTTACTGTAACCATAACAAATGCTCAAATGCCTGGAGATCTTGACACTTCCTTTGGAATTAGCGGTTATACATTAACAGACCCCTACCAAAACACATCTGAAGTCTACCAAGATATGATCATTCTCTCCAATGACAAAATCATCAAAGTTGGTTACCGTGGTACCGCGGGCAGCAAGGATGCTCTTGTTGCTAAGTTTCAGGCTAATGGCTCTCCGGATAGCACTTTTGGAAACAATGGCTTTACGGCTATAGATTTATCATTAGGCGCAGATGAAGATGCTAGAGCTATTGTTGAATTACCGAATGGCAAGCTGCTTATTACTGGGCAAATAGAAAATATTAGTTCTAAAGATGGCTATATAGCTAGGTTAAACACGGATGGGTCTGTAGATAATTCTTTTGGCACATCAAATGGACATACCAAGTTTAACCTTGGCGACAATACCAATGCACAGGGCAATAATATTCTATTGTCTGGATCTGAAATCTTTGTAGGCGGTAAGGCTCGCATTAATGGTCAGTCAGACATATTCATTGTCAACTTAACGCAAGGTGGAGGTATTGATGTTTCTTTCTCTTCAAGTGGTTTTGCTACAATGGATATTCGAGGTGAAGATGATGAACTAAATGCTCTAGATGCCACATCCAACGGTTCTTTTATCTTTGGAGGCGTGGCGGATAGCGCAGGAGTTCGCTTGGGTTATATTGCGTCTTTAAGTCAATTCGGAACCCCAACAACATTTGGCTCAAACGGTCGATTTACCTTTGATCTTGGCAGTGGATTTAATGAAGTAAACGACCTATATGTAGATGCCAATGACAAGATTGTATTAACGGGTGACCAAGGAAACTATCCTAACATTGATGGATTTATTCAACGATTAGATGCATCAGGCGCTCCAGATAATACTTTCGGCACAGGAGGATCTATCCCCTCCGATCCTGGAGCATCGACGGCATTATTTTTAAGACGTATTATGGAAACTACAAATGGAAATATTCTTGCCTTAGGAAACTTTGCAGGTGCTTCAAACGATATGTATGCTTTTATGGTAACCTCCACAGGCTCACCAAATGCTAACTTTGGAGGGAATGGAGATGTCAATATTCCTTTTTCTATCAATACAAACACTGTTAATACGACAAGTGGTGGTCTTCAATCGAATGGGGATATTGTAATGGGAGGCTATCTGACAAGTCAGGACTTTGTTGGGTCAAACTTGTTTATGGTTCGTCTGCACCCCTATTTGAATAATACCTCAATAGAGAACAAGTCCAAACACCACAACATAGCTATATACCCAAGCCCTATTCGATCAAACTTCAAAGTTAGTTTAGACAATTTCAATCGTATGGAATTAATTTCAATAAACGGAAGTATTCTTACCAGTTGGACACCCCAACGAAACTACTCGATACCCCAACATATTACTTCAGGGCTCTATTTTATTAGAATCTATTCGGATGAAACATCGACGACTAGAAAAGTATTGATTGATCAATAGAGGTAATTGGTCGAAATACAGAGGTTCATAAAACGAGTTGGCTCTATGGTCAACTCGTTTTTATTTTATTGCCAGAACAAACAACTAAACTAGTTCGTTTACTTCAGCAGAAAAAGATCTTTCTTTAAGAAGGTATTTATTACCCCGTTCCATAATATGAACCGTCAAATTTTCTAACGAAATTGTCTTACCTTGACCAATATCAGCAATGTTATTGTGACGAACATTATAGCCATCAATGAGCGTAACGGAACCCGATCCAATAATCTCCATCTCGGCACCAGCCTTAATAATCACCCCTGTATCTTCTCCTAGTCCGATACCAATAGATCCAGGGTTAGTTCCAACTGCCTGAGCCAATCTTGTGAAACGTCCTCGTTGAATGAAATGAGAATCAATAATAAGATTGCGTACTAGCCCCCAACCTACGGTAAGTTTCACCTCACCTTTCTTATGTGCTGTTGAAGCACTTCCTTCAGAAATCATCGTTGAACTCATAGCCATAGCACCCGCACTCGTTCCTGCAATTACAAAGCCATCCTCTTCTTTATAACGTCTCTTGATAATTTCTAAGAACGTTGAACCTCCATAAATAGTGGTTAATCGCATTTGATTCCCACCAGAAATCATCAACCCATCACAAGCTTCAAGTGCTTGCAAGTTCTCAGGTTTATCAACATCTTCTCGATTCCTGATGCGTAGATGTGTAACATTAGTACAATCTAGCTTCTCAAATGCATCCAAATAGTTCTCTGAAACTTCATCTGGAATCTGAGACGCCGTAGTGATTAGTATAATATTCGGATTTTCTTTACCAATTTCATTTAAAACACTTTTGAGAATTCCTATTTCAAAAAAGTTTAAACGATCTCGTTTAATGACACCTTCTTCCAAATCAGTGCCTTTGTCTTCCGCCCCCCCAATTGGAATTAATGTTCCCTTTGGTATTATCATATTGTAAATTTACGTCGAAGTCTATGATACTAAATCATTAAATTTTCAGGAATGTGGAAAAATTACCCTCTGTACTCTCCCCAAACATCTCTTAGGGCATTTGCAATTTCACCTAGGCTACATAAGTGTTCAACACAGCTTATGACATGTGGCATTAGATTTTCGCTTGTTTGTGCCTTAAGTTTTAACGCTGCAAGCATAGCATCTACCTGATCATTATCTCTACGAGCCTTTAGTTCTGTAAGTTTTTTAACCTGTTCTGTTTGAATAGCATCGTCAATCTTAAGTATAGGAATATCTTGATTTTCCTCTGTTTCATATTTATTAACGCCGACTATGATCTTCTTGCCACTTTCGATATCCTTCTGATACTGATAAGCTGAATTGGCTATTTGTTCTTGAATAAACCCCTCTTCTATGGCCTCTACACTCCCACCCATGGCATCAATTTTTTCAATCAATTGTAAGGCTTCTTTTTCAAGTCTGTCGGTAAGGTCCTCTACAAAATAAGATCCTGCTAATGGGTCAACCGTATCAGTAATACCACTTTCATAAGCGACTAATTGCTGCGTACGCAAAGCAATTGTGGCTGCCTCCTCAGTAGGTAAACTTAAAGCTTCATCGTAGCCATTCGTATGTAATGACTGTGTACCCCCTAAAGTAGCTGCTAGGGTTTGAATTGCTACACGCACAATATTATTATGCGGCTGTTGTGCTGTAAGCGTACTTCCACCTGTTTGGGTATGAAATCGCAACATCTGCGCTTTCGTTTCTGTGGCACCTAGATCTTGGGTGATCTTAGCCCAGATTCTACGAGCGGCCCTAAACTTGGCAACTTCTTCAAATAAGTGGTTATGTGCATTAAAGAAGAAAGATAACCTTTTGGCAAAAACATTAATATCCAACCCTTTATCTATAGCTGCTTTAAGGTATGCTTTACCATTACTTAATGTAAAAGCTAACTCTTGAACTGCATTGCTGCCCGCCTCTCTAATATGATAACCTGAAATAGAAATCGTATTCCATTTAGGAACCTCTTGACTACAGAACTCAAAAATATCCGTAATCAGACGCATGCTATGCTTAGGAGGATAAATATAGGTGCCTCTAGCAGCATATTCTTTAAGAATATCATTCTGGATAGTGCCTTTAATGTTCTTGATGTCAGCACCTTGTTTTTTTGCCAAGGCTATATAAAGTGCCAATAAAATAAAACCAGTGGCATTAATTGTCATAGATGTAGAGACATTTTCAAGCTGAATCCCCTTAAAAAGGCGTTCCATATCTTCTAAAGAATCAATTGCTACTCCTACTTTACCCACCTCACCATTAGCCATTTCATCGTCGCTATCATAGCCAATTTGAGTGGGTAAATCGAATGCAACGCTTAAGCCTGTTACCCCATTGTTTAATAGATAATGATAGCGCTCATTACTCGCCTCTGCCGTACTAAATCCTGCATATTGGCGCATTGTCCACAAACGATCGCGATACATACCCTTATGCACCCCTCTCGTAAAGGGAAACTCCCCAGGAGCTTCTAAATTGAATTCCTTTTTAAAATAAACTTTGTCTATCTCTAAACCCGAAGTGGTTATTTTTTTATTTTCCTCACTCATAAAATTTCTTCTTATAAATTTTCAAACACATCCTTCCCAAATTTTTCTAAACTTGGGTCACGGGCTCCCATCAATAGTAATACCGTTCCAGATGTTAATTGCGAACGCATTGCTTCGAGAAGATTGTTTCTATCTTCTACAAAGTACGACTGCACTGCCTTTGCTTTTAAGTCCTCCACAATATCATTAGCAGAAATATCCTTGGTTGTAGTCCCTCCCGCATAGTATATCTCACTCAACCATAATTGATCCTGAGGACGCATACAAGTGGTTACTTCCTCAACTAATTCTTTGCGTATAAATTTGGTTGGTTTAAAACCATGTGGCTGAAACCAGGCAACAACACGCTCCCCTACAGCTTGTGCCGCTTTAATTGAGGCTGCGATCTTAGCAGGGTTATGGGCATAATCGTCAATCACAATAATGCCATTTTTATCCCCAAGCAGTTGGTGCCTCCTATAAATTCCCGGATAGGTAGCTAACGCATCTGCTGCTTTTCTAATATCTATATCAAGAATACTAGCTACAGCAAGACAGGCTAACGCATTTTCCATATTATGCGCTCCGATCGTCGGTAAGTTTATCTCATGCTCTCCTACCTTAAATGAAATAGCAAATCCTCTTTGTTTAAAATCTGTGCCGTCAAATTGGGTTCCTAAACCAAAATCAAATTCACTTCCCTTAGAAAATTCTTTGACCTTAGCTGTTGGATTATGGTTGACAATAAAATATTCGCTAGAATGGCCTCTAAAGGTATTAAATACGTTGTTTAGTTCCTCTTCATCTAAATGATCTTTATCCTTATTCAATAAGACTCCAATATGTGGCTTATAGCGTACTAAGGAACCATCACTTTCATCAGCTTCAATAAGTAAATAATCACTTTTGCCTACAAAGGCATTTCCTATTTTGCCTTCTTCTATTAATGAAACTAGCCCAGCTCCTGTAATCAAACTAGGACTCACCTCGCACTCATATAACATATGAAACATCATAGCCGTTACAGTACTTTTTCCAGAAGTTCCACCTATGGCAATCGTCTTCTTACTTTCGCAAATAGCCGCTAGCATTTCAGCACGGCTTACTACTGGAATGTTTAATTCCTTTGCCTTCTTAATTTCAACATTCGTATCCTCTATGGCCGTAGAAGCTACCATGATTTGGGTCTCTTCTGTTATGCCGCTTGCATCTTGAATAAAACACTTAATGTTTTCAGCTTCTAACTGATCTTTAATATAATCATTCTCAGGATTGGTAAATAGCCGATCACTTCCTGCAACAGTATTTCCAGTGCCCGATAAGTATTGTGCAATGGCACTCATACCTGCACCACCTACGCCAATAAAGAAGAAATTATGATTTGATAAGATATTCATCCTTACTTATCTTGTGCAAGAAGCATTCTTTTTGCTTCACCGTTTAGTATATGTAAGGCGATATCCGTTGGCACTTCGGTATGCTCATCCAATGCAAACTCGCTAACACGTGTTACAAACTCTTGCGCCGAGGCACCTAATTTCATTTGAGCACCTATCTGATTGATCATTGATATTTCCTGCTCTTTGGCATTCTTTACGGTTTGCCACACTTCATGACTCACATAGATTTGTTGAGACAAATTATGCTCATACTCTTCTCGAATGTTTCTGATCATGGCAAGCTGTACATCTTGAGCAGTGGCACCTTTAATATAATGACGACTGATCAAGGCATTCGGGTGTATCCGCTCAATAAAATGAATTAAACGTTCATAAGCCTGCAAGCGAAGCCGAAGTATCTCATCGGCCTTCTTACCAAATAGCGCTAGATGTTTTTTTTCTGTTTCTGATGTAAGAAACTGTTTTACAATCACACTAGTTGCTATCAGGACAACAATAGCCGGTATCGTGTATTTTAGTATTTCTATAATGGTCTCGAGTATTGACATTCTTGTTTAAAACTATTCAGCCGTAAATATACTTTCTTTTATATGTTTGATAATAGCTCATGAACGAATACTTTCAATCCATTCTCAAATACCTCTTGTTCCCTATATCAATATTATATGGAGTTATTATCTGGGTTAGAAATAAACTATATGATGTAGGACTATTTTCTTCCTTAAGCTTTGATGCTATTCCGGTTATAAGCGTTGGTAACCTATCTGTAGGTGGTACTGGCAAGTCTCCTCATATCGAATACTTAATTCGTTTGCTTTCGAATAAATTTCATACTGCAACTTTAAGCAGAGGATATGGACGCTCTTCTAAAGGGTTTATTGTGGCAGATGAGCATGCCGATGCAAGAAAAATTGGTGATGAACCATTTCAATTCAAGCGAAAGTTTGATAACATTATCGTTTCGGTTGGAGAAGATCGAGTTACAGCAATACCCGAGTTGTTACAACGAGCTCCTTTTCTTGAGTGCATATTATTAGATGATGCTTTCCAACACAGAAGTGTAAAACCAGGCTTGAACATCTTACTTACTGAGTTTCACAAACCTTATACTAAAGACTATATTTTGCCTTTGGGCAGGTTACGCGAAGGTCGAAGGGCTGCCAAACGGGCTGATATTATCATTGTATCAAAATGCCCAGATACGATTAGCACGGAGCAACGTACTGAAATGCTAAAACAATTAAAAGCTGAAGCACAACAAAAAGTTTATTTTACTCGAATAGAATATGATGAACCTTATTCCCTTTTAGGCAATAACATTTCTTTTAATAAAGCAACAAACGCTATTACATTTTCGGGAATAGCCAATGCGGAACCCTTTATTAATCGGGTTAAAACGCTTACCCAAGATGTACATGAGCTGAATTTTAGAGACCACTATTACTTTACGAAAGATGACATCAAGGAACTGCACGAAACCTTTCAATACATTAAAAACGAGAATAAGTGTATCTTTGTAACTGAAAAGGACGCCACTCGTCTTTTATTACACGAAGAACTACTTAGAAAATACAATTTACCTATAGTAGTTATTCCTATTCGAATTTCATTTTTATTTAATGATGGCGAACGTTTTGATGAACAGATCAATGAATATGTTTATTCATATTTTCCAGTATTTGAGCAAGAAGAAACAGAATTTATAGATGAAGGAGATATTGAGGTGGACTACGAAGAAATATTATAAATAATGACAAAGAAAAGAAAGAAAGCGCGCCATGGTGGCGCCGTGAAGAACAAGAGTAAAAAACGGACTAAGAGAAAAGGAACTGCTGGAAAAAAAAGCAGTAGACATCAAGGACATTTTACCCCATCTGTTATTGGAGAGATTGATTTTGCACCACATGGTGTAGCCTTCGTTATGGTAGATGGTATGACCGTTGATATTAAAATTGCTAAAGAGGATACAAAAAATGCCCTACCTGGTGATACGGTTGAGGCTGTTATTACAAGAATAGGACGTTCTAATAAAAGACCCCACGGTAAAGTGGTGCGAGTTGCAAAAAGAGCAAAACACCAAATGATCTGTCGACTAGACGTTGGAGAAAAACATACGTTTGCGATACCAGAAAGTCCTAAATTCCCTAATGATATATTTATTCCGAACCTGCCCAAAGGCTTGCAAACAGGCGATCGTGCTTTAATAGAAGTTACCGACTGGCAACCTAAAGCTAAAAACCCTTCGGGCAAAATTATCGAATCATTTGTTGGTGCCGATATCCATGACTTAGCTATGAAAGAGATTTTGTTAGAACAAGGTTTTCCCCTTTCGTTTCCTGAAACTGTAATGCAGGAAACAGCTAACATGAAATTTGAAATCACAAAAGAAGATCTTGAGGAACGTCGTGACATGCGTGAAACGTTTACCATTACAATTGACCCATTCGATGCAAAAGACTTTGATGATGCCATTAGCTATCAAGAATTGGGCGATGGCAAAATTGAATTAGGAATTCATATTGCCGATGTAGCGCACTATGTGAAACCAGGTACGGCATTAGATACAGAGGCTTATGCACGTGCTACAAGTGTGTACCTACCAGATCGAGTATCCCCCATGCTCCCAGAGAAAATTAGTAATGAACTCTGCTCATTGAGACCCAATGAGGACAAGTTTACTTTTTCTACTGTTTTCATTCTTGACGAAAAGCTAAACATCATTGATGCCTGGATTGGCAGAACAATCATTCATTCTGATCATCGATTTACGTATGAAGAAGTTCAGGACATTCTCGATGGGAAGGAAGGGTTGCACAAAGAAAAAGTACTGGCTATGAATGCCATATCAAGAAAGCTAAGAAAAGAACGTTTTGATAAAGATGCCATCAACTTTGCTAGCAGTGAAGTACGATTTCGATTAAATGAGGAAGGCGACCCTGTAGAAGTAGTCGTTAAAAGTAGTCAGAGTTCGCATCAATTGATAGAAGAAATGATGCTGCTTGCCAATCGAACCACAGCTGAATATATTGGTCAACAGAAGAAAAAAAATAAACAACTTGAGTATCCATACCGTATTCATGATCAACCAGACATTGATAGACTCCTTCCCTTTACTCAGTTTGCTGGAAAATTTGGATACTCCTTTGATTTAAACGACAAGCACTCTATTGCCAAGTCGTTCAATGAAATGATTGAAAAGTCCATGAACATTCCCGAGCACCATATCTTACATACGTTAGGCATACGAACAATGGCAAAAGCGATTTATTCTACTGAGAATATTGGCCATTATGGTCTTGGGTTTGAAAACTACTCCCACTTTACTTCTCCTATTCGTCGATACCCTGATGTAATAGCACATCGTGTCCTTTGGAACGAACTACAGGGCATTAAGCAAACCTTTACAAAGAAGAATCAAGCTGAAGAACAATGCATTCATTGCAGTGCTCAAGAACGTAAGGCTACTGAAGCGGAACGAACAGGCAATAAATATAAACAAGTGCAATTCATGTCGCAGTTTGTAGGTGAAGAGTTCGATGCTGTAATCAGCGGCGTTGCTAGCTTTGGTTTCTGGTGTCAGACTTTAGAGCATCTATGTGAAGGCTTCATTAGTGTTCATGACTTGGGCGATGAAGAATTTATTCATGATGAAGATGACTATATGCTCGTAGGAAAAAGTTCTAAGCGAACATTTCAAATGGGTCAAAAAGTTAGAATTCAAGTTGCTGCTGCCAACTTAAGTAAAAGGCAATTGGATTATGAGTTAGTGGAGTAATGCTTTTTCTTATATTACGATAATATTCTTACCTTTAGACTAAACCGCTGGTTATGAGAAAGATATATGTTTACTTCTTCATACTACTACCGTTCTATAGTTTTAGTCAGGTTGGCAACTTTATTCATGTTGATCAGTTCGGTTATAATACGCAGGCGGAGAAGGTTGCTGTAATTAGCGATCCGCAAGTTGGATACAACAGCAATCTTTCCTTCAATCCAGCAAATACACTCTCGGTTAAAGATGCCAATACGCAACAAACTGTTTTTACTGGTCCTATTCAGATATGGGATAATGGCAATACACATACAAACTCTGGAGATAGAGGTTGGTGGTTTGATTTCTCTTCAGTTCAATCGACGGGTTCCTACTATGTTATAGATACCATGAATAATGAACGTTCGCATACTTTTAAAATCGGAGATAATCCTTATTACGAAGTCTTAAAAGAAGCTGGTCGTATGTTTTTTTACAATAGATGTAATTACCCTAAACATACTCCATTTGCTCAAACGAAATGGATAGATGGTAATAACTTCTCTAATCCTTTACAAGATACTGAATGCTTCCCTATCTATGATTCTAGCAATACCAATATGCAACGAGATATGAGCCGGGGTTGGTTTGACGCCGGGGACTATAATAAGTATGTCACTTTTGCCTACAGCGCCGTACATAATTTGCTTCTAGCGTATGAAGAAAATCCTGATGCATTTGGAGATGACTGGAACATTCCTGAAAGTGGTAATGGCATCCCGGATATAATCGATGAGATAAAATGGGAAACTGATTGGCTTCTAAAAATGGTGGACTCAAATGGGCACACTCCAATTAAAGTTGGGAGTAAGAATTATAGTGATAATACATCCTATCCTCCCTCAAATAATACCGCTCGAAGATTTTATGGTCCCAATTGCACCTCAGCTTCATTGGCGGCTTCTAGTATGCTTGCTCATGCAGGTGTTGTTATGAGTAATTTTCCCAGTCTAATGAGTTATGTGGATTCCTTGAGTTATAAAGCTAAGGTAGCTGCTGATTACGCACGCCCCTTATACTTTTCAAATGGATTGCAACTTAACTGTGATGATGGCAGTATTGTATCGGGAGATGCCGATGTAGATAGTTCGGACCAAGCAGATATGCTCATGACAGCTTCTATATATTTATGGGAATTAAGAAATGATACTCCAAGCAGAAATTTTGTAGATTTTAATTATTTCGTTTACGATGCCTATGTTAATCATGATTGGACTCCTTATAACGCACCTCTGTTTGATGCACTTATTCGTTATGCTCATTTGAGTAATGCAGGGCCTAATGCTGCTAATGGCATTTTAAACAATATATCCCAAACGGTCATATGGAATTGGAGCAACTATTTTGGTTGGAATACAACAGATTTGTATCGGGCGCCAGTACCAGACTGGAGTTACCACTGGGGTAGCAACCAAATCGTAGCACGCTATGGCAATATGAATAATCTTTTAGCAGATCATAAGATTGGTTTAGATTCTATAAATCAGCGCAAACGAGCCGCAGAAACACTTCATTATTTTCATGGTGTTAACCCAAACGGATTAGTGTATCTAAGTAATATGTACGACGCTGGTGGCGATAAGTGTATTAATGAAATCTACCATACTTGGTTCGCAGATGGAAGTATTTATGATCATGCTACAACATCAACCAATGGTCCTGCACCAGGCTATTTAGTAGGTGGGCCGAATGAATATGTTAGTAACACTGGTTTAACTCCACCTTATGGGCAGCCAAAACAAAAATCTTATTTAGACTTTAATACAAGCTGGCCACAAAACAGTTGGGAAGTGAGTGAGCCTGCAATTTATTATCAGGCTGTTTATCTTAGGCTTTTATCGAAATATGTAACAAAATTTACGGCCCCTACCTCGGTAAAAAATAATTTGAAGAAAACATTAACGGTATACCCTAACCCCACTTCTGATAGGATTTACATTTCAGATATCCAGACAAATACAAAAGCAGCGCTCTATGACATAAATGGGCGCAGTATATTATCTAAAACGTTAAACAGTTCTTCCTCTTACATTGATATCCAAACAGTCCCAACGGGTTTATATATTCTTAAAATAAGGAATGGACAAATTCAAGAAGAGTTTAAGATCTTTAAAAAGTAAGCTTCGTTTAATTTCATCCGTCTAAATAATCATTTACATTTGAATTCACATGCGTAAAATTTTCTATCCTACTTTTATTTTTCTTTTTTTAGCAATTGGTGCTATAGCTTATTTCTGGGCTCCTATTCTTTGGTTATTAATCCTGCTTGTCCCTTTGTTTTGTTTAGGCATATATGACATGTATCAAACCAAACATGCCATTAGAAGAAATTATCCTTTAGCAGGGCGTTTGCGTTATTTATTTGAGGCCATTCGCCCTGAAATACAGCAATACTTTGTAGAATCTGATACAAGCGGACGACCTTTTAATAGACTTGCTAGAAGTTTGGTTTATCAGAGAAGTAAAAAAGTACGTGATACCGTTCCTTTTGGCACTCAGCTTGATGTTTACAAAGCAGACTACCATTGGATTAATCATAGTATTTCAGCCTTAGATCCACATAGTTTAGATCATAATCCGCGTGTACGAATAGGAAGTTCGCAATGCAACAAGCCATATGATAGTAGCTTATTTAATATAAGCGCTATGAGTTTTGGTTCGCTAAGCAGAAATGCGGTTTTGGCACTTAATGGAGGTGCAAAAAAAGGTGACTTTTTTCATAATACAGGTGAAGGAGGTTTGAGCCCTTATCACCTAGAACCTGGTGGTGATATCTGTTGGAATATTGGCACAGGATATTTTTCGTGTAGAAACTCTGATGGGACATTCAATTATGAAGAATATTGTAAACGAGCGGTATTACCCAATGTCAAAATGATTGAGATAAAATTCTCGCAAGGAGCTAAACCAGGTCATGGCGGCATCTTGCCAAAAGAGAAAGTGACTGATGAAATTGCAGCGATTCGTTTAGTAGACAAAGGTCATGATATCATATCCCCACCCTATCATTCGGCTTTCAAAACACCTCGAGAATTTGTGCATTTCGTTGCCAAACTACGAGAAGGTAATGGTGGCAAACCAGTTGGGTTTAAAATCTGCATTGGAAATCGGTCTGAGTTTATAGCAATTTGCAAGGCTATGGTGGAAGAGAAGATCTATGTTGATTTTATTTCTGTGGATGGCGGTGAGGGCGGTACTGGAGCAGCACCTCTAGAATTTACGAATCATGTAGGGATGCCTCTAAAAGATGCCATTGTATTTGTACACGATACGCTAAAAGGGTTCGGAATTAAAGACCAAATCAAAATTATTGCTAGTGGCCGTGTTACAAGTGGCTTTCATATTATGGACTGTCTTGCTCACGGAGCCGACCTCTGTAACTCTGCGCGAGGGATGATGTTTGCTTTAGGTTGTATCCAAGCTCTACGATGTAATGATAATGAATGTCCAACAGGAGTTGCAACTCAGCAAAAGCATCTGGTAAAAGGGCTTGTTGTTGCAGATAAGAAAGTCCGCGTGGCCAATTACCATAATGAAACAGTAAAAAGTGCTGTAGAATTAATGGGTGCTGCTGGTATTGATCACCCGGATAAAGTTGGACGTTTCGTAATGTTTCGACGAGTGAGCCGAACTGAAGTTGAAACTCTAGAACAAACATATCCTGAGGTAATACCCGGATGTATGCTTCAGGAAGAAACTGTTCCTACAAAATATCTTGCCTCATGGAAAGGTGCCAGTGCAGACCGATTTATCAGCTATCGACTGATTGAACAATTAAAGGAAGAAGTTGTAAGTGCCTAGTAAAAAATAGAATCACTTGTTTCGTCTTGCATATTCTGCACTTGTTGTAACTCTTCTTCTAGCTCTCCATAGTTTTTCATGATAATGATTAGAAACACTCCAGAGATCGTAAATAACAGACTTGTCGCAATGTCTATATAATAACAAGTACGCAGCATACCTAAGGACTCACTATTAGACATTCTAAAAGAAATATTGGATAGAATGTTTGCTACAATCCAAGGTACCCACCAAAGAGTAATAATGGTTTGGATATCCCTTTTTGTTATGATCGGAGACCTCGTTCGCAAATAAGCAGTAGTCTCGAGCCACAATTCCCTCATGATTTGAACGGGTCTAAATAAACTCAAGATAGGCACAAACCATGCACCTGCCGCCCAACCTTCGGAGAAGCGCGGTGGTGAAAGAGCAAATTCATGCACGTTATAATATGCTCTTCTAAACCACATGATAAATACGACCATAGTCACTACTAATAACACTAAGTAAGCAATTCCATATGCCTGCTCTAGCAGGGCGAATTGCTCTATGTATTCATCGGTAAAGTTACCTTCCTCAATGTCATGAATAAATTTTACTCCAAATAATGGAACTAGTAGTCCGATGAAATCAACTGCGACCATAATAATCATTACGGAGAGCGCCACTTTTAACCTTTTCGTATTATCTCTCAAAAACATTTATTTTACCTATTCTCTAGCGTAAGCATGAAAATCATCATAAACAACCTCACCAGTTTGGTTACACGCACTAAAAAGTTGTAAGTAATGTTCACGCATCTCTTCTGTATCCCACTCTTGTTCAACATCATATGGAGCTACAGATACAATCTCTTGAGGTTTTAATTTAGCAATTGCCAGCTCTTTTAACAAGATCTCTAAGACCTCTCGTACATCAAAGGCTTTTACAAAAACATAAACCGCTCCACCTAACAGTTTATCATATTCAGGCGACTCCTTTGTATATAGATAATCTACATCGCACCAATAAACTCTTTTATGCTCCCCATATTCCAATTCCATTTAACGAACCTCCACTTTAAGTGGATAAAGATAATCGCTAATGTGGATAGTCAATACAACTAGAAAAAAAATAGTGTTTATATTTAGAGTTCATAATTATGAAAAAACTTATCAGTCTTTTTACTTTACTGTTACTAGTAACTCCAGTTTTTGCAGAAGGAGTCGATGAAAAAATTAATAGAATTTTTGGCGACTATACGGGCTGGTTTGTAGAGTTTATTTTTAAAGAAATTCCATTTGGCAGTATAGCTGTTCCTTGGGTACTTATTGTTCTTGTATTTAGTGCTGTTTTTTTTACATTTTATTTTAAGTTCATAAATATTACAGGCTTTAAAACTTCCATTAACATCGTGCGAGGGAAGTATGATAGTCTAGAAAAGGCCGGAAAAGTGGAAGTTTCGAGCAGTGTTTCCACGAATGAGGAGGGAGATAATCCTGATACGATTCGCGTTGAAAACCACGAGGGAGAAGTCTCACATTTCCAAGCGCTAACGGCAGCCTTATCTGCTACTGTCGGACTTGGTAATATTGCTGGTGTTGCGGTTGCCATATCTATTGGCGGTCCTGGTGCAACCTTTTGGATGATTGTTGCTGGTTTGATCGGTATGAGTTCAAAATTTGTTGAATGTACCTTAGGTGTAAAGTATCGTGAGATTGGGGAAGATGGAACTGTTTATGGTGGCCCAATGTACTATTTATCCAAAGGGCTTAAAGAATTTAAGGCTGGCACCTTAGGTAAAATTCTTGCTGGAGTGTTTGCTGTTATGTGCATAGGAGGAAGTTTTGGAGGTGGAAATATGTTCCAAAGCAATCAGGCATTTAAGATGTTCCAAAATAGAATGGAATATCTGAATATTGACGTAGCAGGATATGGCTGGTTGTTTGGTTTAATTATAGCCATTTTAGTGGGTGTTGTTATCATCGGTGGAATTAAATCTATCGCAAAAGTTACAGATAAAATTGTTCCATTTATGGTGGGCATCTATGTATTAGCCGCTTTGGTCATTCTCTTCATTAATTTTGACGCTATCCCAGCAGCCTTTGGGTCAATTTTCTCTGGTGCCTTTGCTAGTGAAGGTATTATAGGAGGTGCTATTGGTGTTTTAATTCAAGGTTTTAGACGAGCCGCCTTTAGTAATGAAGCCGGTATTGGTTCTGCCAGTATAGCTCATGCTGCTGTAAAAACGAAATATGCAGCAAGTGAAGGTTTAGTAGCGCTTTTAGAACCTTTTATTGATACCGTTATCGTTTGTACAATGACGGCTTTGGTGATCATTATTACCAATGGAGATGGCTCTATTATGACTTATGGTCAAGATGTAGGTGATGGTGTTACGGCTACTTCATCTGCTTTTGCCAGTGAGATTTCTTGGTTCCCTTGGGTCTTATCTATTGCGGTCATTCTGTTTGCATTCTCAACCATGATTTCTTGGAGTTATTACGGATATCAGGCTTGGACCTATTTATTTGGTCGCTCTAAGACTGCAGAGTACCTCTACAAAAGCTTGTTTTGCGTTTTTGTAATTATTGGAGCTGCCGCTTCCTTAGGTGCAGTTATTGATTTTTCGGATGCTATGATTTTTGCAATGATGGTTCCTAATATGATAGGGCTGTTTTTCTTAGCACCAAGAGTTCGTGAAGAATTAAAAAAATACAAAGAAGCTATTAAAGCAAAATAAATTGTCTGAAGCAATTGGGAAAATAACAGGTACGCATGGCGTTAAAGGAGAGGTTGTACTTGAACACGAATTAACGGGTACATTGGATGCAGAAAATTGGGATGCACTAATGATTGAATTATTACCGAATAGTCGCATTCCTTTCTTTATTTTTTCGATAAAAAAGCAATCTAGTTCTTCTCTCCTTGTTCGATTTGAAGAAATTAATTCGCCTGAAGAAGCGACCGAGATTTTACAAAAAGACGTTTATTTATCTCCTAATATCCAAACTAGTTTCATTGAAAAAAAGGTTACTGTTGATGATTATATAGGATACACCTTGTTTGACAAAGAAAAACGAATTGGCTTAATAGATAATATTCTAAACCCTAAAACCAATCCATTGTTCATTATTGGTGACGGCACCGAAAATGAATTACTCATTCCAGCGAATAAAGAATTATTTCTGAACATTGATCCAGTAAAAAAAACGATTTCTATCCGAATTCCTAATGGATTATTGGACTAGTACCTCAACCAACATTTAGCCTGTTCTCTTCATGAAGTGATGGTCAATTTTCTACATTTGTAATCTATGCGTATAGACATTATAACTGTTTTACCAGAACTACTTCAAAGCCCTTTCGATCATTCTATTATGAAACGAGCTCAAGAAAAAGGTTTACTTGAAGTTCATTGCCATCAACTAAGAGACTTTGCGATAAACAAACATGGTCAAATTGATGATTACCAATACGGAGGAGGTGCAGGAATGGTTATTATGTGCGAGCCACTTGCCAATCAAATTGAAAAGCTTCTGGCAGAAAGAAAATATGATGAGATTATATTTCTAACACCCGACGGTGAAACTTACAAACAGGGTATGGCAAATACATTGTCTCTTCACAAAAACCTAATGCTAATCTGCGGACATTATAAAGGCATTGACCAACGGATTAGAGATAAGTACGTAAGCAAAGAAATATCTATAGGAGATTATGTTCTTAGTGGAGGCGAACTGGCTGCGGCTGTATTAGTTGATAGTATTGGCCGTTTGTTACCTGGAGTATTAAATGACGAAACTTCTGCCCTTACCGATAGTTTTCAGGACAATTTATTAGCCCCGCCTGTTTATACCAGACCTGCCAACTTTGATGGCATGGAAGTTCCTGCAATTCTTTTAAGCGGCAATTTCCCTAAGATTGAAGAATGGCGCAATGAGCAAGCATTGCAAAGAACCAAGGCAAGAAGGCCAGACTTGTTAGAATAGTAAAGCCCCTTCCCTAAAGAAGAGGCTTTTATATCTAGTAGTAGATATATATATCGTTTATTAATGTTGAATGACGAATTTCTTACTGACGTTACCCAAACGGAGGATATACATTCCTTCAGCTAAATGAGCCGTAGGGATTCTCACCTCTTTCTCTGACGAAGTACTCGATAACTTTTTACCCGTAATGTCCAATAATTCTATTATTTCAAGTTGGTGAGCTGCATTATCAGACAACTTTACAATTACAACATCATTTGCTGGATTTGGATATACGGCAATCTGACTTTCATCGATAACTTCACCAACACCAACAGCCCAATTGTTATTTAAGGCCCATGTGTGGTGTTTTACCACAAAATTTCCTGTGGCATTAGGGTCTCGAGCATATCCAGAATCGGCAGGTAGATTAGTCCAAGTAAGCTCATCTACAATTTCCATATTTGTATTTAGGAGTATTAATTCTTCTCCATCGGCAGAAAGCTTGAAATTGATATGGTCTGCACCTTGGCTACCATCTTCATCTGCCCAAAGGATATAATATCCTTGTGGGTTTATAATTGTTCCTGTAGGAAATACATGCTTCGTTAGATTAAACTGGTCGTCTGTTATAGACCAGCCACTAATATCAATAGCATTATTCGACTTATTATGAATTTCAATCCAATCATCATATTCGCCGTTATTATCGGCAACAGCGGCATCATTAGCCGCCATAATTTCATTGATTACGATATCCTTACTCGTAGCAATAGCCGGCTCTACTAAATAAACATACACATCATGCTCAGCACCTACTGGTAAATAAGATACAGAATAAGAACTATTGTTAGATACCGCCTCTATATAGTAACGAACCCATGTCCCGCCACTAAAACCAGGTATGTCTGCTCCGTAGGTCCCATCATTAGCCGCTCCATCGTTATGGTTTCCATCATCATACATGAGAGCTTTAGTAAATTGGCCGTTGATAGCTGCACTGTAATAGAGGTTCACCGCGTTTATCCCATTGGTAGATGTTACATTAGCGCGAACAGTAACCGTTTGATTATTGGCAGGACGCTGCCATTGTATATTGTTTACATAATGCGCTGCGCTTGAAATAGTCGGAGCTACTTCTGCAACTTCCGCATTGCTGTTTAAATAATTCCTTCTCGTCGAAATAAAATTTTTCAGAACGGCAACTTCACTAATAAATTGATTATAAGAATATAGTTTTTTAGTATCGTTTTGCACAACAGTGTCGATTTGTGATGCGTAATAATCAATTCTATTATCAAATGTGGTTTGATCAAACTCTTCTGCTATGATTGTTCTCATATGAGCTAGATAACGTTGGCGAATACTAGGAACCTGCAACAATCGATTCAACAATGGATAATTAACTTTGTTCTCATTGTAGAATGGACTCCAAGAAGTTGCCTTGGTCATATCCATAGGAGAATTTCCATCATACTCCATAGGTACAAACTGTCCTGTAGCTTCTTCCTTAAAAACGTAATAATCTTGTTTGCCCTTATACACATAACTATCGTCATCTGTAAAAGCAATTTCACTAGCTAAGAACCATAAGGTTCTATCCAAGTCCATGTATACCTTTAGCGTATCCTCTAAGTTAGATAATGGAGTATTATTTATTTTATCGCATAAAACGACTAATTCGTCCCAAGGATTAGTATAGTCTGAATATTTCAGCGTATAATTTGATTGATAAGAAGATGTATTGGCGCCTAGATAATTTAAAGCCGTTGTTCCATCTCCCCAACCTGGACCGCCAGGCCCACCAGGTCCACCAGAGCTACTAATTGCTCTCCAACTGATGCCGTTATTACTTGTAAACCAATCTGAATACAGGTCTTTGTTCAATTGTTGCACATTGGGGTACAAGCCCCAATTTTCTCCATTAATATAAAGTTTTACAAAGTTCGCTTTTGCAGCGGGAACATGATTCCGAATAGCAAACATAAACATAACTTCTCTCAAGAAAGAACGATCCTGAAAGGCATTATTCAAGTTCAATGTATTGTAACCACTGATATCCTGTCCGCTTTTAATCCAATCCAATTCTATATTAAAAGACTTTTTTTGTCCATTTACCATTTGGTAAGAGGTATTTCCCTTAAATCGCACTCCTACACTATCTAATACGGTACTCCCCTCATAAGTCAATGTAGCAGATAGATTTGTTCCACTGGAATAATTACTCGTTAGAAGGTTCCAATAGTTCGACTGCGGAAAATTTAGTTCTATTTTTCGAATAATGGAGTCATTGTAAAGGTTTTTCAATCCTTTTTTGCCCATTTGTAACTGGGTATAGTTATTGATAAATTCCCACTGATCTGGTATCCCTTGGGCATTTGAAAGTGTGGCACTAAGCAAAAGTACGCACAGGAAGGCTGGTATTAATCTCATAAAATCGTCGTATTATCGTTTTAGACGATATTCTATTTAAAATTCCCTCGCTAAAGTCAGATTAATTCCTCGAGAATAAAAAAGCTACCGATAACTAAGATACAATCCATTGCATCTGCTTGCCTCTTTGCTAGAGTCAATGCCCGGGTAGGAGTCGAAAAAGTTTCTCCTAAAATCTCAAGTTCTTTAGCTTGATCTCTTAGTATTTGTACATCAAGTGCCCTAGGTACATTAGCCTGTGTAAAGTAATATTTTGCGTCTCTAGGAAATAGTGGCAAAACTGTGCTTACATCTTTATCATTGACACACCCGTAAATTATGTGTAAGGTATTATAATCATGTTTTTTGAGCACTTCTAATGATTGTTGAACACCTTCTCTATTATGTGCTACATCAAATATTAATAATGGTTCGGTTTGTATGATCTCAAAACGTCCTCTTAGTCCGGTATTCTTCTTAACAGAGGAAAGGCCTATTTGAACCTGTTCTTTGGTAAGCACATAACCCTTCTGTGCGAGCATATCTGTAGCTAACAAAACCGCACGCGCATTATTAACTTGATAGCCTCCCTGCAAATCAAGATCTAATTTGGTAATAAGCATATTAGATTGGTTGATCAAAACAGTTTCTCCATTTGAGCTAACCTTAGAATAAATTCTGTCCGCAAAAACTATTGGTGCCTTTACACTATGCGCTTTCGTAAAGAATACTTGCTCTGTTTCTTTTTGCGTCTCACTTATAATTACTGGAACATTGGGCTTTATAATACCTGCTTTTTCCTCTGCTATTAAAGGTAAGGTATGGCCTAACATATCCATATGATCGTAACCAATATTCGTTATAATAGACAATTCTGGGGTGATAATATTCGTACTATCTAACCTACCCCCTAACCCCGTTTCAACAATGGCAAGATCAACATTTTGCTCGGCAAAGTAGGCAAAAGACATGGCTACGGTGATCTCGAAAAAAGAGGGTTTAATTCGCTCAATCAAATCCATATTCATTACAATGAATTTGGTCACCCAATTCTCAGGAACTTGTTCTCCATTTATTCTTATACGCTCGGTAAAATTTTTTAAATGAGGAGAGGTGTAGAGCCCTATTTTATATCCCCCCTCTTGTAAAACAGATGCCAACATATGGCTTACAGAACCTTTGCCATTTGTACCAGCAACATGAATGCTTTTGAATTGATCTTGTGGGTTCCCAAGAGCTTTGCATAAAGCTATTATATTAGTAAGATCTTTCTTAAATGCTTCCTTACCTTGCCGTGAAAACATGGGCAATTTCTCGTATAGATAATTTAGCGTTTTTTCAAAGGTCATGATAACTGACGCTTTAGAAAATCATCGAATTGTGCTAGTTCCTGTTCGTCATATTTATGAAATATATCTTGTTGAACAAACCCTTTGTCCTTCATATCAAATGTCAGTACATGAAACTTTAGCACAATATGCTCAATGTTTTGCCAAGGAATTTTTCGAGTATGAAATAGTTGAGGCCAAATAATCTCCTGATCATTAAGCTCTATAAAGCGATCCGAGAATATCCTATTCTCCATAATAAGCAAGAGCAAAACGAAAAAAGCTACTCCTCCAAACAATATCGCTGGTAAAATCTGCCCAGCTTTGAAGAAATAATTTGCTGCTATCCCCAAAAATCCAACTTCAAAAAGCCTAAGAACTTGATTAAGCTGTACCTGTTTTAAGTTATCTCCCTTAAAAAGTACAACATACAAAACTGCCAAAGTTGTTGGTATGAGGGCTACTACTTCCATCCAGTTTTTATCCCAATCATTAAGCAATAAAATTCCATAGATCATTAGAAAGATACAGGCCATAATATGCATGGCTTTCATCTGTCTAAAATACTTATCATACTTCTCTGGTATCAACAAAAAGAAAAATTGATTCTTCATATAAAATTATCCTTTTTGACTTTTCATAAATAGGTTACACATCTTGTACAAAATATGTGCTCCAATATTTGCGTCGAGCATATCTTGAGTAAACTCTCCACAAGCAACTTCTACTAAATCGAAGCCAATTATTTTACGACCACTCTCGACTACTTTTCTAAACAAGTACATAATTTGCTCTACCTCATATCCTCCATTTACAGGTGTTCCAGTATTAGCACAAAGCTTGGGATCTAAACCGTCTATATCAAAACTAATGTAAACATGTTGTGGCAATTGTGTCACAATATCATCGCAAATAGCTTTCCAAGTGTCTCCTTCATAAAGTCGCTCTTTCACATCTTTATCAAAGAAAGTTGTAACACGATTTCCTTTTGATTTCATATAATCAAATTCTTCATCACAGTAATCTCGAACACCTACTTGAACCAATTTTGTTACTTCAGGTACTTGCTCCAAGGTATTATACATGATACTGGCATGACTATATGTGAAGTCTTCATAAGCCTTTCTAAAATCAAAATGGGCATCGATTTGAAGAATGCCAAAATCATCATACCTATTGGCAATGGCCTTAATTAAACCTAAAGGTGTACTATGATCACCTCCCAATAATGCAACCATTTTACCAGAATTTAAATACGTCTCTGCCTTCTTTTGAAGATTACTGACCATTTCCTCTGAACCTGTATTAATCTCACATAGTTTCTTTGCTAACTGTTCGTTCTTAGCAGTATCTCCTCCCGAACAAAGGTTTGAGATAATCAATTCTGCACAATGTCGCAGATAATCATTTTTTCTGTTCAAACGCTCATCAACATCTTCCATAAAATAGCCGTGTCTCCACATATCATGGGCTGCGGCATCATAAAGGTCTATTTGCTTACTTGCTTCTAAAATTTCTTCGGGTGCACGCGCAGTACCATTTCTATAGGAAACCGTTACCTCCCAAGGCATTGGAATAATAATCAAGGCTGCGTTATCAACGGTCGTAGGAAGGCCAAAAATATTATTATCAGCTAATGCTATATTGTTAGGATTAAAATTATCTATCATATCTAAGCGGTTCGCAAAAATACACTCTTTAAAAAATTAATTTGACAGAAGTATGATTAAGAATAACCTTGAATGTTAAAGATCTATATTATTTAGAAATCGAAACAAAAAATGGGGATTTGATCTTAATAGTTCGGACAAATATGTTTTCCGTCCCCCATCATCAAATTACAGCTTTACGAATTTTTTGTCATAAATCCTGATAGCCTTATTGTGTGGGATCAATCTGGGAACGGTGGTGGTGGAGGCTATACCTTGACCAATACAATTTTTTACAGCAAGAAAGTGGGGTATTAAACTATTTGCTGCAGCTCTTCTATAACTCTGCTGATTGGAAGCCCTACGACATTGTAATAATCTCCTTCTATTTTCTCAATACCAACGGCTCCGATAAACTCCTGAATGGCATAGGAACCCGCCTTATCAAAAGGTTTATCCTGTTCAATGTAATGGTCAATCGTAGCTTTAGACAGTCTTTTAAAATAAACTTTGGTACTTACAGTAAACTCTTTTTGAACGGAACCTTTAGAAAGAACAACCCCAGTAATAACTTCGTGCATCTGCCCACTTAGTTTTTGAAGCATCTCCAGCGCCTCCTGCACCCCTTGAGGTTTGCCTAAAATCTCATCCCCTAGTACGACTATCGTATCGGAAGTCAAAATAATTTCATTCGGGAAACTATGCTTACTGGCTTGCATTTTTTGCTTCGCTATATCCAATGTTACTTCTTTGGGAGCTAAGCCTTCCTTTATTACCTCTACTATATTGGCTGGGTGTACTTTGAAAGAAACCCCTGCCATACGAAGTATTTCTGCCCGTCTGGGCGAAGCGGAAGCGAGTATTATGGTTTGATCGTACATTAGAAACGTATTAGTATCATTGACAAAATTCCTGAAAGGGTAAGCCACTTAACCCAACTACTAAGTTTGGCAAAATCGCTGGTACTTTTTGCGAGATGTATTTTATAGATTAAAAATAAGCTCGGTAGGATAATTCCAATTATAAAATAAAAACAAAGAACAGTCTTGGCAGCAAAGAGTTTAGCAATAAAAGCTGCTACCAATCCCAGTAATAGAAAATAAATAAAGTAGATCATCTTCTTTGTCATTTCTAGCCCATAAACAATAGGTATTGTTCTGCAACCCTCCTGCAAATCTCCTTTCATATCTTCAGTGTCTTTTATTATCTCCCGAACAAGGGTAATAAGAAAAGCAAACAATGTATAAAGCCATAGAAGCTTAGTATAGATTCCTTGAAATGACAAGACCTTAAAGTCCGGTTCATAGATCCCTACGAGCAATACACTTAAACCAATAAGTATTCCAACGAGCACATTGCCAATAAAAAGTTTTCTCTTAAAACTCATTGAATAAACAACTAATGCCGTGATGCAAAAAAGTTGAATAGCAATAAGTCTAAGTTGATTATCAAAAGCCAATTTTACAACCAATACAAGTGCAGCGGTGTTTAGAACACTATGCCAGATAATCATAGCTCTTCTTGAGATGATTTTACTAAGCACAACGCGCTCTGGCTTATTTACTGAATCTATTCTTATATCAAAGTAATCGTTAATCATGTATCCCGCAGCCGCAATAAGTACGGTACTCAATACAAGTGGAATCATCACCTTCCCAAAAACGAACAAGTCTAGTGGAGTAAGCAACTCCCCATTCATTCCATACTGTAATTTAAGGGAAGGAAACACAATACATACAAATGCAAGGAACTGGGCTAATGCAATAAAGACCAAATTAGGCCAACGCATTAGTTTCAATACAGCAAGAAGCTTATCCATAGCCTTATTGCCAGTCGTCGTTTAGTTTAAGGACTTTTTCAATAACATCTCTTACACAGCCTTTGCCCCCTTGAATTGGTGAAACGTAATGGGCAATTTCCTTGATTTCGTTACACGCATCGGCAGGACAACAAGCCAAGACTACTCGCTGCATTACATGATAGTCAGGCATATCATCTCCCATATAGATAGATTTGGTTAAGTCTATTTTATCGGAAATAGATTCCAGAACTTCTAACTTATTCTGTACACCAGAAAAGAAATGCTCTAAACCTAAACCGCGTAAACGACTCTCAACAGTTGGAGACTTACCACCTGTAATAATAATAATTTCGTAGCCTTTCTTAACAGCCAATTGCATTGCGTAGCCATCACGCGTGTGCATCGTTCTGGCCAGATTACCACTAGATTCTAATAACAAACTACCGTCTGTCAACACGCCATCCACATCAAATATAAAATATTGAATATCCTTAAACCTGCTTAGTACGTTCATTCCTTAATAGTTTGTAGTCTTCTTGAAACGGCCATTTTGATCATACTCCTTCCAAGATCCTTTTTTCTTATCGTATACATACTCCCCAACAGCGCTTAACTTACCAGTGTCATGAAATTCTTTCCACTCACCATTTTTCTTATCGGAAGTAAACTTTCCCATACTAGTTACATAACCATTTCTATTATAGAAAGTTGCTAGACCATGTTTGCCACCATGCGAATATGTATAAATTGCTGCACGTTTATTGCCTTCATAATAATAGACCTGTTCTCCATTCTTTTTCCCATCAATGTATCTTTCTTCAGACTCAATATCACCATTTGAATAAAAGGTCTTTCGGAAACCGTTTATTTTATCAGCAGTGTAATAAGCTAACGATTTAAGTTTCCCATTTGGGTGATAAGTTCTTACAGGACCAGACAATTTACCTTTTTCGTAGATAGCAGTTTTTTCAACAGTGTTTTGATCAGAGAAAAAAACTGCTGTACCGCTAAGAATATTCGATTGATAAGATATTACTTCTTTTACAGATCCATTTTTGTTATAAAGCGTCCAGACACCTTCCTTTCCCTTTTTTGTGATAAACCCCTCACTAATACCATCTATACATTCAATTTGCAAGAGTGTACCCTTAGACATCGTTTTACGAACAGTATCACATGAATTTTGAGCAAGTACTGAAAAACTACTCAAAAGAATAACAAATGTTATACTCGGAAATTTCATAAAAACTAAAGGTGTAATTTCTCCTTCTTGGCAAGAAGTTCATCGACAGTTTCTACAATATCTTCATCGGGAACACAACAGTCTACTGGGCAAACTGCTGCACATTGCGGCTCTTCATGAAAGCCTTGACACTCTGTACATTTATCTGGAGTTATATAATAAACATCGTTAGAAACTGGTAAGAGACGCTCTGCTGCATCTACTTCCTTACCCCCCATGAGCTGAAAAACCCCTTGCAAAGAAGTACCATCGGACATTGCCCATTCTACGCCTCCTTCATAAATAGCATTGTTTGGACATTCGGGTTCACAAGCCCCACAATTTATACATTCTTCTGTTATAATAATTGCCATACTTTTGCGTTCGTTTTAAGACTGTAAAAATACAACCAAAAATGTTGCAACAAAGAATTGAATCCCTATTAAAGCTTAAGGAGAAACTAACACCCGACCATTCTGAATTCCTTGATATTGCCCGAAGGGCGGAAATAGAAAATCCATGGTTCACACATGATTTTATTATTTTAAGCTTACAAAGTATTTTAAAAGCATACCTTGAGGAAAGTAAACTCAGCGCTTTCGCAGGCTCTTATCCCGAAGCCGCTCAAAGTAAAAAAGTTGGAATTGTCTTAGCCGGCAATATCCCAATGGTTGGCTTCCATGATATTCTTTGTGGTGCACTCAGCGGTCACTATCTCAACGTTAAACTCTCATCAAAGGACAAAACCTTAATGAGCTTTATTATTAACGAATTACGCAATCTGAATCAAGAGTTCGAAGAAAAGATAAACATCTCTGATACCATTAAAAATTGCGATGCCTACATTGCTACGGGGAGCAACCAAAGCAACGTTTATTTTGAACAATACTTTGGCAAGTATCCTTCTATTTTGCGTAAAAGCAGAAGCTCGGTAGCAATCTTAACTGGTGATGAATCTGAAGAAGAACTAAAAGCTCTTGGTAAAGATGTACATCTATACTTTGGATTGGGTTGTAGAAATGTGAGCAAGGTGTTTGTTCCAAAAAATTATGACTTTGTTCCAATGATCAAGGCTTTTAAAGACTTTGAGCATTTAGCAGATATGCATAAATATAAAAATAACCTTGACTATAATCTTTCCTTACTGCTACTAAATCAAAAAGTTTATATGAGTACACAGGCTCTTCTTGTTGTTGAAAATCAAAATATACAGGCCCCGATTTCCGTATTACATTACGAGCATTATGACGACGCTGATCAATTGAAATCAACTTTAGAAACGGATGAAGAGATTCAAGCGATAGTAGGTTCAGAATATGTCCCTTTTGGTTCTGCACAATGTCCAGCAATTCATGATTTTGCCGATGGTGTTGACACTATGAATTTTCTGAGTAGCTTATAGAAAAACTCGGAGTAACTTAATCGTTACTCCGAGTCGCTCTATGTTTATTTTACGTATGAACCTACTTTAGGGTAACAATTTGAGTCTTTCGTTGTTTGTTATTCAGCTCAATAACAGCAACATAAGAACCTTTAGGTAAGTAGGAAAGATCAATTGTCTTATCCGCACTAAACTTCTTTAAGTAACGTCCATTCACACTAAAGACTGTAATGCTCTTTATCTGGTCAAATGCATTTACTTGTAGGACGCCTTTAGAAGGATTTGGATACAGTTTAATGTCTTCCAATTCAATATTAGTATTGCTTAAAGCAATTTGATTTGTAATCGTAATTACAGCAGTCCCTTTTACATTAGATCCGTCGGTAGCATTTGCCTCTACAATCACAGTTCCATTAGCAATTGCGGTTAGCATACCTGTAGTGCTTATTGCTGCAGCACCTGTACCACCAGGGAGCATATTCCATGCAATATTGTTAGATGCATTCGTAGGATATACATCAGCAATCATTTGAAGCTGCCCTTGAACAGTATTAATCGTGAAAATTCGACCTTGACCATAAACATCAATTGAGTCAACCAAAGCAGTTGGAGACTGATTCGATATTGTTATGACAGTAGAACCGCTAACATTAGTCCCATCAGTAGAAGTTGCAGTAACAGTTACAGTACCATCACTAATTGCAGTTAAAACACCTGTTGCGCTTATAGAACCAGAACCCGTTCCAGGTGTAACACTCCATGTCACAGCAGGGTTTGTGGCATTAACTGGCAGAACTGTAGCGATCATCTGTAAAGTACCAGCAGTAGTAGTTATAGTACTCACATTTCCTTGCCCCATAACAGTTATAGACGTAACCGGTACAGGTACTGGTGCTAAATTTAATGACGAAGTAAAATACATTCCTCTACCATGAGTAGAAGCAATCATTTCCTTATTCGTATTCAGCTTAAGCATATCCACTCTCACATTGGCTAGGCCTGTATTTGTAGCCCCCCAGTTGGTACTTGTTCCATTTAAGTCATCCGTACTCCAAACACCTAATTCTGTGGCAAGAAATGCTTGATCTGAATTATTAGGATTAAACAAAGCCCATCTTACTGGCATATCAGGTAAATTACCTTCAACAGAATTCCAACTTGTGCCACCATTGGTAGATTCCCAAACACTATTCGTGGAGTAATTTGAATAGGTCACAAGCATATGGTTTTCATTCCCAGGTTCCACTTCTATACAGCTAACATATCTATTTCCAGGCAGTCCTGTTGATATATTCGTCACCGTAGGCGAATTCGTGTGGGCATTAGCCACTCGATATACATTACCATCATCATCTCCAAAATAAACTTGGTTATTTACATTAGGAGATACTTTTACTGTTGACACTTGACCCGTCATTGATGTATTTACATTGTCATCATCATTACCCGTTTGAGGATCATTCCACCTTAAATATCTTCCTGAACTACTGGCAGCGTATAGAATATTGTTTGCATCATCATAATCACTTGGGTTAATAAAACGACCTAACGAGCTACCTAAATTAATTGGGGTAAAGGAGTTACCACCATTAGTACTTCTCCGGTACTGGTTATAAACATACTGTGTAAATTGATAGTTAGGCTCATCTTGATCAATGTTACAATATGCTCCATCTCCGCCCGTTACCTCGATAGTGCTTTGGAGGGTATTACCTTGATATTGATGCGAACCATTATCTTGCGTTCCACCTAAGTAGTAAGCATTTGTAGGATGAGCATCACAACCGTATAATTGAAGTGTTATAAGGTTCGTTCCTCTATTCGTTATATTCGGCACTGCGGCAGCACCATTTGATGTATTATAAATTCCACCATCATTGCAGAAATAGATTGTATCCGAGCTACCATTGCGGAAAATGATATTATGCTGATCTGCATGGACTTCTTGATGGAAAAAGCCTCCATACCAGTGACTAATCTGTGTCCAAGAATTTCCTCCATTCGTACTTTTAAAAAGATCAATACCTCCTACTATTACAACATTAGCATCATTCGGATCTACCGCTATACATAGATCATACCATGCTTGCCCACGGCTAAAATCCGAGGCAGGAATACCTGGATCGTCATCATCAGGTTCGGGAAGGCTTGTCCAGTTTGCACCACCATCGGTGCTACTGATAATATGATCAACGACATTATTGTCTTCTGTAAGAAGATAAATAGTATTAGAATCAGAAGGTGCGCAGGCAATTTCAATACGTTCTGTATTGATTCCTATGTTCAAAGGAGTCCAAACGGCTCCATTATCCGTTGATTTGTGCAATGACCCATCCAAAGACGCATACAAATCACCATTCGCGGCTTGCTCGACATCATGTCCCCTGTTAGAAGATGCCCCAGGTGAAGAAGCCGATAAAACGCGCGTCCAGGTAGACCCACCATCTGTAGAGCGGAATATTCCGCGTGTCGAAGCCACAAAAACATCACTATTACTTGCTACAAGTAGCTTAGCATTTTGTCTAAAATCAGCAGTCACTGTTGAGGCTAAAGAACTCCAAGTGGCTCCTCCATCTGTACTTTTAAAAATACCCAATCCTCGAATAGAAGCCAATCCTCCATATGGTTCACCTGTACTGGCATACATGGTGTTTGGTGCATTGGGATCTTGCCCTAATGAGGTAATAGATAGGTTTTGCATAAAGTCGTTAACAGGTGCCCAATTTGGGCTATTCGAAAAGATGTTTGTCGTACGCCAAATACCACCACCTACACTACCGCAAAAAACGGTGGCACCTGTAGGGTCATTAGCATCTATCAGCATTGTTTTAGAACGTCCTGCTTGATTTGTTGGTCCTAAATTGGTCCATATTACATTAGGAACAGCAGCCGTTGTTTTTTTACTGGCATTCATATACTCTAAAATGTCAAAGAGACGTTCTCTTGGCACATCACCATTTCCATCTTTTGTCATTTCGTACTCCTGCTGCATAGCAAGATCCATTCTATCTTTCTTTGATAACTTCACTTCTTCTTCACCACCTCCGCATGAGGTTAATATTAAAAAAGGTAGAAGCGCTATAAGAAAACCTGATATAACTTTTTTCATGTTGATCATTTAATGCTTTCAAATATACTAAGCAATGACCTTGTATAGCTTTATTACAAATGGATTTTTTATCCGAAAACTTGTGGAATAAGGTGAATGACTCTTTTTTTACCAACTGATGATTATTCCAAAAGACCAATACTCCTGAAACCAATATGCCGAAACAACGATTAACTAAGAACTCCTATAAAACATAAGGTAGAATAACTATTGAACCGATACGCTTATCGAACCAATACTTTTTTCATATAACGTTCATCGTTCTGATCAACTAAAAGCAAGTACAAACCTGGGGTGTAATTGCTTAAATCTACATTTGTTTGCCCCCCCTTGCTCATTCCTCGGGTTAATACACGACCTGATATCGTTTTTAACTCATACCGCATTGCACCATTTACATCTGATTGGATGCTTATCTGATCTGTTGCTGGGTTAGGGTATATTTTTATTATATGATTCTTTGCATATGACTTTGTGCTTAATGGGATACAAGAATTATCAAGCCATTGGCTATCGAGCCAAGCTAAACGAGCTCTGACAAATGTTTTAATATTCTCGACCTCTTCTGCATGATTTGCTGACATAGGCATAGGTTCGTTTATCAAAGGCATTCCGAAAATAGGATATTTAGCGAAATTCCTATTAGAGGCGTTCATCTGTGTGAGCTCACTAGCAAATGAATCAATAAGCATAAAAATATGAGCTGTATCAAGCACATCACCAGGATATCTATACTTAGTATATCTGCACTTTAGGTCTTGAACAAATTTTGTGTCCGTCATAAGTTTACTCCACCAGAAGCTAGGAAGGTTAGCTAAAGTGCCACAACTAGCGCCCATATCGTAAGCAAAACCTGTAGTGCCGTCCGATCCACAATTTACTGTATTGGCGAAAGAAGCATCAAACCCCCAAAGCGGTCCAGGACGCATTTTTTTATTTCGATCTTTGTAGATATACATATCGACACGATAGGCGTCGTAGTTTCTACTTACTTCATTAGCAATAATAAAATCAATAAAGGCTTTGTTTGCTCCAAAAGGCCTCCAACCCAGTAAAGTATCTTGATAATTCGCACCATTTAATGCATTCTCGAAACTATCTACATAGGATTCTATATATGCTTTTTGAGCGGGTGTTATGTCACCATTATCAGGAAGTTCGTACAAATACTTTATCTGTTGTGAATTAGTAGCATTTGGAGGAGGATAGCTACTCGTAAACCCAGCTCCGTTTTCGTCATCTAGTTGAAGAATATAGCCGCCAGTAAGCTGATCTCCGAAATTGTCAACTGTTCTTAAATTTGATAGGTCCAACCGATTTGTATCTCTTTTTACCTTTTCACCAAAAAGGTAAACACCTTGATAAACCGTATCAATAAAAAGTTCACAATAAACCATTCTTGGAGCATAGCGATCCATTTCATCGTGCAGTTCGAGGGCAAGTTTGCTTCTTAAAAGTGAACGATCGGTATAAGCAGATAAAAGCACCCAATCATTTTCAATAGGTAAGCCCATTACGGAGGTATTATTTGAGATATTGAAACCCGTCCAAGTTTCCACAGAATATGATTTCTTCGGATACGATTGACTTGTAGCGTTTCCTCGTAAACGAATACCCGCATTTGTTGTTTGTGTCGCGGGATCGGAATAGGAATTTACACCCGATGCATTATCAATAACCTCCATGTTAGAAGCACGATAAGTATCAACAATAGCCTGATTCAGAGTAATTTTAAGAATTGGCAAATTTGTAGTAATCTGAGCAGTAACCAGTTGTCCGAGTGTGACCAACGCTACTAGAATAAATATCGTCTTTTTCATATGCGTATTATAATGCTTTACAATAATACCAAATTATCATCTTAATGTTAATATTTTTTTTGATCAGCATTATAATAAACGTTATTTTTAACGAGCTAAATTTTACATATGAAAAAGATTTTGACCTTAGCAATTTTATTGAGCACCATTTCTTTTTTGCATGCTCAGGTTGTAATTAATGAATTCTCCTGCTCGAATGTGAATACGATTGCCGATGCTTTCGGAGAAAATGAAGATTGGGTAGAGCTTTATAATACTGGAGGAACTCCGGTTAATCTTTCGGGCTATTTTTTGAGTGATGACCCAAGTGATTTGCAGAAGTATCAAATCCCTACGGTTACCCCAGTTGCACCAGGTGCTAGAAAAATGGTATTTTGTAGTAATCGAAAAACAATTCAAGCCAACGAAATACATACAAGTTTTAAACTAAGACAATCTAATGGTGAATGGTTTATTCTATCTACCACAGCTGGTGTTATTGTAGATAGTGTTCATCTTGGAAGCAGAAGAACGCAAGTCAATCACTCTCATGGGCGAACAACAGACGGAGCTGCAACATGGGGTGTTTTTACTGCTCCGAGCCCTAATGCTGCTAATGCAAATGCACGATTAGGCTACGAAGCTGCTCCTACTTTTTCTATTCCTGCAGGTAACTATACCGCAGCACAAAATATTGCGTTAAGCGCAGGGCCTAATACGACAATTCATTACACCACAAATGGCTCAATACCCACTGCTGCATCACCTACTTATGTAACTCCTATTCCTGTTGCAGCCAATACATCCATAAGGGCTATTGCAATCAGTACGAATACTCAAATACTCCCGAGTAGAATAGAAACCAATACTTACTTCATAAATGAGTCTTCAAACTTTGATGTTGTATCAGTTTGTGGCCCTTATGATGTTGCTTCGGCAAACGGTGCTCCTAATCTTTTTGGAGGATTTAATACACGCATCTATAGCTCTATTGAATATTTTGATAATGGTTTTAATCAACTTCAAGAATTTGAAGGCAGAGCTTCGAGGCATGGTAATGACTCTTGGGCCTATGCTCAGAAAGGTATTGACTTTGAAGCTATGGATGAGACTGGAACGGAATCAGAGTTTAAAGGACAGCTTTTTGGCACCAGTCTTAGAAATAAGTTTGATCGAGTTATGTTTAAAGCAGCAGGGTCAGATAATCTTAGAAATACTGGCTTCCCTCCTAGTAATGGTGCTCATATACGTGATGTATTTGCTCAAACATTATCAGAAAAATATAATCTTGAGATGGATTTCAGACGTTGGAAACCGGTACTCCTTTTTATAAATGGACAATACTGGGGACTTTATGATATGCGTGAAAGAGTAGATGCCGATTATTTTAGTTATTATTATGGAAAAAGCCGAAAAAAAGTAGATCACCTTTCTTACTGGGGGGGCTTGCGTGTAAGGCTTGGAAGTGATACAGGTTGGACAAACTTGTATAACCATATCGTTAACAATAATATGGCGATCCAAGCAAATTATGAACACGTAAAGGATAATCTAAACCTAAAAAGTTTTTGCCAATACTTCATTATCAATACCTATCTTGTAAATCATGACTGGTTAAACTGGAATACAATGTGGTGGCGCGGACGAGGCAATAACAATAAAGTAAAATGGCGTTATGCCTTATGGGACATGGATGCTATTCTTGGTTTAAATAATGCTAATTATACTGGAATCAGTACAACATCTTTTGAGTTTGACCCTTGCGAACCGACCTCACTCTTTCAAAATAACTCAAATATTAAACATACGGATATGCTCACTAACCTCTTGGATAACCCTGAGTTTGAAAAACTTTACAGAGACCAATGGATAGAAATGTTTAATGGGCCATTGGACTGTACCAACATGCTCAATCATTTTGACTCCTGTGTAAATGTTATCTCGCCAGAAATGGCTAGGCAGGCTACTCGATGGGGTATGACCTTTGCTACCTGGCAGACCTTTGTTACTCAAGCAAGAACTTTTATTACAAATCGGTGTGCTGTGATTAGTAGAAAACTAGACAGTTGTATGAATTTAAAACCGAGGGAGTTAAAACTGAATGTATCACCTCCTAATAGTGGAATTATTGCTCTTAACAGCTCGGTTAAATCTCCTTATGTATGGGGTAAGATCATGATGGCAGACTCCATCTACGAATTACAAGCAACGCCTACCTTAGGTCCATATTGGAGCTTTGATCGATGGGAGAAACAAGAACCAACGAATGTATTTAACCCTAATGCTAATGATCCTACAGTCCTATTTGATTTTAAAGACAAAGATTCGGTCATTGCATATTTTAAATACTACAACTACGATTCTATTGATGTCACTTTCGATGTTCAAGCGGCGAATGCAGGTACGATAAAGTTAAACGGAGCTACTTTGCCAACGTATCCAAATACGATACGATTAAGTAGACTACAAATGTATAATATACAAGCAGAGGCTAACCCCAGTTTTGTTTTCGTAAACTGGACAAAAAATAATACGACAACGAATATTGCCAACCTATCAAATCCGGGTACTACATTTACTTATGACACGACCGATGTCATTACGGCTAACTTTAAATTCATCCCACCTCCTATCCCGCCACCGGCACTTCCAGAAATTGATAAAAGAGTATTTATTCCAAATGCATTTTCACCTAATGGAGACGGTAAAAATGATGCCTTCCATATACGCATAGGACCTGATGTTATAGGGCTTGACATTAGAATATATGACCGATGGGGCCAACAAGTATTCAGAACAAACGAGATGCGTGCAGGCTGGAATGGAAGTTATAATGGTAAAGGAGAAGCGGGTATTGGATCTTATCAATATTTGATTAAGCTAAAGTATCGAGACAATACAACTGACGTACATCGTGGAGATGTGATGCTGATTCGTTAAGTTTGTAATATATGAAATCTACCATTTTACCTCTTCTGGCTGTTGGTATGGTTCTCTGTTACTGTTCTTGTGTGAAGAATAATAAGGAGGATCTTTTGGCCCAGCAAGGACTTTGTGATACGAGTTCTATTAGTTTTGCAACTGATATCAGACCTATTATAGACGGACAATGTGCCACAGCTGGCTGTCATAATGCAACGACAATGGCAGCAGGTTATGATTTAGAAACATTTAGTAATTTACAAACGGCAGCTCTTGGATCCAGGTTTTTAGGTACAATTCGACATGAAAACGGCTTTGCTAAGATGCCAAAGAATTTAGGTCAATTAGACGATTGTAGCATTCAAAAGATTGTATCTTGGGTTAATAATGGTGCTCAAAACAATTAAATAGATTATGAAAAAATTTAAAGGTATAATTATTGGCATCCTTTTGTTTGGTGCTATTGTTGGTGGAATAATCTTTTGGCAGGCAAATGCCAAAGTCGCCGACCCTATTCATGCAGAAGCAGAAGAGGTTCTTGGTATGGATAAATTGCTTATTGAAATGTCCGAAGAAGATCTGGCAGCTTACACGGACAAATACATTGCTGTACGTGGGATCGTTTGGTCTACAGAGGGGAATAATAATGAACGAACAATAACTATAGCAAAAGGCGATTTGGATGCCATTATATGCCAAATTGATAACAGACATTTAGAAAATGCAAGTAAACTAAAAAAAGGTTCTTTAGTCCAAATGAAGGGAAAGTTGACTGGGTATGACTTTGATGACATGCTTGGTAAAACAATCCAAATGAAAAACTGTGTTTTAACTCAATAAAAAAATTATGAAACAAATTATTATTCTTCTTCTCAGTCTTATTGCTTTTACAGCAACAGCGGATAAATACTTTACCAAAACAGGTAAAATCAGTTTCTTTTCCTCCGCTCCGATGGAAAAAATTGAAGCTCATAATGGAGCTATTGGAGTACTGCTTAATTCAGCGACAGGGGCCCTTTCATTCAAAGTACTCATTAAAAGCTTTGTATTTGAAAAGAAACTAATGCAAGAGCATTTTAATGAAAACTATATGGATAGTGATAAGTATCCAAAAGCAATGTTTAAGGGAAAAGTAAAAGACATTAGCAAAGTAAACTTTTCAAAAGATGGCAAATATCCTGTAAAGGTTAGTGGTGATCTAACTATACATGGTGTAAAAAAAGCTGTAGTAGAGAGTGGTTATATCATTGTCAAAAAAGGTATCCCAACTGTATCATCCAACTTTAGTGTAAAGCTCACTGATTATAAGGTGAAAATTCCACGTGCTGTTCGCGATAAGATCGCCAAGGATGTAAAGATTAAGATCAATGCACGCCTTAAAAAGTTAGGATAACAACGTATTGCCCCCTTAAACCGTAACCATTTATGAAAAAAATTATACTGCTTCTATTCCTACCAATAAGCTTGCTCGCTCAGATTACAGATGAGCTAGATGAGCTAATGGGAGATGACACCCCGAAGACAACATACGCGAATAATGCCTTTAAGTCTACCCGTGTTATTAATGGACACTCTATGGAAATGCTGGGTGAAGGTGTGCTTGATTTTAGAATCTTACATCGCTTCGGTATTGTAAAAAATGGTATCAAGGATCTGTTCGGATTAGATCAAGCTTCAATGCGTATGGGTTTTGACTATGGTGTAACTAAGAATTTCACAATAGGTATAGGTCGTAGCACTTTTCTAAAAGAACTTGATGGGTTCGCCAAGTACCGAGTTATGCATCAGCAAAAAGGAGAAAAAAACTATCCTGTATCCATCCTTATTGTTGGCGGTACAACATTGCGTACAGCTGATTTCACAAACCCCATTTTTGACGACTTTGAAAACCGACTTGGTTATTATGCTCAACTAATTGTTGGGAGAAAACTAAATGAGAATTTTACAGTTCAACTTTCTCCGACTTATGTGCATAGAAACCTTGTTGAAACACGTGAAGATGAGAATGCGCTGATTGCACTAGGAATTGGGGCGCGTGCCAAAATATCTAAACGAACCGCTTTTGTGTTAGACACATACCCTATTCTGTCAGGAGCACGCGATGGCTACAACATGGTTCCAATATCTGTTGGCTTTGATATCGAAACTGGTGGTCATGTTTTTCAAATTCACTTTTCAAATGCTCAGGGTATGAACGAAAAGGCTTTTATTGCTGAAACAACTCAAGATTGGGGTAAACGTGAATTTCAATTTGGCTTCAACCTATCTCGTGTATTTACAATAAAAAAGAATACGACCACCTCTTGGTAATATTATCAAATTGCTAATTTCTTAGAGTGATTTTAGTATATTTATCGTCTAAACGATAAAGAACACTTTCACTTATGAAAAAAGGACTTAGTCTATTAACTGTCGCGCTCATTCTTCTATTTACTTCTTGTAAAAAAGAACCAGGTTTTGGAGGTCTATCTTGTATTGAAGGAAAGGTCTATGCTACAGATTATACACCGAACTCTGGTATCATAGAAGCAGAGGGATATACAGCCGATATGAAGGTCGTAATATCTGTAGAGGGAAGTAATACGATTCTTGACGAAACTAAGACAAATCTGGATGGCTCTTATCGTTTTGAAAAATTAAGAAAAGGTACTTATAAAGTATGGACGTTTACAGAGTGCGATACCTGTACAAATAATGAAACGCCTGTTATACAAAGTGTAGAGGTTAAGTCAAATCGAGAAACCATTACGCTTCCTGACTTTAGTATTAATATTTAATGAGTAGACTACTGGATACCATTAATAAATTTGAGTCTATTACCTTAGATCAATTAAACGCGGTAAGTCTCCTACAGCGCGTAGACTCTAAATATATACTACCAACTAAAACACTCCCAGCAGTCTTGCATGATCTCAAAGACCAGCAGTACATACTCGAAATAGCTGGCCAAAGAAACTTTGAATATCTAACACATTATTATGATACTAAAGACTTCAAGTTTTACATGTACCATCATAATGGGTATGTAAACAGACTAAAAGTTCGTACCCGTTCATATATTGACTCTGGTCTGAACTTCTTTGAAATCAAGCACAAAGAACGCGGCACAAGAACGAATAAGGTTCGTAAAGAAATAGAAGTGCTTCCAGACTTTCTTGGAGAAGATGAATATGGCATGATTGAAAACAAACGGTATCATGGCGAAGAACTAGAACTCAAAATGAGCAATGCGTTTAATAGGATTACACTTTGCAATCGTGATTTTACGGAGCGCATTACCATAGACACTTCAATTCGTTTTTTCAATGAGCACAGAATTATTAAAAAACCATTTCTTTCTATAATTGAAGTAAAACAAAGTAAAACTGACAATTATAGTCAGACGGTGCAGGTGCTTAAAAAACACCAAATCAGACCGGCAAGTTTCAGTAAGTATGCCATTGGAATTGCCTTACTGGAAAAAGATATAAAGAAAAATAAATTCAAACCAACGATACTAAAACTAAAAAAAATGGAATTAGCCTATGCAGGATAAAATGTATAAAACAGCTAAAGCGCTTAAAGACAGCATAAATAAAATTGAAGCCGTTGTAGACAATATGCTTAAAGCTGGAGGTGGGGACTCTTTCGAATACTGGGATATTGTCTTTCGTTTTGGAATAAATATTCTGGCCGTGTTTATTCTCGTTCGATTGATTTACTACTCCACACATAAGAATAAAGATTATTTATTCACTTTCTTTCTTTTCAATATTTTAATTTTTATTATTTGCTTGCTACTTGGATCAACCAAAATAAAAATTGGCTTTGCTTTTGGGCTGTTTGCCATCTTCTCTATCATACGCTATAGGACGGTCACCGTACCGATTAAAGAAATGGGCTACTTCTTTACATGTGTTGCCCTTGGATTAGTTAATGCTTTAGCTGATACAGATGGTAATTTTTATGTCATCATGGCATGTAATGTAACCATCTTAATTCTTACGGTATTATTAGATAAGTATCTTGGTTTGAAACATGAGAATGTCAAAGAAATTGTATATGAAAGAATTGATCTCATACAACCCACGAAACGAGAGCAAATGTTAGATGACCTTCAGAAAAGAACAGGTTTACCCATTCATCGAGTAGAAATTAGGAATGTCAACTTTCTGCGTGATACTGCCAACATTTTTGCCTATTACTACGCTAAAAATAATGAGAATAGAAAGGATATAGACTCGAAAAAAGTTAATGGATAAGAAAACAATTATATTATTATTTACCCTGCTATCCTGCTTGGCGGGTTCAGCTCAGGAGCAGGATCTTGGATTACGTCAAGAATTGGGCATTCGATATCGAGTTAATAAAAAATCGAGCATTGATTTTAGCTATCGACTTGACCTAAAAGAAAACATAAGCCAGTTCAGAAGGGCTAACTTCAACTTAGTTTATGAACGAAAGATAAATCGTTGGTTAGACGCTGAAGTCTATTATAGATTTATTACAAATTATGAACAAGATAAACATCGATTTAGAGTATCGTTAAGTAGTAGTAAGAAAATTTATAGAAGAACACGTTTACAATTTAGAACACTTCTTCAACACGATATTAATTATTTTAATGGAGATTACTTGCGGTCCTATAAGCCCAATTGGATTTGGCGGAACCGACTACTTCTGGATAGAAAATTATCAAAAAGGTGGAATCTAAACTTATATACCGAACCTTTTATTAGCCAAAGTTACAAGGGGTTTAACCTCTACCGACTCCGGACTGGCGCAACCCTATCCTACTCAAAAAAACGTTGGAAGTTGAGCGCAGAATATTTTTATCAGAGCGAGTTTTACTTTGAACAATCAGGTCTGAACATTATAGGTTTAAGCGGTCGATACGATATAACCAGAATAATTCGCCCCAAGAAAAAACGTAAGCAGAAAGCGAAGCAGAAGAGCAAAAAATAGATGTAGTTTTGTCCGCGTAGTCATGAATACGAATAAGCTTTTCAAAAGTATGTCTAGCCAAAAGGTATTTGTCATTGGCGATGTTATGCTGGACAATTACTGGTTTGGTCATTCAGATAGAATGTCACCAGAGGCACCCGTACCTATTGTTTCACTCGAGAATAAGGAAAGTCGTTTAGGTGGCGCTTTAAATGTTGTAGCCAACTGTCAGGCCTTAGGGGCTGATACACATATTCTTTCCGTTATCGGCAAAGATGAAGATGGCAAAACGCTTTTAAAGATTTGTAAAGAGCGACATATCAACACAAACTATATCCTACAGGATGTATCTAGAATAACGACCACAAAGGCTCGTGTTATCAGTGATAAGAAGCATATGCTACGAATCGATCATGAACAGACTAAAAAGCTAGCGAGAGATACTGAGCATAAATTTATTAACCGATGTATGAAGGCCATTCAGATTGAGAAGCCCGATGTCATTATTTTTCAAGACTATAACAAAGGTGTATTAACATCTGCCGTTATTCGCAACCTGATTAAGCACGCAAAAAACGCAGGCTGTACAATTACGGTTGATCCTAAATTGAAAAATTTCTTCGCCTATAAAGGTGCTGACATTTTTAAACCGAACCTAAAAGAAGTTAAGGAAGGACTTGGTTTGAAAAGAGTACTCGCCTCTAAAACCGGCCTCAAAGCCATTCATAACAATCTGCAAGGCAAATTAAAGCATAAAATATCCTTTATTACACTTTCTGAAAAGGGTGTTTTTGTTCAAAAAGATCAAGAAGCTGAATTGTTTAAGGCCCATAAAAGAAATATAGTAGACGTATCTGGAGCAGGTGATACCGTGATTGCTGTTGCCTCTCTTGTCTATTCTGTAACGCAGGATAAAAATTTAATGGCTCAAGTGGCAAACTTAGCTGGTGGACTGGTCTGTGAGTTTCTTGGCGCGGTGAGTGTAGACAAAAAACAGCTTAAAAAGGAAGTTGAAAAGCTAATTTGTTAACTAATTGTTACTAGGCAAGAGAAAGGCAATATTCTATCAAGTTCGTCGTTTTCCGTACAAATGAAACTTTATGAAACATATGTACTCAGACCTATTAGTGGCCTATTTATTCGACGAAATAGATCCTGACGATAAACTTGTATTAGAAAAGGAACTTGCCTCCAATAAAGAACTTGAGGCAGAATTCGAAGAACTTAGAACGAGCCTTGAAGTCATAAGGAAAGAGGTTCCTCTTTCGCCTAACCCCAAAACCATTCAGCACATTCTTAAGGAAACCAAAGACTCTGAAGCTATTCCTGCTGATTAAGCTTACTCTTATTTCTACTGTATAAGAAATAAATCACAATCCCAATTGCCAACCAGATTAGAAATCTAAACCAATTTGTTGCTCCTAAAGTACTTAGGAAATAAAGGCAGAAGAGCAACCCTAACATCGGAATTAACGATAACTTCTTAGTGAAGGAAATGATACTCAAAACAATTAAGCTCAGGTAGAAGACTACTGTGGGTATTTGTTGTAATAAACTTTCATTGCTATTAAATAGATCATAAGCATAACTACCCACTTGATCCTTAGTAAACCAAAACCAGATAAATATTGCAAGGGTGAAGAGAGGTATTATGTATTGTGCAGATACGTAAGGAACCTTGAACTTAGGTCTAACCTCATCTTTGTTTTGATGCATAATAACGATTCCTCCACAAACAAGCGCAAAAGCGAATAGCGTACCTATACTACACATATCCGTTACTGAATCTGCATCCATAAATAACGAAGGCACCCCTACTAGAATCCCAGTCACAATTGTGGCAAAAGATGGTGTTTTAAACCTACTATGAATTTTAGAGAATTGTTTGGGCAAAAGCCCATCTCTACTCATACTCATCCAGATTCGTGGTTGACCTATTTGAAAGACAAGCATCACGCTTGCCGTAGCTATTAGCGCGCTGAAAGCTATTATGCCACCTATCCAATCAATACCTCGAGACAAGAATGCGTTTGCCAAGAACGCCTCATTATTCAACTCAGAATACTTTACCATACCTGTTAGCGCGAGCGCAATGAGAATATACAATATCGTAGCGATTACTAAGGAATTAATCATTCCTTTCGGCAGATCTCGCTGTGGGTCTTTACACTCTTCTGCAACCGTGGCCAAGGCATCAAAACCTATATAAGCAAAGAAAACAGCAGCAACCCCTTTTAAAACGCCAGAGGCTCCATTTGGTGCAAAAGGTGACCAATTCTCGGGTCGAACGTAAAAGAAACCTAATACGATAATTAGAATAACAACTAATACCTTGAACACAACCATACCATTGGCTGCACTTCTACTTTCCTTTATTCCTACATAGACCAAAGCTGTTATGATTACGGTAATTAAAAATGCGGGAAGATTCAAAATAAATGGTACAGATCCAATTTTAGGAGCTGTTTCCCATATCGTATTCATTTGGCGCATATATTCAGTAACCTCTACACCACTACTTGCAGCAAACTCGCCAGCAACCTTCTTAACTTCTAGATAGCCATGAGACAAAAAACCTGGAATATGAACTCCAAGTTGCTCCAAAAAAGTAGTGAGATTACCACTCCAGGAAATGGCTACAGTTACATTACCAATGGCATATTCCATAATAAGGTCCCAGCCTATTATCCAAGCAATCAATTCTCCAAAAGTTGCATACGTATAAGTATATGCACTTCCGCTAACTGGTATTCTTGAAGCCATTTCGGCATAGCACAAAGCAGAGAAACCACACGCTACTGCTATAGCCATAAACAAAAAGATAATAGCTGGCCCTCCATCGGCACATGCTGAACCAACTGTACTAAAAATACCAGCGCCAATAATAGCAGCCATTCCAAAAAAAGTAATATCCCTAACGCCTAATACCTTGTTCATTTCAGGTGCTTCACCATCAGAGAATCCAGATTTTACATCAGCCAAAATCTGAGCTATACTTTTTTTACGGAATAGTTTTTTCATTCAAATAGAATTTGAGCTTTGAAAATAAGACTTAATTTCGAACCGTGCGCATCACAACTCGAAACAACAAAGAGTATATCTATGATATCATAAGAAAGAAAGAAGTCGTTCTAACACCTGAAGAATGGGTGCGCCAACAAATTATACATTATCTTATCGATAAAAAGGGGTACCCTGCCTCGTTGTTTTCTGTCGAGAAACAAATAAAAATAGGTTCGCTAAAAAAAAGATACGATCTTGTTATTTATAAAGGTGCTACTCCCTGGCTAATTATTGAATGTAAAGCTGAGGATGAAAAGTTAAATACAAATACAATCCAACAAGTCCTTGCATACAACTCCCAATTAAATGCATCCTACCTCGTGCTAACTAATGGAAAAGAAATTAAGACGTATGCTATTCATGAAGACCAGTGGTCAAGCACATTTCCTGAATATTATACGAAAGACTAGTAACCAAATATTTTTTGCAAACTAAGTTCTTTTACCTGCCCATAAGACTCTAAAACTTTCATATCAAGCTTTTTCTTCGAACCCAATACAGCCAAGGTATGAGGCTTATTTGCGATATGATTTTGGTGAAAAGACTTAATATCTGCTAAGGTCATATCACTTACTTTGTTAAACGTATTTTTACGTAAATCATAATCAACTCCTTTTTTCTGAGCGCTTAAATAATTAAAGAGGATACTGGTCTTATTGATTCTGCTTGTTGCTATTGAATTGAGTAGTGAGGCGCGTTGGTTATTAAACAGTTTTTCAGATTCGGGTAAGTTATCTAACAAAGCTTGCATAGCATCTATGCTCTCTTTCATTTTATCAGCCTGACAACCAACATAACCTGTCATACTAAAAGGTTCACTCTTCTTACTAGGAATACCGTAAGCTGCATAACATGAATATGCTAAAGCTTTAGATTCTCGAATATCCTGAAATACTATACCACTCATATTACCTCCGAAATATTCATTAAACATTTTAATTTGGGGCAACTTATTAAGATCAAAGAGTTCATTATTCCGTACCCACATAATTTCAGACTGTACCATATCATAGTCTGTTAACAATACTTCATTCTTATTTTGTTCTTGACGTGTAAACTTGTGCATCTCAGGAGTTTCGGTTACTCCTTCCGGCAGTTTATGATAACGATTTAAAGTAGATACAATGTCATGAACCGATTTAGGCCCGTAGTATAAAACGGAATGGTGATAGCTACTGAGTTCATGAATCATATCTACAAGGTCTTGGGCTCTTAAATTATCTAGTTGTCTATCACTTAGCTGATAATTAAAAGGATTATCTTCACCATACATAGCATACGACCTTAAACCAGATCGAATAGCTCCTTTACTTCTTTTTGCATCACTTCGCTTTTTCTTTATTCCAGCTATCATTTCCTTTAATGCATCAGCATTAGGCTGACAATCAGACAATAATTCTTCGAATAAGACTAAGGCCTTCGTATAGTTTTCTTGTAACCCACTTAAGTAAACATAACTTTCTTCATTACCCGCGCTCACTCCAAAGTCGCAGGCTAACATATAGAATTTCTTACTGATTTCTTCAGCACTGTACTTACTAGTTCCTAAATACTGCAAATAATCCATTGCTATAGGTAATATCTTACTGTGATATTTACCCATTCCAATATGATAATACTGTGTAAACAAATCATTTGTTTTGTTACGAACTCCATACAACATGGCCTTTCTTTTCCCATTAGGGAATTGCCCCTTATTGTGAATCGTAGCACGTTCGATATCCTTCTTAAAATCAAGATAAACGGGTTTGATTTCGTCCGTTTTCGTATTGGCAATCTTTGTTACAAAATCGGACTGTGCATCCCGATTTACTGAAACAGGTGTAATGGCAGGCTTTTCTACCTTCATTGCATTAGGGTCTTTGCCTATTTTCTTATAAACGCATACATAGTTATCCTTTAACCATTTTGCAGCAAAACGTTGAATGTCTCGCTTGCTTATTTTGCTCATTTCACTGAGGAGGGTCACCTTCTTACGCCAGTCTAAATCCGTAGTAAATGCATCAAGCAGTGAATAAGCTCTTCCTCCATTTCCTTCATAATTTTCAATGATATACTTTTTGTTATTATTTAAAACTGCCGTTAGCAATTTGGGATCGAACTGCCCCTTCTTTAGTTTTTCAATTTCTCCCAGCATCAGCGCCTTAACCTCTTCAAGTTTTTGTCCTTCCTTCGCTTTCCCATCTAAATACAAAATACCATAGTCCTTTAATACGTAAGCTCCTCCACTAGCAGCGAGTACTTTTTGCTTCTTGACCAGATTTAAATCCATTAATCCTGCTGTTCCATTTGATAAGATGCTACTCATAACATCCAACATCAACGCTTCTTTACTATCTGCACCTGGAAAACGGAAAGCCATTGTCAGATATTCTGCATCGGGACCATAGATAGTAGATTCTATCGGACTTGAAATCTCTCTCTCAGGAGTAAAAGTGTACTCTGCTACATGTTTTGGTTCCATGTAGGAAAAAGCTTTATCAACCTTAGCGATCACCTCATCAGAATTAAAATCTCCAGACATAATAAGACACATATTATTCGGGACATAATACTTGTGGTAATAATTTCTAATCTCTTTTAGAGAAGGGTTTTTCAAATGCTCAATAGTACCGATAGTGGTTTGCAGTCCATAATTATGATTAGGGAACAAATCGGCAAAAAGCTTTTCAAATACTTTATCATCATCACTATCAAGTGAGCGATTTTTTTCTTCATAAACCGCTTCTAATTCTGTATGAAAAATTCTCAGAATAGGGTTACGAAAACGTTCTGCTTCAATGGCCAACCAACGATCAATTTGATTGGTCGGGATATCATTGATATAAGCTGTTTGTTCAAATGAAGTAAAGGCATTTGTTCCTTTAGCACCTATCATAGCCGTGAGCTTATCATATTCATTTGCTATAGCATATGTTGAGGCTATACCAGATACCGAGTCAATAGCTCTGTAGATTTTCTTACGAGCTACTTCATCAGTTGTTGAATTATAATCTTCATACAGATCATCGATCATATCTAAGTAAATTTTTTCTTTCTTCCAATTTAGAGTTCCATATTGATCGGTCCCTTTAAAAAGCATGTGCTCTAAATAGTGTGCCAAGCCCGTATGACTACTTGGATCAGATTTACTACCCGCTTTAGTTCCTATAATAGTTTGAATTCTTGGCTTTTCATGATTCTCTGAAAGAATTACAGTCAAACCATTTTTTAATACATAAAACCGTGCCTTTGCAGGATCATTTTCTACATATTGATAATAGTAACCATTGCTCTGCTTTTCTTGCCAGTTGTTTCGCTGGGCGAAGAGTTGAACAAACAGAAGGAGGAGCACAAAGGAGAGAAAAAGTTTTTTCATTTAACTAAATTTTGAGTTTATAAAAATAGAATATTTCAAACGAAAATACTTTTAAACTGTGCAACACTTTAATTTAGCGACAAACATGAATCGAGGTTTATTTTAATGAGTGATAAGAACCTAAAATTATTTATCATTGAAAAGGATAATGAGGCAGCACGCTTTGTAAATCCTATTATTCGTGTTTTAAGTCTATTTGTGGCAGCACCACTCTTTATTTTTTTACACCGATACCTCCCCGACCCTTCTTGGCCTTACCATACCGATAGATTACTTCTTGCTATTGCTACTTTACTATTTGTTTTGGGGGTATTTTATTTAATGAAGAATCTGGTGCTCATTGCTTTCTTCGTTACCTTGATTGGTCTGACCTATGCGCAGTTCACAAACCGTTACTGTTTCGACAATCTATACGAAGATTATAGAGCAATGCTCTATTCGTTGAAAGATAGCCCTCATCCAGAGGAATTCATTATTTCCAATTTTACACCTTTCCCTAATAAATCAGGAATTATCCAGGCTATGGACTTTCAAAATCCAGCTGTCAGGAATTTTGCCTTACTGGCTACAAGTAAACATTTTAAGAATTTTCAACAAAAGCAGAAAAGAAGAGTTATTGTTCAATGTTTTGCAATTTTCAAGGAAATAAATCAAAACTGGAACTATGTGAATGATCCTAAAAGTAGAGAGTATCTCGCTAAGGCCAGTGAATCTATTGGGCATCTAAGTGGAGATTGCGACGATCACTCCATTCTGATGGCATCATGTATTAAAGCTATTGGCGGAACGCCGCGTTTGATATACACATCTCGTCATGTTTATCCAGAGCTGTTAATTGGTTCACAGACCGATATGGAAGCACTGAACTACCTAATAAGAGAAAAATTATTCAAATATGAGATTAATAACGAAAGATTATACTATCATATCGATGAATATGACAGAATCTGGTTAAACCTTGATTATACTGCACAATATCCCGGAGGTAAGTTTTTAAAAGAAGAGATTTTAGGGGTATTGAACTTGTAATTTCCCAAAACATTCACAACTATGTGGATAAACTAACAAGCATTGCGACTTACCTTTGGCACATTAAAAATCAATACGATGTATCCAGCAGAACTAGTAATACCTATGAAAGAGGAGCTAACTAATAATGGCTTCAACGATCTTAAGACACCTGAAGATGTGGACAACGCATTAAAACAAAATGGCACTACACTTTTAGTTATTAATAGTGTTTGTGGTTGCAGTGCCGGTACGGCAAGACCTGGCGTTTTACATGCCATTAAAACAGCAACAAAAAAACCTGAACAATTGGCGACTACATTTGCAGGATTTGACACAGCAGCAACGAACCAAGCTAGGACATATTTAATGCCTTATCCGCCTTCTTCTCCTTGCATTGCTTTGCTAAAAGATGGAGAATTGGTTCATATGATTGAGCGTCATATGATTGAAGGAAGGAGTGCAGAAATGATTGCCACGAACTTAGAGGCCGCATTTGAAACTCATTGTAATTAACCTGAATGTATCCTGATTTTCAATTCCTATTCCAAGAATGGTTTGGTATAGATATTCCCGTTCTTAGTTTATTAAAGACCTTCGGTTTCTTAGTCGCTCTATCTTTTTTGGCGGCTGGTTATACGCTATATCTTGAACTAAAAAGAAAGGAAGAAGATCAATTGATTCCTTCTACTATTGATACAATTACTGTAGGGAAAGCTCCAACGCTGCTCAACTACCTTAGCACGGCTATCATATTTTTCTTGGTTGGCTTTAAAGTTGTTGGGTTAGTTGGAGATTTAGAAGTCTCCACGCGCGATCCGTTGAGCTATATCTTCTCTTCCAACGGTAGCATTCTTGGTGGCATCTTAGCCGCTGTAGTGGCAATTGTTTACAATTATTTCTCTTTCAAAAAAAATGATAAAGGTGAAGGACCCATTACTAAAAAAGTAAGAACTTTTCCCAGCATGCGTGTTGGAGATATGGCTGTATTAGCAGCGGTAGCTGGATTTGGTGGCGCAAAAATCTTCAATACATTTGAAGACTGGGATCGATTTCTAAGTGATCCGTTTGGAAGCTTGTTCTCAAGTAGCGGGCTTACTTTTTACGGTGGACTCATTGTAGCTACCTTGGCCTTTTATTTTTACGCGAGAAAGTACAAAATGGATTTTAGACATCTTTGTGACGCAGCAGCTCCAGGACTTATTTTGGCTTACGCCATAGGTCGTTTAGGTTGTCAGGTATCAGGAGATGGAGATTGGGGCATTTACAATAGTGCTTTTAAGTTAGAAAATCAAAAAGTGGTTGCCGCCCAGAAAGGTGAATTCGAAAACCTTGTAAAAGAGAATCCAAAATACTTTGCTAGAAGTATGAACAATACTGGTGAAGTCGCACATAAAGCCTTCAGAGTATCGTGGCTTCCCGTATGGTTTCAGGCCTACACCTACCCTAATAATGTTGCAGGAGAATCCGAGGGGTACAGGATACCAAATTGTGAAGGAACGTGGTGTAGTCAGCTGGTAGCACCAGTGTTCCCTACGCCTATATATGAATTTCTAGCGGGCGTACTCATTTTTATTATTCTGTGGTTAAATAGGCGAAAGATGAAAGTCCCTCTTACTATGTTTAGCATCTATCTAATTTTTAATGGCATTGAGCGTTTCTTAATTGAAGGAATACGGGTTAACGCGGAATATGGCAGTGGTTTTTCGCAGGCTGAGTTAATTGCCTTTGGCATTATTCTTGGCGGTCTCCTTCTTTTTCTTTTCAGAAAGAAAATTGATAACCTAATCAAGCCCAAAGCAGTCGCTGAAAGTTAATTTTGTAGCAGCAACGTGCTTCGAAAACTGTCTTTATACCATTACAAAAATTACTCAAAAAGAAATTTCGAGTTTAAAAAACACATCTGCTGCTTCTATGGTTCAAACGGTGTTGGTAAAACCAATATTCTAGATGCTATTTACTATTTATGTTTTACCAAAAGTTATTTTTCTTCTTTCGATCATCAAGTTGTTCAACATAACACGCATGGTATGTTTGTTAAAGGCACCTTTGAAGACGCACAAATAGATTGCATTTTAAGAGAAAATGGCAAAAAAGAAATTAGTCATAATGGTATTCTATATGAACGAAAGGCAGAACATATTGGAAAATTTCCAGCTGTTATGATCTCTCCCGATGATACGATTCTAATTAATGGTCATAGCGATGTACGGCGCCGTTTCTTGGACATTCTACTTTCTCAACGAAGCCCAACCTATTTGCAAGAGCTTATTGAATACAACAAATATCTGGCTCAACGAAACGCACTTTTAAAATCCTCAAAGCACAAAACAATAGACGTAGCATTGCATACGTATTATAAGAATAAACTAATTGAGCATGCCACTTCTATATACGAAACTAGAAAGGAAGTCGTTGAATTACTTCTTCCGCTTGTACAAAATTTTTACACGAGAATTGCGGGATCTACAGAACAAATAGGTCTTAGATATCGCAGCCATTTACTGGACGATAATATGTCACATCTTTTAAAGATGTCTGAAGATAAAGATTTCATAACGCAACGAACCAATGTCGGTGTTCATAAAGATGATCTTATTTTCTTTATCAACTCTGCGCCCATGAAACAACATGCATCTCAAGGACAAAAAAAGAGTTTCTTATTTGCCATAAAACTTGCGGAATACGCTTTGCTCAAAAAAATAATAAAAAAACACCCCATCCTACTACTCGATGATGTTTTCGAAAAGTTAGATGGACAACGTTCACAGCTTCTAATAGATCTAATCTTAGAATTAGAAACTCAAATATTCATAACGGATACGCATAAGCACCGATTAGAGCATGCCTTTAAACACAATAAATCGAATGTTCAATTCGAGAAAATTGAATAATTAGTCTCCAAAACTTACATCTGGCACTTTAGTGTTTTCCTGAACGTTTTGCTTTACTTGTTGTTCAACAGTCTTATTAGATCTATCTTGTAAGGTTTTTTCTTCTTGCCCCCCCCTTGACTTAGTCGTTCTTTTTGAACGCTTTTTGCTAGATTTTCGCAAAGTCGTTTTTTTTCTAGTATTGTTTGTGCTACTTGGCTCCATTGTTTTAGCACTTGTTCTTTCATCTTCAATTGGCCCTACAAAAGCCTCATTTGGAGCTGTATCATTTACTGGCAAATTATCTTCGTTAAGAAGGTGATCATTATTTATATCTATGCTAGGTTGACTGGCTGAAGGAGGAGTTACACTCGATTCAAAATCTACTGGCTCTACCCTTTTAGTTTTAAAAGTTGACTCGGGAGTAGTGCTAATTTTCGCCGAATTGCCTCTTACAAGCTCAGACTCTTTATTCTGTTTGCTACTCCAAATAAAAAAAACAACAACCGACCAAAGCAGTACATTACTTACCAACAACAACCAACCCAACAGGCCAAAAGTACCCTTTCTATTTTCGTTTTTTCTCTTGAGATCCGTTTTAAGCATTTTTTGTTTGTATTCTAAGTCTCCTATTTTAGTACTTTGATTTGAGACTATTTTTTGAATAGTAACAATTTCAGCCATTGTAGGATGTTTCACTGTTTTTTCTATTTGAGATTCTTGCCGTTGTTGCTCTATGGTACTTATCAAGGTAGCAACCTCTTCTTTTACAGCAATTAGTTTGTTCAAATGTTCTGCTTTCTCCTTTTGGGATTCCTGCCGTTGTTGCTCAATAGTTCTTTTCAAGATGGCAACCTCTTCTTTTACAACAATTAGTTCGTTCAAACGTTCTGCCTTCTCCTTTTGGAGTTCTTCTTGCTGTTGTTGCTTTATAGTATTTTCAAAGATGGCAACCTCTTCTTTTACAGCAATTAGTTCATTCAAACGTTCTGCCTTCTCCTTTTGGAATTCCTGACGTTGTTGCTCTATAGTACTTTTCAGGATGGCAACCTCTTCTTTTTCAACAATTAGTGCAGCCAAACGTTCTGCTTTCTCATGCTCCGCGGTCTCCAAAATCTGCTGATACTGATTAATTACCTCATTAATCCGTACACTTTGTTCGGTAACAGTATGTTGCAGTGCTGAAATATCTGAGGCGATAACTTCCTTAGCATGAGTACCGTTTACCTCCGATGTTTTCTCCCTAATCAGGTCTTTGAGTTCAATTATGTTACTTTTGAGTTGCTCAATCTCATTTTGCTGCAATTCTATTCTCTCAAGCACCTTTTTACTGTCCGGCTTGGTCTGCGAAGCATGGCTGGAATGTCTAGAAACATTTTCATCCGTTGTTTCCAAAAACTCGGTCATTAATTCTTCTAATCGCTCATCCTTTTTTACATCGGACATATCTCTAAAATAGGTAATTACAGAGCAGTTTATGAACTCAGTTATCTACAATTTGTGGATTCAACAGTAAGCGCTATCTGCTCAGCGCTTAATACATTATAAGCTCCTTGATTCTTAAACCATGTTATTTGTCGCTTAGCATAATTTCTTGTATGTTGTTTGATTTTTTCAATCGATTTTTCTAAACTCCATTGCCCATTTAAGTGAGCAAAAAGTTCTTTGTAACCTACGGTCTGCAACGCTTTAATTTCTTCAAATTGGTGCAAAGATTGTACTTCAGCATAAAGCCCAGCATCCATCATCAGATCTACACGTTTATTTATTCTATTGTAAAGTTGCTCCCGATTCATATCAATAGCATAATAATCTATATCAAATAAGCGTTTTTCTTTTTGAACACCAATAAAGTTCAAGATGGATTGTTGATGACTTCTATAAAAGATTAGAGCCCTTAGGAGACGCATAGGATTATTCGAATCAGTCTGTTTATAAAACAATGGGTCAGTGATTTCAACTTCTTTTTTCAACCAGTCCAAACCTTTTTTTTCATAATCTAGCTCTATAGTCTGCTTAATTTCTTTATTTACAACGGGTATTTCATCTAGTCCTTCACAAAGTGCTTTAATATAGAGCCCCGTACCTCCTACACATATAGCAATATTGTTTTTTTCAAAAATACCTTTTAAAATATCTAAACCAAACCGCATATAAGTACCTGCGGTAACTTCTTCGTGTATGGAGTGCGAATTGATAAAATGATGTCGAGCTTGTTCGAGTTCAACAAATGAAGGTTTCGCAACACCTATATTCAATTCTCGATAACACTGTCTGCTATCGGCGGAGAGTATCTCTGTGTCATATTTTCTCGCTAACTCAATAGCCAAGGAAGTTTTGCCTGATGCTGTTGGCCCACCTATAACAATAAGTTTATTCTGCCTGGACTGAGTCATTATCCGTATTCAAACCCCCTAATCCTTCTGGGCTATCAATATTGTTTAGATCAAATTTTTCCTCTATTTCAGCAATGGCATCTTGTTCTTTACCTTGATTACCAAATGTAGCTGGAGAAACACCTTCTTCACGTATGCAACGGGGAAATATTGAAGTTTCTAAAGGGTCTGAGGACATACTTACTAATTCAATATTTAATCCCCACTTCTTTTTATGCTCACCTTTATAAACAAACTTCTGATTTTGTTCTCCCAGCAAGGCACCAATGGGTGTTTTCTTCATAGACAAGGCTGCCGCACCACGAATATTCTTTTCAACCAATGAAGACACGGCCTGACCTTTGCGCCAAGTATCATCACTTACATACAAAATAGCCTCCATTTTAGGTGGGAAAACAAAACTCTTCTTAATGATTTCATGAAAATCATGGAATGTCTGAGAGTGCAATATTTCTATATCACGCTCTACATTTATGTCATCATCCCAGCGCAGATTAAATTTTAAGAGTGGCATCAAAGCGAAAGTACTTTTTTAGTCACAAAAAAGTGAATATTTGTAAGATTCAAATTATAAACTACTTCTTTCTATGCCCTGAGTTTTTCCCGTTTTATATTTACACCCCCATTCAGAACATATGGATAAGGACACCTTATTAAGAGCATACAGACTGATGATGACTGCTAAAGCCATGGCAGAAATCTATGATGAGAATAGACAAATAACTAAATATGTACACTCTACAAGTCGTGGACACGAGGCAATTCAACTTGCAACTGCATTTCACCTAAAGGAATATGACTGGGTTAGCCCCTATTACCGAGACGAAAGTATTATGCTTGGTATGGGTTGGCGTCCTTATGAGTTGATGCTTCAGCTACTCGCTAAGGGAGAAGATCCCTTTACTGGTGGTAAAGAATACTATAACCATCCCAATGCAAGACGTGATGGATATCCTAAAATAATTCACCAAAGCAGTGCTACAGGTATGCAAGCTATCCCTACTACAGGACTAGCGCAGGGAGTAAAATATAGAGAGACACAAGGCTTAAATGACCATGAATATAAACCAGTTGTAGTTTGTAGCCTAGGTGATGGTAGTGTAACTGAGGGTGAAGTAAGCGAGGCTTTTCAGTTTGCCGCGTTACATCAATTACCCATTATTTATCTTGTTCAAGACAATGACTGGGGCATTAGTGTAAGTAGTGATGAAGCACGCACAATGAATGCTTATGAATTTATTCAAGGGTTTATTGGAATAGAACGTTTGCAGGTAGACGGAAGTGATTTTAAGAAAAGCCATGAAATTATGGAAACGGCTTTTCACTATGTGCGAGAGCAACGCAAACCGATTTTAGTCCATGCCACTGTCCCCTTACTAGGACATCACACTAGTGGTGTTCGCAAAGAATGGTATAGAAGTGAAGAAGATTTAGAAAAGCATTTTAAAGATGATCCTGGCCCTAAGCTTAAAGAAGTTTTGCTAAAAGCAAAGGTTTCTGAAGAAACATTGGATCAAATAGAGTTAGAAGAAAAAGAATTTGTAGCTAAAGAATTTCAGCATGCCGTAGATGCTCCGGAACCTCTGCTCCATACAGCTACCGAAAATATACTAGCCCCAACTGAGATAACCGAAGAACGAGGAGAACGGTCTCCAGCTGATGGAGAAAAAGTGGTTATGGTTGATGCTGCTTTGCACGCTGTGGAAGAAATTATGCGCAAACACCCAGAATCGTTATTTTATGGTCAGGACGTAGGTGGCAGATTGGGAGGCGTATTTAGAGAGGCGGCCACTTTAGCACAAAAATTTGGCGACGAACGTGTATTCAACACAGCTATTCAAGAAGCTTATATTATTGGCTCTACAGTAGGTATGAGTGCTATGGGTCTCAAACCAATTGTAGAAGTACAATTTGCAGATTACATTTATCCAGGTGTTAATCAACTAGTTACAGAAATCAGTAAAAGTAACTATTTAAGTAATGGGAAATTCCCCATCAATATGCTTCTTAGAGTTCCAATTGGTGCTTATGGCGGTGGAGGCCCCTATCATAGTGGTAGTGTTGAAAGTATGATTGCGAACATCAAGGGCATCAAAATAGCTTACCCCAGTAATGCCGCTGATCTGAAAGGACTTATTAAAGCTGCTGCTCACGACCCTAACCCGGTGGTTATGTTTGAACATAAAGGGCTTTATTGGAGCAAAGTACCTGGTACAGAAGAAGCTAAATGTATTGAGCCTGCTGAAGATTATATCTTGCCTTTTGGTAAAGGAATCAAACACCTTGAAGCGCATGAAACGCATGTAGAAAATGGTGAAAGCCTTTGTATTATTACCTATGGGATGGGCGTGCATTGGGCTTATAATGCCGCTAAGAAATTTCCGGGACAAGTTGAGGTTATTGATATTCGTACACTCTACCCTCTTGACGAAGAGCTTATTTACAATAGTGTTAAACGACATGGTAAATGTATCGTGCTTACTGAAGAGCAGCTAAGAAATTCATTTGCTGAGGCACTAGCTGGACGAATAGCGCAAGAATGTTTTTATCAACTTGACGCACCAGTTAAAACAATAGGCTCTAAAAATGTCCCAGCTATTCCAATGAATATGGAGCTAGAAAAAGAAATATTACCAAGTACGGAAAAAGTAGCACACGAAATAGAAGAATTACTGAATTTCTAGTATGATTATCATTGAAAGTCTTGGTGTTTTGATTATTGTCTTCGCGGTGAGCTACCTCAGCAATATCCCGCCAGGTTTTGTTAATGTAAAAGTAATAGAAACATCACTCTTCAGAGGGTATAAAAATGCAACAAAAGTAGCCTTAGGTGCCGCTATAGCTGAATTGACTTATGCGGGTGCTGCATTAATCACATCAGTTTACATTCAAAAATTCCCAGTTTTAGTTTTCTTCCTGGGCATATTTATTACCTTGTTTTTGATCTTTCTTGCTTACCGTTACTTTACGGGAAAATCCTATGCCGAACAAATTGAAGAAAGCAAAATTGAATTTACAGATGACAAAAAAAAGCGTAACCATTATTTATATGGATTGGGTGTAGGCCTACTCAACCCGCAAATGTTTCCCTACTGGTTTTTCTTCTTTACCCTAACACTACCCATGTGGAGTATTCAATATATGAGTAGTTACTATATAGCTATTGTAGGAGCTGTGGCTGGGGGATTTGGTTTACTCTGGACCTATGCCCTTTTAGCTGCCAAATACAGAAGAAAGATTTTTAATGTTTTTGCTAAATACCCTATTAATAAATACGTCGGTTGGATGTTTATTGTACTAGCCGTTTCTAAAATAGTAGAAATGTATGTTAACTATCCTGGCAAAGAGCTAAAGGCATTCTTTGCAAATCTTTTCTAAACATGCGCTCGATTTTACAACATCTGCGCTTCCCATTTTCATACCTGTTACTACCGGTTTTTGTTATGGCCTATGTCATGATAACCCCTTATACTATTATTAATGTAGGGAAAGCTTTGCTACTCTTTATTATTCTTCATCTACTTGTTTACCCCTCAAGTAATGCGTACAATAGTTTACAGGATCAGGATGAAGGTAGTATTGGCTTAATAAAGAATCCATTGCAAGTGGATAAACGCTTAGGTTTGGTGTCCATCATACTTGATACCTTAGCGATTACCCTTTCGATATTTGTTTCGGTAAGCACCGCAATAGCCGTCCTAATTTATATTTTAGTCTCGAGACTGTATAGCAACAGAAAAATTAGGCTAAAACAATATCCCGTTTTGGGTTTTTTAGTTGTCTTTATTTTTCAAGGGGCCTGGATATTTTATATGGTCTCGCTCTCTCTTGGTGATGCTTTTGTTCATACGCTAAAGGGATATCACTTATGGGCATTTTCAGCTTCTTGCTTAATCGGTGCTATTTATCCTCTTTCTCAAATTTATCAACATGAAACTGACCGTGCAGATGGAGTTATAACAATAAGCTACCTCTTAGGAAAAAAAGGTACATTCCTGTTTTCTGGGATTTTGTTTTTAATTGGTAGTATAGCATTCTTACTCCCCTTTTATGCATCTGAAGGAGTTTACGGTATCATCCTTTATCTAATATTCCAACTTCCAAGCCTTGTTTATTTCAATTATTGGTTTTTCAAGGTACTTAGAGATGAAGGAGAAGCCAACTTTAAACATACTATGCGCATGAGTTTGATTTCAGCAACATGTATGAATGCATTTTTTATTTTCATTTTTTTCTTTAATTTCTAGTATGAAATTAAATATTATCTGATCATCTTAGCAAGTTGAACAGACCGTGGTCGTCTATTAACTAATAGGACTTAGAATTTAATTATACAATTTGGCATATATAAAGAAAATAGGAACAACAGATGCCCCATTTTGTCACGAGCAACAGGCAATTAAAGATTTTGCTATTCAACAATATCAGATCCCTCAGAAATATATAGATCGTGTAGAGCGCATGTATAATAATTCATGGATCGATACTCGATATTCTGCAATTGGAGATTTTACACGATCTAACGAACCTGTTCTTCTTAAGAGTAAAACAGAGGAAGCGAGTACGGCTGACCGAATGGAGATTTTCTTCGATGTAGCTCCCCGAATGTGCACTACTGCTATTCAAAGTATTCTATCGGAAGATGAAATTCAGGGGATCACACACTTAATTACTGTAAGCTGCACAGGAATTTCTGCACCTGGCCTTGAAATAATTCTATTAGAAAAACTAAACCTCCCTAATAACATTGCCCGCCTAGCTGTAAACTTCATGGGTTGCTATGCTGGTTTTCATGCTATGAAACTAGCTAAAGCCATCTGTGCAGAACAGGCCCAAGCTCAAGTTTTGATCGTAGATGTGGAATTATGCACCTTGCATTTTCAGAACGAATTTACTATGGATAATATTGCTTCGACTCTTTTATTTGCAGATGGTGCCGCCGCCGTTTTAGTAAATAACGAAGCTGAAAACAGCATGTATCAGTTGGACTCTTTCTATACAGAGGTTGCATTAAACGGCAAGAAAGACATGGCCTGGCATATTGGACCAACTGGATTTCAAATGACACTCAGTAGCTATATACCAACAATCCTAGGAGAAAATATATTACCATTACTAAATAATGCGGTTAATGATAAAAAACAGATCAGACATTGGGCTATTCACCCTGGTGGTAAAAAAATACTTCAAGAGTTTGCAAATGCACTGCAATTAGGGGAAGCGGATTTAGCAACCAGCTTTGATATCCTAAGGCAATATGGCAATATGAGTTCAGTGACTATTTTTTACGTATTACAGGCTATTAAGAAACGAATTAAACAACCTAATGAAAAAATATTTGCTGCGGGTTTTGGCCCTGGACTTACCATTGAAAGTGCCATTTTGAGTAGCTGCTGAGGTTATGAATTTATCAGAGCGATCATACGATAAAGAATTATTGGATCAAGACGATATCCCATTTGAAGATATTAAACAAAATCTCAAAGAGCTTAATACTATTAATACGCTATTAGGTGGTCATAATATTACCCTATCTGGGATTAAGCAATTACTCCCGGATACAGAAGACGAGATACATATTGTAGAAATTGGTTGTGGCGGCGGAGATAACCTAGCATATCTTCAAAAAAAACTGGCTAATAAACGTTTACGGTATACGGGAATTGACTTAAAGGATACCTGTATTGCATTTGCTAAAAAAACTTATCCAAACATTAATTTCATTGTAAACGATTATCGCGCTGCCCAATTTGATACAAAACCCGATATAATTTTCAGCTCATTGTTCTGCCATCACTTTGCCGACGACCAATTGGTTGAACAATTCTCTTGGATGCAAGAACATGCTGAGGTTGGGTTTGTGATTAACGATTTACAAAGACACCCGCTTGCCTATAACGCAATAAAACTGCTTACTAAACTATTCTCTAAATCCTACTTGGTCAAAAATGATGCTCCACTATCAGTAGCACGTGGGTTTAAGAAAAATGAGTTATCCCAGCTCTTGATCAATGCAGGAACCAAATCATTTAAGATATGTTGGAAATGGGCGTTTCGTTATTTGGTTGTTGCTCATTCTAAATAGTACTTTTGGCCTTAATGAAAAAAGTGTTTTTTGTATTGCTAGCTTTAAGTACTTCTATATCTTGTTTTTCACAAGCTAGTAGTTTAGGAAGTTGGTATTCTTATTTAGGAACATATGATTTGGGAAAACGATTGAATGTTCAAGCAAATACGCAGTTCCGCTTTCACAATATCCTAGGAGATTGGGACCAATATATATTTCGTGTAGGCACAAACTATAAACTAGACCCAAATGGAAAGTACATCGCGGGTATCGGGTTTGACTATTTCTATAATGAACCCTATATTGCTAATACCGATGTAAAAACAAATTTCAATGAGTTTCGCATCTATGAACAATTCATTACAAAGCAAGCGTATAAAAGGTTCTACTTTCAGCACCGTTATAGATTAGAGAATAGGTTTCGAGTAAATAGAGATGTTTTCTTCCGTTTTCGTTATTTCTTACAGGTAAAAATGGCATTGAACCATAAGCAAATAAAACCAGGAACATTCTATCTCGCATTACTCAACGAAGCCTTCTGGAATTTGCAAGGCCCGAAACACTTTGATCGTCACTGGGTTCATTATACTGTCGGTTATCAATTAAACCGTAAATGGACATTCGAAATCGGAAACCAAACACAATTTACAGGTAACGGAAATTACAATAGCCGACTTCAATTTTGGGCCTTTCATCATCTAAATCTTGCTAAGAAAAAGAGAAGAAAGCCAATCACCTTCTAAATACTACAAAAGGGTAGCCGTGAAACTGTTTACCGAAAAACGTGTGCTAACCGACTTCTACCTTTACGCCATCTCCATTTTTCTTACTTATCGCAAAAGCATTTGCTGCCTTTATAAACGCAACAAATAATGGGTGCGGATTTTCAACTGTAGACTTATACTCTGGGTGAAATTGAGAGGCGATAAAATAATTATGATCTGGTATTTCTATCATTTCAACCAAATCAGATTGAGGGTTTTTTCCTATGGATAGCATACCGGCTTGCTCAAATTGTTCCAAATAGTCGTTATTGAATTCATAGCGATGACGATGACGTTCGTTAATAAATTGACGACCTCCATAAATGTCACGAATTTTAGACCCTGAACTTAGTTCACACTCATAAGAACCTAAGCGCATGGTACCTCCCATATTTTTAATCGTCTTTTGCTCTTCCATAATATCGATGACGGCATGTTCTAAATCATCTTCCATTTCTGAACTATTTGCACCAGAAAGTCCAAGCACATTTCGAGCAAACTCAATAACAGCACATTGCATACCTAAACAAATCCCAAAGAAAGGAATGTTGTGCACTCTAGCATATTGGATGGCATCAATTTTACCCTGAATACCGCGGCTACCAAAGCCAGGTGCTACAAGAATGCCGTCGAGATGTCCTAATTCTTCTTTCACATTTTTGGCGTTTACATGTTCGGAATGCACATAATGCACATTCACATTTACTTCATTATGTGCTCCAGCGTGAATGAAAGATTCCAGAATTGATTTATAAGCATCTTGCAGCTCTACGTACTTACCAACAAGTCCAATTTCAACTGAAGACTTCGGATTTTTTAACTTTTCTAAAAAGTCATTCCATTTGTCCAATTTAGGCTCTCTCCTATGATCTAATTGAAGCTTATCCAAGCAGATTTCATCTAAGTTCTCACGCATCATATGTAATGGCACATCATAAATTGTTTCAGCATCAGCTGCTTCAATAACAGAATTCGCTTTAACATTACAGAATAAAGCAATCTTACGTTTCAAATCACCATATAAAGGTTGTTCGGTTCTACATACGATAACATCTGGCACCAATCCAATCTCGCTCATTTGCTTAACAGAATGTTGAGTAGGTTTAGTCTTCAACTCCTTAGCCGCTCTTAAATAAGGAATCAATGTCAAGTGTAACACAATGCACTCCTCTTCACTTAGTTCCCATTGTAATTGACGGATAGCCTCTAAATAAGGTAAACTCTCTATATCTCCTACAGTACCACCAATTTCGGTTAGAATAATATCATATTCACCACTTTTGCTCAAAAGAGTCATTCTTCTTTTGATCTCGTCGGTGATATGCGGAATAACCTGAACAGTTTTACCTAAATACCCTCCTTCGCGTTCTCGGTTAATAACTGTTTGATATATACGACCCGTAGTCACATTATTGGCTTGGCTCGTTTTTACATTTAGAAAACGCTCATAATGCCCTAAGTCGAGATCCGTTTCTGCACCATCTTCAGTTACAAAACACTCTCCATGTTCGTAAGGGTTTAAAGTACCAGGATCTACATTGATGTAAGGATCAAATTTTTGAATCGTAACCTTATAGCCTCTTGCCTGTAATAATTTGGCAAGAGAAGCACCTAAAATCCCTTTTCCCAATGAAGAAGTTACACCACCTGTTATGAATATATGTTTAGCCATATCAAAAATTTAATGACCATCAAATACTGGTTTTATCAAAGCATTTTTACTAAGAAACCACCTAGAAATATCCAAAAGTCATTCAAAGGTAATAAGCTCATTCCAACTATTAGAATATTTGAATTAAGATGTGGGGATAAATTGAAATTTATAGATCGAAATAAAGCTAGATATTCTAATGGTAAGGTTATCGACAAATTAAGTAAGCTTCATTTTTTCCCTGAGGTAAGCAAATGCATCTTCTACATTATTAAACACATCTTCTTCAGGTACGAGATCATCTATTATATCAATAGAGCGCAATAAATCCATCGGTTGTTCTTGTACCTTTGTTAGAATTACTTCTATATTCTTTTCTCGCAATTCATAGATTGTATCCTCCAATGCATAGAGTCCAGATTGATCGATATAAGGAACTCGATCCATGCGAATAATCAGTGCACGAATATTCGGGTCTAGCTTTTTTATCTCCTCTCTGAAGTATGCAGTAAAGCCAAAAAATAAGGAGCCATACAAATGTTTGATGATAACCTTATCCTTAAATGCTTCATAGAACTCTAACTCATCCTGCCATGGTTTAGAACCATCAAAATCAGAAACAGGGCCAACCTCCATACCTTTCTCTCCTATATCACTTGACTTTTTCATAAATAATAAAGAAGCCAAGGCAACACCTACTCCTACCGCTTGAATCAAACTCCCGAAAGTGGTAATTAATAATACAATGACTAAAACAGCGGCATCAGCGCGAGGTACCTTTAGCAAATGTTTTAATCCTTTAAAATCAATAATCTTAAAAGCAATAGGTATTAAAAGACCTGCCAATACAGCTAGTGGAATATGTGCGGCCAGCGAACCTAAGCCCAATAACACCGCTAATAAGATCAAACCATGGATCGTACCTGACAAACGAGTATGTCCACCTGAATTAATGTTTACCACCGTTCCTTTCGTTGCACCAGCTCCGGGTATACCTCCAATAAGACCAGCAAGCATATTTCCAATTCCCTGTCCCATCAACTCACGATTACTATTGTGTTTTGTTTTGGTCATATTATCTGCTATTACAGAAGTAAGCAAAGAATCTATACTCCCCAAAACGGCTAATACAATGGCATATTCTATAATCAAAGAGTAAGCCGAACTATCAACCTCTAAGAAAGTATAAAATTTAATGCTCGGTAAATCAGAGGGAATCTCTCCAATTACAGGCACATCCCATTTTAGAAAATAGCCTACCAGCGTAGCTACTACAAGCGCTACCAATGCGTTCGGAATTTTCTTTGTTATATAAGGAAAACCCAAATAAACTAGTATTGTCAGTCCACCTAAGGCAAGGGCATACAAATTAGCTTCACTAAACAGTCTTGGCAAGTCCTGCATTACAGCAACCGTAGACTTAGCAGAAGAAAGTCCAACAAAGGGGAAAATTTGCAGTATAATGATAATCAAACCGACCCCACTCATAAAGCCAGAAATTACAGGGTAAGGAAAATATTTTACGTAACCTGCGATATTTAAGAAGCCAAAAATGATTTGAATAAGGCCACCCAAACAAAAAGTAAGTAAAATAATACCCATCCCACTTTCCAAACTTCCTGTCATCTCAATTGCCGCAGCTACCAATGCAGCTGACACTACCGTCATAGGTCCCGTTGGACCACTAGCTTGTGTTGCCGTACCGCCAAAAATAGCGGCAAAAATACCTAAGGCTATGGCCCCATAAAGACCAGCAGCGGCACCTAGGCCAGATTGCACACCGAAAGCCAGTGCTAAAGGAAGTGCTACTACTCCGGCAACAAGACCACCCGTTATATCACCTTTTAGGTTTTTAGTATCGTACAGTTTTCCAAGCATAGTTATCTATTTAAAAAAATGATTTCATTGCAAATCTCCATAAATTTATTAATTAAATTTTATTTATGTTTATGATAATGAATATAACCTTTGCTTATAGCTAAGAAAGAAAGCATAAACTATTATTACAATAACCATGAATATGTCAAATACAAAATATCTAGATGCAACTCAAGAGGCAGGCAAAAAATTCTATCTCAGAGGTGTAAAGGGCCCAGTGATCATGCTGAATTTGCTGAAATTTAAGACCCAGGCAGATTATACAACTTTTGAAAACCTTAAACCAGAGGGGATCATATCTGGATATGAAGCTTATAAGTTATATCTAAAGCATACGCTCCCTTACCTAAAAGAAGCAGGTGGCGAGATCTTATTCCAAGGAACTGGGGGGCCTTTCTTGATAGGCCCTGAAAACGAATCTTGGGACTATGTTCTACTAGTAAAACACAAAGATGTATCAACCTTTCTAAACTTTGCCCAAAACAAAGAATATCTAAAAGGGATAGGACACAGAACAGCCGCTTTAGATGACTCACGTCTATTACCAATTGAAGAAAATAAGTTAATTTAGTAAGACAATTATTTTTATGAAGCTAGGAGTATTTTCAGTAAGCCTGAACGTAAAAGACCTTGCCACCTCAAAAGCATTTTATGAGAAACTTGGTTTTGAAGCCTTCGGTGGGGACATGAATAAGAATTATCTCATAATGAAAAATGGCCATACCTTAATCGGACTCTTCCAAGGAATGTTTCCAAACAATATTTTGACATTCAATCCGGGTTGGGATACAAATGCACAAAATGTAGACCCGTTTACAGATATCCGAAACATTCAAGAAGAGCTTAAAGAAAAAGGGATCGACTTTATTCAAGAAGCTGATACAAAGACTTCTGGACCAACGAGTTTTGTAATAAGCGACCCCGATGGAAATACAATTTTGGTTGATCAACATCGGTAGATAACTTATAGACTTCAACTGATTTCTTATCGACTCTTGTGATTACTTTAGAGGTATAAATGGCTACTCCAATTCAATTACCTGAAGTAGAACAAGAAGTTGACATTAGTACCGAACTTGCGTCTCAAGTTGAAACACAAGCTCAGGTGATTGTTCATTGTCATTTCTTAGCAACAAGTCCTGGAGATGGCTACAGAATTTGGCCAACTACTTTCCTAACTGACCAGCACAGCGGTCATAGAAGCAAACTTCTACATGCTGAGAATGTATGTTACTACCCTCATTGGCAGTTTGCTCAAAAAGCGGGATGGCATAGTTTTACTTTGATATTTGAACCACTTCCTAGTTCTTGCACCCTATTCGACCTTGCCGAGGAAATTCCAGAACCAGGTGCATTTAAGGCAATTGGTATCAAGCGTAACAAAAGTGATGTCTATAATGTTGAATTTTAAATGAAGAAACAAATTGTAATTCTTAGTGGCGCAGGTATTAGTGCTGAAAGTGGTATTAAAACCTTTCGTGATGGTGATGGGTTATGGGAAAATCATAATGTCCAGGACGTGGCAACACCCAAAGCTTTTGAACGAGATCCAGAACTCGTTCTTAGGTTTTATAACGAACGAAGAAAAAACATTGCTCAGGTAAAGCCAAACGCTGCGCATACTGAATTGGTACGATTGGAAGAACAATATCATGTAGATATTGTAACCCAAAATATTGATGATTTACATGAACGGGCTGGCAGCACAAATATTACACACTTGCATGGAGAGATTTTCAAAATGTGTAGTACGGTAAACAAAGAAAAAACATACCCGATACGAACAGATATCAAGCTAGGTGATCAAGCTCCTGATGGACATCAATTACGACCATTTATCGTTTGGTTCGGTGAAGCTGTGCCCGCCATGGAAAGGGCAATACAAATTTGCCATCAGGCGGATATTTTAATTGTAATAGGCACAAGTCTTCAGGTATACCCTGCGGCTGGACTTGTAAATTATATTCCACCCAGTACGTCTATCTATATAATTGATAAGAAAATACCAAATATAACGGGAGTATCAAATATTACGACATATGAAGAGAATGCCAGTACAGGAGTCAAGAAAGTAGTAGATTTGTTACTTCATCAATAGATCAAGATATTCCTACAAATGATAAAAAGAAATTTGACATTCGTCTTCCTTGGCCTAGTGTTCTTAGTTGCTTGCTCTCCTAAATTGAAGCAATCTACTTCTAAGAATAAACATTTTAAAGTAGAGACCGCATTTACTCAAGTAGAAATTCCCGGGAAGCAAGACGCCAAATCCAAAGATTATTTAAACCTTTGGATTACGATTAAGCCTGACCACAAAGTAATGTTTGACAGAGTTGTATTTGCAGGCAAATCGTTTCGAATGGAAGGTTCTCAAAGAAAATGGAAACTGAATCGTGCATTAGGACAACCAGACAATAGGTATAACCTTAAAGTGAATGAGGCCCTCTTGTTTTACCAAATAGAGGGTAAAACATATCAATATCTCATACCTGACGTCCAACTTAAACAACCCGTGTATCTACCATAAAAAAATCGACTATGAAAAAAGTAATTTTACTTGCTCTTGTATTCTCAGCATTTAAAAGTTTCGGGCAGGAAGCCACATATAAGAAAATGATGTTCGACCCTTCGATAAATTTTTATACCGTTTGTGCAGAAGCAGAACAGTATTTCAAAACTATAGACAAAACTAAAAAAGGAAGTGGCTGGAAACCTTACCAGAGATGGAAAGCTGCCAATGAATACAAATATTACCCAAGTGGAGACCGATCGCAAATAGATCCTTTGTTTGCAGAAAAAGCGTTTCAAACGTTTCTTACCCAATATGGTAATACTCAAAATAAGCTTTTCCCAGGAGGCTGGCAAGAAGTAGGCCCTTCAACAATTGATAGTATAACTGGACACTATGCCGCTGGGTTAGGCCGGATTGAAGATGTATACGTAGCGCCAACAAACACAAGTATAATCTACATTGGTTCTAGAAGTGGTGGTTTTTGGAAGACTAATAACGGCGGTTCCTCTTGGACTGTAACTACCGACAAATTATTTGCCAGTGGCGTAAACACAATAACGGCTTCGCCTACGAATCCTGATTCCGTTTTGATTAATGTACAAAATGCACGTAATAATTATTCTCATGGTATTTATAGAAGTATAGATGGCGGCAACACTTGGACCCAATCCAACTTTAACCCAAACAATATTGGTCAAGGTGGTTTAGGTTCTTCTTTTAGAATATATGAAATAGCCTATCACCCTCGTGTTGCAAATCTAATTTTTATATGTACAAACGATGGCATATATAGATCAGATGACAATCTACAAACTTGGACAAAGCTTTATAACAATGATGCCATAACGGATATGGCGTTCCACCCAACCAATAATAGTATTATTTATATCTATAATTCAAATGCGACAAACAGAAATTATGTTCTAATATCCACGGATCAAGGAGGTAGCTATTCCCAGTCTGATATCTTAACAGGGAATAATAACACTACTTCTTTAGAAATATCTACCAGCCCAGCATGTGATGATTGTCTATACGCTGCAACATCAAATGGTGTATGGAAGTCTACCAATCTAGGAGCAAACTTTACATTTATGACAAATCCTACTCAAACATGTAGAGGGTTTGCAGTAAGTGATTTAGACACCTCCATTATGGTCTATGGTTATGTAGATTTAGAACATAGTTTAGATGGTGGTCAGAATTTTAATCGGGTCACGCGTTGGTCCTTGGGCAATACAAATGGGTCTGGTAATGGGCATCAAGTCAGTTATAATACTAGTACTGATTACATACATGCCGATGTCCGAAATGCGAAATGTTTGAATGGTGTTTTCTATGTCACTACTGACGGCTTTCTATCAAAGAGTACAGATAATGGTGTGACTTGGCAAAAAATTACAAATGAAATGGGGATCAGAGAAAATTATCGTCTAGGTGCAAGTCAGTCAAATCACTATAAGGTCGTAGTAGGATCTCAAGATAATGGTACTAGTTTTAGCAACTCGAATGGTTGGGTTGAGTTGTATGGTGCTGATGGCATGGAAGCAATTGTACACCCTCTAAACGAAACTTGGTTTATGGGTAGTGTACAATATGGATCTCGTCGTCTCTCTAAAAATAATGGATTGAGTACAAGCGGCGCTTCTCCAACTGGCAGTAACAGTGCAGACTGGATCGCCCCCTTAGCCTTTGATCCAAATGATCATATGCGTATCTATGATTTCCGAAGTACAGTATATCGTTCCGATGACTTTGCTGAAACGCATACTAATGTAGGCAATCCTCTTTTAGGTGGAAATATTAAGGTCGCAGAAATCGCTCAAAACAACTCGGACATCATGATCGTAGTTCGCAATGAGTTTATTAAAAAATCAATTGACGGCGGACAAACCTATAGTTTTATTAATAGCGGGTTGCCTTCTTATAGTATTCAAGATGTTGCCTTTGACCCCTTAAATGATGATAATATTTTTGTTGTTTATGGTCATTACCAAAATGATAATGCTAAAGTCTTTCAATCTACCGATGGAGGAGCAAACTGGACAAATATTACAGCCAACTTAGGTAACATGCCAATTCGTTCTATTGTGATAGACAGACAAGGACACATCTACCTAGGTGCTGAAATAGGCGTCTATACTAAACCTATGAACAGTAGTACTTGGAGTTTATATAACACCGATTTGCCAAACATGGCTGTTCTAGAACTTGAAGTAAATGATGGCTCTAATACGCTTAAGGCGGCCACCTGGGGAAGAGGAGTTTGGGAATATAACTTAGTAGGACGTAAAGACTACCCTGCTATTGTTTACACTACAATTACTTCACCGCCTACACAAGACCTTCCGAAGTTTAGTGTTGACCAATCCGTCACCTCTCGCATATCATACGACAATACCTTAAGTGCGGTTTATTTAGAATGGTCAACGAGTACTCCAACATTTGGTAATGTTATTACTATGACCAATACTGTTGACTCTACATGGGTAAGCACTTCACCTCTACCAAATGTAACCGTTGGAACCAAACTCTTTTTTAAAGTATTTGCAGTGGGTAGTAATAACGACACAACGGAAACCTATAAATTTATGTATACACAAAAGCCGTATGAGTATTGCACCGCTACAGGACATGATAATGATGGAAATCTGTACTTAAGAAATGTAACCCTAGAAACAATTAATAACAATACAATGAATGATGCCTATACGCATTACCAAACACCTATTGTTACTTTATTTGCAGACTCTTCTTATAACCTTGACGTTACAGCAAACACAAGCTGGAACCGAAATGATTATGGAGCCTGGATTGACTTTAATAATAATCGTGAGTTTGAAGTAGACGAAAGGGTTCTTTGGTCAATCGGCCCAGGCACATCCAATGTAAATAATACTTTCACTGTACCCTCAACTGTAGTAGATCAAGATACCGTAAGAATGCGTGTAAGGCTTTCTCATTGGGGTACAGAACCAAGACCTTGTGGCTCCCAATATGGAGAGGTTGAAGACTATACCGTTTATTTAAGAAATGAGGCTTGGCCTTTAAATATTGAAACTATATCAAATGAATTGAAAGTAAACATTTACCCGAACCCAACGAATGGCATTCTTCATGTTGATTTTGAAGAAGGCCGCACGCACATATTTTCATTAAAATCTCAAATTGGACAAGAAGTCAGTACTGGAAGTTTAGATCAAAAGAGTAACTTAATTGATTTAAGTCACCTATCAAACGGTATTTATTACTTGCACATAGATAACGCACTGTTTAAAGTATTGAAAAAAGATTAACGCTATTATGCACAAGGATTGTATTGTACTATGCGATACTGTAGACGCACAAAATGAGCTCTTGTGCATGAAAGAAATAAATGGCAGACCGTTTATTTCTTATCTTGCGACTTACCTAAAAAAGTTTCACATATGCAAGGTTATTTTTGCGATAAGCCATCACAAGAGTACTTTTAAGGACTATGTGCTCAATCATCGAGAAGAGTTTTCCTTTGCGTTTGACTTCGCAGAATCTGAAGAACATACAACATCGGGACGGGCTATATTAAATGCATTGCAATACTCAGACACACCTGATGTTTTTATCATGGATGGACACCGATACTTCGATGTAAACCTAGATGACCTCATTGCTTGGCAACAAACAAAGATGGGAGATGTAACATTAGCCTTAGCTCCTCAACCGACAACCTCAGGACAGATTACCGCACACTTAGATGAAAAAAACTTTGTTCATGAATTTAAACAGGGGGTTGAGCAGAATTCAGGACTAGTATTGAGCGGAATTTATTGTATGTTCAGACCATCCTTTTTGAATATCAATTTCCCACATGATTTTTCTTTCGTAGAAACCTATCTTAAAAAATACCTTAAAGAGAGAGACTTTATTGGTATGATATCGGATGGTTACTTCATAGATATATCGAGGCATGATGCATTGGAAAAAGCATGTACCGATTTCCCTTCTATTTTTTAGTCCTTAAAGTCAAACATGATAAAAATTGATTCAACTTGGACGCTTTTCTTAGATCGGGATGGTGTTATAAACGTTGAACGAAATAATGATTACGTTTATCATCCTGGACAATTCAAATTTTATGCAGGTGTTTTAGAGTGTCTTAAAAAATGTGCATCATGTTTTAATAAGATTGTAGTTGTTACTAATCAGCGCGGAATTGGTCGCGGCCTCATGACGGAGCAAAACTTAAATGATGTACATAACTACATGTTGAAGGAAATCCATAATAACCAGGGTAGAATTGACGGCATCTATTTTGCTCCGGATCTTAACGATAATGCACCTGACAGAAAGCCGAATACAGGTATGGCTCAAAATGATTTCCCTATGATCGATTTCGAGAAAAGTATTATGGTGGGAAATAATCTTTCAGATATGGAGTTTGGCAAGAGCATAAAAATGAAAACGATATTCGTTAATACAACTCAGGAGCAAGAAGCCTCACATCCTTTAATTGATTACACAGCATTACAGATTTTTCTAAAATATTCACAGTATTACAATTAACTTCTCACTAGAGAAAAAAGCCATCTGAAGCAAGTAAATTCGTAGATATGCGAATCACAATTCTAACTTGTCTACTTTTTAATGTTCTGTTTGTCAAAGGACAGGTTGGATACAATTGTTTTAATCAATCGAACTATACGACTAATTGGGAATACCTAGGACCAATTAACAATGAAGATGAATTAATGCACCAACGTTTTGGAAATATTGGGTGTATTAATATAAACCCTAAAGACAGTAATGAAATATTCATTGGGAGCCCGACAGGGGCTCTCATGCATACAGTTGATCGTGGTAAAACTTGGCACTCATTGACTGACCGAATGGATATTCCTATAATCGGCGTGAATGATATTCTGATAGACTATTCCAAGACTCCCTATGAAATCATGATAGCAACGGGCAGTGAAAATGAATGGTATAGTACACCTGATTTTGGGATTTTCAAGTCTTTAGATGGAGGATTGAGCTGGCAACAAACACGAGTTGAAGGAATAACTGAGCTATTCGGTCCAGTTTATTATAAATTCATTCAATATAAAAAGCTCATTTTTTGTCATAGTAGATCCTCTATTCTACTGTCAAAAGACAATGGTCAGAATTGGACACAACTTTTAAATCGCGAAAGTGTGGTAAATAACCTACCGCTAAAGGAAAGAGAAATTAGGTATATCCATTACGAACCCAAAGAAAACAAACTTTACTTCAGCACCTGTCAAAAATGGACGTCAAAAGGAAATGAAAATGCTAAACTTTATACTTATTCTTTAAAGGATAAGGTGGTTCGAGATCTGACTCCCCTACTAGAAAATAAATTTAAAACAGACAAGAAGGGTAATGGAATGGAAGCAATTCAGATACTACCATTTAAGAAAAATCAATTGCTATTTGAAGTCAATCATCACAGTTCCTTTGAAGTTTATACATACGAATATGATATAAAAAAAGGAGAAATCATAGAGTATGAAGTACCTGATGCTGGCAACGCTCGTGGAGTAAGTCTGAGGTGGTTTAGTGGTTTTCGATTAAATAAGAAGAACCAAAACATTCGTTACATTGCAGGTGTATACCTTTATAAATCAACAGACGGCGGCCAAACCTACAAACGATTATTCAACTATGGATTTGGCGATAATAGCATTCCTCATGTAGATATTCGTTCTATGGCTATTACCCATCACTCTGTTGACGGAAAGACTGATCATATTTACTTAGGGACCGATGGTGGCCTTTCCTTTTCTTCCGATGGTGGAAAAACATTTAGAAATCTCAACGGACCAGCCCTTCAACTTACTCAATTTTATGGTCTTGGCTCTTCTCAATTTAATGGCATGATAAGCGCAGGGGCTCAAGATAACTCAATCATGAGTTATATCCCTACCGAGCAACGTTGGGTCCATAAAGTACTTGGAGACGGTTATGATGTTGCCTATTCTAAAATAAAACCAGGTACAGCCTATGGTCAATACAATACTCGTCTTATGAGAATGACAAATAATGATCAGGTTCCTTTCTCCCAATCTCTCAGAATGGCACAAGAGAATTCAAGTAATAGAAAGACCATAGTTGCTCATGCAAACGGTGACCTCTTTTTTGCAGCGCAATCTCTTTATCGTCTTCCTAAAGGAGAGAAAAAATGGATCGAACACAAAACTATCCTACCGCATAAAGCATTAACCATGGCTATAAGTCCATCAAACCCAAACATTATCTATATGTCTGGCAATTGGAGTGATCTAATTAAAAGTTCTGATGGTGGTAAAACTTGGAAGAATATAACAAAAGACCTATCCGTTGATGGTTTCAAACAAGGCAATCGTATTCAAAGTATTTGTATTTCTCCATATGACGAAAATCGCATTTTCATAGGTTTTAGCGGTATGGGTTCTTATAACAACTTATGTACGGAATCCGTTCGTGTTATTGAAAGTCGTGACGGTGGTAAGACTTGGACCAATATCAGTCTTGGGTTGCCGGTCTTCGCTATTCAAGACCTCCAATTTTATGAAGGCTCCTATGAATCACTTTTTGCCGCTACAGATCAAGGGGTCTATTTTAGAAGGGGTACTGGATATAAATGGCAACGATTTGGGCAACAATTACCCAAATGCCTCATAGGAGAATTAAACATTAACTACTGTAGGGGAAAACTCATTGCTGCAACCTACGGTCGAGGACTCTGGGAAGTAGATTTACCAATAATTCAGGACAAAAACCCACTAATAATAAGACGAACGAGAAGTTTTACAAAGCCTAAAGGTGAAGCTTTGATCATAAATCAGGACATCATTCTAAGACGGAAGGGTAAATTAATAGTCAACTGTCCCATTTACATGGCCAAGGGAAGTAAAATACGTGTAAAAAAGAGGTCTCAGGTAGTAATATCCCCCAATGGCAAGATTATTAACGGTTGTGGAAACAATTGGCTAGGGATTGTAGAGAAATAGGCATTTACAAGCTCTACATAAATGGCTCTTTTAAAAGCTTTTTTGGGTAAAAAGCGTATATTCGCACGCTAAAATTAGCATTTTAACAAACATTACGACGAATGAAATTAAAAGGATTAATATGGTTCTTCACCATAGCATTGATACTGATTTCGCTTTACCAGCTATCGTTCACGATGGTTACTCGAAATTTTGAGAACAAAGTCAAAGCAAAAGCTGAGGCTCAGATAAAAAAAGAACAACCTGAACTTACTGGTCAAGCTCTTACGTTTGCTACCCTTGACAAAACGCGTTTCATGTTAGACAGTCTTCAAACGGAAGAGGTCTACCCTATTTTAGGCACGACGTATAAAAAGTGTAAACAACAAGAACTAAATCTTGGTTTGGACTTACAAGGTGGTATGAACGTTGTGCTTGAGGTTGGCATTGACGAATTAGTACGAAAGCTTAGTAATAACCCTAAGGACCCTTCTTTGAATGCCGCTATCGCTAGTGCCAATGCAAAGAAAGCAAATAGTGGTGCAGATTTTATTACACTATTTAATCAAGCTTATAACGAACAAAACCCCAACGGGAAGTTAGCTCCATTGTTCGTAACAAACTCTACTGAAAAGCTGAGTTTTAGTTCTTCTAATACCGATGTGGTCAATATGCTTCGTACACAAGCGAATGAAGCTTTCGATCGTACTGCTAATGTAATTTCTAAACGTATTGACCAATTTGGTGTATCACAACCAACAATTAATGCAGAAAAAGATAAAGGTATTATTACTGTCGAGCTTGCTGGTGTTCAAAACCCTGATAAAGTAGAGAAGTATCTACAAGCTACGGCTAATCTTGAATTCTGGGAAACATATGCAATTCACGAAATCGGACAAAGTATAGTTGATGCAGATGAAGCCCTCAAAAAATATTTTGATAGTAAAGGAGGTAATCCAATAGAGGATAAAGACTCGAATAACACTGTGGCCAAAGTTGAACCTCAGGATAATGATACAAAGGACACGACAAAAGATAATAGCCTTTCCAATCTTTTAGGTGATGATAATGCTACAAACGCCGATGGATTGGATACAGCAGGATTCTCTAAGTTAAGTGAAGCAGAACAAAAAGCAAAAGCTCGAGAAGCAAATCCATTCCGCTTTTATTTATTAGGTGGGTTTGAAGCAAGACAAGATCCCGAAACAGGCAAATTAGTTAATGAGTGTCGAATATCTTATGTACAGAACGCTGATACACCAGCTTTGAACAAACTTCTGAACATGGATATCGTAAGAAGAGAGTTTCCTAGAGACCTTAAATTCTATTATGGTGCGCCGGATAAATCATTACTAGACCAGAATATTTCTGTTCTTTATGCGATTAAAAAACAATCTCCTAATAATGAGAAGCCTCCATTGGATGGAGATGCCGTAGAAAAAGCATTTGCTGATTTTGATCAATTTGGAAACCCTGAAATCATCATGCAGATGAATAATAGAGGCGGGATTAAGTGGGCAAAGTTAACTGAAAAGAATATCGATCGTCCAGTAGCTATTGTTCTTGATGATGTTGTTTATTCAGCTCCAGCTCCTCGTCAAAAAATTACGGGAGGACGCTCTAGTATTTCTGGTTCATTTGATATTGAAGAAGCAAAAGATGTTGCAAATGTTTTAAAAACCGGTAAGCTTGCTGCTCCAGCCAAGATCGTTCAAGAGCAAGTTGTAGGCCCTACACTGGGTAAAGAAGCTGTACAAGGTGGTAAAATGTCATTTGGAATTTCGTTCTTAATCATTTTCATCTTGATGTTACTTTACTATAACTCCGGTGGTTGGATCGCTAATATCGCTCTAATTCTAAATCTATTGTTTACAGTAGGTGTTTTAAGCGCATTAGGTGCATCGCTTACGGCCGCAGGTATAGCAGGTCTTGTCTTGACGATTGGTATGGCAGTAGATGCCAATGTGATTATTTTCGAAAGGATTAAAGAAGAATTAGCGGATGGTAAAGACTATGAAGCAGCCGTTGATGAAGGCTATAAGCGTTCATATGCCCCTGTACTTGATGGTCACATTACTAACTTATTAACCGCAATCATTCTATTTACATTTGGTTTAGGACCTGTATTAGGATTTGCTACAACTCAAATAATTGGATTATTACTTTCATTATTCTGTGGAATTTTGGTTTCTCGACTATTCACTGATATTATGACGGGTAAAGGAAGACACTTAAAGTACTTTACTGGATTCTCTAAAAAACTTTTCCGTACATTCAACTTTAAGTTTATCCAATGGCGCAAGAAAGCATACATCATTTCTGCTATCGTTGCTCTTTTAGGTATTGGAGCCCTATTTAATGGCTTTGATTATGGTGTTGAGTTCGCTGGTGGACGTTCGTATACTGTTCGCTTAGAAAAAGCAGTAGAAACACAGAAGGTACGTAAAGATTTGAAAGCTAGTTTTGGTGATGAATATCCTATTGTAAAAACAATTGGTAATGCCAATCAGGTAAACATCACAACAGCTTATAAGATTAAAGATCCAAACAGTAAAGCAGCGGCAACAGAGGTTGTGAATAATCTTTACAAAGGTTTACAAGATGGTGGTTACTTAGGTAAAGAGGTTAGTCTTAAGAAATTCAAGTCGGACATTATACTAAGTTCTCAAACTGTACTTCCTACTATTTCTGATGATTTAAAGAAAGGTGCGATCTACGCAACAGTAATATCAATCTTATTAATTATGGCTTATATCCTACTACGTTTCCGTAGATGGCAGTACTCATTAGGTACTGTTATAGCCTTATTGCATGATGTATTGGTAACCCTAGCTGTATTCTCGTTTGCACGAAATTTTGTACCCTTCGCAATGGAAATTGATCAGCATTTTATCGCTGCAATCTTAACGGTAATTGGTTTCTCTATGAACGATACTGTTGTTGTATTTGATCGTATTCGAGAGTATTTCCGTAAACGTCCTGGCAGCAGCAAGACTGAAGTTATTAACTCAGCAATTAATGATACAATGAGTCGTACAATTATGACTTCTCTAACGGTATTCTTAACACTTCTAATCCTATTCATCTTCGGAGGTGAGGTTACACGAGGATTCTCGTTTGCAATGATGATTGGTGTTATTACAGGTACCTACTCTTCAGTATTTGTAGCTGCTCCTGTCTTGGTTGATTTAGATAAATCTGACAAGCTTACCAAAGAAGAGGATAAAGAAGCAAAAATTGAAGAGCTTAAAAAACAAGCTTAGGTTTTACCTTAATTCATAAAACAAACTGGGTCCCACACCAAAAGTGTGGGACTTTTTTTATTACAAATGAATCAACCAACTAAAAAGGTCATCTCGGTAAAAAAATCGGGAAATAAGTCCTATCTTGTACTTCTTACTTATTTTAGTATAAACAACTCAGAATGAAAAAACTAATCCCCCTCATGCTGATTTGCGTTTTATTTATTATAAACGCAAATGCTCAGCTCGACAACTCTTTTGGCAATAATGGCATCCAAGATGTTGGTAACATTGGCTCCTCCTCCAATACGACTATCTTAGAAACGCCCAGTGGAAAATACTATTCAACAGGAGCCTACCAAAAACACTACTCCTTATTCCCATTTGTACTAGCCTATAATCATGATGGCACCCCGTTCAACGCCTTCGGCAACAATGGTGTACTGCTTATCACGGATACAAGTACCGCTTCAAGTGTACACATTATTAAACAAGCTTCAAATGGTTCTTTATACATAGGTTATACAAAAGAAACAGGTACAAATGAATACCATACCGTAATAAGAAAAATAGATACTCTTGGAAATAGCATTTCAACTTTTGGTAATAATGGCGAGCTTACGCTTACGAGTCCAACGAAAAAAAGACTAATCCTTCAAGATATTGATATTGATCTACAGGAACGTATTTTACTGACTGCACGTTACACCAATGAAAATGTTCATACTCAACTTTTCGTGAGTAGAATTGATGGAAATACAGGAAACTTTGACCCTACTTTTAGCTCAGGAGGAATCGATACAACTTATCGCATTGAGCTAAGCTCTGTTTGCATTCTTCAACAAATGCAAGATAGTAGCTATATCTGCTCTTTTAAAAATAATAGTTCCTCGGGTTTCACATTTACAAAGTTCAAGCAAACTGGAATAATCGATAGTAGTTTTGGAACTAACGGAAAATTCTACGGACATTTTATTGGAGCTGGTCAGGCTGATCCTAGCGAAATAAATGATCTATATTTAATGAATGACACCACCCTGCTATTCGGCGGAGTAAAATCTGTATCCGCGCAATACTTTTCGATGGGCAAGTTAAAATTGAATGGTACGCTAGACAGTACTTTTGGAGTTAATGGTACTATAGCACATGGCACACAGGGTATATCTGGCAAAATTGTGTTAGACAATAATGGTAATATCTACGTAAATGATTTGACCAACTATAATATCCACCGCTATTTGACCAACGGATTCTATGATAATACGTTTGGGACAGCAGGTATTGTCAACATACAACCGACGCTTCAAACAGGCGTCTCCCGTTATCAATTACTAACAGATGGTACAAAAATTATATTAAGTGGAAATTTTAGTAATACCCCTGCTGTTTATCCATCAGCAAGTTTAACTCGTTATAATATTACAGGAACTATTGATAATAGTTTTGGTACTCAGGGTAGAACTGAGAAAGAATTAGGGATTGCTGCGGACTATGCCTTCGGAGTTGGTGTTACTCATAATAATCAGATACTATTACTTGGATCAACAGGGACAGTGGGTAGCAACTTCTTTTTTCAAGCTCGGCATGGCCTCATAGCACGATTAAAGACAGATGGGAGCATGGAGCCTAACTTCGGAAGATCAGGGCTTGCTGGTTACCTTGGATTTAATGCCATTCATGATATTGTGGAACAAGCCGATCACAAAATTCTTGTTTCTGGTAATACTAATAACGGCCGAGACTTCACAATGGCTCGCCTCGATGAAGATGGTAAAATAGATAGCACATTTGCAACAAATGGATTCACTACTGCAAATCATCTGTACGATAGAGACTTCTTTACGGCAATAGCACAAGACGCATCGGGGCGAATCTATAGTACGAGCGAAAGGTGGAGGCACAGATCTCTTTTTAGATATACGGCAACTGGACAAGGTGATGCATCTTTTGGAAATACATTAAATGGTTATCCGGGACAAGCTTTACTTGATCTTAGAACTGGTCCAATAGCTGATCAATATACTGTTTATCAACAGGATATTTCGGTACAAACAGATGGCAAACCATTAGTTTCTGGTTTTGTAAGACTATTTGGGTCAAGTTCTTATTCACTGGGAGCCATAGAACGTTGGTTAGAAACTGGTGTTCCAGATTCTACCTTTGATCAAGACGGGGTAGTCATGTTTGACTTAAATCCTGATTCTGTAGTCTTCTGGCAACATCGCCAACAAACAGATGGAAAAATTGTCGTTAGTGGTTATCTCAAAGCTACAAACACAAATATTCACAGAGTACTTGTTGCAAGATTCAATAATAACGGAAGTATCGATAACTCTTTTGCTGGAAATGGTTATACCACGTTTGTTATTAATGGTTTTAATGACCAGGGAAATACACTTACTTTACAACCTGATGGAAAAATTGTGGTTATGGGTAATGCGCAATTAAATAGCACAGACCCTTTGAATGAACAGTACGCACTTCGATTAAACAGTAATGGTACATTGGATAATACGTTTGGTACAAATGGTATCCTCAAATTTTCTGTAAGCACAAATGGCGATGAATTCAGCTATCAGTCCGTAATGGATAAAGAAGGCAAAATTATTTTGGCCGGCTATGCAAATATTGATGGACACGATCAAATGTTTGCAGCAAAACTACTTACTGGCCTAACCGTTGGCATAGTGGATATTAATAACAGTAACTCAAAACTACTCCTCTACCCGAACCCTATTATTAATTATGCACAACTAGATTTCGATCTAGCGCAAAAACAAAATCTAAGTATACAGCTCTTGGATATGAGTGGTAGGCATGTTCAAACTTTTGCTGAGCATAAAACGTTTGAAATGGGTAAACATAAAATAGACCTGAATTTCAATCAAGAACTACCCGCTGGAAATTATGTATTACACTTAGGAAATTCGAACTTCTCAAAGAATGTTCAGCTTATCATAAAGCGATAAAAGAATTCTCCAAAACTTCGTCAAGCCCTCTGTTATCGGAGGGCTTTATTTTTGGTAGAGCTTGTTATGTTATAAGGTTTATAAATACAATTAATATCGGAGGAAGTCACGTCTTGGAAAATACCTTCGCATTATGCTAAGAAGCATTTTTCTAATTTTACCAATACTCTTCGCTTTGCAAGTTCAAGGGCAAAGTATTACACAAAGTATTCGGGGTACGGTAAAGGATAAAATATCTAAGGCTCCTATTATTGGTGCTACAGTGATGCTCACGGATAGAACAAAAGGCACTAAGGTAGATGTTAATGGAGAATTTGAGTTAGAAGAAGTTCCTATTGGACGTATAAGCCTAATTATCACCAGTGTTGGATATCGTCCTATCACACTAAATAATTTAGAACTCAACGCAACAAACCAGCTAATTGTAAATATTGAAATGGAAGATCGCGTTACGACAACGAAAAGAGTAGTGATTCGATCTAAAAAAGATAAAAGCAAAACGATTAATGAAATGGTTAGTGTGAGTGGACGAACTTTTTCCGTGGAAGAAACCCAACGCTACGCCGGGAGTAAAAATGACATAGCCCGAATGGCCCAAAGTTTTGCAGGCGTACAAGGTTCTAACGATGGACGAAACGATATTGTGGTTCGGGGTAACTCTCCAGTAGGTGTACTATATAGGCTCGAAGGTATGGATATTCCAAATCCAAATCATTTTGCAGCAGCTGGTACAACTGGTGGCCCCATTAGTATGATTAACAATAATGTATTAGCAAATTCTGACTTTCTCACCTCTGCTTTTCCTGCGCAATATATGAATGCTACTTCAGGCATTTTTGATTTAAACCTACGCAGTGGGAATAATAGAAGACATGAGTTTCTCGGTCAAATTGGGTTCAATGGAGTTGAAATGAATGCAGAAGGACCATTATCAAAAAAAGGAAGGAGCTCCTATATTGTAGGCTACCGCTACTCTACTTTAGCTGTATTTAATGCTTTAGGTGTAAACTTCGGTACAGGAACTGCTGTTCCCAAATATCAAGACGGAAGTTTCAAACTCAAGTTCTCTGATAAGAAAGGAAGTACTACAATTTTCGGAATAGGTGGAATAAGCAATGTAAAACTATGGGATAGTGAAAATGAAGGCGAAAGCTTATTCGGTGGTAGTGGCGAAGACTTTAATTACAGAACCAATACTGGGATGATCGGTATGAGTCGATCATATTTGATTAGTAAAAAATCTTATTCCAAAACAACATTAACTATTCGGGCTAATTCTACCAAAACGATTCTAGACACTTTTACCACGAGTGCGTTGGTTGATAAAGCGCCGTTTTATAGAGACAATTCCTATGAAGGTGCTGTGAGCCTACATTCTTTCTACCAAACTAAATTTAGTCCCAAACTTAACTTAAGAATTGGGGGTTATGCAGATCGTAATTTTTTCAAATTGACAGACAGCATTTTCGTAGCCGAAAAAGATTCTTTTATCAACTTGACCAATTACAAAGGTGCGCTTTATACACTCAAACCTTATGCTCAATTACAATACAAACATTCAGAAAAATTATCAACGGTTATAGGAATTAGCTCAATTTACTTCCCTTATAATAATGCTATAAGTATAGAACCACGTGTGGGAATTACATATGCCCCTACTCCAAAAAATAGTTTTGCTTTCGGATATGGTTTACATAGTCGCATCCCTCCTTTCCGCTCTTACTTTATGGAAGCAGAGGTAGCCCCCAATGATTTTAGAAGAACAAATGATCAACTAGGTTTTTCAAAAGCGCACCATTTTGTTCTTGCGTACGACCGAAGCATAAACCAGTATACACGCATAAAAATTGAGACCTATTACCAACATCTTTTCAGCGTCCCCGTTAGTCAAAACATTAGTACTTATAGCCTTCTTAATCAAGGAGCAGAATTTGGGGTTCAACTAGAAGACAGTATGGTTAACAAAGGAAGTGGAACAAATTACGGTATCGAGTTAACCTTTGAGCATTTCCTAAATAAGGGCTTTTACTACCTTGTTACTGGTTCCTTATATAAATCTACTTTTGAACCATCCAATGGAATAACATACCCTACTGCTTTTGACGGAAGATATGCTGCAAACCTTTTGGGAGGTAAAGAGTTCTTTCTTAAAGAACGTCTGGATAAAAAAGGTAAAGCAAAGCAATTTAGTCTCACCTTAGACTTCAAAAGTTTAGTTAATGGTGGTTTACGCTATACCCCTATTGACCTCGATGCAAGCAGATTAGCTGGTGAAGCTGTTTTTGATAATACTCAGGCTTTTAGTAAGCGTCATGATCCATACTTTAGAATTGATTTTAGAATCGGGTTTAAGATGCAATCAAAGAAGATTACCCACGAATGGGCTTTTGATGTACAAAATGTAACCAATCGAAAGAACATTTTTGCCATTCGATTTGATGAAAATGATCTTAGCCTTAAAAAAAGTTATCAAACAGGTTTGTTACCTGTATTTCAATATAGAATTAGATTCTAGTATTACTTCACTTTGTATTTTCTTTTTATGCGACTATAGAAGGGAAGTAACTTTGAATTAGAAGTATGATAGAAATCTACTTTTTTCACTCTTCGTTTTAGCGCAGTAAATTCTTTTTCAACATCTTGATTCCTAAACCTTTCTAAGAGGAGATTGAAAATTAATAAATCGAACGACGTTGTTGAAAATTCATGTTTCAATATAAGCGATTTATATAATTCATATAATGCGGCATAACGATCATAAGATTTCTTATCCTTCAAATAGATTAACCAACGCAACAAATCTGATTTAACACTTTGTACCTCAAACCACTCATATTGATCTGTATTCGTAGCATGTTTTAGTACATCATTTTCTAAGGCTCTCTGTATAAATGCAACATCAAATCTTTCGGTAAGTTTAGGGTTACTAAACTGTAGTAATATAACGGTTCCCCTATCCATAGCGTAAGGCATAAAAGCTCCCATTAATCTAGATGAATCACAAGTGAGAGAATAACAAATGGGACGTTCATCTTTGTTTTCATTAATTATATCTAATTCGTTCAGCTCATTTCGAAACATATAATTATTCCGAAGTAGAACAGTGATACTGTCTATCGTTAAATATTTACAGGAATATTTAAGAGGCATATTATCTCGTTTGTTTTGAGATTTATGCATCATGCCAAGTAGCTCATGTAATGAACAACTGTCCTTATCGGTTGGATTCCGCCGAGCATAACTCAAGTTCTTATACGTTTTATGATTATATGTCAATGAAGTCCTTAATTGTTGTTCTTCTTTTAAGTGATTACTATAAATAGCAAGCCCCAAAAGCGAGCGATTAATGATTGTAATATCTTTTCTATAGTTTAACTTATTTCTTACGTACAGCAAGGGATATGTATCGTTATCTCCTTCTACAAATAGTATTGCATTCTGTGGGCAAGCATCTAAAAAGCGTTTACTATAATTTACGATACTCTGAGAATACATTTCCTCTGGTAGAGTCTCATAGACATCTCCCTTCTTTGAGTACATATCAAGAGTTAACGCTTGAAACATTTTTTCATTGGCCCATTTCATTTTAACCGTTCCTACGATACGGGTATCGTATCGAGGGTTCTGTTCTACAATCTTTTCATAATGATATAAAGCTGAATCACTTTTCTCAATGAAAGCTTTCATTCTATGAGCTGTGGCTTCACCAGGATAGATATAATCTTGATCTGGCAAATCTGCTTTATCAGAACTAGCATATTGGTCAGCAAGGAAGGACATAGAGTAAGAGCTATAACTCCTGGCAAGAACATAATGATCGTCCAATGTAAGTTTCCTACCTCTAAAATACTTGATGTTATCCTTATGCCACCCTCGGTATTTGTAATAGGGCATAATTCCATATAAATACCTTTGAAAGGAACCAATACTTGGCAAGTTATTCGGACCTTCACTAGAAAAATAATCTATGCTCTTAAACTCTTTTAGTTTCGATAAATCTGTGTAGACCTCTTTCTTTTCATCCCAAAATAAATACAGATCGTATTCTTGTTTATTAAAATCATATGCGGATATGTACCAGTCATCTTTTTTCTTCGCAAACTTTATCGGGTAACCATTCTCAGTTGCATAATTCTCATAATACTCCTTTCGAATGATCTCTAATTGATCTTGTCCGTAGACCGTTAAACAAACAAAAAGTAACAAAACACTTACCAAACATCTTAATCCCAATTTCATTGTATAAATATATTACTTTACTACGTGGGCTTCTCCTACTCGACATTAACTTAAAATACTATATAATCTTTCGGATAGCTTCTTTATAGCTTAAGGGCTCCAAGTTTGTTCTTTTTACAAAGTCCAAAACCCATTTAGGATTGTAATCTCCATACTCTCGCAATGCCCAACCAATGGCTTTATTGATAAAGAACTCATCTGAACCCAGGTTAGCTTGAATAACAGCTTCCAATAACTCCGTATTTGTACTTAATCTAAATTTGAGTTGCGAAATGAGCGCTGATCTTCGCAACCACATATTTTCATGGTCCTTCCATTTCAAAGCGGTCTTTTCAAGTAAGCTAAAGTTCCTTTTGAAAAGAGGCAAGCTAATCAAGGTATTTGTTGTGTCGACGGTGTCCCACCAAGAATTATGCGTAATTAAATACTCGCTTATTTTCACGGTATCCGCGGTAAACTTCTTTTTAAAGCTGTGCAACGCATCAAGACAGTAATGGTGCATTTCTCTTTCGGGGTAGGCAAAGCAGATTTTGGCAAACTCTATAAAATCACTTTCCTCTAAAAGTAGCGTCTTATCATGAACTTTGGACAACGCTCTTCTTGACTTTGCCTTAATACCAAAATGCGGGAAACGATCTTGCATATAGGCAGTCATTTTCTGTGCAGCCTCTTCATCGCGGTGCGCATCAAAAATATTATACATTTGACCAATGTGGCTCTTCATAGAACTATGGAATTATTCCTTGAGCTTTACTCGCAAGCTCCATGAGTTGTGCACAAATCACAGCACCATAAGTCCCTAGAGCATAGCCTAATACAGCAAGCAAAACACCTACGGTTGCCAAAGCTGGATGAAAAGCAGCAGCCACAACTGGCGCTGAAGCAGCTCCTCCAATATTTGCCTTACTTCCCACGGCAAGAAAGAAGTAAGGAGCCTTAATCAGCTTAGCGACAACAACCAATATAAATACGTGAATCGCCATCCAAACGATTCCTAAAACAATAATACCAGGATTTTCAACAACCTTTGTAATATCCATTTTCATGCCTATAGTAGCAACCAAAATATAAATAAAAACACTGCCTAATTTACTCGCTCCATAACCTTCCAACTTACGCATTTTGGTAAATGACAGTATTAAGCCAAATGTAGTGACTAAGACAACTACCCAAAAGAACTTACTTCTCATTGAAGAGTTTTTAAGAGCCGGAATTGCTTCAAAGTAAGGAACGATTATTTGAGCAAGCCAATGTGCTAAGGCTGTCATAAAAAAACCAACTCCTAAGATCATAACAATATGAGTATAATTTGCTTCACGTTTTACTGATTCACTAAACTGAACAACTTTATCTTTTAATTCTTCGATTGCAGATGTATCTGCTTTTAACCATCTATCAATTTTATTCTTCTGTCCAATCCCAAGTAATAAAAATGCCATCCAAATATTGGCTACCACAATATCTACAAGAACCATAGCGCCATATTTATCAGGATTATACTGATAAACTTCAAGCATAGCAGCCTGATTAGCTCCACCTCCTATCCAACTTCCAGCTAATGTGCTCAACCCTCTCCACACAGCATCAAAACCAACACCGTCAACAGTAGCTGGCCAAATCCACGATAAAATTAAGATTGCCAACGGACCTCCTACTATAATACCAAAAGTTGCAGCAAAAAACATAATCAAACTTTTGCTCCCAAGTTTACCAACGGCCTTTAGATCGATACTTAATGTCATTAACACTAAAGAGGCTGGTAACAAATAGTTCTTGGCCATATTGTAGGTATCTGTCTCTTTGCTTGAAATAATACCTAACGAATTTAAAATCGCAGGCAACAAATAACACATAAGAAGAGCAGGAATATACTTATAAAAAGTTTTCCAAAATTTATTATTGCTCGAGGATGTATAGAATACCAGTGCCAAACATGCCATCAAGATACCAAATACAATTTTATCATCGGTAAATACAGTTTTGGACTGCAGCATAACACTGAGCATTATTTCCATTTGTTTTATGTTTTAAAAAGCCTAGTAAATATTCTTCTCTCGCATTACTGCGTTCAGATAACGAAGTAGCAGGAATAACATTAAAGCGGCTCCCATCGCCAACCCAAAGTTCATTAAGAAGAAGTTTTCTTTGGCCTCAAAGGTTTCCCATAGGCCAGAGAGCATTCCCGATAGTTTGTTGCCAATTGAAGTAGATAAGAAAAAGCCTCCCATCATAAGAGCTGTTATTCTTGGAGGGCTCAATTTCGAGACTAACGAAAGACCCATGGGTGATAGACACAATTCCCCTAACGTAATAACACCATACGAAGCAATTAGCCACCAACTACTCGCCTTAGCGCTTAGGTCATTCGTAGCCATTACAGCCCCTACCATAACTAGAGCTGATAATGCCGTAATAACAAGACCTATTGCTATCTTAGTAGCTGTAGTAGGCTCTTTCTTTCTTCGTCTTAAGAAACCCCAAAAACCAACGACTACAGGCGTCAATAAAATCACCCAAAAGGGATTAATCGACTGATACAGCTCAGTAGAAATTAATTTTAAAGACTTTCCTTCTGCAGGTTTTACATCTGCTGGTAGATTTTGAAAATACTCCGTAGCAGATTTTGTGGTAGCCGCCCCCTCGTTCGTAACAGTTTCTATCATTCCAAGTGGACCTGTAAACCCTTCAATAGCTTCAGGCATACTTCTTTCTGTATAGTCTTTAGCCCAAACCGTTAGTGCATCTCCATTCTGATGAAATACAGCCCAGAATATTACAAGACAGGCAAAAACAGCCAACAACGCTCCTATGGGACGTTTATCGTTTTCATTTGCTGTAAAATATAGATATACATAAAAGAGAACTACGGGAATACAACCTAATATAAATGCATCATTGGTATCAGTACCCAATAAATTACCTGGAATGGCGTAACCAATAGCGCCAAAAATAATCATAGGCAATAAGGTAAATCCGAGAATTTTAGCTGTTGATAGATCTCCCTTTTCTAGTGGCTTCATAACATCAGCTTCCTTGACTGTTTTGCTTCCAACGATGAATGTAACGACACCTATTATCATACCAACACCTGCTGCAATAAAGGCCCAATTCCAACCATAATTATTACGCATAAAAGCTGCAACAAAATTGCATACAAAAGCTCCTATATTAATGCCCATATAAAAAATGTTGTATCCTGCATCTTTATTCATCTTAAACTCATCCTTATTATAAAGGTTTCCAAGTAGAGTGGAAATATTGGGTTTAAAAAAACCATTTCCCAGAATAATGAGTGCCAGGGCTATGTAAAAAGCTTGCGTACTATGAATGGATAAAGTTAGATAACCAGCCGCCATTAATAAGCCACCAGCAATAATTGATTTGCGATAACCAAATACACGATCAGCTAACAAACCTCCTAGGAAAGGTGTCAGATAAACCAAGCCCAAATAGGTTCCATACACATCAGATTTCTGGGTGTTCTCAAAACCCATACCACCACTTTCCCAACCGTCAAGCATATAGAGCGAAAAGATCCCTAACATCAAATAATATCCAAAGCGTTCCCACATTTCAGTAAAAAATAAAACATACAGTCCTTTAGGGTGTTGGGCCTGCTTTAGACTTTTCTCGGTTAAATCACTCATCGTTTATAAAATTATCAGACCAAGATAAGGATAAAAATGTATAATGGCTACTTTCGCTATTTGTAAATTATTACTATGAATATTCTTCTTTTAGGTAGCGGTGGACGCGAACATACAATAGCATGGAAACTGACTCAAAGTCCTTTATGCGAACAACTTTACATAGCGCCAGGTAATGCTGGAACCGCCTCTCTTGGAAAGAATGTTGACTTGAACGTTAATCATACAGAAGAGATTGGAAAATTCTGTGAGGACCAAAAGGTCCAGATGCTGATTGTAGGACCAGAAGATCCTCTAGTAAATGGAATTCAAGACTATTTTAAATCTCAAGAACGGTTAAAAGATATTTTAGTAATAGGTCCATCCGCTGCAGGGGCACAGTTAGAAGGCAGTAAAGCCTTTGCGAAACGTTTTATGGAGCAATATCAAATTCCTACGGCTACTTATCAAGAATTTACGGCCGAGAGCTATAGAAATGGTATAGAATACATTGAACGACAAACCCCACCTATTGTGATAAAAGCAGATGGATTAGCAGCAGGTAAAGGTGTCATTATTGCTAATACACATGAAGAGGCCAAACATGCTTTTACTGAAATGGTTCAAAATAAAAAATTTGGAACAGCAAGTAGTAAGGTAGTGATTGAACAATTTCTTGACGGTATTGAAATGTCTGTTTTCGCTTTAACAGATGGTACGAATTACTGCCTTTTGCCCAATGCCAAAGATTACAAAAGAATAGGAGAAGGTGATGTTGGTTTAAATACCGGAGGTATGGGTGCTCTTTCTCCAGTCCCTTTTGCCGATGATGATTTCATGAAAAAAGTTGAAGAAAAAATTGTTCGCCCTACAATAAACGGGATTCATGCCGAAGGTTTTGATTATATTGGTTTTGTTTTCTTTGGTCTGATCAAAGTTGATAACGAACCCTATGTAATAGAATACAATTGTAGATTAGGAGACCCTGAAACAGAAGTGGTTCTTCCACGTTTAGAAAATGATCTTGTGGAATTGTTTTCGTTAGCTGCAACAAAAAAAATAAATGAAGCCAATATCAAAATAGATAACCAGTATTGCACAACGGTCATTCTAGTTTCTGGAGGTTATCCTGAAGCCTACGCTAAAGGGAAAGTAATTAAAGGCTTACAAGAAGAACATAACTCTGTAGTATTTCATGCCGGCACTAAACAAGAAGGCGATGATATTGTAACTAATGGTGGACGCGTGCTCGCTGTTTCATCCTTTGGTTCTTCTTTACAAAACGCGTTAAACACAAGCTACACCACGGCCAAGCAGATATGCTTTGAAGATATGAATTACAGAAAGGATATTGGTTATGAGTTTCTCTGAGCTGTAAATCTTTAACATTTTAGTATTCAAAAAAAACTGAACTTTGAGGGAAGCATGTTCTATAGAATATTCTTCTTGTTCTTACTAACGCACCTTATCATTTCTGTAAAGAGTAACGCTCAACTCAATAATGGTAAGGGGAAGGTGGTTGTAGGGGCTATTGTAATAGGAGAAGATACTGTTCCGCATAGCTACTTGCCCATGATCACGGTAATGAATAAAGAACTACTTACCATGAACGAAGGACAGAAAAGGAGATACTATAGACAGAGAAAAAGAGCTAGAAAACGATATTCCAAATTAAGAAGGAATGTATTTAAAACCTATCCTTATGCTGTACTTGCTGGATTCGTTATACATGATATAGATAGCGCCATGCTGACGATTCGATCTAAGGACGCGAGGAAAATGTATAAGAGGAGAAAGGAAAAAGAATTAACAAAGCAGTATAAGGGAAAACTTGAAAATTTAACCATGAGCCAAGGCCGTGTTTTAGTTATTCTTATAGCACGACAAACAGGTAAAGATTGTTATTCAATTATAAAGGATCTAAAGGGAGGGTTCAATGCACGAATGTGGCAAACCCTAGCATCACTTTTTGCCAATAATTTAAAAAGAGGCTACGACCCTGCTGGCAAAGACGCAACTATAGAATCTATCTGTCAAGAAATAGAAGCAACTGGCAGATTCGTTAGGTCTAATTAATTAACTTCGTTTATTAATGAAAGTAGATATTCTTGCCATTGGAGCACACCCCGATGATGTAGAACTAAGTTGTTCTGGTACATTATATAACCATAAATTACTAGGTCAAAAAGTTGGTATTTGTGATCTTACGCAAGGTGAACTAGGGTCGCGCGGAACAATAACTACTCGTTATGCAGAAGCCGAAAAAGCTTCGCAGGTTTTAGACCTGGACTATAGAGTCAATTTAAAGATGGCTGATGGATTCTTTCAAAATAATAAAGAAAATCAACTTAAAATTATAGAGATTATTCGTGCAGTACAACCAAAAATTGTTTTGAGTAACGCACCTAAAGATAGACATCCTGATCATGGCAAGGGTTCAAAACTAGTCAGTGATGCATGCTTCCTATCGGGATTAAAAATGATTGATACTGGACAAGAAGCTTGGCGTCCGAAGCGTGTCTTCAATTACATTCAAGACTATTATCTTGAACCCGATTTTATCATTGATATCAGCCAAAGTTTTGATAAGAAAATGGAGTCTATTCAAGCCTACGGTACCCAATTCTTCTCAAAGGACAGTCAGGATCAAACAAAGACTTATATATCATCTGATAATTTTTTAGAAAGTATCATAGCGAGGGCACGCCTTTTCGGCAAAAGAATTGGGGTCGAATACGGTGAAGGTTTCTTATTGAACAATAGTCATTTAGGACTTAGAAACTTAGATGATATTGTACTACCTGAGATCGCTTAAAAAGTATAATTCCCTTCGGAGTCGTACATTGTAGGTGGTACTTTTTTTGTCGCTTCGAAGTAATCATAAGCCCTTTTCAGATTAATCCAGAATTTATGCTTAACCGCCTCGTCTTTATATTCTCTTCCCAAAAAATCTAAGCTTCTCTTATTAAACCGAACGGGGTAAATATGAACGGGAATATACATTTGCCCAGCAGTACGTGCCTGTAAACAAACTGTATAAATTTCTTCGATATACTGATTGGTCATTGGAAGGCAACCTACCGTCATACAGCCTCCATGTATGTAAATCCCGCCACCCGGTTTTTCCTGATTGCTAAAAAATTGGTCAGAATAATTCGGATAATTAATAAGAAGCGATAAATGATAATTGGAACGCGGATTAAAATCTTCAATAAAGTAAAAACCCTCGGGTACTTGTCGATCACCCTCCCATCGTTTGGGACCCAGAATTCCAGACAAAGCACACACCTTATATAACTTAATTAAAGTAAAAGTGTCTGATATTCTATTCCGAGCATATAACTCAAACTCATTACTCCCCTTAAAAGAACGGATGTAAATATGTTTACTAGGATATTTAATCCCCTTCTTCTTGAACGCTTTCCTTAGGGCTTGATCTGAATTATTATACGCTTGCTTAACCCGTTGCATAGACAATTGGAAATTCTGAAATTGATTATCTGGATATTGCGGCTCTAAAGGTGGTTGCGCCGTGGCATCAATACACAACAAGGTAGAAATAACAAGCAGTAAATATTTCATAGTTTGTCTTAAACTTAGTTCATCAAAAGTAACAAGATTATTACTTCCTAAACAAGAAAGAGCCCTATGCTATCGTTAAAATCCACATTAAAAATTAAGCGTGATAATATGTGGAAAACCGAATATTGGTTTCGACAAACGAACTTTTCATGAGGCCCAGGAAAGCGATTTTCCTAAGGTCTCAAAGCTTATATTTGCCTCATGGAATTGGCGAAACGCTTGGAACGGATCAACGAACCTCAGACTATTAAAATGGCAAAAATGGCGCGTGAGCTCAAAGCCAAAGGTCACGACGTAATCAATCTAAGTTTGGGAGAACCAGATTTTGATACCCCAAAGCATATTGTCGAAGCGGCCAAAAAAGCCATGGATGACGGTTTTACCAAATACACACCAGTAGCTGGCATTCCAGAACTTAGGGAAGCGATTTGTAATAAGTTCAAAAGGGATAATGCATTGGATTATGATCATGAAAATATTATCGTGAGTACAGGTGCCAAACAAGCTTTGGCTAATGCATTTCTTAGCATCATTAACCCCGGCGATGAAGTCTTAATTCCAACTCCCTATTGGGTAACTTACGAAGCACTCGTTGATTTAGCCGAAGGACAATCTAGGTTTATAAAAGCTTTATCTTCTAACAACTATAAAATCACACCAGAACAACTGGAAGAAGCTATTTCTAATCAATCTAAGGCATTTATATTTTCATCACCTTGTAATCCGAGCGGTGCTGTGTACTCCAGAGAGGAATTGGCTGGACTCGTTGAAGTTTTTGAACAGTATCCTAATTGTTATATTATCTCAGACGAGATCTATGAGTATATTAACTATACAAGCCGTCATGAAAGTATTGCCCAATTTGAATCTATTAAAGATCGTGTTATTGTAGTAAATGGTTTATCAAAGGGCTTTGCTATGACAGGTTGGCGACTCGGATATCTTGCTGGACCTACTACAATTGTAAAAGCTTGTGAGCGCATTCAAGGTCAATTTACTTCGGGTGCTAATTCTATTACACAAAAAGCAGCTGTGGCAGCACTTAGTAGTGATTTAATACCAACGTACGCAATGCGAGATAAGTTCAAACAAAGACGTGATTTTGTAGTTTCTTCTTTAAATGAAATTGAGGGCATAACGTTGCAATTACCAGAAGGGGCTTTTTATGCCTTCCCTGATGTATCCTCTTTCTTTGGAAAAAATGGACTAAAAAATTCAAAGGACATGAGTATGCATATCTTGAACAACGCTCATGTTAGTACAGTTTATGGAAGTGCTTTTGGAAATGAAGACGCCATTCGCATCTCTTATGCCGCAAGCTTAAATCAACTGGAGGAAGCAATGAAACGAATTAAAAAATTATTGAATGAGTCCCACTAGAGAAGTAAAAAACACCAAATCAGAGATTAGTTTTTTGGAAGGGCCACAAAGCCGTTGGCGTGATTTTAAGTTTACCTTAAAGGTCATGCGAGAGTTTATTAAAGGTTTTCGTGTCTTACATTTTACAGGACCTTGTATTTGCATATATGGCTCTGCAAGATTCAAGGAGGATCATAAGTATTACAAACAAACTCAAGAGCTTGCTGGCAAAATTGCAAAACTTGGTTTCTCCATTATGACGGGAGGAGGCCCAGGTATAATGGAAGCAGCCAATAGAGGTGCTCGCGAAGTTGGAGGACGAAGTATAGGCTGTAATATTGAACTTCCTTTCGAACAGTCTGGCAACCCATATTTGGACAAATGGGTTTCTATCAAATATTTTTTCGTTAGAAAAACACTCTTGATAAAATACTCCTATGCATTCGTTGTAATGCCAGGTGGTTTTGGAACTTTAGATGAATTGTTTGAGTCACTCACGCTCGTGCAAACAAAAAAACTAAAAGCTTTTCCCATTATTATTTTCGGCAAAGAATATCATGAAGAAGTGATGCAACATATCGAAATTTTAAAACGAGAAGGAACAATATCTCCTGAGGACATTGACCTTATAACGTACACAGATGACATGGATGAAGTCATCAAAATATGTGAATCAGTTATTCGTACACATAATTTGAGCTACGAACGCAAGAAATATTTTAAACTGTTGGGAGAGAATAAAAGTAACTAAATGACCTTAAGTGCTATTATAGTTGCAGCTGGTTCTGGGAAACGAATGGGAAACGATATCCCCAAGCAATTTATCAAAATTAAGAACCGGACCATACTTGATTACACGATTGAGCAGTTTATAGAAACCAAGTTATTCCATGAAATAATCATTGTGCATGCCGCAGATTATGGTAAGGAGATTAAGGATCTGATGGAATCATATCCACAACAAAATATAATAAGTTGTATTGGAGGAGTAGAACGTTTTCATTCCGTTCAAAATGCTTTAAATACTGTTCATAAGAATTGTGATATCGTCTATGTGCACGATGCCGTTCGACCCTTTTGTAGTAAACATCTAATAATAAAAGGGTTTGAGGCCTGTGAGAAATATGGCTCTGCAATTCCTGTTGTACCCTTGAAGGATTCAATACGTTTAGTGCATTCCGATGGATCAAACCAAGTTATGGATCGTTCGTTGCTTAGAAGTGTACAAACACCTCAGGTTTTTAATTTTAAAAACTTATTTCAGGCTTATCAAGTATCATTCTCAAAAGATTTTACCGATGATGCGTCTGTTTTTGAACGGGCGGGACATACAATTCACATTATTGATGGAGAAGCTACTAATACTAAGATCACCACGCCAGAAGACCTTGAAGTAGCCAAAATACGCCTAATCAAAGATTAGCGCATAATGTATAGCTTACCAAAGCCCTTGCGAATCCAATTATTCGCAGGATCATGATCTGCCTTATCCATCTCCTGACCATTCAATCGAGTAATCACACGATATAAATAAACGCCATTACCCAATAAATCTCCATACTGATCATCTCCCTTCCAACGAAACTCTGTAATATTACGACCTATATGAATATGACCAATCTCCGCACGGGAAATCTCACGGACAACCTTACCCGTAACACTATAAATCTGAATCTTAAACTGCTCAGGAACCTCTGAACCCGTTAACGTAAATACAAACTGTGTCGATGTGCTAAAAGGATTCGGATAATTCAAAACAGAAGTCACCGATGATTTCGTAATTACTTCAAAAGCAATCTTATAAGATAAATTACCACTGTAATTCCCTAACTTATCCTTACCCTCTACAACCAACTCGTAAATCCCATCTTCTAAAAAAGTAGGCTTAAACTCTATCCGAGCCTTATTCTCTCCATCAACCCCTGGATTCGCAGCAATAAAGGTAACAGACGGGTCTGTAAAAGAAACAGGTACACTAACATTGGGGGCAGATGGATAGCGAAGACTTACTGTAAACGCAGACGTATCATCCAATGCCAAAAATTGATTCTCGTCCTTTAATGATATCAATATCGTGGGCTTAGCCGACACAACATCACGATTCAATATATGAACCCCATCAAAGGTTACGTCTAAAATAGGATTCTCTTTATCCGGCTTTACATACAACTCCCGAAAACCTATATTATTGGGATGATACTCCTCTAACTGATCATTATTAGGATTCGCTTCTATCTTCAAAAAATAACGACCACTCAAACTCCTAGAATCCATGTCCAAATAAGCTACCAAGGTATCATTGCCCGCCAAAGGTTTATATCGTTTTGAGGCCAAAAGTGTTTCTGAATTATTCCCATCAATCAAAGAATAGTTCACCAACATACTATCCATAGCCAATTCCGTTAAATTCTCAATAGCAACAGCAAGACGATTACCCTGACCCTGAGTCAATGAATCGGTAAACGTATAATAAAGCTGAGGGTTTAACGCAGCTTCAGGTACAGGACTATAATGAACTCGCCAATACTTCACCTGTTCGGGTGTACCATAATTATTATCCCTTTGATTCATACTCAAACGAATACAAGGATATTGAGTCGCATCTATAAAACTCAAACTCGTATCGCCTTGAACAGTAGCTAATAAAGTCTCTACTCGATTCGTATCAATACCATAAATCGATACATTTACTGAATCGCCGGACAAACCATTATCTACATCAAAACCACTACGGTAAAAATTATCCCATTGTGTAGCAGGACCAATCTTGGTACTCACAATCTTACCTTCATAGAGATAAGAGTTGAACGTAAATTCCTCATTCAGCTTTACCGTACTATCCTTACCAACATATTGTTCAACACTAGTAGGTACCCCTTTTTGCATAAAACAAATCATAGGACGGTTCTTATAAAATGAATCAATGGCCGTAAAACCTAAATCACGTAGCTTGTGATAAAGTGAATTACCACTACCTAAAGTCGTCGTATCTCCCATCCAATCATCAATAAAAAATTGATTGATACGACCACAAGTACTACCAATACATAAACGAGGTTGCATCATCACATAAGCACCATCAGGTATAGAATCTAGAAAATTCATTATACTAATGCGAGAAGGCGTATTACTAAAAGGAAATTCAAAAAAAGAATCTTCAAATATATTTGAACCAGGGGATGTTTCTTTTCTACAAGGTTTATAAGAAATAAAACGACCCACATTGGGGTTATTCGGATTAACCGTATTTTTCCATGGAAGACCAGTTAAAGAATCAATGACCATAAACTGAAGACTCTCATAGTCGGGGTAAGGGTCACAGCCATCTGTATATAACGTAACTCCATTGATCTTCGCTGAGTAATCGGCCCAAGTATAGTAATATGGTGTGGGACCATATAAACAAGCGTTTTGAACCCGAAGCTTCTTAGTAAGGCTTGTAAATCTAAAGTCACGCAAGGCGGAATCTATTCGAACATTCTCCAGATTATCTTTTACATATTGATAATAATGAGATTGATTCCAACCTGGAGAACCATTGGGTAAGTATATAAAAGAACTACTCGTCCAACGATGTGTTGGATTGCCATAAAGCGTATCCATGGCCGTTCGCCAATAATAGACAACCGAATCCTGATAAGTAACGGTAGGTTTCCACTTCACAACACCTCCCCGTGAATTAAGAACTTCTGTTTGTAAACTAGGACTATCAAAAGTTTCTGTTGTATCAAGCTGGATCACATATTGACGACTCTCTAAAAATGGATTTAAAGTAGAAGCCTTCAAGGTAAGATCAGATTTAGTAACAATACTAAAATCAAAAGGATAGATCGGTTCTAAATCATCATTATAAACAGAAAAGGCCTTATTAATTTCATTATTATACTCCGCCACTTCATCTAGCTCATCTAAGTTATCAATCTTAACGCGCAAACGATTCACACCAAGAGCCGTTGAACCTCCCACAGCAATACGAAGATTTAATGTATCACTATTTGCCAAGCCACTTAACCTAGTATCTCTTATTATTTCTACGATATTGTTCGGCAGGATTCGTTCTACTCTAAGATCTAAAGAATCTTTAGTATACTTCCCTAAATTATATACAATGAGCTCTACATCAAAAGAGTCCATCTGCGTTGTAATACTCAACTGTTTGATTCGTGTATATTTTTCCTCTACGGCAAAATCAGGTTTTGTACGACCATAACTAGCAATGGCCGGATCACCTTGCAGTAACATCTGCTCAGCGTGAAATCGTGCAATATTGTTATTAATAATTTGCGGGTAGGATAAGGTATTCATTACGTTACCTATAAATTGCTCTCCAATCGTTTTACCAAAACTATTCCGAGCCATTTGTGCATAGAACGAATCAGTATAACTTGCTAAAAAACTTAAATAACCCGTAGTAGAGTTTGCGATAAAACCTATACTCCCCTTATTCGCCTCCTCTATCCAACGTTCACTTAAAGTCTTTACAGAGTTGGTAGAAAAAACATTTCCTACTCCACAACCATTTGCCATAAATATCGAATATCTATTATTCGGAATATACAGTTCTGGATTATCGAAACCAAATGCCAAGGTTGAACTACTCCCATGCCCAAAATATTGTATAAAACCAGCACCAGAGTTTACAGTAGCATCAATTGCCTCTGTAGCTTCTTCCTGTATCGAAGCTGTTTTAGACTTTGCGTAAGAAGCCACTTGAGCCCCAAAACAGGTATCCCGTATAGCGTTGGCCTGTCTTCCAAGTGCGTTAACAATGGGCACTTGTTCATTAATATTATCTGCTCCCGCCACATGTAAAAACTGTTTTTGCCATAATACGGAATCTACAAATTGATTCGCAGTGGAAGCCTGACGGATCTCATGAAAACGAACTTTATCCAAATATGGTGCAATCTCACTTCCATTTAAAACTGATAAACGGCCAATAGGCATCTCAGGAATATTGTCATTATTAAAATCAGTTAATAATACATCTGATGCGGGTACTCCAAAAGTAGGAATAGCAACATACGGAAATGTACTCGGAGCATTCTGTCTAGTTTCAGAGTAGCTTTTATAACTAGAATATAAAATTCCTTTACCGATTAAAAAGGCAAATTTTGACGAATTACTCCAAGCAGAACTCGTATGAGAGTAATTCAAAAAGTTACGAAGGGCCTGAGCATGAAAAGTATAACCATAACCAAACTCATTATAAAGATCTTCTACATTAGCTACAATAGCTGTATAGTTACCTCCAACTGCCGAAGAACGAAATGCACGATAATCTTCAACATAATCAGTACCATTTCTATCAAAATAATATGGATGGGTGATGATGATATAATCACCTTGATTGGAAGATGAACTATAGTTCTTAAAGGTCACTGCCTTTAAATTGTTCACATGACCAATAACTCCATTTTGTCTACCCACTAAAAACAATTGCTTCACACTACCATTCGCAGGAATTTGAAAACGTACCTTATTGGCTACCGCTATATTAGCTGCATAAACACGATTTGCTTCCAAATCATATAACCAGGGGGCAACACCACCTGTATTAAAATTATCAAACTCCAAATAATAGCTTCCCGTTTTAGGGTTCAATTCAAAATACTCCGATGTCAAACCAGAGAAATCATTAGTTCGTGCAAAACGCGCCCGAATGTTGGAAACTCCAATTCGGTCATAAAGATTCTGACCAGGAATAGAATTTTGAGGAGTATACTTTAGGTTTACTTCATTAGACGTTCCTAATAAAGAAGTGGGCATACTCATAATATATTCTCGGTAATCAAATTTTGGAAAAGTCGCATTGGCAAGCTCTACATTATTTGCCTCAATCTTGACACTATGGGTGCCCAGATATGAGAATCCAGCAACAGTCGAATTTAAGGATATACTTGGTGCACCAGCGCCTTTATACGCCGCGGGTAGGTTAAACGTTAAGGTTTGAGGATTAAAACTAAAGCCATTTACATAACCTTCAGCTTGTTCAAATTGAGAGGAACGTGAATATAAAATTGGCTTCTGCCCTTGCCCTACGTACGAAGGCCCTTGACTTAGTGCTCCCCGATAGTTCATTAAAATAGTATCCCAAATATAGTTTTCCTTAGCAGGCGCACCAGTTAAGTTATTAGAGGCTACAATAATTCTTGAATAAGGTCCCGAAGTACTTTGAGTGATAAAATAATACGCTGTATCAGAAATTAGATTTTGAGTCGGATTCATATGTTTGGCAGGATTAATGAACAAGGGAACGTCTACCTGACCATCAGCCTTCCTGCCGTGAAACTCGATATAATCTGCTCCACCAAACATTCCAGTATTGCTTACGTATATGGGAACCTGTTTCCCATCTCTGTGAAGCTGCAATTGCCCTCCATTAGGATTCGTAATCCCCGCATTGAGTAATTCTCCATAAGAAATACGGTAGATCCCATCTTCATAAACACCAAACTTGGCATACTGTTGTGAATAGTTAATCCATTCATTACCGAACGTTTGTGCTTGAGCAGTAAAGCCAAAAGCCAAGAGGATCAATAATAATGGGTATTTCAAAAAGCTCAAATTGAATAATTCTTTCATTATTTACCTATTTTTTATCGTCTTTCTTTGATTTCTTAGCCTTGTTTTTAATATCAAGTTTCAAAGAAATAAAATGACTATATAAAGGGCTAGACTCAACATTCAAACTAGAGAACGAATAGTCTATAGCAAAATTTTTGATTTGTACACCTAAACCGAGCGTAGGTTGAAATAAGGTTCTTTTATCATTTCCTGTTGTATCTGCATCTGTCGAAACACGTTGAAATTGTCCTACACCCGTTCTAAGATAAATTTTGTTATTGTAATTCACTTCAGCACCTAACCTTGGGTCAATACTAAATGGTTTAACATTAATCAAGTTTGCATATCGCTGTCCATCAGATGTAACATCAAGATTCAACTCTCCTAAAACACTTAGTTTCTTACTCACTGGAAACACTCTACCTCCACCAAGAATCAATCTTGGTGTATTAACCTCGCTACTTCTTGATATAATTTCATTACCTGTCTGCGCAAAAACTTGTTTTTCTTGCTCTGTCAAACTGAAAGACCATACCGTATAGGTCGTTGTAATATCGCGTACTACAGCACCCAGTTTCCAACGTCCGAAACGTCCTTGTAATCCAAAATCTACTCCTGCTCCCCAAGCACTTGCCATGGTTCCAACATTTCTATGAATTATCTTGAAATTCGTTCCCCACATTAAATTAATATCTTCTCGATCCTGCCACTTCTTAACGAGCACTGGACGAGCGTAAGAAATTAAACCACCGTAATCTGCAGAAGAAATACTACTTACCTTAGAGTAGTCTACTGTTCCATCGGGTTGTACTAAATTAATCGTATAAGGAATATCATCAACTGCAAAGCGAATAGCAGAAAAGCCAATAACTCCCTTTCTATTTTTTAAAGGGAATGTAGCTCCTAAATAATCATACTTTGCAATGCTGCTAAAATACTCCGAGTGCATAATGCCCAATTGCATAGCAGTATTTTGGTAAGCAATTCCAGCAGGGTTCCAAAACGCAGCTGTTACATCGGTAACGGAAGCTACTTGTGCTCCACTCATTCCTAAACCACGAGCACCAACACCTATATTCATAAATTCATTCACATACTTACGTTGTTGAGCTCTCACCTCTTTCATGAGAAAAACACCTAACACCAAGCTCAAAATTGAAATCTTTATCTTCATATTTTATCTGTTAAAGCAAACTAAACGGCTAATTATACTATTTATTATACCTCCTTTCAAAAATAGCCAAAATCACTATACTTTTGTCGCTCATTTTGAATAGATATACATTTATTCACACAATTCTGACACTAAAAAGACAATGAAAATGAGATTATTGTAAACGGCTGTTGACGCTGTATACTCTAAATAGTATATATCAGGTGTAAAGAACATAAAAGCCCAAGGCTTATATGTTCTTTATCTACAGAACGGTCTCACTTCATACGAGTCATTTAGTTGCTATAATTAATTATTGACTTATCTACAAAAAATAGGCCACAAATATTTACTCTATTACTGAACTTGTGTTTGTATTTAAGAACTTCTCAATCAAAGATTAGCGCATAATGTATAGCTTACCAAAGCCCTTGCGAATCCAATTATTCGCAGGATCATGATCTGCCTTATCCATCTCCTGACCATTCAATCGAGTAATCACACGATATAAATAAACGCCATTACCCAATAAATCTCCATACTGATCATCTCCCTTCCAACGAAACTCTGTAATATTACGACCTATATGAATATGACCAATCTCCGCACGGGAAATCTCACGGACAACCTTACCCGTAACACTATAAATCTGAATCTTAAACTGCTCAGGAACCTCTGAACCCGTTAACGTAAATACAAACTGTGTCGATGTACTAAAAGGATTCGGATAATTCAAAACAGAAGTCACCGATGATTTCGTAATTACTTCAAAAGCAATCTTATAAGATAAATTACCACTGTAATTCCCTAACTTATCCTTACCCTCTACAACCAACTCGTAAATCCCATCTTCTAAAAAAGTAGGCTTAAACTCTATCCGAGCCTTATTCTCTCCATCAACACCTGGATTCGCAGCAATAAAGGTAACAGACGGGTCTGTAAAAGAAACAGGTACACTAACATTGGGGGCAGATGGATAGCGAAGACTTACTGTAAACGCAGACGTATCATCCAATGCCAAAAATTGATTCTCGTCCTTTAATGATATCAATATCGTGGGCTTAGCCGACACAACATCACGATTCAATATATGAACCCCATCAAAGGTTACGTCTAAAATAGGATTCTCTTTATCCGGCTTTACATACAACTCCCGAAAACCTATATTATTGGGATGATACTCCTCTAACTGATCATTATTAGGATTCGCTTCTATCTTCAAAAAATAACGACCACTCAAACTCCTAGAATCCATGTCCAAATAAGCTACCAAGGTATCATTGCCCGCCAAAGGTTTATATCGTTTTGAGGCCAAAAGTGTTTCTGAATTATTCCCATCAATCAAAGAATAGTTCACCAACATACTATCCATAGCTAACTCCGTTAAATTCTCAATAGCAACAGCAAGACGATTACCCTGACCCTGAGTCAATGAATCGGTAAACGTATAATAAAGCTGAGGATTCAAAGCAGCTTCAGGTACAGGACTATAATGAACTCGCCAATACTTCACCTGTTCGGGTGTACCATAATTATTGTCCCTTTGATTCATACTCAAACGAATACAAGGATATTGAGTCGCATCTATAAAACTCAAACTCGTATCGCCTTGAACAGTAGCTAATAAAGTCTCTACTCGATTCGTATCAATACCATAAATCGATACATTTACTGAATCGCCTGACAAACCATTATCTACATCAAAACCACTACGGTAAAAATTATCCCATTGTGTAGCAGGACCAATCTTGGTACTCACAATCTTACCTTCATAGAGATAAGAGTTGAACGTAAATTCCTCATTCAGCTTTACCGTACTATCCTTACCAACATATTGTTCAACACTAGTAGGTACCCCTTTTTGCATAAAACAAATCATAGGACGGTTCTTATAAAATGAATCAATGGCCGTAAAACCTAAATCACGTAGCTTGTGATAAAGTGAATTACCACTACCTAAAGTTGTCGTATCTCCCATCCAATCATCAATAAAAAATTGATTGATACGACCACAAGTACTACCAATACATAAACGAGGTTGCATCATCACATAAGCACCATCAGGTATAGAATCTAGAAAATTCATTATACTAATGCGAGAAGGCGTATTACTAAAAGGAAACTCAAAAAAAGAATCTTCAAATATATTTGAACCAGGGGATGTTTCTTTTCTACAAGGTTTATAAGAAATAAAACGACCCACATTGGGGTTATTCGGATTAACCGTATTTTTCCATGGAAGACCAGTTAAAGAATCAATGACCATAAACTGAAGACTCTCATAGTCAGGATGCGGATCACAACCAAAAGTATATAATGTCACACCATTGATTTTAACGGAGTAGTCTGGCCATTCGTATGTAAAAGGAGGCGGTCCATTCATACATGTATTTTGAACCCGAAGTTTTTTAGTAAGACTTGTAAATCTAAAGTCACGCAAGGCGGAATCTATTCGAACATTCTCCAGATTATCTTTTACATATTGATAATAATGAGATTGATTCCAACCTGGAGAACCATTGGGTAAGTATATAAAAGAACTACTCGTCCAACGATGTGTTGGATTACCATAAAGCGTATCCATGGCCGTTCGCCAATAATAGACAACCGAATCCTGATAAGAAACGGTAGGTTTCCACTTTACAACACCTCCTTTTGAATTAAGAACTTCTGTTTGTAAACTAGGACTATCAAAAGTTTCTGTCGTATCAAGCTGGATCACATATTGACGACTCTCTAAAAATGGATTTAAAGTAGAAGCCTTCAAGGTAAGATCAGATTTAGTAACAATACTAAAATCAAAAGGATAGATCGGTTCTAAATCATCATTATAAACAGAAAAGGCCTTATTAATTTCATTATTATACTCCGCCACTTCATCTAGCTCATCTAAATTATCAATCTTAACGCGCAAACGATTCACACCAAGAGCCGTTGAACCTCCTACAGCAATACGAAGATTTAATGTATCACTTATAGCGGGTTGATCCATACGAATATTCCTAATTACTTCTACCGTATTATTCGGAAGAATTCGTTCTACTCTAAGATCTAAAGAATCTTTAGTATACTTCCCTAAATTATATACAATGAGCTCTACATCAAAAGAGTCCATCTGCGTCGTAACGCTCAACTGCTTGATTCGTGCATATTTTTCTTCTACAGCAAAATCAGGTTTTGTACGACCATAGCTTGTAATGGCAGGATCTCCTTGTAATAGCATCTGTTCAGCATGAAATCGTGCAATATTATTATTAATAATTTGTGGATTAGATAAGTTCTTAATGACATTACCTATAAACTGTTCACCAATCGTTTTACCAAAACTATACCGAGCCATTTGTGCATAGAACGAATCAGTATAACTTGCTAAAAAACTTAAATAACCCGTAGTAGAGTTTGAGATAAAACCTATACTCCCCTTATTCGCCTCCTCTATCCAACGTTCACTTAATGCCTTCACAGCGTTCTTTGTAAACACATTCCCCACTCCACAACCATTTGCCATAAATATGGAATATCTATTGTTCGCCAAATACTTTTGCGGATTATCAAAACCTAAGGCCAATGTAGAACGGCTCCCATGCCCAAAATACTGTATAAAACCAGCACCAGAGTTTACTACCTTATCAATCCCAGCTGTCTCTAACTGTATAGGTGAAGTTTGCGATTTAGAGAAGAATGCTACCTGAGCACCAAAACAGGTATCGCGCATCATATTTGCTTGCCTATTTAGAGCGTTTGACATCAAAACTTGCTCAGCAACCTTATTCCCTCCTGCCACATGTAAAAACTGTTTTTGCCATAATACGGAATCTACAAATTGATTCGCAGTGGAAGCCTGACGGATCTCATGAAAACGAACTTTATCCAAATATGGTGCAATCTCACTTCCATTCAAAACTGATAAACGACCAATTGGCATCTCAGGAATATTGTCATTATTAAAATCAGTTAATAGTACATCTGATGCGGGTACTCCAAAAGTAGGAATAGCAACATACGGAAATGTACTTGGATTATTCTGTCTTACTTCCGAATAATACCTATAATTTGAATCAAGGATACCCTTACCGATTAAAAAGGCAAATTTTGACGAATTACTCCAAGCAGAACTCGTATGAGAGTAATTCAAAAAGTTACGAAGGGCCTGAGCATGAAAAGTATAACCATAACCAAACTCATTATAAAGATCTTCTACATTGGCTACAATAGCTGTATAGTTACCTCCAACTGCCGAAGAACGAAATGCACGATAATCTTCAACATAATCAGTACCATTTCCATCAAAATAATATGGATGGGTGATGATGATATAATCACCTTGATTGGAAGATGAGCTATAATTCTTAAAGGTCACTGCCTTTAAATTGTTCACATGACCAACAACTCCATTTTGTCTACCCACCAAAAACAATTGCTTCACACTACCATTCGCAGGAATTTGAAAACGTACCTTATTGGCTACCGCTATATTACCTGCATAAATACGATTTGCTTCCAAATCGTATAACCAAGGAGCAACACCACCAGTATTAAAATTATCAAACTCCAAATAATAGCTTCCTGTTTTAGGGTTTAATTCAAAATACTCTGATGTCAAACCAGAGAAATCATTCGTTCGTGCAAAACGCGCCAAAATATAAGATACCCCAATTCGATCATAGAGACTTTGACTGGGGTTAGAGTTCTGAGGAGTATACTTTAGGTTTACTTCATTAGACGTTCCTAATAAAGAAGTGGGCATACCCATAATATATTCTCGGTAATCAAAACCTGGAAAAGTCGCATTGGCAAGCTCTACATTATTTGCTTCAATCTTGACACCATGGGTAGCGATCCAAGAAAAACCTACTACTGCACTGCTTAAACTAATATCTGGACTCCCAGCTCCTTTAAAAACACCTGATAAGTTCAATATGTAATCTTGTGGATTAAAACTAAACTTGTCAACATAACCGTCCCCAGATTCATATTGCGAAGAACCAGAATATAAAATAGGCTTTTGTCCCTGACCAAGATAAGCTGGTCCTAGACTCCGAATATTTCTAAAATGAACAGCAATTGTATCCCACACATAGTTTTCCTTAGTGAGGATACCACTTATATTATTATTGGACATTGTAATTCTAGAATAAGGTCCTGAAGTACTTTGAGTGATAAAATAATACGCTGTATCTGAAAGTAGATTTTGAGCGGGGTTCATATGTCTAGAGGGATTAATGAACAAGGGAACGTCTACCTGACCATCAGCCTTCCTGCCGTGAAACTCAATATAATCTGCTCCACCAAACGTTCCTGTATTGCTTATGTATATGGGAACCTGTTTTCCATCTCTGTGAAGCTGCAATTGCCCTCCGTTAGGATTCGTAATCCCCGCATTGAGTAATTCTCCATAAGAAATACGGTAGATCCCATCTTCATAAATTCCAAACTTGGCATATTGCTGAGAATAATTAATCCATTCATTACCATATGTTTGAGCTACTGTCTCCTGAACAATAAATAAGAGGACGCCTATTAAGATGTGCTTTAAGAATTTCATAATAGAACTGTTAAAGGAAACTAAACGTCGAATTGCATTATTTATTATATCGACGATATGATAATAATTAAAATCACTATACTTTTACCGCCTATTTCAAGTTGATCTTTACGTATGAGTAAGATCTTGATTTTAAATAATTCAATAAGAAAATGACTTTTATAAAAGAACTAGAATGGCGTGGGCTACTACAGGATATCATACCCGGTACAGAAGAATATCTGGAAAAAGAGACTACCAAAGCTTATATAGGGTTTGATCCAACCGGTGACTCACTACACATTGGTAGTTTAGTGCCCATTATTTTATTGATGCACTTGCAAAAAGCGGGACATCAGCCCTATGCACTGATTGGTGGCGCTACTGGTATGATTGGTGATCCATCTGGCAAATCCGAAGAACGGAATCTACTAGATATTGAACAGATCAGAAAGAATCAAGCAGGTATTCAAAAACAACTAGAAAGATTTCTTGACTTTGATAGCGATATAGATAATAAAGCTGTTATGGTTAACAATTATGATTGGTTCAAAGATATCAACTTTCTTGACTTTGTTCGCGACATTGGAAAGCACATTACGGTCAATTATATGATGAGCAAAGATTCTGTAAAAAAGCGCCTTGAAACAGGCATGTCGTTTACCGAGTTTACTTACCAACTTATACAGGGCTTTGACTTCTATCACCTCTATCAGGAAGAAGGTATCAAGCTACAAATGGGTGGTAGTGATCAATGGGGTAATATTGTTACGGGCACAGAACTTATTAGAAGAAAGTTACAAGGTGATGCCTATGCATTTACAGCTCCCTTAATCAAAAAAGCCGATGGAGGAAAGTTTGGGAAGACGGAATCTGGAAATGTTTGGCTAGATAGAACCAAAACCTCACCTTATAAATTTTACCAATTCTGGTTAAACGCGAGCGACGCAGACGCCGAAAAGTATATTAAAATTTTTACCTTCTTACCACAAGGTCAAATCGAAGAAATCCTTTCCGAGCACAAAGAAGCTCCTCATTTGAGAGTGCTCCAGAAAACCTTAGCTAGTGAAGTCACTACTTTAGTACATAGCAAAGCCGATGTTGACTTTGCAGTAAAGGCTAGTCAAATCCTTTTTGGAAAAAATACTGCTGATGATTTATTAAGCTTAAATGAACAAGAGCTTTTAGATATAATGGATGGCGTACCAACCATTGAAGTAGAACGATCCGTCTTGGAGTCAGGAATTGATACTGTAAATTTTCTAGCTGACACAGGTATCTATCCTTCAAAAGGAGAAGCAAGAAAAATGACACAAGGAGGTGCAGTAAGTATTAATAAATCAAAGGTTAATGATATTGCCTTTAACATTGATATAAAATCTCTTTTAGCAGATAAATATATCTTAGTGCAGAAAGGAAAAAAACATTACTATCTTATCATAACAAAATAATATGCGTAAAACAGTTTTATTAACTCTTATCTTAATAGGCACCTTATCATTTCAATCGTCAGGTCAGGGGGTACATTATACAATAGACCTAAACAATGCAACATCTATTTCTCAAAATTTAAATGCGTTATCCGTTGCGGAGACTGCCTTTTGGGTGAATGCTTTTCAATTAGACTCTGCCATGACTGCTAGGTTGAAGAACAACAACTATTCTCTTTATATGCAGTATGTCAATATCATGAAAACCTTCAACTACAAAATGGAAAAGGTTTTGCTTACCGAACGGTATAATTTCAAAGTTCGTCGCCGTAGGTTCATGAAGACTTTTTTGAGCGATAAAGATTTCAAAACCTATGAAGGTATTGTGGCAAATAGTGCAAAAAAAGAAATAAAAAGATACAAGACTGAGGCTACACAGGAAATAAGACAGATGCGTGTACAAGCTGCAGGCTGGAATGTGTTGGGGCATACCATCAACTTTAAATAATGAAAATCGGACTCCTTTCCGATACACATAACTACCTACATCCGCATATTTTTGAGCATTTCAAAGATGTAGATCAGATATGGCATGCTGGTGATATTGGAACCATTGAGGTTTTAGATAAATTGGAGCTTTTCAAAGCTACTAGGGCTGTTTACGGCAATATTGATGGTGGTGACCTCAGAAAATTATACCCCGAGTATCAATTTTTTACCATTTATAACCTTAAAGTATTAATGATCCATATTGGTGGATACCCGCCTCGCTATAACACAAGAAGCAAAGAACTCCTAAGGCGTTATAAACCCAATCTTTTCATCAGTGGTCACTCTCATATCTTAAAAGTTGTTCCAGATGAAAAAAGAAATCTTTTACACCTAAATCCAGGAGCTTGTGGTAAATATGGTTGGCACAAGGTTAAAACAATTATGCGCTTTGATGTTCTTGATGATCGGATTGATAATTTGGAGGTGATCGAGCTTGGAAAAGAGTAAACACAACTAGCTTATGAAATCAACTAGTCTACTGATCCTTTTTCTTGTTCTTACGGTCAATTTATTGGGTCAGAAATACATTTTACTAAGTTCATCCAATCACAATCATGGGGTGAAGAGTTACCCCGATAAAAGCATCCATATAGATGTAGGCACGCTCAGCAGACTTGAAGCCAACCAAGGATATTTCTTTATTAAAATAACGAATATTTCGGATCACGAAATTCTTGTTCCTAACCGTGGAATCTGTTGGAACGATGCTTTTTTGATTTCAAAATTTGCACTAAGCCCTGAGCATTACAAATACATTAAACCCAATCAAACAGATTCAATAAAAATAAGTTGGCACTTGGGGCAATATAAAAAACACCTTCACAAAACAGCCTATCTAAACATTCAATCGAGTCAATCTGATGAAATTTTTGAACGAGTCAATATACATCTCAAGGCCGATGTGATCGTTGAACCTCAAAAGTAGCACGGTCCCAATAGTCCTTACCACTAATCAAGCCCCTACCCCATTTATCCCGAATATTTTTCGAAATCTACTTAAAATATTTAGGATTCTATTTTTATTTCGTACCTTTCGAAAATTCAATCAAACGCAACTATAGCGTACTATAGAGCGATTTTGAAAAACTAAAATACTTAGATTATGAGCACAGATGATTTTGATTTATTAGACACCTCCTCGGAAAAAATTAAAGCGAGTCAGGTAGACTTTGGAGAAGTTGTAGACAAAATGAAGTCGCAACTTATGGAGAATGACGATCCAGAAATGCGTCAAAAAATACTAGATGCAACACTGGATAGCGTTGTGGGTATAGCTGAAGAAGATCGAACATCACTTCTAGGTGCCATTAAAGACTTAACCGATTACTTAGATGAAGTTGGTTTAAAATTTGAATCATTTACATCGCTCGATGCTAAAGAGAAAGGCCATATCCAGAAAGCACAAAAGCGTCTAGAAAAAGCCGAACAAGAATTAGAAGAAAAGAATGCTATAAGTGATAATTGGTGGCAACGACTTTGGGGACGCGAACGAAAAATACAACAGGCTGAACAAGAACTTCAAGAAGCAACTAAGAACCGATCATTAGCAGAGAATGAGGCCAAAGAAATGTTTCAGCAACGTATTGAAAAAGCGGGTATCGAAATTCTATTAAAAGAGCTTTCGCACAAAAGTCAAGCAGCTGTTCGTCAATTAAAAGAGCGAGAAGTTGAGATTAAAGAAATTGAAGGTAAACTAACACTAGCTATAGAAGAAGCTAATAAGAATCATACCAAAGCACTTCAAAAAAGAGATGAGGTTGAGGCTGCTATTCAAAAGGCTACAGCTGAAATGCAACAACGCCGTCAAGAATTGGAAGAAGTAGCAGACAAGCAATCTCCGGAATATTCCAAAGCATTGGCTGCTGTAACCGAAGTGGAACAAAAAGTAGAAGAACTAAACGGACGTATGAAAGCCTATACCTCTTTAGCAGCTTCCAAAGACAGTTTTGTACACAAACATAATTTAACAATCAAAGTACTAACTGGCCTACGCAGTAATTTACTTACACAACGAGCCAAATTACAATCGGATACGGAAGAACGTATTAAGTATTATGAAGGTTATGCGGTGGCCTTAAAAGCACGTACTGATCAGGAATTTGCTGCCATCCTAGAAACACTTGGTGTTAAGACAGATGAAAATGTGGCAAAAACTCTAGCTGCCATCTATACTGCAAGTACGAAAGCAAGTCAGGAAATGATGGAGAGTATTCCCGAACACGAGAAGAAGATGCATGAGATCTATAAAAGCTATGCTGAATCTTTGGCAACAGCACGTGAACGTGATGCCGAAATACATAAAAACTTTGAAAATCGATATGGTATTGAAGCTAAGGAGATTTTTGAAGAATACTATTCTACCGGAAAAGGAGCCGAAGCTGAAGGCGGCGATAGAGCCGGTAATGGTGCAGCCGCTGACGATCTTTTGTCGTAAAATTGACCTTTAAACCTTTATAGAGTGTCAGATAAAGTCCAACTTATATTGACACTCGCTTTTCTTATCAATAATGGATATATCTGAAATCATAACGCCCGATGATAGTGTAAAACTTGAAAGTAAGCAACAGTATCAATTCTATTTTGACTTGGTACAGCATGCTATGACCACATTGGTTGAAGGCACTAGACGTTTACACAATGATCAAGTCAGCCAACAAGAAACCGAATTTGTACGGCTCTGTGGTGAACGCTTATTGTATACACTGAACGCATTAGAGTTACGCTATTTGCATATTGATGAAAATACGATGGAGATCGACGTAACTGATTCTGGTTTTCCCAATTCATCCGCGCTACGTTTTCTATCCAACGAAATATCATTTCTTGAGAAAGGTGCTGCTGCAAAAATTGAAGAAGTCAATCCTTTAATAGACGGTTTCGTAGAAAAATTGATGGTGAATAAAGAACACGTAAGTAATGAGGAGATTGCCCAAACAGCCTTTTCCTTGTTCCACAAGCGTACGGATAAGAGTCAATTGTTTGATATGTTCGTCTTTGGAGCAATACGTCCATCAGAACTTCGGGAGTATGACTTTGTAGCCTACTGGTTTAACTACGATGTGATTATTAATCGGCCTTATATATCTATGATGTATTTTGATATCTTAGCTAAAAATACAGGGCAGCGAAAGTATGATGAAGAAGAGATCATCAATGCGATCAAGAAAACTGTTCCAGCATCTACAGTGCAATCTGTTATTTATGACATTGATAAAAATGTAGAAGAAATTGCTCCAAAACTTTACAAACGTATAGATCTTGGACCTCTAGCTAATATCTTTACTCGTGACGACAGAAAGGTCTCTATTGCGCTACGCGATGGTATTAAAAGAAAAGACCTGCCCATTGACTCATTTGCCTTAGAACTAAAACTGGAACAGGTAAAATCTACAGGCGAGGTTGAAACGGGTGGTATTTTTTCCTTTATAAGCAAAAAGAAAATTCAGAATTGGAATACTCCAGAGTCCTTTTCGTTCCTTATGGCACCCCATCTTGTCATCCAATACCTCTATAACCATCATGGTGAAATTCTAAAAGGACTTACCAAACACCCTATTGATGTTGAAGCAATAAAAAAAGAACTTTAAATGGAACACAACCAATCCTTTCCCATAAAGCTGAACGAACTTGAACATTATCGTCAAGAAGCAACCCGCTATTTGATAAGCTGTGTTTGGGAACAAAGCAATAGCGCACGAAATAGAGAAGGTCAAGATCATGATAATATACTTTTGTTCTTATCGAAAGCTACAGGAGGATCTGCCAGTGGCGCCAAGACAGAAACCTTTGGGTCCATCAAGACCTTGATGAAAAAGTTATTACCAAATTCTATTGCCCTCCCTCCTGCTTTGAGTCAAACCTCCTATGCCTTACAAGAAGCTATCGCTATTGGCAACTGGGTAAGAGAAAGTTATGCCGACGCATCGGGACTATCGACACTGCGCGAAAAACTATCAACCTTAGACAATAGTGGCAAACGCGAGTTTGAAAGCAAACAACAAACGGGTACAAGTTTTATGCTTTTCTCAATAGCTTCGTTTGTGCTCTATCACCTAAGGCCGTTTGCAAATGGTGACCTAGCCGTGATGAATAACAAATTTGCTGGTTTGCCAGAAGTTTCCGTTGTGAGTCCTTCGAAAGGAATATCCTGCATGTTATTCTATTATAATAAGTATTTAAATCATCCTGATATTATTCTTTCGGATCAAGATGTTGTAGATCTTACCGTTGTTTTCTTCGAATACCTTTTAGATGAACTTGCTCAAAGAAGAACTTCGCTAGAATTCACCGAATGCATAACCGACCGAAACTATAAATTAGAGAACTCCGACTTTGTCATTTCTGGCTGGGAAGGCATGTTAGGTGGAGAAGCTACGAGTATAGAGTTTAACAAGATTCGTTTCGAACAAATTGTTGGTAATAAAGATGCTAAACACTTTGCACGTAGGTTAACGGAAAGATTACTAAGTTATGATTTCACTGCTAAGAAAAATCCTTTTCAAGAACTAGGAGGGTTCATGCCCGTCTTCATGGGCTACGGAATACCTGGTACAGGTAAAAGTATGCTCATTGCAGCTATCGCAACCAAACTGCAAGAACATGCCGAACAGCTTGATATCCCGTTTCTATTCCATCCAATGCCAGATACCTTGATTAGCACATTTCAAGGAGGGTCCGCTGAGCGTATGGTAGAATGGATGAAACCCTTACAAGATCCGACTAGATTAATCTTTGCTCCTATTGATGATGCCGAAAATAACCTACAAGAAAGAACGCAACAAGGTGTTAGTGCGGGCGTAAAAGAAGTAATAGGCGTTTTTCTGCGTTATACCGAAGGAGCTTATGCCGTAAATTACGGGAATAGTTCAATTGGTCTTTTTACGAATCTGCCCGAAATGTTGGACAAAGCTGTTATCTCACGTATTCAAGGTCGTTTTAAAATAGATGGGGCACAACGTGTTCATGATTTTATTGATCAAGACTATATCTGGTGGCGCAAACTGGATGAAAGTGTAAGTGGCTTTGTCAATATGAAAGACCCTAGCTATGAGTACCTATCAGATCAAAAAATGGTCTCGCATATGGGTGAGGTATTAGATCATATTCAAGAACCAAAAGAAACCGCTATTGCACAAGCCTTTGAAGTTGCTAAACGTACGGCAGGATTAGATGAGCATGCTTTCTTTGCAACCTTATATAAAGAAACCCAGAAGGCTTTTCCTTTTTTCTCCTCTCGTGATGTAAGAAATATTCAAAGTGCTATTTCGCTACGTCTCACGGACTTTGATTTAGAACCTGACTGGTTAGATCAACCTGAAATCTTTATTCAAAAAGATTATGATACCAAGTTTAATATGCTACGAGAACTTATGCAATCTAATATGAAAGGACTCAGTTTCGCAGAAATTCGTTTACAAGAAGTCATTCGATATTTGGATAACTACGCTACTATTGCGGATACCGACTTTAAACGAAAAGTAGAACAACAAGTGGAGCGAAACAGAATTTTTGAAGAAGCTAAAAAAGCAACGACAAATGGATAAACTTAGAGCGGCAGGATTGTATATGTCATCGCTTTACCCATTAAAGGGTAAAATGATCGATCGATACAATCAATGCCTACTTTCATTAGGCATAGAAGCCACTAAACTTACAGCTATTCACATCGATGCTATAGGCTGGAGTCCTGAAGTAGCCGAAGAAAAACAAGAAATTCATTATCTAAACCATGGCGGTGCTAACCCTTATGGTATTATTATGTCACCAGAGCAAGAGGGATTACCCATTTACTTCCCATTCCATAGTTTTGATAGAGAACTGGTAGACCTATTCTTTGAAACAAATATGGTGGCGATCAAAGATATTACCTCAGATGCTGCTATCATTATCGATATCAACCAAGACATAGATGCCTTTTACGAACCTTCTGATTTAATCGACTATGATATGGTTACGGTCGGGTACAAAATTCTAGGAGACCTAGATCGAGAACAGATCAGACAAAATACCCTCGTTCAAAAAATGTATATGGGACACAACAGCTTAGATGTGAACCTACATAATAAGATTTTGGCCTCAGCTAAAAAATTTGGCGACTTAAGGGGGCGCGCCTTACAACTTCGTGAAGTAGATTATCAGACAACCTCATTCTATACCAAAGCCTTTGGAGGTGTATTTGTCTTAAGAAGCAAAGACAACGGACACTTATTAATTTTTGAATCCATGGATGAAATTAATAAGTACAACCATACTTATATGGCCGAACACATTACTTCGCCTAATTTACTGAATGAATTAGTAGAGCGAGGGTATATTCATTTCGATACCAATAAGCTGGGAAGAGAAAGAATTGAACGGATTACGCAATACTATTTTGCAGAAAGCGTTGCGCAAGCCAAACACCCTCTTTCAGATATTCTTACGAATAAATCTCTTTATCTTAAATACCTAAATGATTTATCACAAGAAGATAAAATGCATGTTATTGGCCCGATTAAGTTCTTAGAAAAAATAGCAAATGGCCATAAACCAGAACGAACCCGTTATATGAGTGATGATATTTTCAAAGCATTACACTCCCCTGTGCGCGATGCCAACTCCTCTTTGATGTGGATGCTGATCTGTCGTATGCAACCGACCGACCCATTTTATACCTATTACTTTGACAAAGAATTATTCTATAAACAGTTCTTGGAGTACTCCGAAGGCTATAAAGAATGGGTTATTCAACTGATCACAGAAGAATTAAAAACAAAGGAAGAGGCCGATGTTACCTCTACAGCTTTTGAGCAAGTGGTTAAGGAAGATCACTTCCCTCCAAATTCGTAAAGGCTTATCTGAGTATGGAGACTTTGTGTTGACCAACAACATCTTCATCATTAAAAAGTAGAATGATATAGGTGCCTACCGCCATATCATCTGTTGAAATAGTAGCACCTTGCTTTGTCGAAATGCTTGTAGCTTTTAAAAGCTGACCAAATAGATTATACAATTTAGCATCAAGCTCTATAAACTCCTCGCCTTGCAATAATAAATTTAATTGTTCCTTAGCAGGGTTAGGATATGCTTTAAAACTTGCATTTAAGTCGTTGATATGAGCTATAGCATTTGGTGCTGAGACTGAGTCAATCCAACGAAAACATTCCATCAGTTCAGCATCACGTGTAGCAAAACTAGAAGTATGAGGAATGCCAGGCATAGAATTAAACTTCCCCACTCCACCATTAGCAATCAAACTATCGTAAATAGCAGAATTATTACTGTATGACCCATCGGCAGTGCCAGAACAAATACAAGTTGGTATGGTAGATTTAAAATTGTAGCCACTCATATTCGGCACCCAAGCATTTAAAGGAATAAGTGCTCGAAACGGATAAATATTATCCCAACCTTGCTTCATTGTTTCCTGCCCGTTACAAGAAAAGCCAGTTAAGTAAACCTCATTTGTATTAATATTATAACCCAACTGGTTAATTGTAGAATCAATGACGTTCGGAATAATCATACCATCCGAACCTGATATCTGTCCTCCCATAAAATCGGGGCAAACTAAAATAGCACCTATGCTGTCTGCGATAGAAGTGAAACTATTTCTATAGGCCACGGCATTCCCGTTACAACCATGCAAGGCTACTAATAAAGGATAGCTATTCGCACTATTATAGGTAGTAGGTACGTAATACTCCACATTGTGCGTTGTTGCATTAAACTGTATAGGGTCACTAAAACTACCCGTCATTTGAGCCTGTGCAGTAAAAGCTGCGCTTAAAAGAATAAAAAGTGTGTAGAGTTTTTTCATAATCATGATTTACTTAAAGATATAGTAATAAAAACGTTCTGCAAGCCAGCAACTTACATCGAAATCGTTTTTTAACAGGAATACCGTCTATCAGACCAGAGAGCCACAGGTCCCTATTTCGCTTGCAAGCCATCAACGATTAAGCGCATAGACTACAAGGGACATCTTAAAAAATCGTATCTTTAGGCAACTTAAACAGAACTATGTTTTTAGAAATTATTGTCTTTGCTGGCGCCCTATTATTGGGCCTTTTAACCTACTGGCGCGAGTCCCGGTCGAATGGAATTTTTCGTGCGTATAATGCCTTTATTAATAAAAAAGAGACGCGTATGGCGGCTACTGATCGCAAAGGGTTCTTTTATATGCGTCCGCTTATTTACCGTGTATTGAATGCGCTCCTGGTATCAGCAGTATTCGGCATTGCCATTTATTACATACCTTTTATAAGCTTGCACTTGCAATATGTCGCAGCCTTTTTTGTTGGCTTTGTAGCGGGTACCTATCTAGCCGCAGCTTTACCTACTGTAAAACGCGCTGTAGACAATCCTTTAGATGCTTTAGAAGATATCGGTAAAGCTGGGCGTGAAATTGTTTCGGATCTATCAGAGAGTGCCGCTGAAAAATTGAAAGGAAATGCAACAGAAGAAAAAGCAGAGGTAAAACCAACACCCTCTGAAGAAGAAGAACCCAAGAAAGAAAGTGCAAGAGAAAGAATGAAACGCAAAGGATATTTGAAGTAGTATATGAGTTCATGTCCTAAAAATCTAATATTCTTACACCTAGCGCCCTAGAAACAAATAAATGAGCAGATTAAAAAATTATTGGAAAAGAGGTAGCAAACAAAAGGTCTTAGTCATCTTTTTAAGTTTGTTATTGGCTTTTATCATTTTCATATCCAGAGATAGTATTCAACCACTTCTTCTTTGGTGCCGCAAATACTTCTTTATTGGTCTAGTATTTTTCATCATACTTTTTCTGGGTTTACAACTCGTGCGTGCTGCACAAAGTTGGCGCAAGATGATCTGGACTATTTTATCCTTAGGCTTAGTAGGTGGTATTTGGTACGTCCTCTTCCCTATGGGTATTTATAAATATATGGAAACCTATGCCGTCTACAACAGCATTCATTTAGAAGAAATAGAAACGCTCCCTCTGACAAGAAATGAGCGCATTCAACCTTGGAATAATATAGTAACCATGGCCTATGAATCTATAGGTGAAACCGAAGAAGTATCTCCACCCCAGCTTGTTCGAGTCGACGGGGAGAATCGATGGACCATGGCTATTCAACCATCTAAAGATTACTTCTATCAGCGAATCTCAGATAATACCGAGGAACTGTTCTCGGTTTCATCTACAACGCCCTTTCCAAAGTTTGCTGAAGAAAATAGAATCGATCAGATTTTTAATACGGGAGAGTCTCTTGCATGGAGTCGAAATACTTATAATGCTGTCGTTCAAAAATTTGGCTTGCTCGATATGTTTTGTTTAGAGCCCGATGAAGTCTACTATATGAAAGATGATAAGGGTCGTTGGGTGCAAGTGGTCAACCTCATTCGTTGGAAAGGATTCTTTTTCCCTTATCCCACCTTTGGTGGAGTGATGGTACTCCAAGCTGGCGATCATGGTTTTAGCGATTACGTAGAGCGTTTACTTTGGGGTAAGGGTGAATACATTACTCCAGCCGAAATGCAAAATTACCCTTATCTAAAGGGACAAAATACGCTATCAGAAAAAATCTCGCGAGTGCAAGCAGAGAGTTTAAAATTCTTAGCTGGTTTTACGGATCCCCTACCTTGGAATATGAAAACCGCTATTAAGATTCCAGAACTAGCTTCTGATCAAAACCAGCAACCCTTTGTAACAGACTTTGATTTTAGCGATGTAAAGCAAGACACCTATAACGGACTCTATCATTGGTTTGGACTAGAACCCATTGGTGTAGAACGTACGAGCTTAACGATTAGTGTAATGATACCAGCAGATGGAACCCAAAAGGTTTACTACTATAATCATGGAAAGCGTAAGGAAGGCTATGCGGGAGTGAGTGCCATGCCTGCCAAGGTTATAGAATCCAAAAAGGAGTATGACTGGACGGCCAATGCACCTGTAGAATTCCGTCCCTATATCAAAGACATCTTAGGTAAACGCCGACTTTTTATGCTCAGTACCATTGTAGCGAAACGAAGTGTATCCAAAGAAGATACCCAGCAAAAAAAAGAAGCACAATTCGATGGAGCCGCTACCCCTGACCTCGCGTTGGTTGATGTGCAATATAAAGATGTAGTTTGGCTCGATGCCAAAAAACCTTCCACCTGGGACAAAACTATTATGACCCAAATGGGTGAAAGCTGGGGCGTATTTGTTCCTGAAGATATCTCCGAAATAACTGCACCGATTGTACAGGATTCTACAGTAGTAGATTAGTTAATCACATACTACTAAAGTGGTATACTCTTTATTCTTTATACATATTTAGTGATTTTATATTTGACCTAGTATAAAAAGGGATAGGATATTCTATGGACTAGGATGGTAAAAGTGAAAATTGGGTTTAAACTTCTTGATTTAGAGACAAATGAAGATAAAGCAAATAGATTACTATAAAAACCGTGTTAATATTAATTAGAATAATTGAAAAATGGCAATACCAAAAGTATTTATAAGCTCAACTTGTTATGATTTGCTTCAAATAAGAGATAGTTTATTTGACTTTATAACAGATCAATATTTAGAACCAATTTTGAGTGAGAAAGGTGATGTTTTTTATCATCCAGATTTACATACCCATGAAAGCTGTCTTGATGAAGTGGGCAATTGCCAATTGTTTGTTCTAATTATAGGAGGAAGATTTGGAGGTAAATATAAATATGATCCCAAAATATCAATTACAAATGCAGAATACGATGCTGCAGTAACCAAAAACATTCCAGTATATACATTTATAAAAAGAGAAGTTTATGAAGATCATAGATTATACCAATCGAACAAACATGATGATAAACTTATAGAAAAGATAACTTTTCCAGCAGTCGAGAAGCAAGAGTATGCAGTAAATATTTTTGAATTCATAAATAGAGTTCGTAGATCAGAGGTAAATAATGGCTTTTTTACATTCGAATTGGTAAAAGAAATAAAAGACAATCTCGGAAAACAATGGTCAGGATTACTATATCAATCCTTGATGGATCGACAATCAAAAATACAACAGAAATTATACCAAAAAACTCTGGATAATCTAACTCTTCTTAATAGGAAAACAGAAGAAATTGTTAAAAATCTTTATAAAGAAATTAAACCTGAAAAAGCCACATCGGATATAGCATCTATAGAAAAAGTAAATCTCCTATCTAAGTTTTACTTGTCTGTGATGAATTTATATGAGTTAAATAGTTTTCAAACGTCACTTAATAAAATCGCTGAAATAGAACCAGCAAAATACAAATGGCACGAATACTTGGCAGAATTTGAAGATTTTCTACTTATAAAAGAAGAAGATACTCCCTGGTTTGGACAAGATAGTTATGATAATAGTCCCGAAGAAATAAGGGGGACATCACTATGGCTAAAATCTACTAATAAAGCACATTATTGGCCCGCTATTAAAGAAGGGCTCGTTTCACCTAGGATTTTGAACATTGAATCGTTATATAAAAATTTTGCTGACTCAACCAAGGATCAAAGAAGGAGAGCACTTGAAATAACTAATACTAACAATAGATAAGACAGCATACACCGTTGTACCCAAGTTATGAGAGGCCAACGTCACGAACGGCACACGTGTTTTTTGCCAACGCTGAATAGGAACATAAAGTAATACAAGGAAAAAATGTCAGAATCAGAATTATATTTTTACAAAGGAGACGAAGAAGTTCTAGAAAAATCAAAACAAAAAGACGGAAATACTGAATCTGACCTGCTAAAAAAAATACAGGACTCATTTAACAAAGTATTGGATGGAAAACATTTATCATTTCTTCTAGGTTCGGGCTGTTCATCTTACTACAGCGAAATTGATGAGTTAATTGGAGAAGAAGAAGTTGGTATTTCTACTATGGCACCTCTAGCCAAAAAATTCTATGCTAATATCCTGACCGCGGAAGAAAAGAAGTGGCTTAAAGACGAAATAAAATTAGATACTACTTCTACAGTTTTTGACAAAAACCTCGAAACCTTTTTAGGTTCACTGCATAGTCTAGTTTTCTTTCATGAAACGACAGGGCAAGCCGAAAGTCGAGAGGCCAAAAGAGTAAAAGAATTAATAAAAAAAGCTAGAAACTTCTTATTGGAGAAATGCTTAAACGAGGTCAATAGAAATAATGAAAATGACATTGAACTAGTCAATCTCTACAAAACCTTTTACCGCAAACTTCTTTACAGAAATGCAAACTTACCAAAGCCAAGTATTTTTACTACTAACTATGATTTATACTCTGAAATAGCACTTGACAGTCTTGGAATTCATTATGTTAATGGTTTTTCGGGTGGAATAAAAAAATATTTCAATCCAACTATTTTCAACTACGCATTAGCTGAAAGAATGGACTTATCTCAAGGTAAATGGAGTGTTATTGATAATTTCATTTATTTATATAAAATCCATGGTTCTATTAATTGGATTCAGGACGAAGAGCAGACAAAGCTATTCAGAGTAAGGGAAATTCAAGAAACAAGTTTTGAAGACTTAAAAAAGAAAGATGTAATAATGATACATCCTACCCCTTTGAAACAGAATGCAAGTATGGGAAGTCCATATTCAGACTTATTCCGTGAGTTTCAGAAAAAATTAATGCGTAATAATAATATCCTGATTACGCTTGGATATAGTTTTAGTGATGAACATATAAATAACCTTATTTACCAGGCTTTTACAATTCCATCTTTCAGATTAATTGTCTTTGGAGACTATTCAAGCAGCGAAGAAATAAATAAACTCAAATCATTGAACGACCCAAGAATTTGGGTCGTAGGTGGAAAACTTGAAAGTGAAGAAAACTTACACTATTTCAAAGGCTTTGTTGAGAATATTTTACCTGATTTAAGTAATGACGAAATAGACGATAAAATTGACAATGCTATTAAAACTCTTTTTCCTAGATAATGAATAGAGAAGATAAACAAAGAGTAATTGGAAAAGTAGTAGCTATAAATTCAGACAGGTTTTCTGTCGAATTATTAAGTGGTATTGACAATTTCAATATTAGTGGATTTGATGACATTCATTATTTTGCTCAATTAAATAGTTATGTTGTACTTCCTTATCAGAATTATTTTATTGTAGCAGAAGTTTCAGGCGTTCGAGAAAAAGATTTGAATGTTCCCTTTAGCAATCCCAAGGAACAATTTTTAAGCAAGGTAAAAACAGGGAAATATTTAGAAATACTTCCTATCGGAACACTCAAACCACTTGAGGGTAATCCAGACCTATTTGAGTTTCAATTTGGTGTAAGTGTTTACCCAGCTTTATACACTGATGTTTTATACATAAAAGAAAAGGAACTTGACGCCATTTTTAATGTAAAAGAACAAACTGAAATCGTTTGTTCCAACCCAAATGAATGCAAAAAGCCTTGCGATTGTGAGAATAAAAGATACAAAACCCTCTCAATCGGTACTTCTACTATCTTTCCAGATTATGAAGTCAAAATTGACATCGATAAATTCTTTTCAGGTCATTCAGCTGTGCTAGGAAATACGGGAAGTGGAAAATCTTGTACGATATCTTCTATTCTACAATCCATTTATAAGCTTTCTAGTTATAGTGCCGTTGGAAGTACTTTCGTTGTTTTTGACGTAAACGGAGAATATAAACAAGCATTTAGCGAAATCAATAACAATCAAGACATTGAAGTATCTAATTTCAGTATTGATAGTGAAGAAAAAGATACAAAAGATTTTGTTTTACCACATTGGTTTTTGACAATAGATGAATGGGCACTATTACTTCAAGCAACTGAAAAAACTCAACTGCCAATTCTCAGAAACGCTCTAGGGTTAGCAGCTATTTTTTCCACTGAAGAAAATGTAAATGAAATTAAAAATCATATCCTAGCAACTTGCATTAGTGAGATTCTTCGAGATGAAACGAGTAGTCCATCAAAAAAGGACCGAATAATATCAATTCTTCAAAAGTTCAAGACAGATGAAATAAACTTATCTAAGGAATTCACATATGTAGATGACGAAGGCAACCAACATACACAGATACAAATAGATAGAAACTATTATTTAGATATTACTGTTAGAAATTGTTTGACTGTCCATTTTGGAGAAATCAAAGGATTAATACAGTTAATCTCGTATTTGGAACAAACGGATGATGATGGTCTTCCTTTCTTTATTGTTGATGACTTCCAAATGCCATCCTACGAGAAATATCAGAGATTTTCATTTGACATTATTGAAGACGCTTTGGATTTAGCACTCTTATATGAAGAAGCCCACGGAAACAGGCATATAAGAGATTACTGCTCTTCTTTGATAACAAGAGTCAAGAGTATAAAAGATAGGAAAGATTTTGGCTTTTTAAAACAAGACGATGGCGACATCAACTTGTATAAAAATCAGTTAATAGGTATTAATCAAAAAGAAACTAAAAAAACAAAACAAAGTCAAATAATAACAATAGATATTAGTGCAGTTGAAGACGAAATTGTTGAAGTCATCAGTTGTGTAATATCGCGTATTATTTATGAAAGCGTAAGAGAAATTGAGCCTAGAAATTCTTATCCAGTAAATTTAATATTGGAAGAAGCTCATAGATATATCTCTCGTAACCCAATGGGTTCATTTTTAAAGGCTAATAAGATATTTGACTTAATAGCCAAAGAAGGAAGAAAGTTTGGATTACTTCTACTTATTTCTTCCCAAAGACCTAGTGAGTTATCAAAAACCGTATTATCTCAATGTAGTAATTTTATAGTTCATAGAATTCAGAATCCAGAGGATTTATCACATATTAGGCAAATTACCCCACATATTTCTGAAACTATATTGAAAAGAATGCCTTCAATACCAACGCAAAACGCTTTGATTTTTGGTCATTCCGTAAACTTACCTACTACTTTCAAAGTTCACGAGGCAAATCCATTACCGAAAAGCGACAATAATAGAATTAGTGAAAATTGGTTTAGAGAAAAAGGGTTTACAATAACGTCCTTGAATAAAAATAATAACGAAGAAGAATGATTATGCCAATGCCTAAAGTCATACCCGTTTGTTTAGTTAACTTAAAAAACTAGACTTACGCCGCATATAATTAGTTGCTAAATATCCTCTATCATTCATGATAAAACAAACCCAAATTATACCTAATTAATCATTCATTTCTACTACTAAAGTGGTATATTATATAGACGCCTTAAGATCTTGGATTTTCTATATTTGGATAACAGTTATATGCTTGGTAAGTGTAAATACCACTTGAGAGTAAGGTCATATTAAAAATGCAAACTCCTCAAAAACATGAGCAAAAAAAAAGACGACAGAGCGACCGTAAAAGCGGCCAGAATCAATACTTGGGGTCGAGTAATTGCAGCCACCATAGCACTAGTTGGAGTTTTTGTACTTTATGTCATTCGGAAACCAGAACCTTCAATTAGTCTAAAGAAGGAAAATAACTATGTATCAATTAAACGGTCTAATGCTAGGAAAGTGGATATGCTTGAAGCAGAAAATAAGAACCCACTTTATGAAACGGGCAAAACAATCGAGCAGAATAAAACTGATAAAGCCAAAGCTGAAATGCCCGTGACTTCAATAAATAAATCACCGAGTAGTTATGGGCCTGATGTAGTCATACCCAAAAAGAGTAAAACGTCACGTAGTGAAAATAAAACTGAGATAAGACCTCCTTATAAAAAAAATAAAATAGAAACTACCATACTTTATAAAGGCAAACCTGTTAAGAACGCTTACTTTTCTATTAGAGACTGTTCTACTTGTAAATCAACTAAATCTGGAATCAATGGAATCGTAACAATAAGTGTTCCTGAAGAACTAATTAGAAGTGATAATGAACATGATTTTGATGTTTTCGCTGGAGATTCTTTGCTCTATAGTAGATCAATGAGATTCTCAAACCTAAACTTAAACAAATACTAATTTCCTATGAGAGCAATCAATATATTCCTATTCCTTCTCATGCTTCCCATTATTACGCATTCACAAATTGTAAAACCTCAAATGGTTGGCAGAGTAATGGATAGCGATAACAGCGAAGGTATTGAGGGCGTTGAAGTACAATTGCTAAATACAGGTGACATTGTATATACTGACCCTGAAGGTAAATTTAAATTCAAAAGCAATAAAGGGTTTAATGTAGGCGAACCCAATTACTCTTTTAATCTTCAAAAGAAAGGTTATATAACTGTAAGTAACACAAACAATAAAGTCGTCTTTAGTTCAGGGGCAATCGACAACCTTTTAATGAAAAAAGACATCAACAAGCACTTATGGATCACCGTACTTGATGGCAAAACTGGAAATTTCTTGGAACATGTAAATATCAATATTCGAGGAGATATAAAACAAACGAATTCCTTCGGGAAGGTAAATTTTGATTTGTCTCAATTTGGAGCTAGGAAAGTCAAAGCAAGCCTTTCAAAGGAATGTTACAAAGACCTAATTACAGAAATAGACAATAAGGGGGAGGCTTATTTAAGGCTAACTCCGATTTGTCATCAGAAAGACAAATTGGTAGAAGGAATTAACCTCAGCACTGCAATGCAAACCTTAGATAGAGCAATGGCGGCAAGAGATGGTTCCAATCAAGGACAAGTCAAAGCAATAGAAACGCTATTACAAAATGGACATACGTATAACAACACAAATTTCATGGGTATTGCCTTAGAAAACGCTAGGTTGACCAATACAAGCTTTAATTCTTGTGACTTCCGAACTTGCAATCTAAAAAAAACAACCTTTAAAGGATCAAAGGTTAATAAAGCTAATCTGGGTTTTGCAAACCTTAGAGATGCCAATTTTAACAAGTGTATATCTACAAGTACGAAGTATCATTATGTCCAAGGGAGTAATAGCACATTTCAAAATGCCAATCTTACAAATTCTTCTTTTTTTCTATCAGACTTATCTAAAGTAAATTTTTCAAGAGCCAACCTAACCAATGCAGCTTTTGCCTTTTGTGATTTGACCAATGCGAACTTCGAAAACGCCATCGTCAAGAATACAATTTTTTTTAACTGTATTCTGAATAAGGCTAGTTTTTCAAATGCCGACGTAGAAAATATTAATATAACTGGTTCTGTATCTAATTCTGTAGTTTTCTCGGGTAGCCAAATAAACGAATTAAAGAAATTATCGACTATACATTTTAGCAACTTAAGTATTCACACTAAAGACGCTAATGCTAAATACCCTAGGCAATATGCCGACTATCGCAATAACAAGTTGAGGCAACTATCTAATCGTACCCATTGGACTATTGATAAATGGAACCAGAAATTAAGAGGAAATAAGGAAGTGGTTGGCCCTTTAGACTATTATTCAGTATCGGAATATTCTACGCAAATTAAAGAACGAATCGTTTTTGATAACGACTTTTGGTACACTGGAGGACGAGCATCGGAAATAACCAATTGGTTAGATTCATTTATTAAATACATTTTCAAGGAAACTATCTCTCAATCATTAATCGTTGGAGATATCACTAAGGGAAAGAAATTCATTGAATCAATGGCACGAAATATCAAAAATATAACAGGCCCGAAAGAGGTTTTCCTAAATAACGATGCCAGCATAGTAATGCACAAACATAGCGGTCTAGATCCTGTTAATCGAGGAGGAATAACCTTCGATAGGCCTGAAGACTGGTGGACACTTTTTAGCATTTACAGATGTAAAAATGAGAAGAAAGATAATTATTCAAGTAGCAATTCATATCCAAAGATATTTCCCAAAACATGTAAATGTAATAGCTCTACCCCTTATATACATTCCAAATATTATAAAAAATTTGTAGAAGAAAGAGCTAAAGTCTTTAAGGCAAGAATGTTGATCTCTAGAGAGTCGTTTAGAATCCAGCGTTCTGAGTTAACTAGGCTTATCAAACGACACAATGAGAATAAAACGGACACATTAAGCATATCTCCATTCGCAATTCTGCAATATGACCCACGATTAGATAATGCACATAAGGTACAAGCCACGAATGAAATTAGATCCAGATTCGTAGATAAAATGAATACAAAACAAGCTGTATTTAGTAAAGAAGATCCTAAACAATATATTCAACTTAGTGCCTACGGCGAGATCTTGGTTAAACTCCCCATTAATAGAGAAAAATACTATTTTACTCTTTCTGACAAGGTCAAGAAGCTTCTAGATTATAAAGGCAATGAAGTTTCGTACCATCTAGATTTTAAATTTAAGTTGAACAAAATTAAAGCATCAAATGATAGACTCGTAATCCACGCCGAACCAATTGAGGCTTCTATAACCTTAGAAAATGAAGTAATATGGAAAGGGAATCTTTCGGTAAAATAGAGAAGAGCAAATTACTAAAGCGAACAATTGTTCCTTTCGACATTAATGAATCTATTCATAAAATTGTTTACATCCTATCTTCTTAGCAACCAACATTGATACTGAAAATGAGAAAAGAAGCATTGAGATTAACCGATGAAGTTATCAAAGACAAAAGAATGTCTCCCCTTCTGGATATTGGCTCAAAGGTTCTTTTTCAGATTTGGGTATTGGAGATTAAAAATCTGTTGGACTCAAAAAAGGTTTACAGAATCATTTACGGTTGGTGTATTTTAACTACAAAAGAAGAAATATCGACCAAAGTTACATGTCGCAAAGAATTCTCTTGCATATTAAAAACAGAAGACATTGAATATTCCATTAATAAATTAAACGTATTCAACACAGCTGAAACCATTACCAGAATACTGAACAATTTATTGCTCGGCGATAGTTTTTTAGTTGCTTCAAAAAAGCAAAAATTAAACGTTGAAGACATCAATTTTGATGTAGGGCTACCTATTAAAGACATCATAATAAGACCTATAATATTTAATGAAACAAATGCGTTAGTCTCTAGGAATCCATACGAGAAAAATGTTCTAACTAGTCCATATAAAGAAGTTCCATCTTTCTCATTAATAATAACAAACTTAAATAAAGAAAACGCTTTAAAGGATGATTCAGGAATATTTTATGACAAATTTGAACAGCTTACACTAAAATTACTTCAATACTTACAGGAAGAAACAACTTTACCTTTTAAGAAATCCAGTAGCGCAAGATTCGGGAATATTGAACTTATAAACACACAGTGCACGGATGCATTTGAAGTACATAATGTATGGCACGAGTGCATTAAAGAAGAAGTAAGTATCGATTATAGAAAAGAAACTTGTTGCAAAAAAGTAAAAATAACAATTCAACCTAATACACACACTTGTAATAAGGGATTATTGGTCAATTGTTTCCTCTTAAATGGAGAACAAGTAATTCTTGATGAATGCAAAAATATATTTCATAATACAAACTCCATAGCCTCAGTAGAGTTTGAAAGTGCTGAACCTATTGGAAAGGTTGCTATTAGTATTTGGAAAGAGGATAACGGTTTTTTTCAAATATGGTATAAAAATTCAGCAGTACTTCTAAGAGAGTTTACCACCAATATGGGGATTATAGGTACAAACGGAATTGTAAAATCACCTTGGTTAAACATTATTAAGGGTTCCAACTCAAAAACTAAAAAGCAAGTAGAAAAAGCAGAAAGAGTATCTAAAGTATCATATAATACAATGACCGTAGGAGGCTATAAACTAGATCCATGGGTAACATCCGACAGGAGTTTTTCTTCATTTGTCAGAAGATTATCCCCTGAAAAATCAAATGGAGAGTTTTTCTCCAAGGGTTGGAATGCCACAGAGCATTCACATGGAGCAATTTCTTTTTTGGAATGGTTTAAAAGGGTTACGGATAAAGCTCAAAAGGTTGTTATACAAGATCCTTATTACGATACTTTAGGGTTAGAATTTCTTGCTAGAACCACAAATGCCCAAACAGATTTTTCCATTTTAACTTGCACTCAAATTACGTCATTAGATGACTCAGATAACACTCTAAATGAACCTAATAGAGCAAAAAGATTAAAATCATTCATTAAATCAAATCCATCTTTGTTCAATAGTTTAAAACTCAGTATTTACGATGTTCGCAGTGTCGGAGGTGGAGACAATAGTTTGATACATGATAGATACATATTGGTTTTTGAAAATAATTACTTAACGACTGGCTTTAATCTTTCCAACTCAATTCAAGGAGCAACAAAAAAACATCCTTTACTAATCACTCCAATCCCATCCGATGTTTTGTTAAAAGTAAATAATTCAATTAATGAATTAATTAGAAAGACCCAAACTGGAACGGACAATGAGGTAATTTCATTATTTCAGTATGATAAGAATAAAGTCAAAACAGATTTTTACAAGGATGATATCGTTGCAGATGAGAGTATTTACCAAGAGTTAAAAGATAAACTTCTTTCTAAAGAACACATTAAAGAGGATATTATAAGAAGTTTTATTTGCAGCGATTCTTATATCAATAAAGAGCGATTTTCTGTTTTCTGGTCGACTTTTGGATATTTTTTAGCTCATACCAATTATGAAGTTGAAATTATCTCAATGGTTAAAAGAATGATTGACTCTAATTTCACAAACAACCTCAGAAAGTACCTTGAAGATTCAGTAGATTCGGAATATCCATTAGGTTTTTTAGATAATACTGCTTTAAGAGAGAATGATTTTCGATTCTTATTCTCGGATACTTTTGATAAAATACTCAGAAAGAGTCTAAGAATTGAACGTCACTTAGGCGCAACCTTTTCATCAGGTAATTGGGGTGTTCACTTCGGGGCTAATCTTTTATTACAAACTAATTTCAAAGAGTATTTGAAACTTATTAAACACATCGAGAAACAATATTCGGAAAAAGGAAATATTGATTTAATGGATTCTCCATTACCAAAATTATCTTCTACAGTTTTTTCAAATTTATATAAATGTTTCTTTTGGCAATGGGATAACACGACTCTAGAAAAAGCTATAAAATGCGACATCAATTACATAAAAGCAATTAGCGCCTCTTCTTTGGTAATCCATGTCTTATCGGAAAATAAAAATATCCATTGTTCTGAAGCTAAAGATTTATTGTTCAATAACTTTGCTACTGATGAGACATTAAGTGTCCTTGTAGCTTTCCTATTTGAGATAAAGTTTAAAGGATGCAACAATAGTTCGCTATTAGAATCAAAAACATTTGCTGCGATTTCCCAGTTATTAATAGAACATTTTACCGAAAACAGATTAAAGTATGTTATTAATGCTCTATTACATTCTTCATATCCTTCGGTAGAGAAAAAAATTACTGAATTAATATTTTTAAAACTTGAAGAACATAAAAAGATAAACCAGAATGACATTTTTAGTTTTTGGTCAAATGAATTTCACAAAGCATTAGATGATTGTGAGAGCAAAACCGATTATAGTGGAATCTTGGATATTACTGGGTGGACTCTCCAAACCGTGGATAACAAAATCAAAAGTGATTTTATTCATCATCTGCAAAAAAAATATAAAAAGTACTATTATGAAATTATGACTCCATTTAGAAAAGGCACGTCTCCTTGGAATACAGCTTTCGAAAGAGTTTTGTTAATCAGGACAGTACTTGTTATTGCTGTTCTTTATGAAGCCAAAAATAAAAGTAAGTTCAATGAAAGAATGAAAGACCTAATAAAAGATATCGAAACTCTTGAAACCAAGTATCAATTTAAAATGAGATACAGTAAGGTTTATGCATTTTCTAAACAAATGATAGATGAGTACAATAAGAACTACTAACTCATTTCTTTAATTCAAGCGGAGTAATATGTGCTTCTTTAGGACATCCATTAGAGAAAATCTGCTTATTTCGAAGCAGTTGACATAAAACTTTGTTTTTTCTGTCACATTTCTATCCTATCCACTTTTAATGAACTAGACGCCCTATTTTCGTGATATATTTGTAATAGAACGTAAAAAACTACGTTATACAAACATTACATGCGTAAGTCTATATTTCTTAAAGCCTTATTTGTACTCCAGCTGCTTGCGGTGTTTAGTTATGCTCAGCAGGTTGTACCGATAACGAATTATCTTGTAAACTCAAATGGACAAGCGGAGTTAGAAATTAACGCCAAGGCCAATCATTATTACATCCTCAAGATTCGCACTAAACGGTCTAATGATTTTGAAATCCCGACCTCAATGACGATCGGCCAAGCCGGCACCACGCTTATTACCGAGCCATTAGGAGCCTACCCCCTAGATCATTATCAAATCTTAGAATATCCTTTAAATACACCTTTTGATACTGATCAAGATGGAATCAATGATTATACCGAGTTTACAAATGCACCTACCTTTAGTCCGTTAAACGCAGCACCTGAAATTGACTTTGTGGATGGAGTTGTACAAATCGATAGCTTTACCACCTTTAAGAAGCTATCCATCCGTAAAGACTGGGTACAATTCTCTGAATATCTTAACGGACTAGGATTCTTTAAATTTATTATTACAGATTTTAAAACAGACAAACCTAAGGTCTATTTTATCAATACGAACACCCATGAGTTGCATCAGAGTTTTGCGAATGCTATTCCAGGCGTGAATCATTTAGATCCTGATGTTCAAAAAGGGCAGATTGTGTATCACCCAACCAGCATTTCCAACAACGGAACAATTGGGACTTTTGCCTTTAACTATACCGGTGGTCATGGCGAAACTTTTGAAAACGTTCAACGTACACATGAACTTCTTGCAGCCAATATGCCATTCTTAAAAAACAACCTCTCCTACTTCGTTACTGAAAATGGTAAGGACGAATACCAAAGGGATATTGATTCGTTTAATAAATACCGCGTACCGGTGTTGAAAGAAGAAGATGTATATGCCGACGTAGATTATTGGGGGCTTAATCAAGCTGAAGGATATGGCTTCTTTAAGAAAATTGGTTTAGATGAAATACCAGGCACCAAGGATATTGTATTGTACGATGCCTTACCCAATGCTTTGCCCCGTGTAGGAGGCATTATTACATCAGTCATTCAAACGCCTTTGTCACATGTAAATTTACGGGCCATTCAGAATAAAGTACCCAATGCATTTATTCGAGATCCGCTTTCAATCGATTCCATTGCAAAACTATTAGACCATTATATCTATTTTAAAGTAGAGCAAGATCAATATACCATACGAGAAGCTTCAGTAGAAGAAGTAAATGCTTGGTTTGAAAACATTAGACCAGAAAAGGAACAAACCCCTCCTTTGAACCTATGCGTAAAGGAAATTCTACCACTTGATCAAATTGGCTTTAAGCTCTTTGATGCTTTCGGAGCTAAATGCGCAAACGTGGCCACTATGAGAACCTTTGGTTTACCAGAAGGTACTATCCCCAATGGTTATGGTATTCCTTTCTACTACTATCAGGAATTCATGAAATATAATGGATTCTTTACAGAAGCCCAACAGATTATAAATCGTAAAGATTTTCAATTAGATCGTAATATTCGGGATAGCCTCCTTAAGGCATTTAGAAAAAAAATTCGAGCTGCCGACATGCCTACTTGGATGCGTAATGATCTGAGTGATTTACAAAAATCATTTCCTGTTGGCACCTCTATTCGTTGCAGATCAAGCACCAACAATGAAGACCTTCCTGGCTTTAATGGAGCAGGTTTATATACTTCTAAGACACAACATCCACATGAAGGGCATATCTCAAAATCTGTAAAACAAGTCTATGCCAGCCTATGGAATTTACGGGCCTTTGAAGAACGAGATTTTTATCGAATCAATCATTTTAAGGCAAGTATGGGCGTACTCTGTCATCCAAATTTTAAAAACGAATTGTCTAATGGCGTGGGTGTCAGTACTGACCCTTTATATAATACGAACAGCACCTTTTATTTGAACACACAAATTGGTGAAGAACTCATCACCAACCCAGATAGTAATGCACGCCCCGAAGAAATTCTTTTAGACCGCGTTTCAGTTAGTTCAAACAATTACATCGTACTACAACGCTCTAATCTTGTAAAAGAAGACTCTACCATCTTAAGTGAAAAGCATTTAAGCGAAATGAGGGATTTTCTTTCGGTTATTCATGATGAATTTGCACGTTTATATCGTGCTGAAAACAATCCAAGTTTTGCCATGGATATAGAGTATAAGGTAACTGAAGCCAATCAACTTATTATTAAACAGGCAAGGCCTTGGGTTTCTTATGTAATTCCTGAACGCTCTGCAAATTATGAACCGGAAGAATATAACTTACTGGTATATCCCAATCCAGCTTCTGAATGCATTAGTATAGCTTGTGAAGATTGCAACTTAGCCAAAATTAGTATCACCAGTTTAACTGGTCGACAACTAGAAACGAAAGTCATTACAGAAGAATATGCTTCCAGTATTCATATTGGACTAAATGGTTTACCGAGTGGTATTTACATCCTAAACGCATATTTAGAAAACAATAAACGAGTGGCTTCTAGGAGATTCTATAAGCAATAGTACTCTTACTATAATTTGCATTTTGACAAATAGCTTTGTACTTTTTGAGCTCGTAAAATAGCTCTCACATGAAACGCTTCTCTTTTATCTCATTCCTCTTTTTATTAGCTATACCGTTTATAAGTCTAGGACAATTATCTACTAGTTTAGGATTTACCTATGGTTTGCCGCTTATGCAAGGGGCGTCATTTGATTCTTTTGTTGATCCAAACGGTAATATAGATCAGGCCAATACCTATTATACCTTTGGCAAAGGACCATGGTTACAGGCCTACATTGGATATGATCTTACACCGTGCTTCTCCACCGATCTCGGGATACAATATCAACTGGGTAAAAACTCGTTTACCCAAACAACGGTTACTCCTATGAATGAACAAGTATACACCTTTACCAATGGTAATAATGTGATCCTTAACCCATCGTTACGTTACAACTGTAATTTAAAAAAAATCAAACCCTACGGAAGGTTGGGCTTGCTTCTTCCGTTAGGTGCTAAGATAAATGTCGTAGAACAGTTTCGAGGAAATGACCCCGTGCTTATGCAAAACCTTGATTACGAAAGCGAAGCCACAATAAGCAGCAGGAATAATCTTGGTTTTAATGGAGGAATAGGTCTAGCCTATGAATTGAATCAGCGATTTTCCTGTTTTGTAGATATCGGAGCTCAATTTTTGCAACTTAAACAAGATCGAAAAACTGTTGATCGATATGTCAATAACATCTCTATGCAGGACGAGTTAGATTTACTTCCTGTAAGCCAACGAGAATTTCTTTATGAAGATGGCATTAGCCCAGAAGATAATCAAGATCCTAACCAGCCAACAGTGTTAATACAACAGATGCAGCCTTTTTCAAATTTTGGATTGCAGGCTGGTTTACGCTTTAGAATAGACAATAAAAAACCAAATATTCCTGGCATTGATATAGTTGGCAAGGGAGAGCCACAAATATGTAGAAAGAAAAATAAAGTCAATGTAAAGAGCACCTTGTGGATTGACGATATGGACATAAAGAAAGAAACTACCTACTTAAATACCAAGTTAGCGGATAAGAGGCTTTATCCTGCCGATGAATCTAGAGTCACCATATCGCACACGATGTTTGTACAACTCAGTAATGAGTTTCCGGATGATGGAAGTTATGGTGAACCTAAAGATTCTACCAAGAGAAAATTCCGCATTGCTTCAGATTTAGATGTAGACGTATTTGTAGAAGGTGGTAAGATAAAAAATGTAAAGCGCGCTCCAATTAAAACCCGCGGAGGCTATGAAAATTTAACGATATTTGGCGGACATGATGCACGAGTACTTATAGAAAAAAGAAATGAGGATAAATACACGTGTCGTTATATCGTCTTCGGAGATCCTCATTTTATTTTAGAACCTTCTTTTCGCCTTGTAGGATTTAGAAAATCTACACGTATATGGCATTATATCGAATTAGAGGTCACGCCGAATCCCGACTGCTCGATTAATAAACGAGTTCGTTTTCTATGCTCTAGCGCCTTCCCAAGTCACCGACTCTGGTTAGATGAGAAAGAGGTGAACTATGCAGGAAGCCCTAAAAGCACTAAGCAAGGCCACTTATTACAGCTTTGGGAAAGTCAACAGGATATGGATTTACCACCTTATGAAGTTCCTTATCTACTTAGGTTTATGGCTCCCCAACAACAAAAGTATGTACGCCCTCGTCTTTACCCCAAGCCAATCTTAGATTGGCCGAAGTAATGATAAACTCCTTGTACTCTCCATTATTGTTTACTTTTATAGACATGAAATATATTCTTGGCGCTACATTCCTGCTCATCTTATTTATGAACTGCAATGTTTCGGTTGACATGAGCGTGTCACCTGATGATGAAGATATTGTTGCGACGGTTGATTCAACATTGAACATTTGGCATCAAGCGGCTGCTCAAGCTGATCTTGAAACCTATATCGGTATTATGGATAGTGCTTCAGTATACATCGGAACCGATGCTTCTGAAAATTGGACAAGAAGTGAATTCGAAGAGTTTTGCACCCCCTATTTCGCGAAAAAAAAGACATGGGATTTCACACCACTTCAACGAAATATTTATCTCACAGAAAATGATGAAACAGCTTGGTTTGACGAGCTCCTCAAAACACATATGGGTACTTGCCGTGGATCGGGTGTATTGGTTTATAAGTCAGGACATTGGAAACTTAAACATTATGTTCTTTCTCTGACAATTCCAAACGACGATATAGAAGCAGTCAAAGCAGCCAAAAAGAAAAATGATGAGGCTTTTCTAGCAAGTTTTGAATAAGGCTAAACTTAAACCGTCCGTACCGAAGAAAAAGCAGATTCTTCTCGTCTAACCTTCATACACTAACTTTATACGTTATGAAGACAAGTTTTACTATTGCCTTTTTATTATTAAGCAGTTTAGCTTTTGCACAGCAAAATACAATTCTCCTAATAGCAGATGATGTTAGTCCAGATTACTTCGGTTTCTATGCAAATACAGATACAGCGTATACACCCATACTAAGCGACCTAGCCACTAAAGGTGTTGTATTCGATCATGCCTGGGCATACCCTATCTGTTCACCAACCCGTTCTTCAATTTTTACAGGACGTTATGGTTTTCGCACCGGCATGGGTACCGTGGTGGCTGGGCCAACAACAAACCAGCTAAGCATTAGTGAAACAAGTTTGGCTTCTGTACTTCGAAGTCAAACAAGCCCTCAATATGCAACGGGCTGTGTTGGAAAATGGCATTTACATTCCAAACAAGGCAATTTGAACAACCCAAGTATCATGGGTTACCAATATTACTCCGGGAATTTTGCCGGTGCCATTCAAGATTACTATGGGTACCAAAAAATAGTAAATGGTGCAATTGACACATCTATAAATTATGCAACTACTGAAACTATAAATGATGCCATCGGTTGGTTAGATACGCTGCCGAACAATCAACCTTTTTTCTTATGGATAGCCTTTAATGCTCCCCATGACCCTTTTCATAAACCACCGAATAGCTTGATTACAAATACTAGTCTGCCGGGTACAACGGGGCATATCAATGCCAACAAAGCTGAATATTTTAAGGCAGCTATAGAAGGTCTGGATACTGAAACAGGTAGGTTGATACAATACCTTACTACAAACGGTCTGCTGGATAGCACGAATTTTATTTTCATAGGAGATAATGGTTCTCCAGGACAAGTGAGTAAAAATCCTGTCGCGAATAGAAGTAAAGGCACAATTTATAATTATGGCGTTGAGGTACCCATGTTTATTTCGGGACCTGCTGTTGTATCACCCAACAGACGAACTCAAGAAATGGTCAGTACAGTTGACTTGTTTGCAACTATTGCAGACCTATCTGATGTCGTCAATTGGAACCCCAATAACGTAACACAAGATAGTCGTACACTCATGCCCGTGCTTAAGAACCAAACACAGACGATACGTGGCTATCAATTTTCAGAACAGTTTGGCACCAGCGGCACTAAAGATGGTAAAAGCATACGCAATCTCGATTATCATTTAATTCGTTTTGACTCTACACAAACGCAAGAGTTCTATAAAATTTCAACAGACTCTTTCGAAACAAATGATTTGCTTCTTTCAACAGCAAGCATGAGTCCTACTGATATAAGTAATTATCATGCGCTTTGCGATTCCTTAAGTGCATTAACAGGTGGTGTTAGTTGTTTGCCTTTACATACGAATGATCTGATTGATCAGCAGAACGTAATACACATTTACCCGAATCCAGCCACACAAACTCTTTATATTCAATCTGAGATTAAAATTAAGCAGCTTGATGTATATGATATGACAGGACGTCGTATACTAAGAAAACAGGGAATAAATATAATCGAAACAGATATATCACCGTTGACCACTGGATCTTATTACATCAAAATAAATGGCGAACAAATAAGCTCATTTATCAAGCGCTAGTCTTGCCGTATTTGACCATGAATGTGATCTAGAATTTTCTCTTTAATGATACGTTCCGTGCGTTTATTATCGGTAAAAATGACTTTACCTGATCCTTCCATACTCGATCGAACTAAAAAGGTAATTGTATACTCTATACTTTCATCCTTAAGATCAGTTTTATAAATATTGATTACGGGATCATTACTGAGTTCATGGTCTGTTAAAAGTTGATCTCCACACTCTGAAAAAATAAATGCTTTAAGTTCTTCTATATTAAACACCATATTCTGCGGCAACCAGAAGGTGAGGTAGATGCTTATAAACTGCCGTTTGCTATGATTCACCACCGCATTATTGATCAGATCACTATTAGGAATAATAAACTCCTCGCCTCTCAACGATTTCAAAATGGTATAACGTGGTTCTATTTTCCATACTTTACCCGTATGTCCATTAACGGTAATATAATCTTTCACCATAATTTCCTGCTCCATATTAATAATCATAGAAGCAAGAAAGTCATTAATTATATTACGGAAAGCGAAACCTACCGCAGCTATTGAAATCGCAAAACCTGTTTTAGCCCAGTCAGATAATTCTATATCCAAACCATATACTAGCCAGACGTATACGGCTATTGGGATAATAGAATATTTCAGTGTGGCAAAAACAAATAAAACGACTTGGTCATCAAGTACCGTTTCTGTTCGTCGTACTCTAGGTAGTACTAATAGAAGTAAAAACTCATTGAGCCGTTTGGTTAAAATAACTGAAACGATAAGGTAAAGTCCGAAAACAATAGGCTTCTGGAAACGGGCCAAATAACCATCAGCTTTTAAATGACAAATTGCTAAATAAATCAGTGTCGCTATTATAAAATTCAATAAAGCAGGTAAGCTTTCATTGAACTTCTTATCTAAACTGGGACGTCTTCTAAAAAAACTTGCTTGCTGAAAGGTGGTAATAATCCACTTCCAATATAACAATATTAGAGAGGCTGGTATAAGCAGGAGTGTTTCTGGAGTATACGCTCGTCCAAAAACTATATAAACACAGAGCAAAACACATAGTACAAATAATACAACTTTGATATACCGATTCATCTTCATCTGGGAAGATCAAATGTAAAATTACTTTCTAAAATGTGCTGTTGTTTTTACGCTTATTGCTTTTTGGTAAGAAAAAGCCCTGTTATGACTAAAAAGCCAACACCGGTAAGCAATGGAGGTAACATTCCCTTCATAACACCTAAGACAATCATAACAATGGCTACAATAACCAATAAACCTAATAGTATATTCTGCATACACAATAAACGTACAGGCTTAAAAGAGCTTACGAATACACAATTGAAAATCACATTTCATGCTAATTTGTGGATATCAATTTTGAATATGAAGGAGTTGTAATTTAACTTTGCTGGATCATTATGGAAAACGAGAATCAATACATTGATAATAATGCCGATATTGAGTTAAACAAGCCTTCTAAGAGCCGTTTCTTATTTCTGCTTGGTTTCTTAGGCTTTTTCATATTTTTTGGTGGCTGCTGCTACGGTCTTTGGACCGAGCGATATGATAGTAATGCAGATGTAAAAGTGCCAAAGTCTTCTGAGTATACTCCTTCATACGAATAAACCGTGATCAATTGTACTGCAGATACCGCTGTGGTCATCTTGAGCTATAACGGCAAGGATTTACATAAAGATTTTCTTCCTTTAATTGTAGAAGAAGCCAATGGGCAATATGATGTAGTGCTTATTGATAATGCTTCGACTGATGATACATATGATTATGTAAAAGATCATTTCCCTACGGTAAAGCTCATTCAGCATAAAATAAATAATGGTTTTGCTCAAGGTTATCATGACGGCCTGGTACAAATAAATGCAAAATATTTCGTGCTACTTAGTGCGGATTTCGAAGTAAGCCCTGGTTGGTTCGCCCCTTTGCATAGTACCATTAATGCTGATGATCAAATGGCAGCAATACAACCGAAAATACTTTATCAAAAGGATAAGACGCTTTTCGAATATGCAGGTGCTGGCGGCGGATTTATGGATAAATGGGGCTATATGTTTTGCCGAGGGCGCATATTCGACACTTTAGAAAAAGATAGCCATCAATACGATGATACAACGGAAGTATTTTGGGCAGGTGGTGGTTGTTTTTTTGTACGGGCCGAACTTTATAAACAGCTTGGCGGATTAGATCTCGATTTCTATGCGCATATGGAAGAAATTGATCTTTGCTGGCGTATGAAAAACATAGGTTATAAAATTGGCTATTGTGGTAGAAGTACTGTATACCACGTTGGAGGTAGTGTTATAAGCTACGGAAGCCCAATAAAGCTTTTCTATAATTACAGAAATAATTTAGCACTCTTACTTAAAAATGAAACTGGGTCGCGCCTTTGGTGGTTAATTCCATGGCGCTTGATATTAGATGGCATTAGTGCGGCACCTCATTTACTTAAAGGCGATTTCAAATCTATAGGTGCCATCATTAAGGCGCACTTTAGTTTTTATGGTATGGTTCCAAACTTGCTAAGAAAAAGAAGAGCGAACAAACGGCTTTGGCAAAACCGAAATACAAAGGGTATTTATAATAAATCAATCATTGTACAGTACTTCTTGAAAAAAAATAATGTAGCCAGCAACTTACCAGATTTCAATCCAATCAAATTATAATCCATCTTTGAACGCTTGGTTCAACTCTTTATAGTCCAAAGCTCCTCTTACTCTTTTTAAATAATTCGTCATGATAATCGCTTTTTCGATACGCTTATCTTGAGATTTAAATTTGCCAATTATATAAAGTAAGCTTCGTTGCTTACCTGGTGTTAACGCATCAAAATATTGCTTGACTTCTTTATCCTGTAAGAAAATTTCTTCCATTTCACGAGGAAGAGGCATACCATATTCGCTTGTGTCCGGTTCTAGCTGCACAGATATTTTATCCCCCAATTTAAGGCGCCCCTTTTTCATGCGCTCCTTGTTTAGATTAATAAAATTATAGCCATCCTTCAAGTTAAGGATAGCGGTACTATAAGCCTCTAAATCATTCACTTTACAAAGCAGCCTTTTCTGTTTTTTCTCTTTGTAAAAAACAGCGATCTCAGTAGGCACTATAAGATGATACATATAGATCCGATCATCAGCCATTTTTGCTACTTCAGATTTAAATAGTTTCTTCAAAGTGCTGTAAAGGTAAAAAGAAACTTTACTCCGTTCCCTTTAACATTGGCACGAAGCTAAAGTTCCCAAATGTTTCTTTTTTGATTCCTCCTTTTGGCCCCTTTTTGATTCGTGTCATAATTTGAACATCTCCATTATTTACCGGAGCAACTAATATACCATTAGGCTTGAGCTGTTTAAGTAAATCTTCTGGTATAAAAGGAGCGCCAGCCGTAATAATGATCTTATCAAAAGGACCATAAGTAGGCAAACCTTTATAACCATCCCCAAAGAAAAATTTGATAAAGGGATATCGTTTCTTGAAGGGATAAAATTTCTGGTTTTCATTATACAATCCCTCTTGCCTTTCGATCGTATAAACATGAGCACCCAGCTCAGCAAGAATGGTTGCTTGATAAGCACTACCTGTACCCACCTCTAAAACCTTATCCATTTTTTTTATCTCCAATAGTTCTGTTTGAAATGCGACTGTATAAGGTTGAGAAATAGTCTGCCCACAATGAATATCAAATGCCCGATCTTGATAGGCTATTTTATCTAAAGCAGAATCTAAAAAGAAATGTCGAGGCACCGAATTAATCGCATCCAAAACCATTTTGTTTTGAATCCCCTTCTCGATAAGTGTATTGACTAATTTCTGACGAAGACCTTTATGTCTATACGTATCTTCCTGACGGCTACTCATTATTTTCTATAATATTTGGCGGGGACCGATGTCGTGTTCATTGAATTCGTTAAAACAAGTGTATCCTCTCCTAAAAATTCATAAGTTAGATAATAAGATTCACTCTCTTTGTCGGTATAAAAAGTCAACCTTTTTTCCGCTGGCTCAATGGCATAATCTTGTTCACGTACGCTCACAATAGGACCACGACCTCCACTGTATTTCTTTTCATCATGAAACTCAAACCAAAAATCATCACTTTGCCACTTGGCTAGTATTCGTTGCTTATCTTGATTTCCGCATGAGCTCATAAAAAAAAGAACGCTGCATGTTAATATTGTTAATCGCATAATGAAATTACTTTAGAGTGAATTTTTAATACCTGATCAATTAAAAAATCTTTCGGGCCGTTTTGAATTATATAATCTGCATACTGCACTTTTTCTCCTTCGGACATTTGTTTATCCATTCTCTTCTTTATTTCTTCCTCACTTTTTTGGTCACGGCTTTTAATTCTACTGATTCTTTCTTCAATTGGCGCTTGCACAAGTATAAGTCCATCCATTTTTTTATCCCCTCCGCTTTCTATAAGTAAAGCGGCTTCTTTAATGGCATAAGGGGTCTGTTGATTAGCAAACCACTCCTCGCCTTGTTGAATAACTAAGGGATGGACCATAGCATTTAAATCGCGTAAGGCCTGTTGGTTGTTAAAAACAATTTTGGCCATTTCCTGTTTCTGAAATTGCCCATCGACATATATGTGACCTCCAAATCGGTCTATGACTTGCTCTTTTAACCAAGCATTTGTATCATACAAGGACTTTGCTTCTCGATCAGCATCAAAAGTTGGTATCCCTAGCACATTGAATACCTTACAAACAGTAGATTTCCCTGTTCCGATACCACCTGTAATGCCAATTTTCAGCATCAGAAACTAAGCATTTGTAGCTTTATTCGCTTTATCACGTAAAGCCTTTGTCATTTCCATACTGATAGCAGAGCGTTCCATTTTCACCACATTGTTTCTTCCAAGTTCTACTTGTATAGTACCATCTTCATTCGAACGTATGATTTTACCATGTAAACCAGAAATCGTGATAATAGCATCACCTTCGTTGTTGCTATTAGCAAACTCTTTTTGTTGCTTGGCCTTTTTCATTTGAGGACGAATCATGAAAAAATAAAGTACGGCCACCATGGCTAACATAATTACCATGTTAATCGTACCGCTGCCTTTTCCGGCTTCTCCTTGCCCTGCCATCAGGATAATAAATAAATCTGTCATTGCTTGTTTTAATAATTATATAAAAAATGTTGGCCTATTGTACTTTGGCCAATATCGTTAATCGGTATTTAGATGGAACTCCATTCGTAGTAATCTGTACATTTTTTTCATTATAACCAGGTCTTCCCTGACTATTAAAAGTCACCTTCATGATTCCTACACCTCCAGGTGGTATGGGTTTCAAGTCGTATTCTGGTACTGTACATCCACAAGACCCTTTGGCATGTGTTATGATTACTTCTTTGGTTCCTTTATTCGTGTACTCAAACTCATGTTGTATAACCTCTCCCTCTTTGATCGTTCCAAAGTCATGGATGGTATCCTCGAAAACGAGTAGGCCAGACTGCGTCATATCAGCTTCTCCTGCTTCACTATTTGGGTTGTTTACCAAATCTGATGACAAAACTTCTTCACCAGCTTCCAGTTCCTGGTTAGACACGTTCGTATCTGGATTGTCTTTACAAGCAGCAAGAATCAATAATGAGGCAATAAAAAGAGTAAATAAGTTTTTTTTCAAATACATTTTACAAAAATATTTCATTGTTCGCATTTTTTTCTAAGAATGCTTTCTAAGTTCTCCTTGACGTTCTAAATCTTTTCTTAAATTATCAAGTACCCCATTAATGAATTGACCGCTTTGGTCTGTACTATACATCTTGCCAATATCTATATACTCATTAATAGATACTTTAACAGGAATTTCGGGAAAGAATAAAAGCTCTGCCAGACCTAACCTTAATAAGATTGTATCGATAATAGCAACGCGTTCTGCGTCCCAGTTTTTTAGTTTAGGAGCGATTAAGCTGTTCAAGTACTCATACTTATCACAATAGGTTGTCAATAACTCTTCAGCAAAATCAATTTTTTCTGCAGTTAGTGTATTCCGAAATACTATTTTATTCGGCTGTTTTATAAGCAAGCCAAGCCAACGTTGAATTACTTCAATGTCATCCTCCCAATTAATAAAACGCTCATCAAAAAATTCACTGGCCAACTCACCAGTTGCAATAGTATATTCCGCTGTACGCAAAATCAAATGTTCTATAAGCTCGGGCTGTTCTTTATCCACAAGATAGGCTTTGTACTCTTCCGTCTCTTTTAGGTCATAAAACGTCTTTTTAATCAGCTCTTCCGGAAAAATATGCTGTAAGGCATTATCTTTTACAGAATTAGTAAACGACTCATTGGACTTTAATTTCTCCACAAATGACATACGGGCAACGTCGGTATCCACATGGGTTTGGTTCTCTCGAACATACTTCGAGGCTTCCTTATTAGCGTATATTAAACTGTAATCAAATACCTTAAGTATGAACAAGGCTAACACAGTAAAAGAAGCTTCGGTACTATTGGCATCCTTCGTAAACCTCTTTCTGAAATAGCCCGTATCATGCTGGGTTTCGTCACCTAAACTATACAACAATTGAAAAATCTTGATCCTAATTTGTCTTCTACTAAACTGATTCTTTGCCGACATGATTCTTTTTTCAAAAAACAAGATGCAAAGGTAAGTTGTTAACTTGAAGAAGGCTTATAAAAAACCATTCTTCCTCAAGTTTATTCGAAAATGTTGATAGTTAGCACTTTGTGAAAAATAAAGATAACAATTATTATAATTAGAAGTTAATAACACTTACATTAGCTATCATTACAGACCGTGTTAACGACTAATTAATTGTATTGTGTTTATAAATAATAATCTTCGAGTCAAAATCGATGAGGAGTTTAAAATCTTATGGATCGGAGTGGACTTACAGGATAAGCTCTGCTATTCTATGAAGTTTTTGGATAACCTCACTTATGTAAAGGACCTTATTGTCTATTTCATTAAAAAAGAAGACATAAAATATGTTGTCGCCTACTCTTTGAATAAAGGGGTTTGGAACTTGGGTGGTGATTTAGAATATTTTGTTGACTGCATAAAAAAAGGTAAGAAAAATGACTTGAAGGATTATGCCTATAAGTGCATAGACTTAGTTTATAATTACAATAACTCTTATGATCTTGATGTATTCTCGACCTGCGTAGTGCAAGGAAATGCCTTTGGTGGAGGGTTTGAAAGTGCGCTATCGGGTAATTATATCCTAGCTGAAGAATCAGCAAAATTTTCTTTCCCAGAAATTATCTTCGGTACTTTTCCAGGTATGGGTGCTTATAGCTTCCTTACGAAACGTGTAGGCTACCAAATGGCTCATGAAATTATCAATAGCAATAAGACCTACACAGCTAGTGATATTCATGAGATGCGTATTATAGATAAGGTATGCGAAGATGGCCATGGGCTCAGTGAGATGTCTCTTATGATAAAAAATGGTGAACTCGAAAAATATATTTCTGATCCATTTCTCAATATTTGCAATAAAGTATCCAAGCAAGAGCTGATCGATGTAGTTGATGTATGGGTAGATAAAGCATTTACCCTTACAGATAATAACATTCGTCGAATGTCTAAACTAGCAAATTTCCAAAGCCGTAAGATCAAACGAGATACGGAAATGGAGCCCAAAATTGAACGGGAAATGCGTATTGCTCAGGCTGAAACGATTATAACTACATCCTTTCATGATGAAGAAAAGAGCGGCAATGAGGATACGGGTACCTAGTTAATGCACTTTTTTAGTGTCATTTAAGAATCATAATTATTCTTATAAACTTGTTCATCCCTCTTTTTTTCGTTAATTTAGCTTGCATAAATTTAAAAAATCAAAGATGAAAAGAGTATTATCATTATGTTTAGTAGCTGCGATGCTTTTCGGTTTAGGTTCTTGTACTAAAGAAGCTCCGAATCAAGGTGGCCAAAACCCGTTTTATGTACCTGGTGGCACAACCAATCCTCCTGGAGGTGGTGTTGACCCAGAACCTGTTCCAACCATGCCTGTAGGTGAGGTTCCTGGATCATTTACTAAAAAAGTTGTTCTTGAAGAGAATACTGGTGAATGGTGTGGCTGGTGCCCAGAAGGTGCCAAAGTTATGGAAGATGCTATTGCAGCTAATCCTGGTAAAGTAGTTGGTATTGCGATTCACGATGGTGATCCAATGGAAGTAGCTGCTTACAATACTTGGCAGAAAGGTCTTACTGGTGTTAGTGGTTTCCCAAGTGGCAGTGTACAACGTGCAGATGCTTCAAACCGAGGATCTTGGATGGGAGAAATTAATACAGCTCTTGGCTTAACTGCTGATTGTGGTATTGCTATGGTAACTTCTGAATCAGGTGGAATGCTTGACGTAGACGTATATGTTGGTTACAACGCACCAATCTCAGGTGATACAAAAATTTCTATTGCAATTATTGAGAATGATGTACCACAATCTTCTCCAGGTGCACAATCTAACTATTCTTCTAGTGTAGTAGTTGATGCAAACTGGAAGCACTCTCACGTATTCCGTGGCATGGTTACTGCTAATGAAGGTGATGCGATTGATTTAAGCTCTTCTGAGAAGTATACAAAAGTATCATTCAAAGGTGTTGATCTGAACAGCATGAAAATTGGTGAAATGAGTAATGTACATGTGGCAGCTTTTGTAAACCTAAACAGTGGTGCTTCTACTCCTTCTAAGCGTGATATCCTAAATGCTCAAGAAGCTGGATTGAACGAAACTAAAAAGTGGGATTAATACTTTTTTAATTTTATAATAAATTGCCTCCAACATATGTTGGAGGTTTTTTTTATATTTCACAAACGTTTTATTAACTTAGTACGTCTACTAGTATAGAATATTCACTAAACATTAGAATTATGAAAAAAGTACTCTCGTTTTGTCTTGTAGCCGCCATGCTTTTTGGCTTAGGCTCTTGTACTAAAGAGGCGCCGAACCAAGGTGGCCAAAACCCTTATTACGTTCCTGGTGGAACAACTAATCCTCCTGGAGGTGGTGTTGACCCAGAACCTACTCCTACTTCTCCCGTAGGTGATGTTCCTTCAACATTTACAAAGAAAATTATTATTGAAAAGATGACTGGAGAATGGTGTGGTGCTTGTCCAAATGGTGGTACCGTGATAGATGGTATTGTTAGCTCTAATGCAGGTAAAGTATTTGCTGCAGCATGGCAGATGTCAAATGGGGATCCATTTGAGATTCCAGAAGCTAAAACTTGGCGTAGTCATATCTCTGCTGGTGCAGGTGTAAGCAGCTTTAGCTTCCCTAGCGCTTCTGTAAATCGTGCGCCTTCTATCAGCTCTAACTATATGGGTGCTGCTCTAGATGTAAACTCTGGTGGAAACTGGGCGACTCAAACAAGTACAGCTCTAGCTAAAAAAGCAGAATGTGGCCTTGCTCTTGTTACTTCAGAAGAAAGTGATAAAATTGACGTAGATGTATACGTTGGATTTAACAATGCTATTACAACTTCTAATACCTATGTAACCGTTTACCTTATAGAAGATGATGTTCCAGAAAGTTCAGTAGGTGCACAATCAGGAGCTCCTGACGGTTATAAGCATAAGCATATGGTGCGTGACGTACTAACAGCAGAACTTGGTGATGCTGTAGATTTAACGAGCACAACAGCAGACAAATATGTAAAACTCGAAATTAAAGGTTTTGATATCGCCGGCAAATATCACGACAAGAAGAACTTAAAGATTTTGGCCTTTGTAAATATCAAAGAGTCTAAAGCTGACCAGCTTGATGTGTTAAATGCTCAGGAAGTTGATTTAGGTGAAACGCAGAAGTTTGACTAATTATCATCGACGATAGATAAAATTATTATAATTCCAGTCGCCTCCAACTCCTGTTGGAGGCGATTTTTTTATATTTGCGAGGCAGAATGACTAACTCAAAACGTATTGCCTTTAAGGCTATTGGTATTTTCCTAAACTTACTGATCGGTATTAATTTTCTCCTATCCGCATATGCCAAAATTCCATCAATAGAAGTATTTGGCTGGACAATCGCTGAATCAACTCCTTTTAATTGGACAATTGCCGAATGGTTGGCCAGACTTATTATAGGTCTTGAGCTATTTCTAGGTGTTCTATTTATACTACAATTCTTTATACGCAAAGTTGCGATACCACTATCTGCATTGCTGCTTATTGTGTTTTCGGTTTATCTAGCTTATGTACTTTCAGTATACGGCAATGAAGCAAACTGTGGCTGTTATGGCGAGATGATTCCACTTACGACCAAGGAATCATTATTAAAAAATGGTGTGATCTTGATGCTCATTTTTATTAGTTCTAAATTTCTTTTTCAAATCAAGTTTCGGTTTCAGAAATGGATCACCCTTCTTTTATTGGCAGTCTCCTTTGGGTTTCCGTTCTATTTCTCCCCACCGGCTAGCATTACCATCTTTGACAAGAAGGAAATTAAGAATAAAAACTTTCCAATTCATCTGATATCAAAAGATCCAAACTATGTAGTCGCAAAAAAGAAAATTGTGGCTATGGTAAGCCCCACCTGTAAATATTGCAAAAAGGCTGCAAAACGTATGAGCATCATAAAAAAAAGAAATCCTGAGATCCCCTTCCAATTTGTTATGGCCGGTCATCGTGATCATCTCGCTGCTTTCTTGGAAGAAACACGCTCGGATAATATCCCATTAGTATTTATGGATAGTGTAGCAGATTTTCAGAAACTGAACGGACGTAACGGAGTACCAACGATTAAATGGATAGAGGATAGCACAGTTGTCAATACATCAACCTATTTCTCCTTGAGCGAAAATGAAATTCTTGACTGGCTTAAAGAATAGCACGAATGTTATCCCTTATCTTCTAAAATGAGAAAGGTATAAGTTGTATATCCCAAAGTTTTCCTACATTTTTGCTGCATGAAGTTAAAACTACAACGCCCTATTGCTTGTGTAGATCTTGAAACTACTGGTATTAGTATCACTAAAGATAGAATTGTTGAAATTGCAATAATCAAAGTGTTGCCCGATGGTGAACGCAATACAAAAGTGATGCGCATCAATCCTGAAATGCCTATCCCACCAGTCACAACAGAGATCCACGGCATTTCGGATGCCGATGTAGCGGATAAACCAACTTTTAAAGAAGTAGGTAATGAAATTAAGCAGTTTCTTGATAACTGCGATTTGTGCGGCTTTAACTCTACCAGATTTGACTTTGCCTTGCTGACTGAAGAGTTCTTGAGAGTTGGTATTGATATCGATTTAAAAAATAGAAATCTTATAGATGCTCAGCAGATTTTCATGAAAAAAGAACCTAGGACACTTACAGCTGCCTATAAGTATTACTGCGATAAAAATTTGGAAAATGCGCACTCCGCATTAGCAGATGCAGAAGCTACTTTTGATATTTTGCTTGCCCAAATAGAACGTTACGATGATATAGGCACCACTCCGGAGGAGTTAAGTTCTGTTTCAAGAGGCGCAGATATCCTAGACTATGCAAGAAGACTGAAGTTAGTAAACGGCGTTCCAACCTTCAACTTTGGAAAGTTTAAAGAGCAGCCTGTAAAAAATGTTTTTGATAAAGAACCACAATATTATGATTGGATCATGCGTAGTGACTTCGCTCAGGATACTAAAAATGTTTTATCAAAAATTTATACCGAGTATAAATTAAAACAAACGTAGATTTGGCAAATCTTTAGCCCTATTTTGAAGAACATCGTTATCATACCAACCTATAATGAAAAGGAAAATGTCGAAAAGATCATTCGAAAGGTTTTCTCTTTATCAGAAGGTTTTCATATCCTGATTGTTGATGATGGTTCTCCAGATGGTACAGCGGATATCGTAAAAGGTCTACAGACTGAGTTTCCTGAAAGGCTTTTTATAGAAGAACGAACCGGTAAACAGGGCTTAGGTACAGCTTACATCCTAGGGTTTAAATGGAGTTTAGACAAAGGATATGACTACATCTTCGAGATGGACGCTGATTTTTCTCATAATCCTGATGACTTACCTCGATTATTGGATAGTTGCATAAACGACGGTGCTGATATGAGCGTTGGTTCGCGATATGTGCGGGGCGGCAAGGTGGTGAATTGGCCTTTTAATAGAATCTTTATTTCATACGGTGCATCACTTTATGTACGAACTATACTGTGGTTACCCGTAAAGGACTGTACCGCTGGTTTTGTTTGTTATAGTGCTGAGGTGTTGCGTAATATTGATTTAGATAATATTCGTTTTATTGGCTATGCCTTTCAGATCGAAATGAAATATAGAGCCTGGCGCAAGAAGTTTAAAATTAAAGAAGTGCCCATCACTTTTGTAGATCGCGTTGAAGGCACTTCTAAAATGAGTACAGGTATTGTAAAAGAAGCTGTACTGGGTGTTTGGAAAATGCGTTTCGGAACATAAATAAAAAAACCTGATGTTTCCATCAGGTTTCCTTCTTGTAATTAATAAATAATATTTATTAAGCGTGTGTTTCAATCCGCTTTACAATCTCTCCCTTAGGAACCGCACCGACTAATTTATCTACAACCTCACCTCCTTTAATAAAAAGAATCGCTGGGATACTTGTTATACCATAAGTCATAGAAGTATCTCCGTTTTCATCTACGTTCAACTTACCAATGTTTACTTCTTCTCCTTTTTCTTCTGCTAAGGCTTCAATAGTTGGTCCTAGTGCTAAACAAGGTCCACACCAAGGAGCCCAAAAATCTACTACTGATAGTTTCTCACTGTCTAACACTTCTTCCTTAAAGTTTGCATCTGTGAATGTCTTTGCCATAATTTGTTTTTTTTGTTTAAGTTTTTAAATCGATTCGATATGATAATCCAAGCCTTCAATATTACTGATTTCATTTAACAAGTCCGAAACCATTACTATTTTTTTATTCCCAAGGTGAATTCGCTTATCTGTTTCATTATCTACAATATGTATTCCAAGTTCAGTTTCTCCTGCCCTTTCGGCATATTTGTTAATGATTTCCATAAAAGCGTCATCAACTTTTGTCAGATTCATATATACATTCAGACGTTTTGTATAGAGTTTCATTACATCTTCCAAAAGCGAGATCTTTTCTATGCTGATAAACGGACGCTTATCATTTACGCGCTTGCTACGCGTCACTGTAATTTCCATGATCAGCTTATTATCATTTTCTAAAAAATGTTTGTGTCTCAGATAATGCTCCTTGAACATCAGTAACTGCTGACTACCTGAATAGTCATTCATATTAAATTTAGAAAATAAGGTGCCCGTACGCGCCTCAATATGAGCCACATCACTTAAGTAACCCGCAATAATAAACGGACGCATTTCTGGTCCTTCCGTAATTCCTTCCTCTGCTTGTTTTTGCATAAGGTTAATACAGGCCGTTAAATCGGCAATATCATTAAAGTTATAAAGTTGAAGCTCTCTTTGATAGTTATCCAAAGGATGCGCGGTGATATAAAAGCTCAAAACCGCCTTCTCTCGTTTGAGCTTCTCTGCTAAAGTCCATTCTTCACAGTCGGCTAGCTTGGGCGGCTGCACATCGGGTAAGCCCATTTCACCAAACAAGCTGTTGTTTAGCATTTCCTGGCTACCGGCAAAATCACTACCATACTTCAATATCAGATCCAAATTAGTGTACTTACTTCCCGCTCCTTGTGCGAAAAACATGGCCCGATGCATAGATTCGAAACTATCAAAGGCGCCACCTTCTGCTAAAGCCTCTACGGTTTTACGGTTTAAGCCTTTGTTTTTCACACGTGCTGATAAATCAAAAATATCTTTAAAAGCACCATGCTCTTCTCGATCCTCCAAGATGGCTTCTACTGCTGCATCCCCCACATTTTTTAAAGAAGATAAACCAAAGCGCACCTCTCCGTCTGTATTCACGCTAAAGTCCTTTTTACTCTTATTAATATCTGGCCCAAGTACTTTCAAGCCCATCCGCTTACACTCGGCCATATATTGCGCCATAGCGTCGATATTCCCAGCCTTAGCATTCAGCAGGGCGGTCATATATTCAGCGGGATAATTAGCCTTAAAATAGGCTGTATGATATGCTAAATAGGCATAACAGGTGGAGTGAGACTTATTAAAAGCATATTGTGCAAAGGCCTCCCAATCCGTCCAAATTTTTTCTGCGGTCTTTTTTGAGTGACCATTATCGTCACATCCTTCCAAAAACTTCTCTTTGAGTTCATCCAGAACGGCTTTTTGCTTCTTCCCCATGGCTTTTCGAAGAATATCCGCCTCTCCACGGGTAAAATTAGCCAGCTTTTGAGATAATAACATCACCTGCTCCTGATATACTGTAATTCCATAGGTCTCTTCGAGATATTCCTCCATGGCATCAAGGTCATACTTTACCTCTTCAAGACCATGTTTTCGTTTAATGAAACTAGGGATATAGGCCATCGGCCCAGGACGAAATAGGGCGTTTAAAGCAATTAAATCCTCAATTTTATCTGGTTTTAGCTGCTTCAGGTATTGCCGCATACCATCGCTAGCAAACTGGAACGTCCCAAACGTCTTAGCTTTTTGGTATAACTCAAATGTTTTAGGATCATCCATTGGTATCGTATCCAGATCCAGCTCTACCCCATGATTTTCCTTTACGAACTGGATACTCTGCTTGAGTAAGGTCAGATTAGTCAGCCCAAGAATATCTACTTTAATAGCACCTGCATTTTCTACAACTCGACCATCAAACTGAGTGACATTCAATTCAATATCTTTCATGCGGCACATGGGCATAAGTTCATCCAAAGGTTTTGGACCAATTAGTATACCCGCAGCATGAATTCCCGTATTCCGAATAGTTCCTTCTAGCTTAACGGCCTCTCTCAATACCTTACCATCCATATCGTCTTGCTTATACTTCTTCTGCAATAGCTTGACGTTATTCTGCCACTCGGTTTGGTCTAATTTACTCTTAATTTCTTCATCAGAATACTTCAATATTTTATTTAACGAAATCCCTGGAATCGCTGGAACTAAATTAGTTAGCTGAGTTGTTAAACCCAAATCATAATCCATCACACGCCCCACATCTTTGATACTCATCTTAGCAGCCATGGAGTTATGTGTGATAATTTGCGCTACCTGATCCTGCCCATACTTCTCTACAATGTAGCTAATCACCTTCCCTCTTCCATGATCATCAAAGTCGGTATCAATATCCGGCATAGACTTCCGATCTGGGTTCAAGAAGCGCTCAAACAGCAGATCATACTTCATAGGGTCAATATTGGTAATATCAATACAATAAGCCACTACACTACCAGCAGCGGACCCACGCCCACTCCCAACGAACACGTCGTTTCGCTTACTCCACATAATAATATCACTCACGATAAGGAAATAACCCGCAAAACCCATATTCTTAATTACGCCAAGTTCAAACTGCAAACGCTCCTCAATCTCGGGTGTGAGAATCTTATATCGACGTTTAGCCCCTTCGTAGGTTAAGAATGACAAATAATCGTCTTGTGTCTTAAACTGAGATGGAATTTCGTAGTTCGGCAAAAGCAAATCATTCGTCACGGATACCATCTCCACCTTATCTACTATTTCATTGGTATTATCAATCGCTTGTGGAATATCCTTGAAGAGTTCAGTCATTTCTGCCGTCGTCTTCATATAGAACTGGTCATTAAAGAAACCAAAGCGATAATCCTTCTTATTCAAATCTGGATTATCATAATCCTTTTGAATGGGGGTCGTTTGCTTCTCTCCTGTATTAATGCAAAGCAAGAGGTCGTGGCTGTTATAATCCTCATTATCAACATAATGATTATCATTACTTGCAATCATTTTGCAATTATACTTTTCAGCAAACTTCATGAGCGCAGCGTTTGCTACTTCCTGATCTGGAATCCCATGCCGTTGAAATTCTACGTAGAAATCATCTCCAAAAATGTTATACCACCATTTAAATTCCTCCTCGCCAGCATCTTCCCCATCTCGCAAAATCGCCTGGGGCACACTAGCCCCTAAACAACAAGTTGTAGCAATCAAACCTTCATGATATTTTTCGATGAGCTCCTTGTCGATTCGAGGAAACTTAGAATACAAGCCCTCGGTATACCCCAAGGTACATAGTTTTAGGAGGTTGCGGTATCCTTGAGGATTTTTGGCCAATAAAAGCTGATGATAACGTTTATCACGCTTTTCTCGGCTAAACTGTTTCTCATGTCGATTCTCTACCAAGTAAAACTCACAACCTACAATGGGCTTCACCTTGGGCGTACCATCAGCGTGGGTATGCTTTTTGGCTTCCATCACAAAGTTATAGACTCCAAACATATTCCCATGATCGGTAATGGCTATGGCCGGCTGGTCATCTTCTATGGCTTTTTCATAAAGCTTACCAATGTCGCTAGCGCCATCTAGCAGAGAATATTGTGTATGATTGTGTAAATGAGAGAATTTCATATTCGGACTATCAAATTTAAATGATGGTTGTTAAGGTCACGAATCTGGCTGCATGGAGATATAAAGATTTAAAAGTAGCAATGGTGGATAAAGTGGCATTATTGTTAAATAACCAACCTCAAAAGGTTGTTCATTGCACGAGTAATATTGAATGCAAAAACAAATAAAAATTACACCCCCTTGACATTTTTGGCGATATCTCCAGATAAAAGTACTTTTAGAAAAAATAAGTCTATATGTTTAGAACATTTTCGTCAATTGCTACATTCCTATTTTTTATTGTCGCTTGTACTTGCATTCTTCCTTCCTGTAAAAAGAATTGTGAAAACATCTCTTGCAAAAATGGAGGAACATGTGCCGATGGCACTTGCAGCTGCCCTCAAGGTTGGGAGGGTGAACTTTGTGAAAATATTGCACCAAGTAATTATAATAAAAACTTTAACGCGGCAGACTCGTACACAACAGGCTCTTCGACATCAGTGATAACCTATACAAGTTCAGTTTCTAGCGGATCAAACAATACCGTACTTTTTACGAATTTCTCTGCTGGTAATTACCCCGATGTCGCGTATGCCACATTAAATGGTAACAGCTTAACATTTCCAGCTCAAAGAGCAAGTCAATATCCAGGAGATACAGCTACCTTAACTGGCACTGGAACAATTGGATTTGGCACAATGCAACTCAACTATACAATTGAATACACCTATACTTTCCCTACAAACAACACTGTCGTTATAGACTATACAGGGTACTGGAACTAGCTAATGCATATAACAATGGCATGGCTTTGTAGAAGACAAAAAACAGCTTGACCTATAGATGTAAGCGTTACGTTATAAACAAAGACATACTAATTATAATCCATAAGATTCTCCTCGTCTACTTTCTCTTATTATTATAATACGACATTAAAGTATGCGAAGGCATCATTAAAAGAAATGAGATCACTGATAAGAAAATAATTCTTGATCTTTTCATACTACCAAATATAATAAATTTAATGCTGCCTCAGGGTTTGCTCAACGAATAAGATTTAGTCTATTTCATTGACAAGTGGAAAACAAAATCATAGATATAAATCCGTAAATTTACACAGCAGTTAAACACTGGGTTTCATATGTCACAGATCAGCACACTTCTTTTACTTCTATCTTTATCAGTATTTCATCCTACAGAATTAAATAAAACAAAAAAACATAAAGGTTCTATTGAAGGCATTATCTCCAATGAACATGAGCATGCCATCCCGAATGCCCTGATTTATCTCAAAAAGGAAGATGAGCTCATAAAAGTAACTACTTCTGATTCTTTGGGTGAATACAAAATAGCTTCTGTCAAAGCGGGGACCTATTCTATAAGCGTTTCTTACGTTGGGTACTTTAAGAAGGAAATTAAGGGCATAACCGTTGGAAAGGGTAAAAAAGAGCTTGATATAAAAATGAAAGAGTTACGTTGCACGCACGGACATACTCACTAGAACGTTCTTATTTTTTGAGCAAGCGTTAAAAGACAAATAACGGTTAACAGTTTAGTTTATATATATGTGTAAAGAATTACACAATGAACACGAATGTGCCGATTTGATAGCATGAATACACCTTTTTTGGTGAGGAGTAAAAAAATACTATTGCAACTTAGTTGCAATAGTGCAAAATAGTTTACCTTTACTTCAAAAAAAGGTGATATGGATAAAAACCAATTTGAAGTTATCATACTTGGTGGTAGTTATGCAGGACTTTCAACAGCTATGACTCTAGGACGCTCTCTCAGAAATACGTTAGTTATAGATGCTGGAAATCCCTGCAATCGCCAAACACCTCATTCTCATAACTTTCTTACACAAGACGGACGGACACCAAAAGAAATATCCGAACTTGGAAAAAAACAAGTTCTGCAATACGACAGTATAAAATTCTGTGAAGGACTTGCAGTTCATGCAAAAAGAATTTCAACAGGCTTTGAAATCACAAGCTCAAATAATGAAATTTTCACGGCAAAGAAATTAGTTTTTGCAACAGGAATTATGGACATTATGCCAAATATTGAAGGTTTTGCAGCATGTTGGGGTATCTCAGTAGTACATTGCCCTTATTGTCATGGTTACGAAATAAGGAACAAAAAGACCGCTATCATTGCCAATGGAGATGACGCATTTCATCTGGCTTCAATAGTACATAATTTAAGTAAGGAAATTATCATCCTAACATCGGGCAATAAAGACTTTGAAGCGGATCAATTGGAAAAATTAGCACAACATCAAATTAGAATCATTGAAAAGGAAATTTTGACCATCAAACACAAGAATGGTCAATTAGAAAATATTGTTTTTACGGATAACACTACGGAAAGTTTTGAATGTGCATATGCGCGAATCCCATTTGAACAAAACACGCCCCTACCAAAAGAACTGGGCTGTAGATTTACAGAACATGGGCATATTGAAGTAAGCGCTATGCAAAAAACTTCTGAGGAAGGAATTTTTGCCTGCGGAGATAATAGTACAATGATGCGCTCGGTTGCCACTGCAGTTTACGGGGGCAATATAACGGGGGCAGTTATTAACAACGAGCTCATACAGGCTACGTTTTAAACAGCTCTCTTCTTATGAGTTTGTTCTGAATAATCCATTTAATCCCTTGGTTTAATTTCACTATCTTCCAATACCCGATTCATAGCTTCTTGCTAATTTTATATTCTTAATAGAGTACCACATACTTAAAACAATGCGCATAGGATTCATAATATTGCTAGCACTTCAAAGTGCTTTTCATTTAATAGGATTTCTTGAAATATTTGGCATTTCTAAATTCGAGATACTGAAACAATCCATCTCAAAAGTATCAGGCCTATCTTTCTTGCTAACCTGCCTACTTTTTGTAACATCACTCACTTTATTTCTGACACGCTCTAAAACGTGGTGGGCTTATGCATTCTTAGCCATAATCTTGTCTCAAGTATTGATTTTTATGTTTTGGGGAGCACTTCGATATGTATCCATAGTGAATGGTATTATTCTGATCGGAACTTTAATTGCTTATTCGAACTATCGCTTTGAAAATATGGTTCAAACAGAAAGAACAGAGCTCCTCAGCAAATCTGTAAACAAACAGGAAGAGCACATTCAGTTAAATGACCTCTCTCATCTTCCACCGATTATTCAAAAATGGCTAAAAAATAGTGGTGTCATTGGCAAACAAAAAGTTTCAAATGTATATCTAACACAGACCATTTCTCTTAAACTAAGTCCATCACAAACAGAATGGAACACGGGAACAGCAGAACAGTATTTTACGACCTATCCCCCTGCATTTAATTGGAATATTCATACTAAAATGAAGTCGTTGTTAAACGTCGTAGGAAGAGATAAGTTTGAGAACGGTCAAGGGGCAATGCTTATCAAACTACTTGGGCTCATTCCTGTTGTTGATGTCAAAAAAAATGACAAAATAAACCAAGCTACTGCTCAACGGTTTCTAGCTGAAATCGTCTGGTTTCCAACGGCAGCTTTAAGTTCATCTATTCAATGGGAACCTATAGATCATCATAGTGCAAAAGGCACCTTACATTATAACGGAACCAAGGGATCAGGTATTTTCTTCTTTGATCACCAAGGGCGCTTTAATAAATTCGTTGCTATGCGCTATAAAGACATAAGTGACACAGCACCTAGGGAATGGACGGTTACAGCGACTAAAATTGAAGAACGAAACGGCATTAAAATACCCACCGAATGTGAAGCAAGTTGGAAACTAAATAACGACACTTGGACATGGCTCAAACTAAAAATTAAGCAAATCCAATATAATAAAGATCTCAACGAGTAATTCTAATAAAGAATTACAGGACAAACTATCCTGACAAGATCAAGAATAACATGCCAGTTGAAATACGTTACGCAATAAAATTGTAATGTATTATATTTACGACACTCATGTTTATACCATGAAACTACAGATCATTTCAGCAGATTTAATCATCCTTGTATGAAAAAACTAATCATCTTATTTATAATTGGCTCCTTACTTACCCATGGTTTAAATGCTCATCCTTCTTGGGGTCTAGTCGTTGATAAAGACAAGAACATCTATTTTGCCGATATTACTCATAACGGCATGGGCTCGGTTTGGAAATTGACAAACAAAGGTGTTCTAAAATTGCTCATTGGAAATTTTCATGCGCATAATGTCAGTCTTGACAAGCATAATAATCTAATAACGGCACATGGCGAAACACCTCACACCTTGGTTAAAATTAGTCCAAATGGAAACGTAGATACCTTATTCCAAACTGAAGATCACAAAGTTTTTTTTGGTGGGAACTGTGCATGGTCTATGAAAGATGAGAAAATTATTTATGGATTAAGAGAACATAAGTATTTAAGAGCACTGGGCTTAAATGAAATCCAAAATAATATTGGTGATTACAAATTCGTATGGAATCAATCTATCCACGTTGCTGACAATGGAACAATTTACGCTACCGAAATTGGACGAGATAATGGTTGCATCATTAAGATTGATACGAATGGCGTATCTACGACTATTGCTAAAAATCTAATCACCAAATTAGATAGAGCTAAAGATAAACATAACGACATACTGCTCGGAATAACTGAGGGATGTGATGGACATGCTTACGTAGCCGAAATAGCTGGGAAGAGAATTATAAAAATTCTAGCAAACGGACAAAGTGAAACCTACTACAAATCTGATAGTAGTTGGTTTCCTACTGCCATCGACTTCTTTTCTGGCGATGCCTATGTCTTGGAATATAAGGAAAAAGGTAAGACCATAGGCCCAAGAATAGTAAAGGTTGATGAAAACGGAAAAAAGACAATCTTGTTTAACTACGATACATATCAGAATAGTACGTTAGCTCCGTCAACTAACAACAATCAACAGATATGGTGGATTCTTGGTATCGCAGGAATCGTTGCTTTAATTTTATTAGGTCGTTTCAAAAAAAGAAAGAAATATTCTCAGCAATACACATAAAAATTCAAACTTGGAAACACCATAATCTTAGGTAATCGATTCAATAATAACATTTGTTTTTTTATCGATTACCAATTCTAATAAAAACTATAGCAAAGTTTAGGTTCAGAAATATTATTGCAAAAGTCTTGTTGCTGATTACTCCAAGACCTGAAATATCAGGTTTAACCAAATCTCAGTTTGTCACTTCAATAAAATTCATGGCTGGATTCCCGCCTAAACCAAAAAACCAAAACCTGCTAATAACGTAGCTCTTGGGATGTAATCATTACCTAAACCAAATACTTCCATTTTTAGTCTCCCATTTTTTCAAGTTCTCTTTAGCTACCTGTTCATCAAGCAGTTTTTCAACATCTTTTCTTGGGACACCAGACAATTCCGAAAATTCTTTTGCCGTTAAGGATGAATACATGGAAAAAAGGGCACTCCAATCTTTTCGATATTCCTTTTTCTTTATATGCGGAGCGAGCTTTAAAACAGCCGTTTCATAGAAGGGATATGGCTTAGCTCCATAAACAATTTCACTCTTACGTCCTTCGCCAATGAAAAATAAGGTCGGAAACCCTCTTACACCATATTCCTTAGCCATAGCTAGATCTTGTCGAAAAAGCTCTTTGGCATCTTGATCAAAATCTTTCTTTAGGCGGTTCGTATCAAGCCCAACATGCTGAGCAGCCAACGTAAGTTGCGACCATTTAGCAATATTCTTTTTACGTAAAAAGACCATTTCACGTATTTCTCTAAGAAACAAGATCGCTTTTTTTTCATTTTGCATTTGAGCCGCCTTAAAGGCTATGGAGGGCGGATAGGATGAGCTTAAAGGATCTTCTAACCAAACATCACCATCAATAGGCATATCATAATGAGCGCTTACTTCATCCCAATGGTGCGCTACATCGGAAGGTTTACTGATCCCACCAGCATTATAATTCCAATCAGACAATAAGCCGCCCATTCGGTATTCTATGTTGATATGCGTTCCATATTCCAATTTCAACTTACGCAATTGCGATTCAATCCCCCAACAGGCTGAACAAATTGGGTCGGTAAAATAGACAACTCTCAGAAACTTAGCATCCTGATCTAATGGAATTTCTTTGGTAGCTTGCACTCCATCCGTCTCACATAAACCCGTTTCAACATCGCATAGCAAAGGATTTTTTTTATTAGTTGTTGGCATAGGTTTAGGGTTTGTTTCGTTTACTTGCGCAAAGCAGCTAACTGATAACAGTAACAGGGAGACATAAAACGCAAAGAAAGGTTTGAACATGCATTTCAAAGATAGAACCATCAATCTTAGAAACATAAAACGGTTTTTCAAAACTCCAGAAGTAAATTTGAATAAGCAGTATGAATATACGTTTAAGAGAAGCTCATATTAATGAATTACCTGTTGCATTAAAAATGTTTAAACAAGCGGCAACACGCATAGCAAAAAAGAAAATTGATCATTGGCAGTACTGGCACAATCCACCTGAAGAAAAAGTACATTGGGTACGCGAAGGTTTTTTGAACAAACAGTTTTTCTTTATTGAAAACACCGCTCAGGAAACGATTGGTATGATACGAATCATGAATGAAGACATTACTTATTGGGGAGCTAAAAATGATCAGGCCTTATATGTTCATTCCCTCGTTATTGCAGAAGGGTTTAAAGGTTTGGATATCGGGAAACAGGTCTTGGGAATAGTGGAGTATAATGCGCTAAGTAAAGGCTGTGTTTGTGTAAGATTAGACTGTAGTTCAGATAATCTTGCCTTATGTTCATACTACGAAGAGTATGGCTTTAAAAAAGTTGGTTCTACTCTGCTTTTAGATGCTTCTTTTAATTTGTATGAGAAAAGGCTTCACAGCAAAACATAAGTACACTTACTTCTTGCCTTTACTGAATCGGATCGTTTTTTGTCATCTCATTATCAGCTTTTATACTTTATGACAATATCTCTTAGTTCGAATAAATTGAATAAAGTATCTTTAAGCTCATGCCCTATCGATTTATACTAGTTTGCTTGATCTGTTTGCCTACCTTGTCCTTTGGTCAGAAAAGTAAATCAGCCCTTTTCTTAGGAAACAGCTATACCTATGTAAATGACATGCCCAACTTAATTCGGCAAATCGCCATTTCCAAAGGAAATACTTTTGATTACAAACAACATACACCAGGAGGAGCCCGTTTTCGAACGCATATCAATGATACATTAACCTGGAGACCTCTATTAGAGAACAATAGTTTTGACTACTTAATTATGCAAGGTCAGAGTGCCGAACTAAGTGGAAATTCACAAAACGTTGGTAAACATCTTATGTCGAATTACTACTACGCCGAATATCTACAGCATCTCGTCAAACTATACGACTCTTGCACGCAAACACTGTTTTATATGACCTGGGGTTATAAAAGGGGTGATTTAGCTGATTATTTAAGTATGCAGGATAATGTCACCCAATCTTATCTGGAACTTGCTCATACCATTAATGCTGCTGCATCACCCGTAGGTGAGGCTTGGCGCTATGTAATACTAAACCACCCAACGATCGATTTACATAGTTCGGATCTTTCGCACCCAAATATGGCTGGAAGTTATTTAGCAGCCTGTGTATTCTACACAGCCATTTTTAAAGAAAATCCCAAAGGAGCATGGGCCCCTAGCGGGCTTTCGACTGATGTGGTGGATATTCTGCAAGACGTTGCCTTTAAGACTGTATATAATGACTTGCCACGCTGGAACATAGATTGGCAAGAAAAAACATGCTCTAGTGCGCCTTACGCACATAATAATCACCTCTGGGAAGAATTTAATACGCAAACAAACCAACCCTTTGAAAAACTTCAATTTCCCACTAACAAAACTGGCTTTGCGCAATGCTCCTTCCCGCACATGCTATACGCAACTTATGACGCTGGCGCTCACTGGGCTCCTTTAAAAACGCCCAACGGGGTCGCTTATTTTGATTTTCATTTTGTTACAGATAGTATTGGTTTTATAATAACGAGCAGTTATGTAGCCGACTCTAGTACCATTGACTCCGTAAATAATATAGATCATGTTATCTACCCACGTTTATACAAGACCGTTAATAGTGGAAACTCTTGGAAAGAAATTAGACTAGACACAACTCAATATCGAATTCCATTTCGAGGACTACTTTATTGGACATATATCCCCAATATTAATATTCGATTTGACCATGAGGATAAAGGGACTATTTTGTATCTAAACCCTTATTCTCGGGAAGATACTATGTTTTCCCTAAGAACAAAGAACGGTGGATTAGACTGGCAATTTTCCAAAAACAATTTACCAGACTTATCGGCCTACCCTAAAATGCTTTCGGCAGACACTGCTTACCTAAGCTCTTACGAACCGTCAAATGACACACTTAAATTCTGGCGAACGATTACTGGTGGTGAAAGCTGGACAGCATATCCTGATGTAACCTTTCACTGTTGTAAGTCCATCCAACGAGTTCAATATGTCCAGAACGTACATCAAAGTAAAGATGGATTGATTGTGACGAATCACGTAAATGCCCCATGGATTATGCGCTCGAGCGATATCAATTCACAATGGGATACTTTGGCTTTATTACCTTTTATAGGCCGTATGAATGCCATAACAGAGCCTGCTGACAAGTTGTTATATGCTCTTGTTGATAATGCAAATGTCAACCGAGTTGTTGTATCGAAAGACGGAGGCAAACACTGGGAACTAGATAGCTATCACAACATACGACTCAATGCGCTGACCCACACAAGTGAGTATTTGTATGCGGGTGGATATAGAGGAACATTACTTCGTAGGAAGTTAACAATCAATCGTGAAACTCCTTTACCCGCTTACCCCTTAGAAGGAATCAGCATCTACCCCAACCCTACAGATGACATAATTTATTTTGGCATCCCGGAAGACCATCAAGCCCACCCCGCTTATGCTACTATTTACGATGTAAATGGTACCAAAATTGATCAAATTAAATTTACTACTGGAACACTTGCTTATTCAACAGCACCACTACCTGCAGGCATTTATTTTTGTCAAATTGTAAATGCCTTATCAAAGGTTCCTATCGGACAGGGAAAATTTGAGGTGCGCTAACCTTAGCGCTAAAGAAGAATATTTATTCTGATTTGCAATCTTACTCTTTTTTAAATATTTTGTGGTCAAACTATTCATCATGAAAAAATTAATCATTTTTTGTTTTATAACCGTTTCCGCTTTCCAAACAGTATCCGCTCAAGAAGCCATGCTTGGTGAAATTCGACTCTTTGCAGGAAACTTCGCACCTAGAGGTTGGGCCTTTTGTAATGGTCAACAACTTAGCATTTCATCAAATTCTGCCCTGTTTAGTATCTTAGGCACCATGTATGGAGGTGATGGTCGCACAAAATTTGCTTTACCTGACTTAAGAGCTCGTGTACCGATTGGCGCTGGCGTACTAAAAAATGGTGCCAGAATTCCTGTAGGTAAAACTTATTCAAATAAAGGATTAACAGAAGTAACTGGACCTTCAGGAAAAAAACTCAAAGGAAAAAAGAGGAGTATGCAGTCTTCTGTAGGATTACATTATATTATTTGTACGCAAGGTTTCTTTCCCAGCAGAAGCTAATGTAGCAACTTTAGAATTCTGTTTTTTTATGTAAAAAACGTTGTTTTAACTATAAAAACGACAAATTATTCCCTAAAAAGGTACAATATGGATACTTTTGCGTATAACTGGCAAAAGAAGAACTCATGATGAAAAGACGAACATTTGTAATTGCTTTTATTTTGGTATGTGTTTCTTTTGGAGCGACAGCATTTCCCGATCATAATAATGTTAAAAAGGATACTCTTAAACCCAAGGCCAATTCTTGGATTCTTGATTTAAAGAAATCCGTGCAGTTTAATTATGGTGTGCCTTTGCCTAAAGAAATTCTTACGGCTTCAAGAATTGGAAATACGAAAAGCCATGATATTGGTTTCTATACTTGGATACAAAAAAAATATGCTGAAAAAATGAAAGTTCAGCCTTTTGAAGTGACCAATGAGCCACTCTATCAATTCATAGATGATTGGTATGGTACTCGTTACGTCTATGGAGGGACAACACGCCGAGGTATTGATTGCAGTTCTTTTGTTCAAAAATTGATTAAGGCTACTTGTAAGGTCAATATGCAGCGTACAGCAGCCAATCAAAAAAGAACAACTGAATACATCAAACGAGAAGACTTACAGGAAGGCGACCTCGTTTTCTTTAGAATCAAAGTGAATAGAATTTCTCATGTTGGGGTATACTTAAAAAACAATCATTTCGTGCATGCTTCAAGCAGTCGTGGTGTTATGATTAGCAACTTGAATTCTTCTTACTGGAGCCGCTACTATGCTGGCGGAGGTCGAGTTAACTAACTTTTATATAATGTCTATTCAAGAACAATATAGTCAGGAGACTGATGTGCTTACCGCAGAAGCATCAATGTTTTCCTTGATTCTATGGAATGATGACGTCAATACATTTGACTGGGTTATTAAAGCATTGGTAGACATATGTGGCATGACTGAAGAACAAGCTGAACAATGTTCACTGCTGGTTCACTTTAAAGGTAAATGTGCCGTTGCCGAAGGCCCTTATAATCGTTTAAAACCTAAGCACACAGCCATAACTGATAGAGGTATTCAAGCTACAATCGAACAGTTAACTACGCAATAAGGTCTATTAGTATATTCCTTAAATTTTGATTAGAAAGTGGAAAATCCCCCCACTCTTTTTTATTGAACTCTTTTATTGCTTCTACTAGGTCAAATTGCTCTTGATTATAAAATGTAAATAAGTTCATGGCTTTCAGATGTGCAGCTAAATACTCTTGCTCTGTCTGCCCTGGTGTAGGAATGAGTATTCCATTTCTATGCACTGCCATTAGATCCATTACGGTAGAATACCCTGCACGGGAGATAATATACTGGCTCTTGTTTACCAATGCTTGTAATGCGTTCGCCGACAAATGATTGTAGAATTTGATTTTTTCATGACTAGGAAAAGGTATATCGTCTAATCGAGCTCTGACCACTGAAATTGGAGTTTCTATATTTACTGCTTGTCGAATGATCATGTCTTCTAGCATTGTTCTCTGCGGCTCCGGCCCCGAAAGGATGACAAGAATCCCCTGCAGTTCCGAATCTAAATCTATTCGTTCCCATCTTGATAAATTACCTAAGAAGGTAATACTGGGTCGAATGCCCTTTGTATTAGATAAAATGCCACTTAATAGATGCTGTTTATTATCAGGCACGGCTACAGCATCAAACCGATTGATATATCTTTTGTTTATCCAATTAGCCAGCCTCTCGGCCCAAGGGGATTGCGGAACTGATAAATTTAACTGGTGACTTATGAAAATATTTTTACTCCCAAATGCTCGAACGCCAAATCTATTATCTGAAATAATTACATCATACCGTTGTTCAAGCATTAAGCGTTGGCAGAGCTTTTTTTCCCGTGCAATCACCCCAGCTAATCGAGGAAGTTGTGTTATTATATGTCGCAAAAAATCCTTGCCGTTCTTAGGATAAGTAATACCGTATGAAGGAAACAGGTGATAGCTAAGATTAGGAAACTCCTTCTTCAACAATGCGTTCGTTATGGTCGTACCACCTATATGAACTTGATGACCCAAAACTTGTAGTTCCTTAATTATGGGGATGCAGCGCGTCGTATGTCCCAACCCCCAATCTAATGGTACGATCAATATTTTTTTTGAAGAGTTGTCTGACATATCTTTATAAAACAAATATAGATTGTGAGTAGGACATTAAAACGAAGACTTTACGGAATGCTCTTTTGGGTTGCAGGCTTGGGCATTATTTTCATGAGTGGTTGTGCAGCCAAAAAAGGTTGTGGCTGTGGCAATAATGTCAACTTATATACTCCAAAGAAATTCAAGAAGTAAGAGCTCTTCTGATTCAAATATTAGAATTAATCCTGTTCCTAATTTACCTTTAACGCTCTACTCATGAACTTTTCTTCAAAGTTAATATCTGACGCTGTTGATGCCTTTAGCCAATTGCCTGGCATAGGTAAGAAATCGGCATTGCGTATGGTCTTACACTTGTTAAAACAAGAAGAAAATCATGTACATAATTTTGCAGATCGCATTCGTGATATGCGCTTGAACATTCAGTTTTGTAAAGAGTGCTTTAATGTATCTGATGCTGAGCTTTGTGAGATATGTAGTCGAACTACGAGAAGAGCAACTTCCATATGTGTGGTTGAGTCTATTCGTGAAGTAATCGCTATTGAATCTACCCAACAGTATAATGGTTTGTATCATGTATTGGGAGGCTTAATCTCACCGCTAGATGGTGTAGGACCCGATCAGCTAAAAATCAAGGAGCTCTGCGAACGTATCGAGAAGCATAAAACAGAAGAACTCATTGTGGCACTTAGCCCTACTCTAGAAGGAGACACAACCACTTATTACATCTCAAAATTGGTTGATCAACATGTAAAAATTACAACCTTATCAAGAGGTGTTGCTTTTGGCGGCGAATTGGAATATGCTGATGAAATGACTTTAGCCAAATCCTTGGAGAACCGAGTACCCATAACTCAAATTGTGAAAAACGAAGACTAAAATGAAAGTAACAGAACATATAGCGAAGGCAAACGGGAAACCATTAATTTCATTCGAAATACTCCCTCCCACTAAAGGTAAAAGTATAGCATCGATTCATAAAATTTTGGATCCGCTTATGGAATTTGACCCAGCCTTTATCAACGTCACTTATCACAGAAGTGAGCAAATGTTTAAACAACGAATTGATGGTTCTTTTGATAAAGTAGATATTCGAAAAAGACCAGGTACAGTTGGAATCTGTGCGGCGATCATGAATCATTACAATGTAGATGCAGTACCTCATTTAATCTGTGGAGGGTTTAGTAAAGATGAAACCGAAAATGCATTAATTGATCTAAATTTTTTAGGTATTAATAATGTTTTAGCACTCAGAGGAGATCCGCCAAAGGGTGAAAAATACTTTAGACCACACCCTGCTGGTCATCATTACGCAATAGACCTTGTCAAACAAATTGTAGAACTCAATCAAGGCAATTACTTAGAAGAAGATATTAATAATGCTGATGCGACAAATTTCTGTATTGGAGTGGCTGGCTACCCAGAAAAACATTTTGAAAGTGCAAACCCAGTACTAGATATGATGCACCTTAAACAGAAAGTTGATGCTGGAGCAGAGTATGTAACAACACAAATGTTCTACAATAATCAGAAGTACTTTGAGTTTGTGGACCAATGTCGAGCAGCTGATATTCATGTTCCGATCATTCCTGGTTTGAAACCACTAAGTAGTAAAAGACAATTGACCATGATCCCCTCGATATTTCATGTAGACCTACCGGAAGAACTAGTACAGAATATGATGAATGCAAGTACCAAAGCAGATGAACATAAAGTAGGTGAAGACTGGTTATTTAAACAAGCTAAAGAACTTTTAGATCGAGGAATCCCAGGTCTGCACTTTTATACTTTAGGCAAACCTGACCTCGTGTATAATGTAATGAAGAAACTAATCTAAAATCTAAAAAAGCCTCACAAATGTGAGGCTTTTTTAATATTATCAATACTATTTCTTTTAATGAATTAAATGTTTTCTCTGCGTAAAGTATAATACGATAAAGATAATTGGAATCACTAAGCCCATAAATAATAACATACCAGACATAGCACCAGAACCAAGTAAAACAATATTAATAACAGGAACTAATAATTCTCCAATTACGTATATACTGAATCCTTGTTTTTTAAGATTACGCATTTGCATAGCACCATAAATACATAAGGCACATGCAACTATGGTTGTCAGTAAAATAATCATTCTATTATCACATTGTTTTTCTATCAATGCCATAGCACCTTCCATCATATTACCAAGTGCTCCGCTTGCTTCTGAAAGCTCCGACATTCCTCCCAAACTATCCATCATTTCTGCAGACTTACATATGGTAAAGTAATTATAAATTCCACCCAATATCCCTAGTGCCGAACCTATATAAGTGAGAATCGTCAATACATTGAGCATGGTAGGAAGCTTTTTCATATCCTTTTGCTCCAGATTGAGTGTGTCTTTAATTTCGTTCATGTCTGTCATAATTTTTACATTTTAGATTCACAAATTAATTAGTTTTTTTGAAACATACAAGCAAACTAACGCACAGCTATCATACTGATTTCCACATTTACACTTTTAGGTAATGTGGATACTGCAACTGTTTCACGAGCCGGAAACTCCTCTTTAAAACAAGAGGCGTAAATTCTATTCACTTCATCAAAGTGGTCCATAGAGCTCAGAAATATTGAAGACTTCACTACATGTGCAAAGCTTAACTCATACTTCAACAGAATAGCTTGTAAGTTTTTAAGTACCATAGTGGTCTCTTCTTCAATGCTACCCAGCTTTAATTCATTAGTCTCTGGGTCTATTGCAATTTGACCTGATATAAAAAGCATCCCATTCACTTCTACAGCCTGAGAATATGGTCCTATAGGCTGTGGTGCTTTTTTAACGTCTAAAATCTTCTTACTCATGGTATAAAAGTACGATGAATGAAATATTTTTACCAAATACTTATTCACGTGAATTTATACATAAATACATCAGGCAAGTATTGCGAATTAGCACTTTTTCAAGATCATATTCTTAAACAAAGCCGGATCCATCAACAAGCTATGGAGCACAGTACTGTGCTTCATGATTTAATTAGAGAACTTTTACAAGACGCAAAAATTTCTTTAAAGGATTTATCTTCTATAGCCCTGCTCAATGGCCCTGGCTCCTATACCGGCCTGCGCATTGGTTTGGCCGCTGCAAAGGGTTTTTGTTACGCCTTGGATATCCCGTTAATATTATTCAATAAAATAAGCTTGAGCTGCTCTTACTATCGATCCATACATCAAAATATCGACGTATTGGCGTATTTAGAACCGGCGAGACAAGGTGAATATTTCTTTGGACTTGAAAATGAAGAAGAAGAGCTTTTGGCTCCCCTTGTACAACGAACTGATTTCATACTTGAACAGTTTAAAGTGCATCCAAATGCGGAAATAATAAGTTCCAAAACAGACGTTTTATTCGAAGATCTGCACATAAAACCGAAGTTTGTTCAAATTTCATATGACTTTATTGGAAGTTGTATTACTAAAAGACTGATTAACAAAGACTTCGATGATTTATATCGATCTGAGCCTTTTTACCTCAAAAAAGTGCATGCTAATAAGGCCAAAAAACGTTTTTAAAAACAATAACATCGCATATATAAATGTTAATTACCATAATTAACACTATTTCATTTGGATATATATATAAATAATGCTAATTTAGCATAAAATAAATACGTATGCGAGAAGAGCATTTCACAAATAACATCTACTCATTTTCAGATAAAGAAGTTACTCAAAGTTCCAAGGTGAATTACTTGGATATTAAGAAGACAGCTTCGATAATTCGCGCGATTAACCATAAGTTGCGTCAGAGTATTGTAAAGCTGCTTGAGGAAAATGAAAAGCTAACTGTTACTGAGATTTATGTAAAGCTACGAATTGAACAATCTGTTGCATCGCAACATTTGGCTATACTACGTAGGGCTAATTTCCTTATTACCGAACGTCAAGGGAAAAAGATCTTTTATTCATTGAATAATGAATATTTGGATCATGTCAATAAGTTTATATCAAGTCTTTTAGAAGCGCAGGATTAATCTTCGTTTTCTAAGTCTTCATCTTCAGAATCCTTCTCTTCATTAAGAGGAGGATTTTCATTTTCAACTTCTCCTGCACCAATACCAGTTTGGCCTTCTTCTACCTCATTCTCAGCTACTCTACTCTCCACTTCTGTTTCTTCATTATTTTCATTAATAACCTCTGTCTCTTCATTAACTTCATTAATCTCTCCATTTTCATCTACGACCATTTTGCTTTCTCCTTCATCAGGTAATGCCTCTGTTGCATCGGTAGGAATAATATCCTCGTACTGATTAATTTCATTAAGTTTAGGTAACTCTTCGATAGAGTTGATCCCTAAATAATCCATAAACGTATGCGAAGTCCCGTATAACAAAGGCTTGCCAACAGCATCTTCTTTTCGTCCTAAAATCACAATGAGTTCAAGATCCAATAATTTCTGAACAGAATAATCTGCATTGACCCCTCGGATATATTCCATTTCACTTTTTGTGGTTGGCTGTCGATAAGCAATAATTGCTAAGGTCTCCATCGCTGCAGCGGATAAACGTTTACGAAATTTTGTACCATTTAACTTTGCGACTAATGGATGAAATTTTGACTTACTTAAAAACTGATATCCCCCACCGGACATTTTAACCTCAAAGGGATAAAAGTCTGCCGTATACTTTTCCACGATAGCTTCTAATGCAGCTGGTAGTTTTTCAAGGCTTTCATCTTCTACATTCTTCGTCTCTTTTAATGCATGCGCAATCTCATCTTGGTTCACCGGTCTATCTGCCGCAAAGATTACAGCTTCCGAATGAAGCATCAGTTCTTCTAAATTCATAATCACGTTCTTAACGTAAAAATAGTGGAGATTCGGCTTAAGTCCGGGTTCAGTAATTCACAGCTGTGGAGAAGATTATGGAGTATCTACTGGTTCTGGGTCTTTTTTCTTCATTCCCTGCAAATGCCACAATACATCACCTAAACCGTTTACCTTATCCATAATAAGCATAAAGTTTTTGCCAATATTCTTCAAACTAGCTTTATTCGTTTTAGTTTGAATGTAATTCATTATGGATTTAAAGACTTCACTCTCAAAATAAGGAGATTCTGGATCTGAAATAAAGTAAAGTCTTAGTTGTTTCTTTCTAAGAATTAATTTCTCAAAGCCCAATTGCTTCGCAACCCACCGACAACGAAGGGCGACAAACAAATCTTCTACTTTACGCGGAATAGGTCCAAAACGATCTTCTAATTCTTGAGAGAATCGTTTTAAGTCTTGTTCCTTTTCAAGGCGGTCTAATTTATGATACAAAAAGAGACGCTCCTGAATACTCTCCACATAATCTGTTGGAATAAGGATTTCAGAATCAGTATCAATCGTACAATCACTTACATAATCTTCATCCTTTTGATCTTCGTCTTCAAACAAATGTTTGAGGTCTTTTTGCTTGAGTTCACGAACGGCTTCATTTAATATTTTATGAAATGTTTCTAGACCAATATCTGAAATAAAACCGCTTTGTTCCCCACCTAATAAATTACCAGCTCCACGGATATCTAAATCACGCATTGCAATTTGAAAACCACTTCCTAATTCACTAAATTGTTCCAAACTTTGTAATCGTTTTCTACTCTCATTCGGTAAGGTGCTCATTGGTGGTGCAATTAAGTAACAAAAAGCCTTTTTATTACTACGCCCTACCCGACCACGAAGTTGGTGTAAATCGCTCAGTCCAAAGTGGTGCGCATTATTTACGATAATGGTATTCGCATTGGGAATATCAACCCCGCTTTCAACAATATTTGTACACACTAAGACATCATATTCATGTGCTACAAAATCCAATATGGCTTCTTCAAGTTCATTCCCTTTAAGCTGTCCATGTGCACTACCAAATGTAACGTCAGGACAAAGGTTTTTAAGCAATGCAACCATCTCGGGTAAGTCCTTCACACGATTATGAATAAAAAACACTTGCCCATTTCGTTCTACTTCATAATAGATAGCATCTCGAATAAGCTCTTCATTAAAAATACGAACCTCAGTCTCTACGGGTTGTCGATTGGGTGGTGGCGTATTAATTATGCTTAGATCACGCGCTCCCATCAGAGAAAACTGCAACGTTCTCGGAATAGGTGTTGCCGTTAAAGTTAGTGTATCCACATTTGCTTTAATACTTCTTATTTTCTCTTTAGCAGAAACACCAAACTTTTGTTCTTCATCGATAACCAATAACCCTAGATCTTTATATTTTACGTCCTTGCTCAAAAGAGCATGAGTACCGATAATAATATCAATTTTGCCTTCTTCTAATCGCTTGAGCGTCTCCTTTTTCTGTTTAGCACTCTTAAAACGATTAAGATAATCAACGGTGCATGGGAAGTCTTTTAAACGCTCCTTGAAATTTTGATAATGCTGATAAGCTAAAATCGTAGTTGGCACAAGCACTGCCGCTTGTTTTGAGTCCGTCACAGTTTTGAAAGCCGCTCTTATCGCAATTTCAGTCTTACCAAAACCTACATCACCGCATACCAATCGATCCATAGGTGATTCCTTTTCCATATCAGCTTTTACATCCGTTGTTGCAGTACTCTGATCTGGCGTATCCTCAAAAATAAAAGATGCTTCTAGCTCTGTTTGCAAATACGTATCAGGTTGGTGCGCAAAACCAGGAACGGCTTTACGTTGAGCATATAGTTTAATCAATTCCGCAGCTATATCCTTAACCTTCTTCTTCGTTTTTGTTTTAAGCTTTTCCCAAACGCCGCTTCCCAATTTGTGTACCTTAGGCTGTGTTCCATCTTTACCTGTAAACTTAGAAATCTTATGCAAGGAATTAATATTGACGTAGAGCACATCATTGTCTCGATATATAATTCTTACCGCTTCTTGAGTAACGCCCTTTACTTCAATCTTTTGTAAACCACTATAAACACCCACCCCATGATCTATATGGCTGACGAAGTCTCCTGGCGTCAATTCGTTTAAAGTACGTAGCGTCATGGCCTTCCCCTTTGAATAGGCCTGTTTAACTTTATACTTATGATAACGCTGAAAGATCTGATGATCCGTATAGCAAATAACCTTTAAATCATGATCAACAAATCCACCGCCCAATGAAATGGGCAATGCTGTAAAGATTAAATTCTGTTCAAGGTCCTCGAAGATACTTTGCAAGCGTGCAGTTTGCTTTGTATTTTCTGCGCAAACAAATAGCTTATACATTTCTGCGCTCTTCTCATTTAAATGATCGATGAGCAGATCAAAATTTCTATTAAATGCTGGTTGAGGCTTAGTATTACATTCAATAGTTTCATTTTCTATATTTGTTAAAACACTTACAGCATTATTCGTTCCAAAATCTATAACATTAAACTTTCTCAACTTCTGAATGAACACGTCCACATTCGTAACATTATTCTTCTTAAGCAAGAGTTCCTTTTCACCTGAAGAAACTAGTGCGTCATACTTTTCTCCTTGACTGCGCAATTTTTCTACCACAAGTTCCAAGTCATGCACCCAGACAATTGTATTCTTTGGTAGATACTCTAGCAAGTTCATTCTATCCTCTTGCTCGAAATCATGCTCGACATTTGGAACAATCTTAACCTGTAATAACTGCTTTAAAGATAATTGAGACGCAGGATCGAATAAGCGAATGCTTTCTACCTCAGTATCAAAAAGTTCTATTCGGTAAGGGTGTTCATTACCAAAAGAGTAAATATCTATAATCCCCCCTCGAATTGCAAACTGTCCAGGCTCGAAAGCAAATTCTTCTTTTTTAAACCCTAGACCTACTAAGAATTCACTTAGAAAAGTAATATCAATTTCTTGATTCTTTTTGATCAATAAAATATTCCTTCCAAACGCATTGGCATTGACTACTTTCTCGAACAAAGCTTCGGGATAGGTAATCATTACTTTCTTATGGGGTTCTGTACCATTTTCAGGTTGTAACTTTAACAAGGTTTCTGCGCGGAGCATTACGTGACTACTATTCAGTTGTGTGTAGTCACCCATTCTTTTAAAACTATCTGGGAAGTAACAGATATCGAGCGCATCAGTTATTTGCTCGATATCATTATGCATATAGGCCGCAGACTCATAATCATCTTGGATAATCAGATGATTATGACTTTGATCATGAAAATATGCTGAAAAGACAAAGGCTCTGGCCGACTCTGTTAGTCCTTTAAGGTTAAAAATTTTCGGGTGAGACAAACTTATTCCATCCGACAATTTTTTATTGGCGTTATGATGTTTATATAGATCTTGCAGGAACTGGAGATTCATGCGGAGCACAAATATAAGTTTACTTGAAATAAAAAAGCTCGAAACTTAATGGCTTCGAGCTTTAAATAATTATTATGCCTGACTAGAATTTATATTGAAAGCCTAAGTTTAGCACTTGCTTAAGCTGTGTCCAACCTAAGGGGCCTAACTTTCCTTGATCGTTCAATTGGCCCGGTACGTCATGATCATAAACCATAGTAACCCCTAAACTTCCACCTAAATACTTGCTGATCTTAAAAGCTATAATATTATCCCATAGGATATCCACATGATCAGGTTCATCAAGATAGTTAGAGTATAGATCTAAACGAGTACGATAGTCAACACTTTTGGATAAAGCAACACTATACCGTGCGGTTAGATATGCACCAAACTGGAAAGCCACTGTTTTACCAGAATCAATTCCAAATGCACCCTCCGGATTCAAAGAAGTATGTACTTTATCTGCTAGAATAATTCGCGCAGCTGCTGGGGAAACAAAAACACTAAAATTTTTATTCGGGCGATATTCTGCTCCTACTGCTAAAGTGGCATATAAAGGAGATAAGAAGTTTGAGATCCCAACACCATTATTTACTGTTTCCCAATTCTGAATATCATAATTATATCCTTTAGAGAACTGTGTTTGCAAACGAGCCAATCCCATTAAATAAGTGTTCTTTAAAATACGTTTGTTAGTCCATGATTTTGGTTTAACCCCATAGCGAGAAGAAAAGTCAATACGATCGTCAATTTTACGTGGTACGAAATTATTAGAAGCTACATAATTTAGACCATAGAACATATCTAAGGTATTTTCCCAGATATTATTCCCCGACTTTTTTACTGCAAATCCATTAAAAACACCGTTCACCGCTAAAGACATGCGCTCACCACCAGCAGCCCAATTTTCTAACATCCCCTGGTTCAAACCAATATTTAAAAGACCTTGCTTTGTCCAGCCCTCTTTTTCAACTTTGTTTTTGTTTTTAAACCCGTCTTCTACCTCAGAATTACCTACTTGAGCAACCGAAGGAATAGAGAGGATCAAAACGAATAGTAAGATTAATGTTTTTTTCATTTTGTAGATTTTTATCGCGCAAAAGTAAAAAAAAAGCACCCTGCACTTTATGGGTGGCTGTAATAAAGTGTTAATGCTTTATCTACTTTTTTAGATTTCCGTTAGCCGTATTTTCCTAATAATTAGTTCTTGTTTTTCACTTGATTTTTTCTAGGTGTTCTAAGTAAAACAAAATTGAAAGCTATAATAAGCTTCCCGTCATGGCATTTTTAAAATGCCGCAATCCTTATTACTATAGTGCTTTTCAAATAGGCCTTCAATATCGACCAAAGCTGTTTTGATTATAAAGTGGGGAATTCTAAATCTAACGATTCCATTTTGTTTACAATGGTCCTCAAAATAAGTAACTCTTTATATCGGTTGTCATCGGTTGGAATAATGTACCAAGGACAATTATTAGTTTGGTTTATAGCGATTTCATAGTAACTCATATATTGATCCCAATGTTTTCGCTCTTCCCAATCTCCATCATTATGCTTCCACATTTTCTCTGGATTGTTTTTTCTTTCTGTAAGACGAACCTCCTGCTCTTCGTAGGATAAGTGCAAATAAAACTTAAGGATATGCGTATGATGGCTGTGTAATAAGGACTCAAAGTTATTAATAGCTTCTATTCTTTCAACTGCTGTTTGATCATCACACCACGCATGCACTCTTGTAATCAAAATATCTTCATAATGTGATCGATTAAACACTTGTATCATCCCCTTTTCTGGTGTATGCTTATGAATACGCCATAAAAAGTCATGTGCTAGTTCTTCTTTACTTGGTGCTTTCCAAGATTTTACTTTTATATCGGATGGACTTACATATTTAAAGATGTTTTTTACCGCCCCATCTTTGCCCGAAGCATCCATCCCTTGCAATACAATAAGCAAAGAGTGTTTTTCTTGTGCTCGCATGACATACTGTAAAGAACGCAAACGTTTTTGCAATTCTTTGATCTCAACTTTTACGGCTGACTTATCAAAATCAGCTGAGGGCTTAGTGCTAAAGTTTTTGAGCTTAATATGCATAGTTATTTTTTATAAAAAATAAAGAAAACAAGAAATGCTAAAAAAATAAAAATTGAAGCTAAGATAATTGGAAGGTGTACGTTTAACGAAACGACAAAACCAGCGATTACAGGAGGAATGGTCATAGCAAGAGATTGAACTGATTGATTAATTCCAAGAATTTCCCCTTGTTCCTCAACCGAGGCAATATTAGAAATAATAGCTTGTAGGTTGGGTCGATACAGCCCCTGAAAAATTGCAACAAATGGTGCTAAGAAAAATAAGTAATACGATTTAGTCGGGAAAACGTAAAGAAAGATAATGATGGCTAAACAGGGAATGCTGTATTGAACAATCTTTGTTTCACTCAGTTTCTTTCTTATTTTACCCAATATAAACCCTTGGGTAATTGCAATCCATATCCCCACAAAGGCAAAAAAGAATCCAATATCCGATACTGAATAATTAAATTTCTCAATAAAAAATATCTGCAAGAACTGTGTAAATAGACTAAAACCAAAAATTCCCAGAAAGGTTACTATGAAAAGGACCCGAAAGGATCTAGCTTGAAAGGCCTTTGTAATATTCTGAAAACCTTGAAGCAAATTAAATGGCTTAGTACTAGGTTCTTTTAAAGTTTCGAAAAAGTACTTTCTCACTAAAAAAATATTGATCAAACATAGAACTGCCGCCATGATAAAAGGTGTTTCAAAGGAAAAATATGGACTAATATTCTCATCTGAAAGCACTCCACCTAGGAAAGGGCCTACTATAAATCCGAGCCCAAACGCCATACTAACTAAGCCGAAGTTCTTTGCCTTTTCAGCTGGTTTACTTACATCACTCACGGCTGAAAAAGCTATAGAAATATTCCCACCTGTAAAACCATCTAATGCTCTAGAGATAAACAATAGACTAATAAAAGCATAATGTACACCCACCGAAAATAATACATAACCAATCAAAGTGCCTATTAGGGATATCAATAGTACTTTTTTTCTTCCTACCTTGTCGGCCCAAGCACCAAGGAGAGGAGCTCCGAAGAATTGGGCAAAAGGAAAAATTGCAATCAATAAACCATAAATGATATTCCGGTTTTCCTTTAGATTTGCCAGTTGCGAACTTGTAAACCCAGCTGTATCTATGGGCATAACTCCGTTTACAAAATCTAATAAAAGCGGTGCCAAAACGGGTAATACAATAGTTGCGCCTAACATATCTATAAACACCGTTACAAAAACAGGAAGCAATAATCTCTTAGCATTTTTTTTCTCTGACATCTTGCACGAAAATAACCTTTTAGCCCATAAGGTGATACAATTCGAACTATTCAGAAGTAGAACTTTTTTTACCTAAAAACGAAAGCCTCTCTTATCACAAGAGAGGCTCTAAGTATAAAATTGATTGTTGGTTACTTTTTATCTCCACCAAACATTCCCTTGATTTTGTCCATGGCATCTTTAGCCATATCGGCAGCCGCATCGCTCATATCTTCTAATTTTTCACCAGCATCCTCCAATAAATCGCCCGCTTTATCCTTTGCATTTTCTAATATATCTCCAGCGCCTTCCATAGCTTCTCCAGCTTTGTCTTTTGCACCACCAAATAAACCTGCTAAGGAGTCCATAATACCTCCGAATTCTACTTTTTCACCTTCCGCACCATTAAACATATCATCCACCTTATCAGCTAAACCTTCAGGCAATTTACTTTTTACGAATTCCATCACTGTATCGACTGTGCTTTTCGCTTGGTCAGCGTTTAATCCTACTTTTTCTGTTAGTTTGTTTATTAAATCTTGCATTTTCTGTTCTTTAGTTAATTAAATAGATGGCAAATCTAATAATTATTCGCTCTCAACAATGTTGACTTATGGTTAAAAAAAGCCTTATATTCCATGATACATCTAACGATTATAAGGGTTTATCCGTCCTATAATAAAGAGGAACGAAACTTTTATTATGACAATTTGCTGATATTGGTTTTCTAATTCCTTATTAAATTTAAAGCAATACAACCCAATATGCTCCTCACTATGCCAAGACTCTACGTATCATCTTATGTTTCCCTTTTTCTATTACTAACACTTCCGAATTTTTCAGCAGCACGGACTAAGAACTATGTATCCAAAGATATTTTTCAGTCGAAGCATTTCATTGAGAACAAGGGACAATTTAATCAACTAGCACAGCATATAGATCGTATTGATTTTGCTTTGCATAATGGCACGGATGAAGCCTATCTTAATGCAACCAGTCTTCAGTTTCATATGCTGGAACAAAAACGTATTGTAAAAGAACATCTAAAGCATGGCCAGAAAGAAGAACGAGAAGAGATCGACTTGGTAAAAGAAGATTGGTTCAGCTTAAATTGGGTAGGCGGAAATAAAAAGGCCATGTTTATCACTAAGGATAAAACAAGCCATTACTATTCGTACGGAACGGCTGACCTTATTTCTTATGGCTATAAATCTATAACGTATAAGAGTGTATACCCTGGTATTGACATAAGATATGATATCCATCCTAAGGGCGGTATAGAATATTCACTTATAGTCGCTTCTTACAAAGACTTAGAAAAGGTTCAGTTTAAGTACAGTGCTAATCATGATCTTTTGGTTTCAGTTAAAAAAAATCGTATTATGATCAGAAACTCAACTGGCCAATTAGTAGAATCTGGCATCAAAGCGTTTTATAAAGATGGCAGTCCAATCAACATTGAATACCAAGAAGAAAATGGTTTGGTTCGTTTTAAACCTGTTCAAAAGATCGATAAAGATCGGTCCTTTGTAATAGATCCATGGATAACTGTTACAACGGCTCTCACCGGAACTTCTCCAGCTTCACATGGATTTGATGTAGATTATGATGTTTTAGGTAATCTCCTTGTTATGGGAGGTGGCGGAGGTAATAACTCCACAACCACTGCACCTAAAGTGGCAAAGTATGACGCTACTGGAGCCTTAGTATGGGTATTTGCAGGCTATGTAACTCCCGCCTCTTGGAATACATCGCCCATAGCTTCACAAATGGGGAATTTCGTGGTGGACAAGTTCAGTAATAAAGTTTATGTTTCGCAACCCTATGTTTCTAGTGGATCTAGGGCAATCCGTCTTACCTCTGGCGGTATCTACGATAACTTTGTTTCTCCTGCCATTCCACAATTGCAGGAAATCTGGGAAATGAAGTTTAATTGCAATACTGGTGATATTATCGCTTGTGGTGGTACTACAAACTCTAACCTCAACTTTGGACTCATAGATAGTACCACAGCTACTGTGACACCGCAAAATGTCACAGGTCAAACAGGAGGGTTTCAAGATATTGTATGTGCGGATTTAGATGATAACGGAGAACTCTACGCAATTTTCGCAAGCAGTGCCAATAATTTTGTCAATAATAGAATTTATAAGCTGGACCAAAATTATACATCTTCTCTCTGGGATGTTCCTTCTGGTTTTACCACGTTGATTGAGCTTGCAAACCGCCCTAATAGTGGGTATACGCACTATTCTAACGGGATCAACTGTTTAAGCGTAAGATTACCTTTTTTATTATGACGGTGCTAACCTGAAAGCATTTGATAAAACCAACGGTAGTACAGTCGGGAACACATTAAATAATGGTTTAGCAGCAATGTATCAATATGGTATTTATGCAAATAACTGTAATGAGGTTTATGTTGGTAGACATAATGGTGTGATTCATAAATTCTTTTTTGACGGAACTAACTTTATACTTCAGGATAGTATAGTCATTGCAGGCCATCAAAATGCAAGTGTGTACGACATCGTTTACAACCCAATTCACAACCAATTTATGGTAAGTGGTGAGGGGTTTGTTGCAAGTGTACATACGCAATCAACTTGTTCTAATGGAAGCCAATCGAACATACAATTATCTTATACTATTTATTGCCCCGACTCGGCCGCTGTGAGCGTAACCAATGGAGCCCCTGGCGAATCCTATACTTTTACTTGGTTCGATTCAACGACGAATACGAGCTTGTCTAATACCTCGCCTGGTTTAGGCATATTTACACATGGCTTGAGCGGATTAATTACTGGTAATAAGATTCAAGTGAGTGTAACGAAAGCATCGGCCTGTCAATATTTTTCGAATGATACCAGTTTTATACTCACCTGTAATTTTGATACAACCGTGTTTCGATATTCTTGCCCAGGTGATACGATCCATATTGGGCCACAGATTGTTTCTGTGCCCGGATTCTATATTGATACATTTACGAATGCATTAAATCAAGATAGTATTGTAGCTACCCATTATGCCCACTACCCTACTTATAACTTTACAGAACAAATCAGCATTTGTCGTGGAACCAGTTATACCTTGCCAAACAATAACCAAGTTTCTACAGCAGGAACTTATACTTCGACCTTTATTTCTTCTGACGGTTGCGATTCAATAATTACTACAGTATTAACAATAACAGAACCCGTTCCAACAACTGTTTATGCTACAATTTGTTCGACCAATTCGTATACCTTGCCTAGTAATATTTCTACAAATATTGCAGGTGTTTATACTGATACCCTTCAAGCACCAAGTGGTTGTGATAGCATTATTATCACTAATTTAGAAGTTATAGAGCAACCTAGTCTTTATTTAGGCAATGATACAATAGTTTGTAAAAACAGACCTATTATACTAGATGCGACTACTTCGGGCGCGCAATCTTATACTTGGCAGGACTTATCGACTCAAGGAACTTTTCAAGTAACAGAAGAAGGTACATATTTTGCAATAGCTAGCTATCCGCCTTGTAGCCCTGTTTCGGACACAATTCATATTTCAAAATGTGCATGCAACATTTATATTCCTAATGCCTTCACCCCAAATGACGATCAACGCAATGATGTGTTTACGCCATATCTTCAATGCAACCTTCCCATTCTAGATTACGAGTTTAAAGTCTTTAACCGTTGGGGACAATTAGTCTTTTCTACTAGAGATCAATCCAAAGGTTGGGATGGCACACTGAAAGGAGAAGCACAACCTATAGGGTCCTATTTCTATACAGTTATCTATCTAAATCCAGAAACAACTGAACGGGATTTATTTAAAGGAGATATTACCCTGATCCGTTAGGTCAAGATTTACAAGACTCTAAGCTACCTTAAGGTAGGATAGCTTCGATCGTTCAATATGTTCTTTGGCATACTTCTCGTCTACGATCAACTTCTTCTTGCCTTTACGACTCGGAATGTCAAACATAGCATCGGTCATGATAACTTCACAAATACTGCGTAATCCTCTACCTCCTAGTTTAAAGTCTATTGCTTTCTGAACGATATAGTCTAAACCATCATCGGTAAATTCAATTACAGCATTTTCATATTCCATGAGCTTCTGATACTGTTTAACCAACGCGTTCTTGGGCTCTGTAAGAATTCGTTTTAAAGCATCTCTATCCAACGGCATGAGATAAGTGACCACGGGTAAACGACCGAGCAACTCGGGTATAAGACCGAAAGTTCTTAGATCTTGAGCATTTACATGTTGAATTAATTCACTCTCCTTTAATTCATTGATATCGTTCTTTTTAAACCCGATAGTCGCGGTTTGAACTCTGCGTCCAATTACTTTATCAATGCCTTCAAAAGCTCCACCACATATGAATAAGATATTCTGTGTGTTGATCTTTACCATTTTTTGCTCTGGGTGCTTACGCCCACCCTGAGGTGGCACTAATACATCAGTCCCTTCAAGCAACTTAAGCATAGCCTGTTGTACTCCTTCACCACTTACATCGCGTGTAATACTTGGGTTATCACTTTTACGACCAATCTTATCAATTTCATCTATATAGATAATTCCTTTCTCGGCTTGTTTTACATCATAATCAGCACTCTGAAGTAGACGTGAAAGTATGCTTTCAACATCTTCTCCTACATAACCAGCTTGCGTAAACACCGTAGCGTCTACTATTGCGAAAGGTACGTTGAGCAGTTTCGCAACAGTCTTTGCCAATAAAGTTTTACCCGTACCTGTCTCTCCCGCCATAATTATGTTGGACTTTTCGATCTCCACTTCATCCTCATCAACTGACTGACTAAGCCTTTTGTAGTGATTATAGATCGCTACACTAATTACCTTTTTGGCATCATCTTGACCTATGACATACTTATCTAGATGGTTCTTTATGTCTATTGGTTTATAGTCAAATGATTTGCCTGACTTAGCTGTTGCCAGTTTATCGTCTTCACCTGTAAGGAAACTTAGTTCCTTTGTAATAATCTTGCTGGCATTCTCAACACATTCATCACAGATATGTGCCTCCGCGCCACTTACGATCATTTCAACTTCTTCCTGCTTTTTCAAACAAAAAGAGCATTGTAGATTATTCTGCTTATTATCCATTCATCAAATTCTTTCTATATTACTAAAGACGTATTTGGGTGTCTCTCGTTAGTATATTATTTCTTTTTCTTTACGAGTACTTCATCAACCATTCCATACTCTTTCGCTTCCTCTGCTGTCATCCAATAGTCGCGATCACTATCCTTTTCAACCTTAGCATATTTCTGGCCACTATGCTCTGCAATGATCTCATACAGCTCCCTTTTTAACTTCTCAATTTCCTTATAGGTAATAGCAATATCACTTGCCTGTCCCTGAGCTCCACCCATAGGTTGGTGAATCATGATACGAGAATGTTTTAAAGCAGTACGTTTTCCTTTTTCTCCAGCACACATGAGTACAGCCCCCATACTTGCTGCCATACCTGTACAGATCGTAGCTACATCTGGAGCAATAATCTGCATGGTATCATAAATACCCAATCCAGCATGCACACTCCCTCCAGGACTATTCAAATACATTTGAATATCACGCGTGCGGTCAACACTCTCTAAAAAGAGCAATTGCGCTGTAACGATATTTGCAACATAATCATTAATGCCTTCTCCTAAGAAAATAATACGATCCATCATCAAGCGAGAGAATACATCCATACTGGCTACATTCATGGGACGCTCCTCAATTATATAGGGTGTCAGATTTGTAATATTATTTAAGTGAGAACTATAATTGTGTAATGTACTACTGCTAATTCCTTGGTCTTTAACTGCAAATTTTTCGAATTCGTTCATTGTTCTAATTTATGTTGGTAAAAATACGGTTTTATTGGGTTTTCGTTTGTTATAAGAGATTTAAAGTGCTGAAAGCCTATAGAAGTTATTGCATGCAATCAAAGTAAACGAGCTTGTCAGACAAAAGTTGTAATATTTAAAAACGGCTTGTACGATAACCGCGACCCAATAACACCTTTAGACTGATTAATCACTAGCTGTAATAAGCACTTCTACACGCCGGTTGAGCATTTTCTCTCTTGGATTCTTCTCCTCAGGATATAACCGCTTAGAACTTCCAAAACCTCGGTAGGTCATTCTCGAAGCTTCAATACCTGCTTGAATTAAATAATCATAAACAGCCCTAGCACGCATAACCGAGAGATTTTTTTTACCCGTAATAATATCAAAGGCATCTACACCAGGGGGATTACAACAAACATGTCCTTGTAGTTCAATACGTATATCGGTCCGTGATCTCATCACTTTAGCCAATGCGCGCAATACACGCTCGGAACCCGACAAAAAATAATGGGAAGAACCTTGAAATATCAAGTTCGGCAAGGATACTGTTGCATTTTTTTTAAAGGCGGCCTCATCCAGTACAATTTCTTGTTCCTTTTTTATGTCCTGTATAGGTTGTTCGTTGCCTACATCTTTCCTATTGGCTAAATCAAACTTCGATATTTGCACTACGGAACTTTTCTTTAGTACACCTGCTTCTTTTTGTTTATAGAAAAAAGCCCGTATACTAACATCTTTCTTTTCGGAATCTGATGATCTAGATATAATCTTGGAAGAAATTAAATGAAAGGGAACGCCCATATCTAAAACCTTAGATCTTAGATTGGCCAGTCGCACTTCGGCCAAAATACGATTTGAAGAGATCTTGCCTTTTGAAGAAAAATAGGCTATAATTTCAATATGTCTTATAATCTTGCCTTTGCACAAAGCATCGATTTGATCGGCCTCCAATGTTGTCAACTCTGGGCTGCTTGAACTCCAACTTATATCCAAGGTATCCTGTCCAAATGAAGCAACATTTATACTTGACAATATGATGAAAAATAGGATTCTCACGGATGCAAAGTTACGAATAAGTGCAACTGTTGGTAATATAAATTGTGCAACGAAATACATCAGGGAGACTCCTAGTATAGCCTAAGGGCTATAAACGAATTTTGACGTATAAGAATTATAAGTTGTGCGCATGGATAAAAAATAAGATCCCATAGCTAATCCTAAACTTGCCAAATCGATACTTCTTTTATAATATCCTGGTGTATATGATTTATGATATTCTTTATAAACAATATTGCCTTCCACATCATAAACTAAAAAACTAACCCGACCAGGTGTGACAATTTTAAAGTGATAAGTTAATAAATCCCTTGAAGGATTATTTGTAACTTGGATGAAATTTGCATCTGAGATTCTAACATCAACGACATCATCACAGTCCTTACAAACCTTATATAAATATAAACTTGGCTTAGTAGGTCGAACATTCAATGAATCTCGTTCTCCTATAAAGGTAACATGGGCTAGTATAATACTGTTCCCTTTTGAGTCCAGTACTGATTTTACCTCGCCCAATTGTCCCCTTGCTGTATCAACCGTTTCCGAATATACTTCCTCTACATTACCACGCTCATTGTTAATCCTTCTCGTTTTAATAGCAACAGCTTCAGTTATAGTACTAAACTGCCCTGGATATTGGATAAAGTATTTACCAGTTACAACAAAACAATCAGGATGATACCCCAAACTCTCATAACTCTCCAAATCGTAGTTAGCCTGTTGCATAACCCAAATCTCATTCCCCATGGCGTCAAACTTTCTTGGGCCGTAATTCTGAGGTCCCCAATGAGACACAAACATCCCATCAGGAATATCTAAAAGGTGAAAAACCCTAAATGTCAATTTTCTTTCTAACAATTCGCACCTACTATTGAATTTAAAAAAATCTACACCAGAAACATAAATATTTCCATTCTTTACTAAGATCTCAGCAGAGTTTAAAGAAGCTCTATTAACTGAAAAAGCCTTAGATTGTAAATCATCCTTTCTAACAAGATGAAGGTTCACATAATATATATTGGATAAAAGCAAACGCCTGTGGGTTATAAACTGAATTACGAAATGCTCATCATCGTAATTGGCCAAACCATAGACATGATTCGTCAGCACATGTGCACTATCAAGATCAGACTTAAAACTTCTCTCAATTCTTTCGCCATTCTTATTAATTATGGCAACAGAAATATCTTGCACTTTTTCGTTTACAATTATTAAATTGCCTACATCATCTAAAATAGATTTTTTCTGATTATAATAGAAGCTCCGTTCTACTGGAGTTTCTTTTCTACGAAGCAGTTTCCCAGACCTCGAAAAGAAACTTCGAACTAGATAGTGCTGGTCACCTGACTGCTTGGAATAATTATATTGAAGTTCATGATTAAACTTATCGTATTTCAAATCGGATTTGTAGCTAAATATTCTCTCTGTGCTATCTTGCCAATATACTTTTCTTTCCCACCTCAACCTTCCCGTTGAAGAGTAGCTTTGTAGGAAAACCGTATCGTAGCTTCCTCCTCTTGAGAATTGAACATAGATATTATCATCTTCATCAATAACCAGCGAGTTGGAAACGGTATTTAGTTGTTTATGCCCTATGGCTGTATCCGTAATCCAATGCCCCCATACCTTTTTTAACTGAGCCTTAGAAGAAAAGGGGATTACTTGAAGTATAACCCCTAGCATCACAATTTTTGCAGCGTTCACTCTCCCAAGATAATCAATTCAACTTTACAATTAAAACCTTTAGTTCAAATCTCCATTATTCCTCAATACAACAACATCATCAAATACATCAACAATAACGGGTTTCTCTTTATGAATAGTACCAGCTATAATTTTCTTAGATAGTTCATTGATAATTTCCTTTTGAATCAAACGCTTTAATGGCCGAGCTCCGAACTGAGGATCAAAACCGTTTTTAGATAAAAAGTCTAAGGCATAGTCCGTAAATTCAAGCAAAATTCCTTGTTCACTTAAGGTTTCTTTTAATTGCTCTAATTGAATTTTAATAATCCCTTTAATCTCTTTTTGCAGCAAAGGTGTAAACAGAATCAGCTCATCAATTCTATTGAGGAATTCAGGACGAACAGATTGCTTTAGCAATTCAAATACCTGCCCTTTGGTTTTATCTATAACCTCTATCTTATTATCCTCCGTAACGTCTTCAAAATTATCTTGTATGATATGACTTCCCATATTACTTGTCATGATAATTATGGTATTCTTGAAGTTTACAACCCTCCCTTTATTATCGGTTAACCGTCCATCATCTAATACCTGAAGCAATACGTTAAACACATCTGGATGTGCCTTTTCAAGCTCATCAAACAGGACCACACTATATGGTTTACGACGAACCGCTTCCGTTAGTTGTCCACCTTCATCATAGCCTACGTATCCTGGAGGGGCTCCTACCAAGCGGCTCACAGCATGTTTTTCTTGATACTCGCTCATATCAATTCTTGTAAGCATGCTCTCATCATCAAAAAGGTATTGTGCCAGCGCTTTTGCTAATTCTGTCTTACCAACTCCAGTTGATCCCAAGAAAATAAATGAACCAATTGGTTTGCGAGGATCTTGCAATCCAGCACGACTTCTTCGTATTGCATCTGAAACGGCTGCAATAGCTTCGTCTTGACCGACCACACGATCGTGCAAATGCTCTTCTAGACGAAGTAGTTTTTCTCGTTCACTTTGTAACATCCTTGTTACCGGAATACCTGTTGCACGAGCTACGTTCTCTGCAATATCTTCTGCATCAACTTCTTCCTTCAGTAAACGTTTATGTGTATCTGAATGCTCGTCTAAATCCGTCGCTAATTTCTCAAGCTCCTCTTGTTTTGCTTGAAGCTTTCCATAGCGAATCTCAGCTACTTTACCATAATCACCACTTCGTTCTGCTTGCTCAGCTTGTTGCTTTAGGTTCTCTATCTCAGCTTTCATATCCTGTACAGCATCAACAGACTTTTTTTCTTCCTCCCAGCGTATTTTTATTGCGTCACGCTCTTCTGTCACATTAGCAATTTCCTTTGCTAATTCATCCAATTTAGCTGCATCATGTTCACGTTTAATGGCTTCACGTTCAATCTCCAATTGCCGTAGTTTTCTTTCTAGTTCATCTAGTTCTTCTGGCATTGAATGCAGTTCTAACTTCAACTTGGCAGCACTTTCATCGATAAGGTCAATGGCCTTATCTGGCAAGAAACGATCAGAAATATATCGACTACTTAATTCCACAGCCGCAATAATTGCTTCATCTTTAATCCGAACAGCATGGTGGGTTTCATAACGTTCCTTCAACCCACGTAGTATAGAAATGGCATCTTCAATACTAGGTTCATCAATAATTATTTTCTGAAACCTACGTTCGAGCGCTTTGTCTTTCTCAAAGTATTTTTGATACTCCGCCAAGGTTGTAGCTCCAATAGCACGCAGTTCTCCTCGGGCCAAAGCCGGCTTCAGAATATTAGCAGCATCCATAGCACTTTCTCCACCACCACCAGCACCCACCAAAGTGTGAATTTCATCTATAAATAAAATAATATTACCATCACTTTCCGTCACTTCTTTGATGACCGATTTAAGCCGTTCTTCGAACTCTCCTTTATATTTCGCACCCGCAATAAGCTGCCCCATGTCCAACGAATAAATTACCTTATGTCGAAGATTATCTGGCACATCGCCATTAATAATTCTGTGCGCTAGTCCTTCAATAATAGCTGTCTTACCTACCCCTGGTTCTCCTACTAATATGGGGTTGTTCTTTGATCTTCTTGAAAGGATATGGAGTGTTCTTCGAATTTCTTCGTCACGTCCAATAACTGGATCAAGTTTATTAGAAGAAGCTAATTCATTTAAGTTCTTGGCGTACTTTTTTAACGCTTGAAACTCTCCCCCTCCCGATTGTGAAGTCACATGTTCACCTTTTCTAATTTCTTTCAGAGATTTTATAAGATTCTTTTGGGTTAAACCTGCGTCTTTTAAAAGTTGGGCTGTTCGATCCTTGCCCTCTACTAATGCGATCAATAAATGTTCAATAGAGACAAATTCATCTCCTAACTCTTTCAACATGGCACCCGCTTTCAGCACTGCGGAGTTCATCCCTTGCGAGATCATTTGTGCGGGTTCACCTGCTGTTGTACCAACCTGCTCTAACTCTTCTTTGAGTTTACTTTCTAAATGGCTTACATTTACGTCGTTCTTTTTCAAAAGAAATACACTACTTCCATTTTCATGGTCAAGCATGGCCTTCAACAAATGAAGGGTATCGATAAGCTGGTGTTTATTGTTATAAGCCAACTGTTGAGCAGCAGCAACTACTTCTTGGGCCTTGATCGTAAAATTATTTAAATTCATACAATAGTATTTCATCAACTTAGGTTCCAAACACTTTTAAGAGGTCAAAGTGTCTGGGTTGAAGAAAATCTACGTACAAAAGGTCAGTAATATCAAGACCTGAGAGAATATTTGTCAGAAAAACTTAGTACAACAAAACGGTTATAAGATTATCGAATTATAGTGATATCTCCTTTCTTGGTATATTCCTTACCATCTGTTGTACAATTATAACGATAGATGTAATAGTAGGTTCCAATTGCGGCATCCTCCCCTCTGAAAGTTCCATCCCATTCATCATAATAGGTATTGGTTTGCCATACTCTTTGTCCCCATCTATTAAAAATTTCAAATTGTTTCAACTCAATACCTGATGTTGATAAAACTCTAAACCGATCATTTTTACCGTCCTTATTCGGACTAAACGAATTTGGCAAAAAGACTTCACTACAACAATCTCCTGGTTTAACATAAGCCGTATCGGTAATTTCACAACCAGAAGCATCAACGATTTTTACACGGTAATAGCCAAATCGCAGATCATATATTCTTGAAGTTGTTTGAACGGGATTTGTGCTCCACTCAAAGGTATAAGGAGGTTCTCCGCCACTAACTACAACTTCCGCCTCTCCTTCATTCCCAATTCCTGTACAAGGTAAATCTCTCTTAATGATCTGTGTGACCATCTGATTCGGGTTATTCTGCATAGTAAATGAAGTGTCTAAAGCACACTGGTTCGTATCTACTACTTTTACTCTGTAAAAGCCTTGAGACAACTCGGAGAATATACCGGTTCGGTTAAAAGCAATACCAGGTCTTAAATAATACGTGTGGTACCCTACTCCACCTGTGGTGTTAATCATGGCTATACCATCATCAGCTTTGTCACAAGAAATATATCTTAAATCAACAGAAGAAAACTCTATAGGATCGGGTTCAATAAGTATCAAATTAGAATCTCTTCTACAACTTAATGAATCCATGATACTAATGAGGTAGTTACCGGCCGTAAGATTGGTATATCTGTTCTTGGTAGTAAAAGGACTATTGTTCACAGAGTACAATAAATTACCTACCCCGCCGCTTACGTCAAACTTTATGGAGCCATTGGCATCTCCATGACAAAGCGGTGTTACAACAATAAGACTATCAAACACAATTTCAGGGTTTTGATTTATTATGACAGAAGTCGTGAGCGTACAACTATTTGCGTCCGTAACAACTACTGTATAGGTACCTGCATAGAGGCTTTCAAATAAGCCGGGCGATGTTTGCACACCACCTATTGGACTCAATCCATATTGCAATGTTCCTACTCCACCTTGTGCACCTAATTGAATTTTCCCTGAACTATCTCCAAAACAAGTAATGTCTTCTTTAGATAAGCTTGTAATTTGAATAGCTGTAGGTTCTGTAATCGTAATACCCATAAGTATAGTTGAACAGGTATTTACGTCTACCACAGACACATTATACACACCGGCTGGTAGGGAAGAAAAACTTCCTGTATTATTTACTACATTACCAGGGGTAAGTGTATAAGTAAAAGAAGGTGTACCTCCAACTGGAGTTACGTTTATAGCTCCTGTACTGGCTCCATTACACAAAACATCAGTCTTGGTAAAATTGGCTCTTAATTCAAATGGCTCTGTAATAACTACTGAATCTGTAGCCGCACAGCCGTTAGAGTCTGTTACCGTAACTACGTATTGTTGTGCTGAAATACCGGTATTGAAGTAACCCGTATTGTTTGTAATGTTTAGAGGTTGTAACAAATAACTATTTGCTCCATTACCACCACTTGTGTGTACAGTAATTTCTCCATTATCTAATCCCGAACAAGTTACGTTTAGTGTTGAGAAAGAGTCTAAGCGGAGCAAATCAGGCTCATTAATCGGTGTATTGGTAAGGAAAGTACAATTATTCGCATCTGTAATAACTACGGAATAATTATTCGGACCAAGATTTGTAAAAGAGCCTGTTGAGTTAGTCTGGTTTGTGGGCTGCAGAGTATACGACAATGGAGCAATTCCGCCGGTACCATTAATTTGTATACTTCCATCACCTGTACCAAAACAAGTAACATCTTGAATTGTTAGGTTATTAACCTGAATAGCAGGTGGCTCATAAACAGAAACTGATGTTGTGGCCGAACAATTATTCGCATCCGTTACCGTTACTGAATATACCCCACCAGAAACACCGTTGAAGTTACCATTTGCGTTCGTCACATTGCCGGGCATCATATTATAAGCATAAGGTTGTGTACCGCCCGTAGCATTAATTTGTATAGTTCCATTATTGGCTCCATTACAAGTAACTGCTGTTGAGGTGGCTCCTGTTATCACTAAGGTAGCTGGTGACGATATAAAGACACTGGTAGATACAGAACAAGCATTCGCGTCTGTAGCTATTATTGTATAATTGGTATTCCCTTGAAGGTTAGAGAATGTTCCTGGAGGTGTAAATGTAGCATTTGGATTTATGGTATATGTAAACTGTCCCGTACCTCCTACATTAGAAACAAAAATAGAACCATTTGATGCACCATTACACGAACTACCACTACCTGATACAGAATCGAATTGAACCGACAAGGGTTCTGAAACGATCAAAGAGGTACTTACAGAACAGCCATTGGCATCAGTAATGGATACCCCATAACTACCTTGAGTAAGGTTTAAAAATGTCCCTGATCCGTTTACAACATTTCCAGGTGTTAATACATAACTCAAAGGATTTGCACCACCAGTTGCCGTTACAATAATACTCCCATCATTACCACCATTACAATTTACACTATCTACCACTACAGAAGATATAGACGGTGCATTTGCTGTACTGATTATAAAATTAGCTGTATCAGTACAACCATTTCCATCTTGAGCAACTGCAACATAGTTATTACTGCATAGGTTAGCATAAACACTATTGGATTGGAATGGCGCATTATTTATACTGTATGTGTAAACAGGGTTAGTACCTCCTGAAACATTAATGATAGCGGTACCATCACAACCAGGATTACAACTTGCAGTTGTAGTTACAATCGAATCAATTGTTGGTGAAGGAGGATTTTGAACAGTCGTCGTACTGGTTGCTGTACACCCTACGGCATCTGTAACAGTGATAGAATATGTTCCTATTCCTACTCCATTAAATACGTTGCTTACCTGATTCCCAATACCGATATTATACTGATAAGGAGTTTGACCATTTGTTGCACTCACCGTTATACTTCCATCATTTCCTGGAGAACAAGAGGCTTGCGTTGTAAGCACACTGTTTATCATCGGTGTGTTCGGTGGAACAATATTTACACTTGTCGTAACGGTACAATTATTGGCATCAGTAACGGTAACAATATAGTTACCACTTCCTACATTATTGAATACATTACTAGACTGGTTTCCTCCTCCAATATTATACTGATAAGTTGGAGTACCACCGCTTGCCGTAATTGTTATAGACCCATCGTTTCCTGGAACACATGTCGGAACCGTAGTGGAGACATTAGTCACTTGTAGTGCTGCCGGTTCTGTAATGGTAATGGTAGTACTTAACGTACAGTTGTTTGCATCGGTTACCACTACGGTATAAACTCCTTGACTTAAACCTGTAAAGGTTCCTGTTCCATTCGTTAGATTACCAGGCATTAAATTATAACTATAAATTGGAGTCCCGCCGTTTGCAGTAATACCTAAACTTGCATCACTTCCACCATTACAACTCACCATATTAGTGCTTAAAGCACTCCATTGGATAGGAGTTGGCTCGCTAATATTGATTGTTGTACTAATGCTACAGTTGTTAGCGTCGGTGGCAGTTATAACATAACTTCCTTGTATAAGATTCGTATAGCTTCCAGTTGTATTACTTGTAGCACCTGGATTGATTACGTAGGTAATAGTACCAGTTCCTCCACTAGCAGCTACTTGCAGGCTACCATCATTCCCCCCATTACAGCTCACATCCACTTGACTAACGTTACCCCAAACTACTTGAGTTGGTTCACTAATATTGATTAAAGTACTTACACTACAACCAATCGCATCAGTAACCGTGATGGTATAGTTATGGGCGGCTAATGTGGTAAAACTCCCAGTAGTATTTGTGATATTACTAGGCATTAAGTTATAGTTCAAGGGATTTGTTCCTCCTATTGCTGTAACTTGAAGGTTACCATTATTCCCTCCATTACAACTTACATTTGTACTTTGTACATTACTTATGTTAGGTGCATTAGGAGCGGTTATATTAACTGTTGTTGAGACCGTACAATTATTTGCATCAGTAACAGTAACGGTATAAATCCCACTGCCAATATTGTTAAATATATTACTTGCTTGATTCCCTCCACCAATATTATACTGGTATGTTGGTGTACCCCCAATTGCTGTGATCGTTATAGATCCATCATTACCAGGCACACAGCTTGGTACTGTCGTTGTAATATTAGTTACCTGTAAAGCGCTTGGCTCCGTCATTGTAAGAGTTGTACTTAAGGTACAGTTATTCGCATCGGTAACGATGATCGTATAAACACCTTGGCTTAAACCTGTAAAGGTTCCTGTCGTATTGGTAATATTGCCAGGCATCAAATTATAACTTAAACTCGGGGTTCCGCCACTTGCAGTTATACTAATAACACCATCACTTCCACCATTACAACTCACTGGAGTAATGGAGGTTGGGCTCCATTGAAGTAACGGAGGTTGATTTATTGTAATCGTTGTACTTAGTGTACAGTTATTTGCATCAGTAGCAGTAATTGTATAAGTTCCTTGAGTAAGATTCGTAAATAACCCTGATGAATTTGTTGTGCTTCCTGGATTGATGGCATAAACAATAGCACCTGTTCCACCACTGGCTGACACTTGCAAACTTCCATCATTTCCTGCGTTACAACTTAGATCTGTTTGACTCGTACTATCCCAAACAAGTGGTGTAGGTTCTGTAATAGTAATGGTGCTTCCAAACGTACAACTAAGTGCATCGGTAACTACTACAGTATACGAGATAGCCGAAAGATTATTAAAATATCCTGTACTATTGGTAACATTACCAGGTGTTAATGTATAGCTCAAAGGAGCTGCTCCTCCACTTACGTTTATTTGCATACTTCCATTTGCTCCTCCATTGCAACTTACCGAAGTATCTGCAACACTTGTTATTGTTGGAGCATTCGGCGCTGCTACAGTCACTAATGTAGAAGCCTTACAACCATTTGAATCTGTAACGGTTACAGCATAAATACCAACTCCCACATTATTAAAAACATTACTTACTTGATTGGTACTTCCTATATTATACAAATATCCAGGTGTTCCACCAGAAGCTGAAATCGTAATCGTTCCGTCATTGCCAGGTGTACAACTTGGTGATCCAATAGCTACATTAGTTATTTGCAAAGCTGTAGGTTGACTTACACTTATTGTTGTACTCAGTGTACAATTATTACTATCACTTACAGTAACAGTATAGTTACCTTGTGTAAGTCCTGTAAAAGTCCCATTACTACTATTGAAGTTTCCAGGCATCACATTATAGGTTAATGGACTCGTTCCTCCAGTAGCCGTTATTGTGACACCACCTGTATTACCGCTGTTGCAGGCCACATGTAATACTTGTGTTCCTGTCCATTGTAACGCGGGTGGTTCGCCAACAACAAGTGTTGTACTAATACTACAATTGTTAGAATCTGTCGCAACAATAGTATATGTGTTTGCGGCTAAATTCGTAAAATTACCTGTTGAATTTGATATATTTCCAGGGTTTAAAACATAGCTAATTGATCCTGTACCTCCAGAAGCTGTAAGCTGAACTGCACCATCTGCACCTCCATTACAACTCGCATCATTAATTACTGGGCTCCCCCAAGAAAGCGCACTTGGCTGAGATATAATGGTTGTAGAACTCACCGAGCAACTATTAGCATCTGTAACCGTAATGATATATGTATTAGAATCTAATCCGTTAAAAGTGCCTGTTGCGTTATTTACATTGCCAGGCATTAAATTATAATTTAAAGGAGCACTTCCTCCTGAGCTTGTCACCTGAATGCTACCTGTATTACCTCCATGACAGCTTACGTCATTAGAGATTACATTCGTTATCATTGGTGCATTGGCCGGCGTCATACTTACTAAAGTCGTTACAGAACAATTATTAGCGTCTATGACTGTTACCGTATAATTAGCACTCGCTAAACTGGTAAAAGTGTTACTAGATTGGTTACCACCACCAATATTATATTGATAGGTTGGCGTACCTCCAGAAGCCGTTATGGTGAGACCACCATCATTTCCAGGAACACAACTTGGTGTAACAGTACTTATATTATCGAGTTGCAATACACTAGGTTCAGAAACTGTAATTGTACTAGTTAAGGTACAACTATTAGCATCAGTCGCAATTACAGTATAGGTATTCGGCCCAAGCGGTGAATATAAGCCTGTGGTATTCGTAATATTACCTGGACTAAGTGTATAGGCCAAAGTACCACTCCCTCCCGTAGCATTCAACAGGGCACTACCATTCCCAGCTCCGTTACACAGTACATCAATCACGTTAACCGTACTCCAACTTAATGGTGGAGGTTGAACTATTGAAACGGTTGTGCTGGCAGTACACCCATTCGCATCCGTTACCGCGATAGAATATGTATTCGGCGCTAGACCTGTAAACATTCCGGTAGTATTACTTATGCTACCTGGATTCAAAACAAATGTAAAAGGTCCAGTTCCACCAGACGGAACCATCTGAATATTTCCATCAGAATTTCCATTACAACTTACATCATTAATGACATTATTTCCAAAACCTAAAACAGCTGGTTGCGAGACAGCTATGTTAGCAGTTGCAGTACAACCAGCAGCATCGGTTACAGTAACAGTGTACGTATTTGATGCTAAGTTCGAGAAAAACCCTGTTCCATTGGTCGTGTTGCCTGGCATCAAATTATAACTGAAGGCAGGAGTACCACCAGCTACAATGACCTGCATAGCACCGTCTGACAGTCCATTACAACTTACGCTCGTAAGATTTGCATTACTTATAGAAGGTGAATTCTGAGGCATCAGCGTTACGATACTAGTGGCAGTACAACCATTCGCATCTGTTGCAGTTACAACATATGTCGTGTTCGTAAGATTTGTAAATAAGCCAGAACTTTGATTTGGTCCACCAATGTTATACAAATATGCGGGTGTTCCACCAGAAGCTGTCACATTAATAATACCGTCGTTACCTGGAATACAAGTTGGAGCAGTGATATTGACATTCGTTATTTGAACAACAGTCGGAGCTGTTATATTAACTACTGTACTACTTGTACAATTCTTGGCATCTGTTGCAACAACTGTATAGCTTCCTTGACTTAACCCAGTAAATGTTCCATTACTGCTACTCATATTACCTGGCTGGAGATTGTAACTAATAGGATTCGTACCACCTGTGGCGGTAATTGTCAAACTTCCATTACTAGCACTATTACAAGTTGGACTTATAATCTGCGGGCTGTTCCATTGCAGAATTGGTGGTTGCGATACATTGATTGTTGTTGTAATACTACAATTATTGGCATCTGTTGCAACTACGGTATATGTATTCGGTCCAAGAGGTGAATATAGTCCTGTTGCATTAACAATATTTCCAGGATTAAGAGAATAGGTTAATGACCCTGCCCCTCCTGTAGCCGTAAGCAAGGCGCTGCCATTAGCAGCTCCATTACAAAGTACATCTATAACGTTTATAAAACTCCAACTAAGCTGAGGTGGTTGTATAACGGAAGCAGAAGTACTCACTGTACAATTCGCACCATCCGTAACTGTAACTGTATATGAACCAGCTGTTAGGTTATTAAACACTCCTGAAGTATTAGTAACCGCGCCAGGCATTAATCCATAGCTCAACGGAGCAGTACCACCAGAAGCTGTCAACTGTATAGAACCTGGTGCACCATTACAACTTATTGGTGTAACAGCTAAGTTAGAAATTGTAGGTGCATTCGGAGGTGCGATATTCACACTGGTAGTTGCAGTACAGCCATTTGCATCGATAGCCGTAACAGTATATACACCACTCCCTAAATTGGTAAACGAAGTAGTGGATTGATTGGCCCCACCTATATTGTATTGATAAGAAGCAGTACCGCCCGATGCTGTTACTGTAATAGAGCCATCATTTCCTGGAACACAACTTGCTGTCGCACTACTAATGTTTGCTATTTGTAAAATAGGTAATGGACTTATAGTTACTACTGTACTAATCTCACATCCACCTCCATCTGTAGCTGTTATGGTATAACTTCCTGCGGCAAGATTAGAAAACGTACCATTCGAATCTGTAAGATTACCCGGCATTAAATTAAAACTTACTGGGCCATTGGGATTCACAACACTTATAGAATCTATTTGTCCAAGGCCATTACAAGTAAAACTTGGCATATGGACAGAACCCATTTGCATAGAATCACACACACCAGTTATAACTACAGGAGTTCGTGTAATACATGCTACAGAACCCATGGTGCAACAAGAAGCGTAAATTGTATCACCTACAGGACAAGCCGAACCTGCGGGGTCATAGGTAAAAGGACTTCCTGTTCCCAGTTGTGTTCCTCCTATTGAATCCGTCCACCAACTTACGGTAGTACCATTTCCACAACCACCCATTACATCTACTGTATAGTTAGGCGCTGCAGCAACGCATGAACGTTGAACGGGCCCAAAAGTAAACGGGGTTGAAATAACGGGTTGACAAGGTACAGTATTTACAGTGAAGCTAATAGAACCTTGTATGGCATTGTTGTTACTCCAACAACCTGTTGCACCATCTGATGTACCAGTAAGTGTAAATGTTTCGCTAGTACCCGTTAATTGACTATTACAAAAGGTAAGATCAAAAAAGAATGAGAACGGTGTAGAACAGTTTAAACTTACATCACCGTAGTTGTTACATGGCATATTATCATTGGGTGCTACAGCTCCACAACATGCGTTTGCACCCGTTCCGTCAAAGTAGAACCCAGGACCTGCAACTGTTCCTGCAGGGCACTGACCTGTACAACCTGTATTATTGGTGATAAAACCAGGAGGTAAATTAATTCCAGAAAGTGTATAACCTGCATTCACAGGAAAGAACAAACCGTGCAACCACTCTGCACCAGGTGATTGATTCCAACGAACCCCAGCTATATTAACACGTAAAGTTGTTGTACCACATGGATCAACACAGGCGAGATTTCCATTTTGGATATTAATTCCAGAACCACCCACCAAACTTAATGTTACAGTTGGAGTATTACTACCTGAACAGGAATTAAATCTTCCTGTTACAGATACGTTTTGCACGTTTACAGTCTGTCCCAAACTACTTATTGTATAAAGTAGAATAGGAATAAGAAAGACGATCTTCTTAATCATTGGATATCATTTTGGTTTGAAGGTTCTTTTGCTGCAGGCGAATCAACCCATCTGGCAAACTACTTTTATCATGCTGCCATAACTCTAGGAGATACTGGCAATATTTCAATCGCTCTGCACGTTTGAGCTCATCATTGTAAATAACTTTAAGATGAATAAAGTTCTTTTGAATAATTTTTGGTTCGTAATTATTCTTTGCAGCATATTCTTCTGCAACATTAATTACTTCAGGGGCTAGTTTCACTTCATAACTGGCCCTTACCATACTTGACTTTTGGTCTAAAGTCAAATTATTTTGGGCATTTGTAGTGAAACTGAAAACGACGAGTAGAATACTCAAGATTCCTATTCTGTTTTTCATAATGGTTGATTCTATCAATAACACAATGTATATATGTATATTTATTTCATATGAAATAGGGTAAATACATTATACTTTAATAGATATTACAAAAACCAGGCCATATATTATACATAAAAAAATCCCTTGATAAATCTAGGGATTTTAGCGGACCGGACGGGGCGAGCAAGAAACGCTTGAAAAACACGCTTAAAACTCCTTATACACCATTTATAGGCTTTATCATAAAATAAAACACTTGTACGTATCTCAGAATGCGCTCAAAAATGTTACAGAATGTGTTACAGTTAAACTATTATACCATCTGAAGGAAATGACTTTTATGGATTAAATGGCTCCTACAATAGTATTTTTGCCTAATAATTTAGCTCTTCTCAAGTTTTGCAACGCCTCCAAAGGCTTCCTACCAACGCCAACACTCAGCGTATTATTTGTTATTGATTTAAACATATTCTTCACTCCCTCAATCATAACAAGAGAATAGTCTGTTTCAACAATAGAAAATAATATATCATCACAACCAAACATTATAATAACCCCACCTTCTTTTGTTATCCGATCTCGAATTTTTAACATTGCAGATTGCACATTATTGTGAATCAGCTGAGCTTTTTTAAAATCTTCATTCAATAGGTGAAGTTCAATTTTATTGCCAATATTATCGGCATCCATCCTTACATATATCTGATTTATCATTTTCTAAAAGTTTAATAGCATCTTCGAAAGAATCAACTTGATCAGAACTAATGAACTCCACCTTTATAGTTCCATTAGTTTTTTGATTACTCCAATATTTACCTTCTAATCTTCTGTTTTTAGATTCTAATAATTTTAACTCAGTTGCTCCTTCTTTTAAGAATACATCATCGTTCTGGCTTGTCTCTTTACGAAATAAGTAAGCTACATTTTTCAATCCAAGTTCTTTTTTCAATGTGAACGTTTCTGAGTAGGAAACACCTGTAAAGGTATTAGTAAAGGTAGTGAAGTGAATCCTTAAAAAGCTTTGCCTAATAACAATAAAGAAGTCTTTTTCTTCAATTCTATGACCATTATCATCGGTCCAGTCAGAATTCAATGTGCCATACCAAGTACCGTTTAAATTTGGTCTGTAGAATAATCGGTCTAAATAACTAACCTTCCAGCCATAAGTTAAATAAAATGTCCAAAAAATTGTAGTTGTTGAGAGTCCAAGACTAGAACCTCGAAGAAAATTAACTAAAGTGGGTTCGAGACGATTATATGTTAGATATATTATCGAAATAAAGAGGGTTAGCCCAATGGAGATATGAACAATTATTTTTAATTCATCTTTTTTCATAACATCTTAAAGATAACAAAAAAGGACGCAGCAATTATTAAACATCATCATCACCTATGATGTTAATATCTACTCTTCTAATCTTTTTTCCGTCATAAATAGAAACATATTGTGACTTAATTCCAAGAATTAGCAATATCAAAAATGGTTCGCTTAATTTATTATTATGGAACTGAGATTTAATCATTTTTTTATCGACAATAGATGGTTTGGGATCATTTTCAGGATGTGTATGCCATTCTCCAATATATATAGTTTTTCTATTACTATTTATAAATTCATGATTAATAATGACTTGCGCTGCTTTACTATCGCATACGAAAGAATATCTTGAAGATTTATCAAACTCATTAGGAATTGACACTTTAGTAATGTACACATTATTAGCACAAACCTGACCTAGGAGTATCCCGCCAGACTCATGTTGTTTTTTGTTTGTCTGCCTGTATTGATTTAAAATGTTTAATACAGATTGAGTAACATGGACTCTAAAAAAAATATGTTTCTTATTCATATCCAATGTCTAATTAGCTCTCCCTCGGACTTATTCAAATACATTTTAGAAATTTCTAACCCAATATCTATTATTTTATTCTTATCCCCCAACCAGGTATATGAAACGGAAGAGGATTCATCGCGACGAATAATGTCAGTAATAATCGGTAGCATTGCAGCTAAATAAGCTAATAAATTCGAGTTTGAGTATGGCACAAAAGTTGTTTGACAACCAGCTTCTCTCAAAAAAAGTAAAGAATTGTTTTTTTGATACTCTTTTTTGTTTATTACGTTAAAGTTGAATGCCCCATTCGTAAAAAAGGTTTGAATATTGCTATCTGATGGGTGCAAGTATATAAGATGTCCACCAGCCAAATATGGCTCAACCCAAAGGATAAAAATTGGTCTTATTAGTTTCCCTGCCCTCTGATATTCACATATAGAAAGGTCTATATTAGTTTTCCCTGTAGCCAGAAATATATAATCTGATTCATTTAAATATTTAATGTTAGTATTTGCTACATTCATTATTGAATTGCTTTTGATACTAATTTTCTGTAATGGGTTTAAATTAATAAGTTGTCTCCTCATGGCATAGACTTTCGATAAACCAATAGAATTAAAACCTAATAAATGTCTACCGATGTTCTCTAATTTTAAATAGTCATTATCTACCATTCTTATTTCAGGAATACCGAAAGAGTTTAATAAGAAAATCAAATTAGACCCTACGCTTCCCACGCCTGCAAAAAGAAAGACTTTGTCTTCTTTAGTTGAGTCGCCACCCTCTGTTCTTGCAATTAGTCGATCAATGCTAAGATTATTCGTCGAAAAACGTTGAACTAAGTCTCTTGGTTGAAACATTTTCATTCGCTGAAAATTAGTCAATGTCCCTTTTCTAAACCCATTATGATTTTGGGTTATTTGACTATGGAACCAGCCAAAGAAATAAATATTTCCATTTATTTCTTTAGAACAAATAACAGGTTTAGGATAAGTACTGCTATTAATAAATCTCTTGAACTTTTTTTGGAGACTGCAATCTTCGTCTTCAACCCAATTAATTACATCTATATTCCTTATTGAAAATGGAGGTGCATAAAACTTGCTATGATTTAAATGAAAAACGTCTACTTCGTTAAATTCTATCTTTAATTCATCAAGGTACTCTATAAATCTTTCTGAATACTCATCACCAGAATGAAGAACATAATCGTATAAACTAATTCTTCTATGCAAACAAATAATCCTTAAATTTAATTTATCATAACTAGATGATACGATAGATAAAACATCCTTAGGCTTTGTCTTTTCTTTGCCATATTTATCCTCCCAATATGCAATAAACTCATCCTCAAAGTCAGAAACGTTGGTTTTGTTGATTCCGTCTCTAATGATTTCCTTAGCTCTTTTAATACAGGAAGAAACAATTCCAAACGGATTGGTTGTATCCGTTACAATTACCTCAGTATCATATGTACATATTAAATTGTTACTATCAATATGTGGTATATGCTTTATTTCATTAAATGTTTTAGAAGCTAAATAGACCTTTGGAATATCTAAAGGAAACTCCGTATCAAAAGAAATGTGAAAAATAATGGTAATAAATGTTTCATTCGCGAGTATTTCTGTATCTACTTCCCAAATTTCACTACTTTCGCTAAAATTGTTCTTTTTCTTTTCAGCCTCGCCTAATATTCTTACGTTCTCTATTTCCGAAAGTTTAATGAACGCTTCTTTTTTTGCCTCAGCTTTACTAAACATCTAAGCACTTCTTGAGCTATCCATTTTAATCGGCGGGACAACATATTGTTTCGCGCCCTCAATTTCATCTTTTGCTATATGACATGGAAACCTTTCTCCTAAATGTCTTTGCCACTTCAAGCAAGACTCTTTAATATTTGGATTATTCACAGCTTGAATAGCAGATTGTACAAATGCTTCCAATGCTTTTTTGAAATATTCCTTTTTTTTAATTGAGGTATTTGCAAATAAATCTTCACCTCTTTTAGGTGTTGGTCTATAACAAGTGAAGTTATTTCTTTCTAAATCATCATTAATTGCAATTAAAGTGTTCTTAAGAGATATATCGTCTCGTTCATTAAGAACATGATTGTTTCCTGCAAGTATGGACATTATAATCCCACAAGGCATTTCTGATCTTTTAAGATCGCCCCATGATTTGAGGTATCTTACTATCCTTCTTAATTGGCAATCCTTTTTTCTGATGTCGTCAAGCCATTTTCGGTAAGGCTCAGCATATTTCAACGATTCATTCAAAAACGCTTTCTGAAATCCCGATTCTGCCTTCTTTTCGAACCAAGCTATGAATTCCACTGGACTGCTTTCCACCCAACCTTGTTCAGTATGAGCTAATTCAGGGGTATCCCAATTCTCCGCATAATAAATTGGAAGGTCTATATGGAATCCAAGGTTTCTGTTTCTATGTGATTTAAAATATTTAACTCGCACACAAGTCGATTTATCTTTAATATCCTCTATTTCGCTCCCTTTATCAATGGCTTTAATTATCAAATCATGGAACACTTGGGTATTACTTCTTTCATCTCTTGAAAGATCACCTTGAAAATATACTCCATCATCTAAATCATAATCACCCTCATGAGGGCGAATGATTGTGTCCATAACAAAAGAACCTTGACTTTGGAATTCAATTGTATGAGTTCGCTTTTCATATTCTGGAAGTCCTTCATAGGCTGCCTTCATTCGGGTTCTTAAAGAATCTCTAGCCTCACGAAGTTCTGTTCTTTGGTTTTCTGGCAATTTTATCGCCGTATTATAGTGTTGAAATAAGTGATGTGTATTAGCCATTAGTTAAATTTATATGTTTTTTCTTCCTTAAAGAAATCTGCCACTTCTTCTTTCTTTCTCCATACTAGTCCTACGTCATTGCCTTTCCCTTTTAGAAGTTTTATTGCAGGTGAACTAGCATTGTCTAATTTCGAAAGAACCTGCTGTTCAGGGGAAAGACTCTCGCTTGGGATGCGAATATAAGTTATTGGAATACTATTAATATTGCTAATTTTTGACATAAAGTATTGATTGAACTTTGCTTGACCAGTTAAAACAGTCTCAAAAAGTTCTTCTCTCCAATGAAAAAAAGATCTTCTACGTTTTAAACCAGGAGGACTACCCGAAGTTGGATTTAAACTACTTATAGATAATATTTTTAGACAATCAAATTCCTTATCAGGTCCTACAAAATAGCTTATAGCTTCTATAAAACCTACAAGACTGGGATCATTCGCCCAAATACCGCCATCTACGAATTGTCTTGAATCGTAATTCTCTATTTCTGATAAGGGGAAGTAAGTAGGTGCTGCTGAAGTAGCTAGAGCAACATCGACACATAATGTACCATTATCCCTAGATAGTTTATTCTCTTTGTGATCTCTTTTGAATACCCAGGGTCTTGCATCAGTTAAAGAGTATGAAGGAATACATAACAAGTTGTTACAATCCGCAATTGTTCTTTTTTCAAACTTTTCAGTCAAGACTTGACGTAGGGCTAAGTCGTTATACTTTCCTTTACCGAGAAGTTGATTGTAAAAATGACTTATTTTAGATTTCTTAGGAAAAATCTCTAGTCCTTTCTTCTCATAAATCTCGCTTATACTAGATGAAGAAATCTTTAAAGAAAGCCCCAAAGCTAAAATACCTCCTGTTGAAGTTCCACAAATCATGTCGAAATAGTCGGATATTTGAATGTTAAATTCGTCCTCTAGATTCTCAATAATTTTTGAAGAATACAATCCCTTAATCCCACCTCCATCTATGGACAATATTTTAAATGTCTTTTTGTTCACTTTAAAGAATATACAAAGTTATTAAATTAAAGTCCTAATCAGACCGTAAATATTAAGCCAAAGTATATTTTAATGTACTATGACTGTGGGTAAGTTCATTAAGTGTTTGAATAGGTAACAATTATCGTAACAAAAATGATTGATTTTACCTTGTTTTAATTTTGAATGACTAATCAGATTTTTGAATCAACTCTTCTAACTCTTCAATTTTGATTCTCATATACTTGACTATTTCCTCTTTCGTGTAATCTAGTTCAACAAGTTCCGATAAAATGGCCTTAACCTCATTCCCCAAATTCCCTTTAGATATGAAAATATTTTTTTCCCTCTCCTGAATACTCATTGAATGCGAGGTAAAAATATAAAATGTTACAGAATATGCTACAGATATAAAAAATCCCTTTAGAATCTACTGATTTTAAAGGGATTTTCGGTTTGTCTAAGCGGACCGGACGGGACTCGAACCCGCGACCTCCTGCGTGACAGGCAGGCATTCTAACCAGCTGAACTACCGGTCCTCCTTATTAAAGGGAACGCAAATATAGATAAAAAAACAAATTATGGAAATAATTGTAAAAGTATTTCTTGCCTATTTTGAAATTATTTTTTGCACCTATTTACAAGCGTGAAAAAAGAGATCTTTTGACATATGACGCCAATAATATCCTACCATTATAAACTTGAAAAAACTAAGCCCCCCCTAAAAAGGATAAAAAATATACCCAACAGGCAAGACAAAAACAGTAAAAATAAGAGAGGACTTAACTACACTAGCGTGAACTGCTAACACGTCTTGGACAACGAGATTGCTTATGTTTGAAAGGGTTGCCAAACGAGTCAAAATAAATTGAAAGACTCACCCCACCAAACCAGTACCAATCATTCCGGCTATCATCACCACGCTTAAAACCTTCATCTGGATAATTACCATCCCAACTCGGCAGTTCATCAGTACGGAAAGAATAATCTACAGACTTCTGACCATTTAAAAACAATTGATCAAAGTTTACATAGCTCCTACTGACATCATCTAAATAATCCGTTGTTGTATAGCGAAAGCCCATTTCAACATTTAAAAATACTTTTTTACCAAGTAAGAATTTAACTCCACCTCCTATTGGGAATGCTACATTTACCAAGCTATAAGGTGTACGTTCTGGATATTGATCTAAACCTTGCCCTTCAGTACCTAAAGGACGCAGGTATAATTTATCAGAATTCTCATCTAGGATATAAGGATTAAAATAGAACAACCCTAGTTGAGCAAATACATAGGGTGTTACCTTGTATTCGTCAACATCCACAGGTAGTAAATTAGCCTCTAATCCTACTGCTACTTCCAATACATTGGACTCGAAGTCTAAGTTTCTTTCTCTTATCGCAGGTATATCGGATAAGCTATCTGAACCATAGAGACTGGCATAGTTAATTGTAGTTCTAAAACCAATATTTGGATGCACAAAATACTTATATGCTAGACCACCAGCAGCTCTATAGCCTTCACTAGGGAACCAATTCTGTTGTAAGTCACCGTAGTACGACGAAGTACCACCAAAAATTCCAATTTCATGATGTTTTCTCTGTGCTTGTAATACAGCCGGGAAAAACAGTATCGCTATTAAAATCTTCTTAAACATAAATGGGTCTTTATCTCCTAAAATTGTATGTAATATTACTAATAGTTTGCTAATTTTCATAAGAAAGAAGCCAAAAATCATCTTTTACCTTTGAATTCAAATTTGAGGTATCTAGACATCGAAATATCTTAAGTTTCTAGACCAAATAAAAGTTGTGCCTGATGAGCGAATAAGAACTAAACTGTAGTCCTTTTTGGTGTATTAAAACCTATTCAACTAATGATATAAAAAAAGCCACCTTCTTAAGAAGGCGGCTTTCAAAAATTATAAATAAATGCTATGCAACTTTTTCTACCTGCATATAATTCAATTCAACAGGGGTATCACGACCAAATATTTTAACGACTGCTTTGATCTTTTTCTTGTCCTCATCAATTTCTTGAATTGTACCATTAAAGTCGTTAAACGGTCCATCAATTATTTTTATAGTCTCACCTACAATGTATGGTTCTAACAATTGGATATCATCTTCTGCCATATCATCAAGATTACCAAACATTTTGTTCACCTCGGATTTCCTAAGTGATTCTGGATGTTCTTTACCTAAAAAGTGAATCACACCAGTAACGGAACGAATATCACTTATCATGGTACCAGTTAATGAACCAGTTTTTGACTCAATCAACATATAACCTGGGAACAAGATCTTTTCGCGCATTACTTTTTTACCGTTCTGCACTTTGTATACTTTTTCGATAGGACATAACACCTGACTAATTACATTATCCCATCCAGATCGCTTAATCTCCTTATCAAGATATTCTTTAATCTTTCGCTCTTTACCTCCAATTACACGGAGTACGAACCATTTCGATTCTTGTTCTTTTACTTCTTCTGCCATCTTGTAGCCTATTTAAAAAACCCGTAGAATGTTTCAAAAATGAACTCAGAAACACCATCCATTCCAAATAGGATTAGTGTAATAATCAAAAAACCAATTAATACAACAATAGTAGATTGTTGTAACTCTGGCCAACTAGGCCATGTTACTTTGTGCATCAATTCGTTATAAGAATTTTCAAAAACTTTAGTGAATTTACTCATGTTCAGTGTTTTACTAGATTTTATTAATCCATTTATTTACGTTGCACGGGTACTAGGATTCGAACCCAGATCAAAGGTTTTGGAGACCTCTATACTAGCCATTGTACTATACCCGTAAAGACAATTAGCTAACTGACAAATCATGTCAATTAGCCAATTGTTATTTCAAAGATATAATCTTATTTGATTATTTCAGTTACCTGACCAGCACCTACTGTACGACCACCTTCACGGATCGCAAACTTAAGACCTTTGTCCATCGCGATAGGAGCAATCAATTTAACAGTTAAGCTAACATTATCACCAGGCATAACCATTTCTGTACCTTGCGCTAATTCAACCTCACCAGTAACGTCAGTTGTTCTGAAGTAGAACTGAGGACGATATTTATTAAAGAATGGAGTATGACGTCCACCCTCTTCTTTACTCAATACATATACCTCACCTTTAAATTCGGTATGTGGAGTAATAGAGCCTGGCTTACAAATAACCATACCACGCTTAATATCAGTTTTCTCAATACCACGTAATAAAAGACCAGCATTATCACCAGCTTGTCCTTCGTTCAATATTTTACGGAACATTTCAACACCAGTACAAGTAGAACTTAAAGCCTCGTCATTGAAACCTACGATCTCTACGTTTTCACCAGTCTTGATAACACCACGCTCGATACGACCAGTTGCAACTGTACCACGACCTGTGATAGAGAATACATCCTCAACACTCATTAAGAAGTCTTGATCTACTGGACGTGGAGGTAAAGGAATTTTTTCATCAACAGCAGCCATCAATTCGTCGATTTTAGCAACTGCATCAGCATCTCCTTCAAGAGCTTTAATTGCAGAACCTTGAATTACAGAAGCGTTATCTCCGTCAAAACCATACTGGCTTAACAAATCACGTACTTCCATTTCTACAAGTTCTAATAACTCAGGATCATCTACTAAATCCACTTTATTCATAAAAACAACAATGTTTGGAACGCCAACCTGACGAGCCAAAAGGATGTGCTCTTTTGTTTGTGGCATAGGACCATCAGTAGCAGCAACTACAAGAATTGCACCGTCCATTTGAGCAGCACCAGTAATCATGTTCTTAACATAATCGGCGTGACCAGGACAATCCACGTGAGCATAGTGACGTGATTCTGTTTGATACTCTACGTGTGCAGTATTAATAGTAATACCACGCTCTTTTTCCTCAGGAGCACCATCAATCTCGTCATACCCTTTTACGTCAGCCATACCTTTATTAGATAATACAGTTGTAATAGCAGCCGTTAAAGTAGTTTTACCATGATCTACGTGACCAATAGTTCCAATGTTTACGTGGGGTTTATCCCTCTTGAATTCCTCTTTTGCCATTTTATTCGTTTTTAATAAGAGTTTTAAATTTATTTTTAGGATTGCAAATGTAAGGCTATTCTTATATAAAAATGTTTTTTGTTGGTAGAATTATTCTTTTGTTTCGTTAAGAACAAGCATACATAATACAAGCATACATAATATATATGTATACAAAATGGCTTAACATTCACATTTCAAAAAAAAGAACAAAAAAAGTTGCTATTTCAAAAAAGCACGTACTTTTGCGCTCCTCAAAGCTCATATCGTAGGGTATAAGTGATTGGGAGTACTGATAATAATGTCAGTACGTTAAAACCAAAAAAAGTAAAATAATGGCAAAAGAAATTGGTGGCTATATCAAGCTACAATGTCGTGGAGGTGCAGCAAATCCCGCCCCTCCTATCGGACCAGCACTAGGTGCTAAGGGTGTGAATATTATGGACTTCTGTAAGCAGTTCAACGCACGCACTCAAGATCAACAAGGAAAAGTATTACCAGTAGTTGTTACAGTTTATGCTGACAAAAGTTTTGATTTTGTAATTAAGACTCCTCCAGCAGCAGTTCAACTTATGGAGGCAGCCAAGAAGAAAAAAGGTTCTCCTGAAAGTAATCGTGTAAAAGTTGGTAAAGTAACTTGGGATCAAGTTAAAGCTATTGCAGAAGATAAAATGGCTGACTTAAATTGTTTCACTGTTGAAAGTGGTATGCGCATGGTAGCAGGTACTGCAAGAAGCATGGGACTAACTGTTGAAGGAAATGCCCCTTGGGATAATAATTAATAAAGTAAAAAATTAGAACACAATGGGATTAACAAAAGCAAGAAAAGCAGCTGCTGAGAAAATCAAAAAAGATCACCTCTACAGCTTAGAAGAAGCCGCTGGCTTAATAAAAGAAGTAAATTGTACAAAGTTTGACTCGTCTGTAGACTTACACATTCGTTTGGGTGTAGACCCTCGTAAAGCGGACCAAGCTATTCGTGGTACAGTTACCTTACCACACGGTACGGGTAAAACAAAAACAGTTCTAGTACTATGTACACCGGATAAAGAAGAAGAAGCAAAAGCCGCAGGAGCTGATTATGTAGGACTAGATGAGTACGTAACTAAAATAGAAAAAGGCTGGACCGATGTAGATGTTATTGTAGCAACTCCATCTGTAATGCCTAAAATTGGTCGTCTAGGTCGTGTTTTAGGACCACGTAACTTAATGCCTAACCCTAAAACAGGTACGGTAACACCAAATGTTGGTGCTGCCGTTGAAGATGTTAAAGGTGGTAAAATTGCCTTTAAAGTAGACAAAGCGGGTATTGTACATGCTTCTATCGGTCGTGTATCATTCGAACCAAAAAAAATTCATGAAAACTCCAAGGAGCTTATTGATACAATAATGCGAATGAAACCTTCAAGCGCTAAAGGTACTTACCTTAAAAGCTTGAGCATCGCAAGCACAATGAGCCCAGGAATTAAAGTTGACACTAAATCAGTAAGTGCGTAAAGCAAATACATTAAAACTATATTATTATGGCAATGACACCCGCACAAAAAAATGAAGTAATAGAAGTATTAAAAGAGAAATTTTCTCAATATGAGAACTTTTACTTGGCTGATACTGAATCGCTCACAGTAGAGCAAATAGGTAATCTTCGTCGTACTTGTTTCGAAAAAAATGTAGAAATGAGAGTGGCTAAGAATAAATTAATCCAAAAAGCTCTTGAAGCTTTGAGTTCAGAAAAATATGAAGGCGCTTTTCCTGCATTAAAAGGAGTTACTGCTTTGATGTTTTCTGAAAGCCCTAAAGATCCTGCTGTTATTATATCTGACTTTAGAGATGATAACCCTGGCGATCGCCCTGTATTAAAAGCCGCTTTTATTGACGGTGATGTATTTATGGGAGATGATCAATTAGCGACTCTTAAGGCAATCAAAAGCAAGCAAGAACTTATTGGAGAAATTATTGGCTTATTACAATCACCTGCTAAGAACGTTATCAGCGGTCTTAAAAGCGGTGGCGGTAAGCTGGCTGGTATCCTTAAAACCCTTAGCGAACGCGCTGAGGCATAAACATAGCTTCCAACACTCAATATAAAAATTAACACAACACATTAAAACAAATTAAAATGGCAGATTTAAAAGAATTCGCAGAACAATTAGTAAACCTTACAGTAAAAGACGTAAATGAGCTTGCAGATATTCTTAAAGAAGAATATGGTATCGAGCCTGCAGCGGCAGCAGTAGCAGTAGCAGCTGGTGGCGGTGGTGACGCAGCTGGTGGTGGTGCTGAGCAAACTGAATTCGACGTAGTATTGACTAGCGCTGGTGCTAGCAAATTAGGCGTTGTAAAAGCAGTTAAAGAATTAACTGGTCTAGGCTTGAAAGAAGCTAAAGAATTAGTTGATGGTGCTCCTAGCAACATTAAAGAAGGTGTATCTAAAGCAGAAGCTGAAGATATGGCAGCTAAGCTTAAAGAAGCTGGTGCTGAGGTTGAACTTAAATAAGTTTACTTATTTGACGAAATATCAAAACCGTTGCGCTTTGCGCAACGGTTTTTTTTGTGCAATAAACCTAACTAGGCTGAAAGACCTTTTCTTTTCTAAAGAAAAAATCTAAATACACCTTGCCTTGACTCCCCTACCCTAAATTCTATATACTTTCCATATCATGCGAGACATATTGCGAGTACAGACATTTCACGCATTTCAAACATGCTACCCCTAAGCTTTTATGATAATATTTCTTAAGGAATATCTCAACATATCTATACATAAAGTACTGAAAAAGAAGGATATATGACTTTTAGAATGTAATTTAGCCAGATCACTTCAACTTTCAAATCAAATATGCAATATGAAAAAATCTATATCCACACTTGCTCTTTTATTGTGCATCCTATTTTCTAGTCAATCCTATGGACAAGAATCAGGCAAACTAATCTTACGATCTGGCACGCAATACTTAACGCCTAATCTAGAAGAATTCATAAACAATCCAACTGGTACTTCTTCGAAGTATAAACTTGTATTGTTTAATTCAACACCGAATAACCTTATCAAAGAGAATCTAAAGAGTAATGGAGTTGACTTTTTAGAGTATGTTCCTGATAATGGTTTTATAGTAAAGTTTCCTTCCGGAGGAAATTTCAATTTCTTAAATGGTAAAAATATTCTCGGAGTATATGAACTTCCTAAAGCCTTAAAACTTGATTATCGCATCTTGAATTGGGAGGTTCCTCAACATGCCTTGGTTGGTACAAATAATGCTAAAGTGGCTGTTATTGCCATGAAGGGTCTTAATATAAAGGATCATGCACAAGAACTAGAACAAAACAACCTACACCCTTATGAATATGGGCAAGATAAACGTTTTGCCTATTACGAACTGAATGCAACACAAATCAATAACATAGCTGAAAAATCTTGGGTACGCTATATCGAGTTTATTGATGAACCCGGTGTTCCTGAATCTACCGAAGGTAGAAGCATACAAAGATCGAATGTCATCAATAATCATCTAAGCAATGGGTTATCATACGATGCGGATGGTGTAAAGTTACTTGTTCGAGATGATGGTCTTGTAGGACCTCATATTGACTACACTGGTAGATTAATCAACCTTACAACAGATGCAACGGGTACTCATGGAGATGGAGTTGCTGGTGTTATGGGCGGAGCTGGTAATATTGACCCAAGTGTTGAAGGTGGATCATCTGCGGCAGATATTTACGTTATAAATTATCTATCAACTTTCCAAGATACAACGCTAGGACTTCATCTGTATGACAGTGTTATGATTACCAACTCTTCTTATAGTAATGGTTGTAATGCAGGCTATACATCTACAACTCAAACTGTAGATAAACAGATTTTTGATCATCAAACACTCATGCATGTGTTCTCTGCTGGAAACTCCAACAATAATGATTGTGGGTATGGAGCTGGAAACCAATGGGGTAATATTACAGGTGGTCACAAGATGGGCAAAAATGTTATAACAGTTGCTAATTTATATAATGATGCAAGCTTAGTGAGCTCAAGTTCGCGTGGGCCAGCCCATGACGGCAGAATCAAACCTGATATGGCCGCACATGGTCAAGGACAAATGTCTACAGATCCAAATAACCAATATGCTCCCTTTGGAGGCACTTCATCAGCCGCACCTAGTTTGGCCGGAAATTTAGGACAATTAATTCAAGCGTATAGAAGTTTGAACGGTGGTAGCAGTCCTAAATCGTCCTTAGTAAAAGCAGCTGCTATGAATACAGCTACTGATCTTGGAAATGCAGGGCCAGATTTTCGTTATGGCTATGGGATGATCAATACAGCTCGTGCCTATGATGTCATTGCGAATAATCAATATTTGTTTTCTACAATTAACCAAGGTGGATCGAACACGCATACCGTAAATGTCCCTGCAGGTACAGGACAATTAAGGATTATGCTCTACTGGCATGATCCGGAAGGAACAGTGGCTACGAATAAAGCATTAGTAAACGATCTAGACATGGTGGTAAATGGAACCTTGTTACCTCTGGTCTTAGATCACACACCAAACGCGACCACATTGAACAATCCTGCAATTCCTGGAGCCGATCATTTAAATAATGTTGAGCAAGTCGTAGTTGATAATCCAAGCGCTGGAAATTACTCCGTCCAAATTGATGGATTTCAAGTACCAAGTGGTCCACAGGAATATGTTTTGGTATATGCCTTTATTCCAGATGATATAAAAGTCACCTACCCTCTAGGTGGTGAATCAGTTATTCCCGGGAATACTGAAATTATACATTGGGACGCCTATGGAAACAGTGGTAGTTTTACTGTTGAATATAGTACTAACAATGGCTCAAGTTGGACAAGTATTGGAACAGCCCCTGGGAATGAAAGAAATATTTCTTGGAACGTTCCATCCATTAATACTGGCGATGCTTTGATTCGTGTAAGTAGATCAGCACAATCTGATGTAAGCGATGAAACCTTTAATATTCTTCCTGTGCCTGTGTTTACCATTCAGAACAATAATTCAAACTCGGTGATACTTAACTGGGCCAATGTTGCTAGTGCTACTAAATATTACATTTGGCGATTGGGAGCTAAGTTTATGGAAATCGTTGATTCTTCGAATACGAACCAATACATATTGGGTGGTTTATCAGGCGGAGAAGACCTTTGGCTTAGCGTATCCGCAAGCTCAGCAAGTATAACTGGAGAGCGTGCTAATGCTCAGAATTTTATATTTAATCCAACAGGGTCATGTGGTGGTTGCCTGAGCAGCATAAACAGTTTCCCATATTTTGAAAGTTTTGAATCTGGAATTGGATTATTTTGTCAGTCTAATGCCGATGATATAGACTTCACAATTTGGAGCGGAGGAACCCCTTCAGTCAACACAGGACCTAGTGCCGCTTCACATGGATCGCAATATGCTTATTTAGAAGCAACCAATCCAAACTTCCCTTCCAAGGTAGCTATTTTTGGAAGCCCATGCTTTGATTTAAGTAATAGTGTTTTACCAGCTCAGTTAAAATTTGATTACCATATGTATGGTGCTGCTATGGGTACTCTTGATGTGGAAATATCAACAAACGGCGGACAAACATGGTCTGCACCAGTTCTAACCATATCGGGCGACCAAGGTAATCAATGGCTTACAGATTCTATTGATCTAGCCCCTTATCAGACCAATCAAGTCAGCTTTAGATTTGTTGGCACAAGTGGTACTTCATGGACTTCTGATATAGCTGTTGATAATATTAGACTTACAATTCCTGAGCTAACAGCCTTACCAGTGCAGTTTTCAAGCTGGGAAGTTAATTGGGCTCAACAGCACGCCTTGCTTAGCTGGAAGACGAACTGGGAAGTAAACAACTCTCATTTTGTAATAGAGCGTTCTCTCAATAATATGGACTTTGAACAAATTGGCAGCGTACAGGCTACACTTAATCCAAATGATCCTCAGGAATATAGTTTTACCGATTTAAATGCGAAGCAATTGCTATCGGAAAAAATCTATTATAGAATTCGACAAATGGACAAAGATCAAAAAAGTAGCTTGTCGAATGTATTGTCTCTAAATAATGAAGGACATACAGTGATCTACGCCATTCAACCGAACCCATCAGACGGAATTTTTTATATCAACACCATCAAAGATTTAAGAAATATACAAATCATAAATTCATTTGGTCAAACAATTAAGAGTATCCCCTCAAAAGATATAAACTCTAAAGTCTTAGACTTGAATGATCAAGCTCCAGGCATCTACTTCGTAGTACTTCGTGATAAAGCAAATCAATATCATAGATTGAAAATCTCTCTGCGTTAATCGTTTTAATACAAAAAACAATAACTTAATCCTCGCAAACTTTTTGCGAGGATTTCTTCTTTTTGGGAAGCTTAATACAGATGGATTAAAACCCAAATGGCTCTCCTACCACAGGTGAACTTAGCGTATTCAAAAAAGGATATCCGGTATTTTAATTGTAAATTAGCGAAACTAACCGCACAGTTAAAACCAATTAAAAAGTTCTATGAAAATATTAAATTCTATTCTTCTTTTTTTGTGCATTCTATTTTCCAATCAATCTTTTGCTCAGAAATCCAGTCAATTAATCCTAAGAACTGAGATTAAAGAATTCGAACCTAATCTTGAGGAGTTTATAAACAGTTCCCATTTGGGTTCGACCAACTATAAACTTTTACTGTTCAATACAATCCCCAAAAACGATATCAAAAAGGATCTTGAAAGAAATGGAGTTCATTTCCTTGAGTACGTTCCGAACAATGCTTATATCGTAAAATTTTCTTCCATATCCGATTATGCATTTTTAAGAGCTAAAGACATTAAAGGAATATACGAACTCCCCAAAGCCTTAAAACTTGATTATCGAATTATAGATTGGGATATTCCACAACATGCTTTAGTGGGCTCTGATTATGCAAAGGTTGCCATTATAGCCATGAATGGAGAAAACATAAAAGATCGCATATTAGAATTAGAGCAAAATAATATAACAGCCTATAAGTATGGTAAGGATTCACGCTTCGCCTATTTCGAGTTAAATCGTTCTCAAATTAATGATATCATAAAAAAAACCTGGGTTCGATCTGTTGAACTCATCGATGAACCAGGGAAGCCAGAATCTACTGAAGGACGATCAATACAGAAATCTAATCTTATTAATAATGATTTGGCTGGCGGCCTTTCGTTTAATGCCACGGGTGTTAAGTTATTAGTTCGTGATGATGGACTGGTAGGTCCGCATATTGATTTTGAAGGGCGTTTGTATAACTTAACTAATGATGCAACTGGAACTCATGGTGATGGAGTAGCTGGTGTTATGGGTGGTGCTGGCAATATAGACCCAAGTGTAGAAGGTGGCGCATCAGGTGCAGACATTTATGTTATTAATTATCAAGCAAATTTTCAGGACACCACATTGAGTCTTCATCAAAACGGAGATGTTATCATTACGAATTCTTCATATAGTAATGGCTGCAATGCTGGCTATACATCAACCACACAAACTGTAGACAAACAAGTTTTTGAAAACCAAACACTCATACATGTATTCTCAGCAGGAAACTCCAACAATAATGATTGTGGATATGGCGCTGGAAATCAATGGGGTAATATTACTGGTGGTCACAAAATGGGTAAAAATGTTATTACGGTTGCTAACTTGTATAATGATGGTAGTCTTGTAGGTTCTAGTTCACGTGGACCAGCGCATGATGGCAGAATCAAACCCGATATGGCAGCACACGGTCAAGGGCAGATGTCTACTGATCCCAATCACCAATATGATCCTTTTGGAGGTACATCTGCTGCGGCGCCGAGTTTAGCTGGCAATCTTGCACAACTTGTTGAAGCTTATAGAAGTCTAAATGGTAATGCAGACCCAAAATCTGCACTAATAAAAGCTGCTACAATGAATTCTGCCACAGACCTAGGAAATGCAGGACCTGATTTCCGTTATGGCTATGGGATGATCAATACTGCTAGAGCTTATGATATTATTGCAAATAATCAATACCTATTTGATTCTATTAGTCATACGGGTACGAAGAATCATACAATTCCTGTACCTACAGGTGTTGGACAGTTAAGGATTATGCTTTACTGGCATGACCCTGAAGCAACTGTCAACGTAAACTCTGCCCTGATTAATGATCTGGATTTGGTTGTTAATAACACCCTACTGCCATTAGTACTCGACCCTACCCCAAACCCAACAACTCTTAATAGTCCTGCTGTTCCTGGTATAGATCGTTTAAATAATGTAGAACAGGTTGTCATTGATAACCCAAGTGCAGGAAACTACTCTGTCCAAATTAATGGCTTTCAAGTTCCTAGCGGTCCGCAAGAATATGTTCTGGTCTATTCATTTATTAAAGAAGGTATTGAAGTAACTTACCCCATCGGTGGCGAGTCACTTATACCAGGTAATACGGAAATCATTCACTGGGATGCATATGGTAATACTGGAAGTTTTAATATAGAATATAGTACAAATAACGGTAGCAACTGGACGAATATTGGTACAGCTTCGAGTAGCGAAAGAAATATTTCTTGGAACGTTCCTGCCATTAATACAGCGGATGCATTGGTAAGAGTTAGTAGAGGAACTGAATCTGATGTAAGCGACGAAACTTTTAATCTATTTCCAGTTCCTCAATTCTCAATTCAACTTTATAATACAACCTCTGTAGAATTAAATTGGACTACAATCCCGGGTGCAACTAAATATTACATATGGAGATTAGGTACTAAATATATGGAGCTTATAGATTCCTCTACAACGAACCAATATATTTTGGGTGGACTCGTTGGAGGAGAAAGTCTTTGGCTTAGTGTATCGGCAAATTCAGCGACCATTACTGGAGAACGTGCCAACGCTAAAAATTTCATCTTTAACCCAGCAGGCTCTTGCAATGGTTGCATTAGTAGCATAAACACCTTTCCTCATATTGAAAACTTTGAATCTGGTTTTGGTTTATTCTGTCAATTCAGTTCGGACGATACAGACTATACCAACAGAACTGGTGCGACCCCAACGAATAGTACTGGACCAAATTTTGCTTCGCAGGGTTCTAAGTACATTTACATCGAAGCTTCTAATCCCAATAACCCCTCTAAGACCGCAATTTTAGGAAGCCCCTGTTATGACTTAAGCCATGTGCAAGGTGCTCAGCTAAAATTTGATTATCATATGTTAGGAACAGGGATGGGATCTCTTGAAGTAGAAATTTCAACAGATGGAGGACAATCTTGGTCTCCAAATCCGATATGGACCATATCTGGGAATCAAGGATTTCTTTGGCAAACAGATTCTATCGATCTTAGTAACTACCTAGGCAATCAAGTCAGCTATCGGTTTGTTGGCACAACGGGCACCTCTTCAAGATCAGATATAGCTATTGATCAAGTTATCTTGAGTGTCACCCCCTTTGCACTTTCTGTAGAAAACCATCAGCGTGAAACTTATACGATTCGCCCCAACCCGTCAAATGGAATTTTTCATCTTAATACAATTGAACACCTAAAAAATATACAGGTATTAAATTCATTTGGACAGGTTATAAAAAACATTTCTACGAAAGAACTAAACACAAAAGTCTTGGACATGCATAAACATGCACCAGGGATATACTTTGTGGTTTTACATGACAAAGAAGATCATTATCATCGTTTAAAAATTTCGATCCAGAAATAAAAAGACTTCACACAAGTAAAACGGAGTGCACCTCTTTTGAAGTACTACTTTGCGACCTACATGTATCCTAGCGTAAAGAAGTTTAGAAGACCTACAGTGCTAAACCTGATATATAAAGAGCAAGATTTTTACTAAAAAACTTGCTCCTTATCTTAAATGCTCTCCTTTTTACGAATTACTTTTAACCTATGGCATTAGATAAAAATCAGATTGCACAGCGCATCGCACAAGAATTAAAGGACGGATACTACGTTAATTTAGGAATTGGTATCCCTACCTTAGTTGCTAATTACATTCCTGAAGGAGTTGAAGTAGTTTTACAAAGTGAGAACGGTTTGTTAGGTATGGGGCCTTTCCCTGAGGCTGGCAAAGAAGATGCTGATTTAATTAATGCAGGAAAACAAACGATTACAACGGTTCCGGGATCGGCTTTCTTTGATAGTGCTATGAGCTTCGGTATGATTCGATCGGGCAAAGTTGACCTAACTGTTTTAGGCGCCATGGAGGTTGCTCAGAATGGAGATATTGCAAACTGGAAAATACCAGGTAAAATGGTTAAAGGCATGGGTGGAGCAATGGACTTAGTGGCCAGTGCCAAAAACATTATTGTTGCCATGCAACATACAGACCGTAAAGGCAATTCTAAGCTATTAAAAGAATGTAGCCTTCCTATAACAGGACTTAGATGTGTAAAAAAGATTGTTACCAACCTGGGTGTGTTTAATATCACGGATCAGGGATTTGAATGTATTGAGTATGCCCCAGAGGTTACCTTAGATGAAATTCAAGAAAAAACAGCCGGATCACTTACTATTGCTGAAAATGTTAAGCAAATGGCCTTCTAAAAAAAATTATTTAGTAACACCATTCACTAATTAAATAGCTTAACTTTGTTTTACTTTTTTAATAATATTAATGCGTCCTAGAAAGAGGAATTTTAAACCACGCCGTAGAGGCCCCGAACACAGAATCAATAAATTTATTACTGCTCAAGAAGTGCGACTTGTAGGCGACAACGTAGAACAAGGAGTATTTCCTACATCTCGTGCATTAGAACTTGCTGAAGAGGAAGGTCTTGATTTAGTAGAGATCTCACCAAAAGCAAATCCACCAGTTTGCCGAATTATTGATTACAATAAATTCTTATACGAAAAGAAAAAGAAAGACAAAGAGATTAAAGCCAAAGCTGCCAAAAATGATTTAAAGGAGATCCGTTTTGGCCCCAACACAGATGATCATGACTTTGAATTCAAAACAAGACATGCTATTAAATTTCTTGAGGAAGGCAACAAAGTGAAAGCTTACGTACAATTTAGAGGGCGGTCGATCGTTTTTAAAGATCGTGGTGAACTGATCCTTTTAAAATTTGCTGAACGTCTAAAAGAAGTTGGAGATTTGGAGCACATGCCAAAATTAGAAGGTAAAAGAATGCACGCCATTTTCGTTCCGAAAAAAAAGAAATAATCCATTTGTTTTCGATTCTAAGGAGCCTTATCGGCTCCTTTTTTGTTTTTATACTGATTGTTAATGAATTCAAGTTCATTAAACTAATAGAGATCGTACCCAGTCAAAAATACAAATCACAAAATGTAGAAGTATGAAAAACAAAATTTTACTTACAACAGCAATGGCCTTAATTGGCTTATTAACCTTCAGCACAATTGCTGAAGCGCACCACGGACGCGGAGGACGTAACAGACATAAACATGTGTTTTGGAGACATGGCAATCGTGTAGTTGTTTGGCATAATAACTACCGCCAATGTGGAAATGGTTGGAACTTTAATAACCGTTGCAATTGGAACAATGGCTTCCGGAATAACAGAATGTGTACTCATATGAGAAACATTTATAGAGGTGGACGTTGTGGAACCAATGTTGCCATCCGCTGTAACTCTAGAGGCTGTGGAATGTTTGGCATGAGCTGGAGAAACGGTAGATTCTTTGACAACCACAGAGATCGTGGATATCGCAACGGAAGAGGAAACCGTGGACGTAGATACTATAATCGCGGTGGAGGACGAGGAAACGGCAGAGGTTATGACGGCAGACGAGGTAGAGGGAATGGTAGAGGTCATGGACGTGGCAGATAGTTAAACCTACAAAAAAGAAGTCCTTCAACATTGAAGGACTTCTTTTTTCGTAGCTATTCTATGTATAATATGTCTAATTGCTTTTAGTAAACTTCAGATTGCTTATGTCCAAATTCTCTTCTCTTCGACACTTCATTACATACTGTCCTGGAACTAATCGCTCAATATCAATGTTTACTACCTGATTGTTATAAGCCGCTATAAAGGCCTTTGATAGAACCACACGTCCTCGCATGTCAAAAACATATAGATCAACCTTCTCACCTTCAGACAAACTAGGCAACTCAAGTTTAAGATTATTCACAGCAGGGTTAGGGTATAAATTCACTGTTTTAACTTCGAGCTGCTTTTGCTTTACTCGAATTATTTTATTGTGATAAGTAAAACTCCCGTTTACGTCGACTACTTTTAAGCGATAGTAATTATCCTTTTCAGGATTGTAGTCTGTAAAATCATAATTGTATTGTCCCCCTTGCTCAGCCAAAGCATTTACCTGACCTAATGGTTTATAAGTATCTAAGTTTACACTTCGTTCTACTTCGTAATATTCAATGTTCTCTTCTTTAGCCACTTCCCAGAACAATGAGTTCGTATTATCTTGGTTAGCATAACCATCGAACTCTACGATACTTACAGGTAAGGGTGAATTCGAAGAAAATCCTTCAGTAATATCACCAGGGCTTAAGTTATAAAATGAACCTGTAACGGTCTGTTCTAATTTAACCGCACGAACCATATAGGCAGCAGAGCTTGTACTAGAACCTGCAGGTAACGGACTATTATCAATAAAATCAAGTGTTGTTACAGGTGACTGATTAAGTAACTGAAAATCTCCATTAATATGACTCGCTCTATAAACATAATATCCAACAACGGCTGGGTCTACTGAGGCTTGCCACTCTAATTTCACCTGACTACCATTGTTCACCTCAAAAGCTTCTAAACCGCTCGGAGCCTCATATACATACATTTTTAAAGTAGGATCCCCATGAAGTGCTTGGTGCACTTGGGCATTAGCAGCACCCATAGGATAGTATGAATTAACATTATCAACGGTGTTTAAGTAGCTATATCCAATAGGTTCTCCCAAGGCCATGTTATGCATGAACCAATTTGGTCTTCCTGCCCAAAAAGAAACTAATGTACTTGATGGCGATGCGATCGGTGCTCTTAAGAAATTTGAATGAGTATCCCAATCTCCAAAATAACTTCCGTACATCATGGTAAAAACACTTTCCAATTGATCAGAAGCGAAGTTTTGCGTTATACCAATTCCAGTAGCTCCATAACCCCAGCCGCCACCACAAGCGTAGCTCCATAAGTAACTATCATTTTGAAGTTCAGTTAGATAATCACCCTCTACAATACTATCACGTCCTAGTAAGGCGCACATATTTCTCCAACCATTCTGAGCAAATGCTTCACCATAAAAGAAACCAAAATGATCGTCTATTAAACCTTGCTTTTTAAACTTTTTTAAGCTCGCTTTATACGCGTGATTTTTATTAATATACTGTTTGAATAACATGACATCATTGTTGCTAATCTGCCCCATATTAATCACATCAATCCTTCCAACAAATATTTTAGTGGTATTCGTGTATGCAATTGTACTGGCATCATACTTTCCATCTCCTACCTGATTGTGGTTTCGGTAACTTGCTGCAGAAGTATTATTTAACACAACATCTTGCCAAATGGAGTTAACTGTAGGACACATATCTCCATAGTATACATCAGCTGGCCAAGCACCTACATGATCAGAATGTCCGTCGGGTGCAATGTTACCACTATATGGAACGGGCACATGTCCTAAAAGGATAACACCTTCCAACGTATGCGCACTATTACAATTGTATATTTTTTGTTTAACGTCTGCAGGGCTTTCAGTTCTACCTGCATATTCTACTAGGACTTTCCAACCTTCTTTAATTAAATCTAACTTAAACAAGGCAATCTCGCTTTGAGCAGGAATAATATAAGTACTGTCAATAACAAGTAGCACTGTACCTTGATGATGTTTAGCCTCTAAATTCATTCCAGCACATACGTATCCAGAAACCTGATTTGTGTGTGATGCGTAAACAGCATATTCATAAGCTTGATTCGGTACAATATTATTGTCAACAAAAAAAGTATCATTATAGAGTTTATCCGTAATAAAGTTAAAATTAGCCGCCCCTTTGAGCTTACGAAAGACTCTGTAACCCGTTACATTCGGTACTTTCTTCCAGTTTAAACTTATTTGATTATTGACCAAATCTGGAGTCACTTCGATTTGAAATACAACGTCTGAGGCCTTTTGTGCATGTACCTCCGTAAGAGAAATACCTAAAACACATAATATCAACAATATATAGTATTTATTTTTCATAATTTATAAGTTCTTGTATATCAACATTGCAAGATGCGTGCCAAAACGCATTTTTTATTTGATTATATCACAGTAAACATGCGGGATACAAGAGATAGACTTAATATTCAACACTTAATATATTATATAATAATATAATATATTTTTCCTCTCAAAATCATTTGTTGAACAATTGCCGTTAACTCTAGCCCATAAGAGAATTATCCAACACTTGTAATGCAGCAACTCTACTTTCATATGCAAAGAACTTTTATATGAAAAACATAAAAAACCCCTATTTATTGGGGTCTTTTAGTCAATTATACACCGTTAGAACTTATCTATATTTTACTAAAAAAAATTACAAGTATCTGACTACCAACACTATAAGGATTTTTATTCAATAAAAAAAGGAGAAGCTTTTATGCTTCTCCCCGTTAAAAATTATAATGGATATAATCTATCTAAAGTAGATCAATAAATCCGAATCCGTGTTATTCGTTTGGTTAGTTTCACCACCACTTCCTTGGAAAACCTGAACACTAAAGGTAGACTGACCATCTGTATTGTTAGGGTCATATGCTCCAATATATCCGAAGGTCGAAGCAGCTCCAGCTGGGTATACCCCACCCGTTCCTACATACTTCCAGATATAGAAGTTCGGGTTTGCATTACCAAAGAACTGCCAATCTACATTCTTCACGGGTATACCTCCTATTACACTAGCCGTATCTACATAGTTAAAGATATATCTTGGTACTAATTTAGGTACGATTACAAATACATCCGAACAAGCATCGAAATTCAACAATTCAGTTATATTAATAATTACTCTTACATTAGAAGTTCCAGTGATTGCACTTGGTGCAATTTGAATTGTAGGTGTATAATCTGGAATGTTATTAATTACTGTTAATGTTCCTGTAGTTGTACAAGTTCCATTTGTAAAGGTATAGGTATAAGTACCTGCCGTATTTACTGCAGTAGGTGTTGTAACTGCCTGACCATTTAATGTCCAAGTGCCACCTGTGTAATTCACAGGTTCAAAGCTTGTTAAATCAACAGTGGTATTTGCACATAAATTATAATCGCTAAATGTAAAACCAGCTGGACATTCGAAGAAACCAAAGTCAATAGTTAGGTTCGCATTGGAATCTGGAGTAAGAGGCGTGTTGTTAGGTAATTCACCAGCTGGCTCTGTTCCTGGAGATAAGCTAATCGAATTTGTTCTAATCTCTAAACCTATTTGAGTTACACCATTATCATTACTATCAATATTTAGGTTTGGATTAGCTTCCTCACCAGTTACTGAACTTACATAAGTCGCACCAGTTATAACTGGTGGAGTTACACCAACAATATAATTATTGGTTTCAAGTCCTTCAAAATTATAAAGACCATTACTTCCGGTAACAACAGTTGCAATTGCAGCGCCATCAGGTGTATTATCATTATTAAAATCTTCGTACAACCGAACAGTAGCACCCGTAATTGGTCCTTCTGTATTGTCTTGAATACCATTTTTGTTTACATCATTCCAAACCATATTACCTAACGCTAATGGTTCTCTAATACCAAAGTTTGCATTGGTCAAATCAGACGTCACAACGTTAGCCGTTAATAAACCATTTGTTGTACCATCGTTTCCTACATTATCACAACAGTCTTCTGATACATTGGTCCAACCGTTTGGTAAACTTGCAACTGGAGCAGGGTTCCCTACACTTCCTGATGCATCAGTTAAAACAATTGTATATATTGTATTAGGAGTTACGTCGAAGAATTCATAAGTACCATTCGAGTTTACAGTGTCTACCGCCAATACATTTCCAGAAGGTCCTACTAAATTAGCAAAGAGTTGATTCCCGCTTGCCTGACCAATAGGAGTTCCATCTACATTGGTTGCACCATTTTGATCGTTGAATACATTACCCGCAATTTTTAATGGTTGGAAGAATGCAAAGTCCAAAGTCAAATTAGAGTTTGAATCAGGCTTGCTATTATCATTACTTGGAGTTTCTGAGTTTGGTTCCGTACCAACAGCAAGTGTTATGAATCCACTTCTTGTTTCAGCTCCTACCTGAACAACTCCATTATCATTATGATCTCCATCTAAATTTGGATTAGCTTCCTCATTTACTCCAGTATAGCTTACATAGGCTGCGCCGCTTGTTGCTGGTGGTGTAACACCAACAATATAAGAACCAGGGTTTAAGCCATCAAAAAGATAGAATCCATTCACTCCAGTTGTTGTCGTTGTTGCAATAGCAGCGCCATCAGGAGTTCCGTCCGTATTGGCATCTTCATACAAATTCACTGTAGCTCCTACAATACCACCTTCTCCATTATCTCGTAGACCATTTTGATTCACATCATTCCAAACCATATTACCTAATGACATAGGTTGTCTAATTCCAAAGTTTGCGTTATTCAAATCTGTAGTTCCAAGCACAACAGTAACTTCACCATTTGTTGTACCATCATTTCCAGTATTGTCACAACAATCTTCCGAAACGTTTTCCCAACCGAAAGGAAGACTTGGAGTGGGTGCTGGACCATTTACTACTCCAGCAACTGTACTCATTACAACCTTGTAAGTCGTATTAGGACTCACATCATTAAATTCATAAGTTCCATTAGCATTAACAGGATCAACTGCAACAACAATACCCGCAGCGTTTACTAAGCTAGCATATACTTGCGCACCGCTTGGATTGTTGATCGGTGTTCCATCTACATTTGTTGGACCATTTTGATCGTTATATACGTTACCTGCAATTTTTAACGGTTGATAGAAACCAAAGTCAACAGTTAAGTTAGAATTTGAATCTGGTTTCGCATTATCATTGCTTGGGTTCTCTCCTGTTGGCTCACCTCCTATACTTATCGTGATAAAACCACTTCTTAATTCTGACCCAACTAAAATAATACCGTTGTCGTTATTATCTCCATCGGCATTTGGGTTTGTTTCTTCTCCAAGACCATTAGAGCTTTTCCATGCTGGACCTGAAGTAGGTACTGGTGGCGTTACACCAATTACATATGAACCTGCATTCAAACCATCGAACAAATAATACCCATTTGCACCTGCAGTAACTGTAGTTGCTATTGCAGGACCATCAGGAACACCATCAGTATTATTATCAGCATATAGTTTTACAGTAGCGCCTGGAATCCCTACTTCAGTAGCACCTCTTAAACCATCTTGATCAATATCATTCCATACGGTATTACCTATAGATAATGGCTCTCTAATACCAAAGTTTGCATTAGATAAATCTGTAGTTCCAAGAACAACAGTAACTTCACCATTAGCATTACCATCGTTACCTGTATTGTCACAACAATCTTCCGAAACATTCTCCCATCCAAAAGGAAGGTTTGCTTGCGGTGTTGCATTACCTACAGTACCTGCAGTATCACTTAAAACAACTTTATAAGTGGTATTCGGAATCACGTTTGTGAACTCATAGGTTCCGTTAGGATTAATTGGATCTACAGCTACTACATTACCAGAAGGGTCTACCAAATTTGCATAGAGTTGTGTATTAGCAGGGTTATGTAATGGAGTACCATCAACATTAGCCGGACCATTTAGATCATTATATACATTACCTGCTATTTTAATAGGCTGATAAAAACCAAAGTCAATAGTTAAGTTAGAATTTGAGTCAGGCTTTGTGTTGTCGTTGTTAGGGTTTTCCGAGTTTGGCTCAGTTCCTACAATAAGTGTTATAGTACCACTACGAGTTTCAGCACCAACTAATGTAATACCATTATCATTATTATCTCCATCGCTATTTGGGTTTGCCTCTTGGCCAGCACCAACAGAACTAATGAAAGCAGGCCCCGAACTTGGTGCTGGAGGTGTTACTCCTACAAGATAAGAACCTGGTTTCAAACCATCAAAAAGATATAAACCATTTGACCCTGTAGAGGTTGTAGTTTGAACTGCAGCTCCGTCAGGAGTTCCATCTGTATTATTGTCTTCATATAAATTAATCGTAGCTCCTGATATACCAGGCTCTCCATTATCTCTTACACCATTTTGGTTGATATCATTCCAAACAGTATTACCAAGAGACATCAATTGCGTGATACCGAAGTTTACTTCGTCTACGCTAACAAGACCAACTGTTACGTTTGTCTTACCATTCGTATTCCCATCAGTTCCTGTTGCATCACAACAATCCTCAGCAGTATTACTCCAACCTAAAGGCAATTGCGGAGTTGGAGGAGGGTTACCAATAGTACCACAAATTGTACTCAACACAACTTCATAGGTTTGAGAAGGACCAACATCAAGAAAAGAATATGTTCCGTTTAATGCTACGTGTGTAGTATCTACTACATTCCCGTTCGAATCAACAAGACTCGCACATAATGACTGTCCACCTGGATTCCCAATTGGGTTGCTAAAATCAATTCCTGCAGGATTTAATACGGTGTCATAAAATACAGTCCCAGAAATATTAAGAGCACAATAAGTTTGTGTTTGTGTAGATTCTGTATCATCAGGAGCAGAATTAAATGAAGCCATATAGGCAGGTACGGTTAAGTTTACATTTACTGCAAGTACTGTATTCAACGGAGATGTTACTGGCACCTTTAGCGCGACGTTTACATTTCCTGAAGATCTTGGATCAGGAAAAATAGGATTTGTACCTGTACCATATAAAGTTTGATTTTGGGTTCCAATCAAACAGTTTGGTGTAAAAGGATCAAATGTCCAAGTAAAGTTAGAAGCATAACTTCCTGTTACTAAAGCAGCAGGATTGGTTCCATCAAATTCGAAACCTGTTATACAAACAGAAATAATTAAAGGATTATTCTGCCAATCTGTAGCACTATCCGCAGTGGTCATCCCAGCGGTGAATTCTACATTTGGAGTAGAACCACATTGAAATCCAGCTACGGTTGGCTCGGGTTGGAAGTGAATGTTTTGTGTAAACGGATTATAAGCTAATTGAGCCCATAATGATCCTGAGGATAAGAATATCAACAGAATGAGTATTTGTAATTTTTTCATAATTGTTTATTTTAGAAATATGATTGATTTAGTGCATTGGGTTCCTAAAGAGGTCCTCATAAAAGTCAAATGAGGACCTATTTAGTCATAATACAAAATAGATTTAAATTATTTTTTAGTCTTTAGTAAATTTAATAGTTTCAGTTGTGCCACCTTCGATACTGTGGTAACGAACCATGTATTGACCTACAGCCAAACTCTCAATATCCATATTGATCACACTCGTTCCTTGATAGATAATCTGTGACTTAGATAACAACTTACGACCTGTTACATCAACCACATCTACAATCAATTGAATATCATTCTCATCGGTTGTATAAACTAAGTTCAAACTGTTCTTCGCAGGATTCGGAAAAATCTGTGCCGATGTTCCTACATCACCACAACTTAACTTAATCGACTTCACACCTGTATAACCAGCAGAACCATCTTGATCTACTGTTCGTAATCTGTACTGGTAAGATGTTGATGATTTCTCTACCTCTTTATCTACATAACTATACAACTTCTCAGAACTACTATTACCACTTGATTTAATTCGAGCGATCTGCTCAAATGATCCATTACCATGTTTACGTAAAATATCAAAGTGTGATACCTGATCCTCTGATACTGTTGACCAAGATACTAATGTATTACAACTATACTCTGAAACATTAAAACTCGACATCTTAACAGGAGTTGGTATCAACTGAGTTATACCAAAGTCTACATTCTCACGAGATGCATCATCTACCTTTACAAGCGTTATCCCATCAATCGCTAAATCATTACCAATACCATCACAACAATCATCACCAGTATTACGCCAGTTCGGAGGTAATTGAGGCGCTGGACGTAAATTACCAATAACTCCTTCTACTATACTTAATACAACCTCATAAGTAGTAAAAGCAGGAACACTTAAAAATTCAAACGTTCCATTAGGATTTACCGTCGCTACTTTAACGACATTATTCGTCGCTGAATCAATTAAATTCGCATACAATGTATTGTTATCAGGATTTCCTAAACCAATATGACGATCTAAAGCAATATTCGTACGGTTCGTATCATGAAATACGGTCCCAATCACTTTTAAATCACAAAACGTCTGTGTCTGAGTAGACTCCGTATCATCAGGAACTGAGTTAAACGTAGACATATAAGCTGGTACCGTTAAAGACACATCACAAGATAAAGTTGTCCCAATTGGGGAGGTCGTTGGTACCGCTAAGGCCACATTGACATCACCTGATGAACGAGGATCAGGAAATAAAGGATTACTGCCTGTTCCATATAATACCTGATTCTGTGTCCCGATTAACTTTGTCGCATCTAAAGGATCAAAAGCCCAAGTAAAGTTCGAGGCATAACTACCCGTTACAAGTGTAGAGGCATTCGTTCCCGCATATTCAAAGCCTACTATACTTATCGTAACAAGCAAAGGATTGTTTTGCCAATCGGATGCACTGTCAGCTGTTGTGATTCCTTGAGTAAATTCAACTTTAGGAAAAGATCCACAACTGAAACCTGCCACCGTGGGCTCTACCTCAAAGTGAATGTTTTGAGTAAAAGGATTGTATGCTGTCTGAGCAAATAATCCACTTGTTGAGAAAATAATCAACAACAAGAGTAATTGTACTTGTTTCATAATGCTAGTTTATTAAGAGTTTGTTTGGTTGTTTATTAAGAATTTATTTTTGCTAGTTAGTTATTTGTTTATCTGAAGTAAATTAAAAGTTCTGAATCAGTATTGTTTAACTGGTTTGTCTCCCCGCCACTACCTTGGAATACCTGAACACTAAAGGTCGATTGACCATCTGTATTATTAGGATCATACGTACCAATATAACCAATCGTTGATGTTCCACCACTTGGGAACAAGCCACCATTCGCTGTATAACGCCATACATAGAAGTTAGGATTTGAATTCGCAAACTCCCAATTACCATTCTCTACAGGCACTCCAGCTATAGAGGTTGCGGTATTGTCAAACGTAAACTGAAAACGAGGTAATAACTTCGGTACCAAAATATACAAATCGGAACAAGCTTTCTTATTCAAAATCTCGGATAATGTCAGAATCACACGAACATTACTCGTACCTGTAATAGCACTTGGAGCAATCTGAATCGTAGGTGTATAATCTGGAATGTTATCACTCAATGTAATACTACCACTTGCTGAACAATTACCCTCATTATAAGTATAAGTGTAAGTACCAGAACCTACAGCGGTTGGGGTTGGTACCAATACATTGTTCTGACGCCAAGATCCTCCAGTAAATAATGCAGGCTCTACTGAGGTTAAATCAAAAGTGCTATTCACACAAAGATCTACTGAATCAAATACAAAGTTCGTTGGACAAGCAAAGAAGCCAAAGTCTACCGTTAAGTTCGAATTAGAATCAGGTACTGGAGCTGTATTGTTTGGTAACTCGCCTTGAGGCTCTGTATTTGATATCAAGTTTATGGTTCCACTACGCACCTCATCTCCTATCTTAGTAATACCATTATCATTATTATCTACATCTAGGTTAGGGTTTGTCTCCTCACCTACTGAAGAACTCTCTAAAGTTCCACCAGTAATTGAAGGTGGAGTAACTCCTACAATATACTTACCTGAATAAAGATCTACAAATTTGTATAAACCATCGGATTGAGTTGTCATCGTTGCAATAGCTGCTCCATCTGCATTACCATCGTTATTATTATCTTCATAAAGATTAACAACTGCATTCTCCAAAGGTCCTTCATTACCATCTACAATACCATTCTTATTCGAATCAACCCAAACTAGGTTTCCTAAAGCAACTGGCTCACGAATACCAAAGTTTACATTCGGTACATCGGAAGTAACTGTAGGAGATAGATTGATACCATCAGGAGTACCATCATTACCAATACCATCACAACAATCCTCGGCAACATTAACCCAACCTTCGGGTAAGTGAGCTGCAGGAGCTGGACTATTTACATTACCTTGAATATCACTTAAAACAACACTATAAGATGTATTAGGACGTAAATCTAAAAACTCATACATACCCAAATTACTTATTGGCTTAATCGCTTCTACATTTCCTGAACCATCAATTAAGTGCGCATACAATTGATTACCACTCGCTGAGCCAATTGGAGAACCATCTACATTTGCAGGACCAGACTCATCTTGAAAGACAATACCAGATAGTTTGATTTCTTGATAAAATCCAAAGTCAATACTCATGTTTGAGTTATTGTCGGGAATTGCATTATATGTATCATCATTAGTAGGTTCTGTTCCCGCTGCCATAATTATAACACCTGAACGTGTTTCATTGCCCACTGTAAGGATACCGTTATCATCATTATTTACATTGTTGTTTGGATCTACAGATTGCGCAGCTCCTTCTGTACTTACATATGGAGAACCTGAAGCTGGTGCTGGAGGAGTAACTCCAACAATATACCGACCAGGAAGTAAATCGTCAAATCTGTATACCCCACTTCCATTAGTTGTAGTAGTTTGTATAGCTGCTCCATCTGGATTATTATCATTATTATTATCAGTGTATAAATTCACCGAAGCATTAGGTAAAAATGGCTCACCTCCGTCACGATTTCCATCTTGATTCAGATCAACAAATACTCTATTACCAATAGTAAGAGGTTCCATAATACCGAAGTTTACATTCGTAACATCTGTTGTTCCAACAGCAGCGGTAGTAACCCCGTCTGTTGAACCATCATTACCTGTATTATCACAACAATCTTCAGAAACATTTTTCCAACCAAATGGTAAAGCTGGTGTAGGGGCCGTATTCCCGTTCGTGCCTTGTGTCGTACTTAATACTACACTATAGTTTGTATTAGGCTTTACACTTGGAAAATTATAAGAACCATTTGAAGTAACAGCAGTCGTAGCTGCTACATCTCCGCTTGCATCAATAAGATTTGCATATAATTGTGTACTGCTTGGCGTATTGATACCTAAACCATTTACATGGGCAGGACCATCTGTATCATTATATACATTCCCTGATAATGAGATTGGATAAAACTTAATAATCACCTTACCATCACATACTGATGTTGCACCTGCATTATCAGTTACAGTATAATTGATCTCATTTGTTACTAAACCGTCTTGAGGGTCGATACAAATACCTTGTGTTGGCTCTCCTTGTGCATTCGTAGGAATTGTAACACCACTCACGGGCCAATTACCTGAAGTATAAGCAACACCGTTAATCTCAATACGATCAATATTTGAAGGGAACGTACAAATCGTCAAGTTTGTAACAATTCCACCTGCGCTTGCATCAATACCACTAAATTCAGAACCAGGTACTACAACACAAACACTATCTCCAGGATTTGGTGTTGGAGGAATTGAATCAATACCAGGTGTAGGTGGTTGCTGAATACCAAAATCAATATTAGGTACATCTACAATACCTACTGAAAAGGATTGCATACCATCTACGGTACCATCACTCGTTGCATTATTTGGGCTCTCACCTGTATTTAACCAACCATTTGGTAGGTCTGCGCTAGGAGGTGTGTTTCCAACTACACCGGCAACAGTACTTAATACCATTGAGTACGTACTATTCGTTGTTACATTCTGGAATTGATACGTACCATTATTATTAACTTGAGTAGAAGCAAATACATTACCAGCCGAATTTACCAAAGAAACAAAAACAGGGGTGCTGCTTGGAGTACCAATCCCAATCCCATTAACATCGTTATCTGTTAAACCATTTATGTCATTAAAGACAGTACCAGAAACCATAATCTGACAAACATTAATATTTACCGTGGCCACACTATAGTCATTTGGACAGGGAGTCGTTCCAGCAACTGTATATTTAAATGTTGAAGTCGTTGCTCCTACTGCAGGAATGTAAGTTCCATTAGATGCGCTGAATGTTCCACCTGTGCCAGAAGTTCTTGTCCAAACACCACCAGCATCCTCACCGGTTATTAAACCAGCTAAATCAATCGTTGCCGTACTATGGTCACAGACTGTAGTTGAACCATTTACGCCCGCATCTACGCCAGGCTGAATCGTTACTGTAAGTACATTAGAGTTTTTCCAGTTTCCACAAAGTGCACGTTTAGCTTGACGACGATACTGTGTAGACTGAGAAATAGTTGAAGCATTATAGGTTGCATTTGTTGCACCTGAAATTGTTGACCAAGAACCGCCAACGGGTCTTGACTGCCAACGATAATTAATTGTGCTACCCGAACCTCCAGTTGGAGCTCCTGTAGAAGTAAAAGCTGCTGGGGTCCCACTATTACAGAAAGATTGGTTTGAACCAATAGACCCACCATTTGTTAAAGGATCACATGTTGGACAAACTTTCCCAATAATTTCGAATTCGTCTAAATCAAAATAAGCATTATAGACATAAGCTGAAGAAATCTCAATCGTTATAGTTGTACTAGATGTTAGGTTCTGCAAAGAGCTATATCCAGATAAATCAATATTTTGAACGGTCCAAGTGTTCGGTAAGCTTCTTACTTCTTGATGGATTAATGAACCATTCTTTTTTACTTTCAATAGATATTGTGAGATATTATTACCAGAGTAAGGGCCATAACAAGCTCCATAGCCATTAAATGACAATGGATTATTAACATAATACTTAAGTGCAGTTATATCCAAAGCTTGTGTTGAGCTTGGAGAGAATGCTGATTCTATGGTAAATGTATTTCCCGCTGTATTACACAAAGCCTTTCCTGCGTAACCTGTAATACAAGAATGCGGCAATGCAGTACCACTTACTGTACTTGGATTCACGCTTATGCAAGAAGAAACGTAAGTGGCAGTAAATTCTGAGTAGCTTTGGTTATTGGGTGATGTACAACCTGCACAAGCATCCATATTCCATTTTACCAATGCCATATCTGTACAACAATTAGATGGACAACTAGTTACTTCTTTCTTAACCCAATTTGACTCTTTAATATAATTACCTCCACAACGACGTACACATCTTCGATAAAATGTAGTCGTATTAATTGTTCCTGGATCATATGTAGGTCCTGTTGCACCCGGTATTACTGTCGCTCCAGAATTTGAAGCTGTTGAGTTTTCAAGCCATATATACTCAGTAGTACCCCCATGTCCGCCAGAAGGAAGTGCAGTACTTGTTATAATAGTTGGGTTATACGAACCGCAATTTGTTTCGGCTCCAGAAATTGTACCTCCAGAGGTAAATTCACTACAACTGCTTCCTGAAGTCAATGTAAACGTAATCGTCTTTGTATCACAAATGTTACCCGAAGCATTTGAACCATGATAAGCTTGCATTTTTACAGTATAAGTTCCAGCTCCATGAGTCCATGCTCCGCCTCCAGCAGGATAGTTATACGGATCATAGTTTTCAATGATAGTTGTTGATAATGAACCAGTTATGGTAAACTTCATGCTTCCCATACTACCAGAGTAAATTGACTCCAAAGTAAAAGAAGAAGGAAGAGCGGAGAGTGAATACGTACCATTATTACTTATGGTTACATCATTGCTCCCTACTAAATCATAAAATTTTAATCCTGTAATATTGGCTGTACAGGTCGCATTAGCTTTTTGAGGGGTAATTAGAGCTAATGAGCATAAAATAAATGCGATTAAAAGAGACTTTGTAAATTGGTTATTCATTGCTAATTAATTAATAATCAATGCGAAATACGCAAGAATCAAATTAATTAGCATAACACCTCAAGTCGATTAACCTAGCATTAACAATATAAAAATTCTTAATACTAACCTACCGACTTGGAGTTTTTTTCTTAATAAACTAGCAATTATAGTAATGAAATAATCGTGCCAAAAAGTGAAATTTGATGCTCTAAACAAAAATAAATAAGAAAAATGCCTAAAAACAGGCATTTTGTATGATATTTTTTTATCAACGACTACGTACTAATGATTAATACATATAAATAATTAATAATATAATAATATTCGTTGTTTAAACGACTTATTTACAGCAAATAATTTATATTTTTTCATTAGCATTTCATTAACCAAATATACCCCCCTATTTTGAGGGTCAAATAGGAGCAATAAAGTTCAACCAGGATAGAAAAAGCCCCCTTTCATAAAGGGGGCTTTTTCTAACATAATAAGAAAAGTAGTAGTAGATATTATATTTTCCTAGTCTTTAGTAAATTTAATAGTTTCAGTTGTGCCACCTTCGATACTGTGGTAACGAACCATGTATTGACCTACAGCCAAACTCTCAATATCCATATTGATCACACTCGTTCCTTGATAGATAATCTGTGACTTAGATAACAACTTACGACCTGTTACATCAACCACATCTACAATCAATTGAATATCATTCTCATCGGTTGTATAAACTAAGTTCAAACTGTTCTTCGCAGGATTCGGAAAAATCTGTGCCGATGTTCCTACATCACCACAACTTAACTTAATCGACTTCACACCTGTATAACCAGCAGAACCATCTTGATCTACTGTTCGTAATCTGTACTGGTAAGATGTTGATGATTTCTCTACCTCTTTATCTACATAACTATACAACTTCTCAGAACTACTATTACCACTTGATTTAATTCGAGCGATCTGCTCAAATGATCCATTACCATGTTTACGTAAAATATCAAAGTGTGATACTTGATCCTCTGATACTGTTGACCAAGATACTAATGTATTACAACTATACTCTGAAACATTAAAACTCGACATCTTAACAGGAGTTGGTATCAACTGAGTTATACCAAAGTCTACATTCTCACGTGATGCATCATCTACCCGTACAAGTGTCATACCATCAATCGCTAGATCATTACCAATACCATCACAACAATCATCACCAGTATTACGCCAGTTCGGAGGTAATTGATGCGCTGGACGTAAATTACCAATAACCCCTTCTACTATACTTAACACAACCTCATAAGTAGTAAAAGCAGGAACACTTAAAAATTCAAACGTTCCATTAGGATTTACCGTCGCTACTTTAACGACATTATTCGTCGCTGAATCAATTAAATTCGCATACAATGTATTGTTATCAGGATTTCCTAAACCAATATGACGATCTAAAGCAATATTCGTACGGTTCGTATCATGAAATACGGTCCCAATCACTTTTAAATCACAAAACGTCTGTGTCTGAGTAGACTCCGTATCATCAGGAACTGAGTTAAACGTAGACATATAAGCTGGTACCGTTAAAGACACATCACAAGATAAAGTTGTCCCAATTGGGGAGGTCGTTGGTACCGCTAAGGCCACATTGACATCACCTGATGAACGAGGATCAGGAAATAAAGGATTACTGCCTGTTCCATATAATACCTGATTCTGTGTCCCGATTAACTTTGTCGCATCTAAAGGATCAAAAGCCCAAGTAAAGTTCGAGGCATAACTACCCGTTACAAGTGTAGAGGCATTCGTTCCCGCATATTCAAAGCCTACTATACTTATCGTAACAAGCAAAGGATTGTTTTGCCAATCGGATGCACTGTCAGCTGTTGTGATTCCTTGAGTAAATTCAACTTTAGGAAAAGATCCACAACTGAAACCTGCCACCGTGGGCTCTACCTCAAAGTGAATGTTTTGAGTAAAAGGATTGTATGCTGTCTGAGCAAATAATCCGCTTGTTGAGAAAATAATCAACAACAAGAGTAATTGTACTTGTTTCATAATGCTAGTTTATTAAGAGTTTGTTTGGTTGTTTATTAAGAATTTATTTTTGCTAGTTAGTTATTTGTTTATCTGAAGTAAATTAAAAGTTCTGAATCAGTATTGTTTAACTGGTTTGTCTCCCCGCCACTACCTTGGAATACCTGAACACTAAAGGTCGATTGACCATCTGTATTATTAGGATCATACGTACCAATATAACCAATCGTTGATGTTCCACCACTTGGGAACAAGCCACCATTCGCTGTATAACGCCATACATAGAAGTTAGGATTTGAATTCGCAAACTCCCAATTACCATTCTCTACAGGCACTCCAGCTATAGAGGTTGCGGTATTGTCAAACGTAAACTGAAAACGAGGTAATAACTTCGGTACCAAAATATACAAATCGGAACAAGCTTTCTTATTCAAAATCTCGGATAATGTCAGAATCACACGAACATTACTCGTACCTGTAATAGCACTTGGAGCAATCTGAATCGTAGGTGTATAATCTGGAATGTTATCACTCAATGTAATACTACCACTTGCTGAACAATTACCCTCATTATAAGTATAAGTGTAAGTACCAGAACCTACAGCGGTTGGGGTTGGTACCAATACATTGTTCTGACGCCAAGATCCTCCAGTAAATAATGCAGGCTCTACTGAGGTTAAATCAAAAGTGCTATTCACACAAAGATCTACTGAATCAAATACAAAGTTCGTTGGACAAGCAAAGAAGCCAAAGTCTACCGTTAAGTTCGAATTAGAATCAGGTACTGGAGCTGTATTGTTTGGTAACTCGCCTTGAGGTTCTGTATTTGATATCAAGTTTATGGTTCCACTACGCACCTCATCTCCTATCTTAGTAATACCATTATCATTATTATCTACATCTAGGTTAGGGTTTGTCTCCTCACCTACTGAAGAACTCTCTAAAGTTCCACCAGTAATTGAAGGTGGAGTAACACCTACAATATACTTACCTGAATAAAGATCTACAAATTTGTATAAACCATCGGATTGAGTTGTCATCGTTGCAATAGCTGCTCCATCTGCATTACCATCGTTATTATTATCTTCATAAAGATTAACTACTGCATTCGCTAAAGGTCCTTCATTACCATCTACAACACCATTCTTATTCGAATCAACCCAAACTAGGTTTCCTAAAGCAACTGGCTCACGAATACCAAAGTTTACATTCGGTACATCGGAAGTAACTGTAGGAGATAGATTGATACCATCAGGAGTACCATCGTTACCAATACCATCACAACAATCCTCGGCAACATTAACCCAACCTTCGGGTAAGTGAGCTGCAGGAGCTGGACTATTTACATTACCTTGAATATCACTTAAAACAACACTATAAGATGTATTAGGACGTAAATCTAAAAACTCATACATACCCAAATTACTTATTGGCTTAATCGCTTCTACATTTCCTGAACCATCAATTAAGTGCGCATACAATTGATTACCACTCGCTGAGCCAATTGGAGAACCATCTACATTTGCAGGACCAGACTCATCTTGAAAGACAATACCAGATAAATTGATTGGATAAAATTTAATAATCACTTTACCATCACATACTGATGTTGCACCTGCATTATCAGTTACAGTATAATTGATCTCATTTGTTACTAAACCATCTTGAGGGTCGATACAAATACCTTGTGTTGGCTCTCCTTGAGCATTCGTAGGAATTGTAACACCACTCACGGGCCAATTACCTGAAGTATAAGCAACACCATTAATCTCAATACGATCAATATTTGAAGGGAACGTACAAATCGTCAAACTAGTAATAATTCCACCTGCACTTGCATCAACACCGCTAAATTTAGAACCAGGTACTACAACACAAACACTATCTCCAGGGTTTACTTGCTCTGGAATAGAATCAATACCAGGTGTAGGTGGTTGTTGAATTCCAAAATCAATATTAGGTACATCTACAATACCTACTGAAAAGGATTGCATACCATCTACGGTACCATCACTCGTTGCATTGTTTGGGCTCTCACCTGTGTTCACCCAACCACTTGGTAAATCTGCAGTTGGTGCAGCATTCCCTGCTGTTCCTTGAGTTGTACTTAATACCATTGAGTAAGAACTATTTGCTTCTACATCAGTAAACTGATAAGTCCCGTTTCCGGTAATCACGGTTGAAGCAACTACATTTCCACCTGTATTAACCAATGATGCATAAATAGGTGTATTACTTGGAGAACCAATACCAACTCCATTTACATCATTATCTGTCAAACCATTTATATCATTAAATACAGTACCAGAAACATTCACCGTAGCAGGACATTTCTTACCATAAATTTCAAACTCATCTAAATCAAAATAAGCACTACCAGAAACTGCAGTTGTTGTTAATCTAATTTTTAGTTGAGTGTTATTTGTAATATTCTGTAAAGCAGAAATACCAGATAAGTCAATCACTTCTTGTGTCCATGAATTTGGCAAATTTCTTACCTCTGAATGTACTACTGATCCTCCCAAATAAACTTCCAACATATACGTCGGAATATTTCCACCAGAAACCTGACCGCCACATGGAGGCATTTGTAAAGATGAAAGTGGATTTACAACATAGTATTTTAATCGCGTTACTGAAAAATCTTCATTCGCTGGTGGATTAATATCAGCTTTCAACTGGAAATAATTTCCATCTTTAATACATACTGCTCTATTCGTACCATTCACACCAGCAACACAAGAGTGATTAGCAGATGCAGACAAGTTATATGCCGTACCTGGGAAACAAGCCGAAGTTGTACCACTAAATTCTGTGAAAACATTATTGTTACCTGAACAAGATAAACAAGCATCCATATCCCATGTTACCATAGGTAGTTCTATACAACAATTTGAAGGTGGAGGGGTTGAATACGTAATACAGATACTAGTTGGTACTACTGAGTTCGCTCCTGTTGAATTACCATTAGCAACACAATAATGTTCCAAAACAATCTTATCAGCACCATTAGGTAACAAAGTTGCTGTTCCTAATGAACCTTGCCAAGAATCTTGCTCTACACCTGTAGCTAAATCATTTGTATAAGGGGTAGCATAAACTGTTGAATTACCTTTCTTAAAAACAACACGCCATTTCTCATTTGGTTGGTTACCTGTATTAGATCGTCCCGAATAACCATCATAGGAAACAGCATCAGTTACATTAACAGTCACAGGACCGTTAAATACGCCAGGTAAAGATGTGATATCTATAGAAGTCGTTTGTCCACAAATAAAACGTTGCGCACTTGCACTACCCGTATTTGGATTTATTGATTGTGACCAAGTAAAAGTATTTGTTGAAGAACAGTTTGGTGTAGGTGTACAAAACTCAACTTCTTTCTTAACCCAATTTGTTTCTTTAATGTAATTACCTCCACAACGACGAGCACATCTTCTATAATAAGTTGTTTGAGTTATAGGACCTGGATCATAAGTCAAGCCAGTTGCTCCAGGAATAACGGTTGAACCAGAGTTAGAAGCTGTTGAATTTTTTAACCAGATATACTCAATTGTTCCACCAGAACCTCCAGAAGCCGGCGATACACTTGTAATCAAAGATGGATCACTCGTTCCACATAATACCTCATCAGCCGCAATACTTCCTGCTGAAGTTAACTCGGTACAATTACCTCCAGATGTAAGCGTGAATGTGATTGTTTTTGTATCACATTTGTTTCCAGATGCATTAGATCCATGGTAAGCTTCCATTTTTACTGTGAACGTTCCCGTTCCATGGGTCCAAGCACTACCACCAGCGGGATAATTGTACGGATCATAATTTTCAATGATAGTCGCTGATGCTGAACCAGTTACGGTAAACTTCATACTTCCCATACTACCAGAGTAAATTGACTCCAAGGTAAAAGAAGAAGGAAGAGCGGAGAGCGAATATGTACCATTATTACTTATGGTAACATCGTTGCTTCCAACTAAATCATAAAATTTTAATCCTGTAATATTGGCTGTACAGGTGGCATTTGCTCTATTAGGAATAAGGAGAGCAAAAAAACATAAGGTAAACGCGCTAAATAATAGACGCAGGTATAGGTTCTTCATTGCTAATTAATTAAAGGTCGATGCTAAGTACGTGTTAATCAACGTATAAACAAACGACTTCAAGTCGATTAACTTAGTATTAACAATATAAAAATTCTTAATACTAAACCACCGACTTGGAGTTTTTTTCCTTAATAAACTAGCAATTATAGTAATGAAATAATCGTGCCAAAAAATGGTATTGCGATCTCAAATATGAAGTTCATTTTGCCAAGTCCCATGATATCTATCTTCCTTGATAATTATTAGGCACGAAAATTGTACATTAAATATTTAAACATATTTACTAATTGTAATATAATGATATATATCAATTACCTAATAAAAGATACTATTTCGTTTATTCATTAATTTGCAGCTTACCCTTTGAAACCACCTATTCATGAAAAAAACCATACTAACGTCCTGTTTTGCACTCATTACTTGCTTAAATTTTGCACAAATACATTCAACAGCAAGAAAATGGAATGAAGTACAACTTCAAGCCATTCGAGAAGATTTTGTACGAGTTCCAGTACAGGCCAGAAACCTATTTCACACGGCTATTGCCATGTATGATGCTTGGTGTTTATATAGTTCAAGCTCTGCCAAACCTTTTTTAATGGATAATACCTATGCCGGAGTTAGCTACCCTATTGGTACCATAGCGCCTGTTACGGACACCCTAGCTGCTCAACGAGAAGCATTGAGTTACGCTGCTTATCGAGTCCTATCTCATCGTTATGCAGTCTCCCCCAATGCCCTGTTCTCTCAATATCGGTTCGATACCCTTATGCAAAACTTGGGTTACGATATAAATTATACGACCACTAACTATCAAACTGGTACACCGGCCGATTTGGGCAATTATATTGGTGAACAAATAATTAATATGGGTTATACGGATAGCTCGAATGAAGTCAATGGACATATCTATACAAACTACACTCCGTCCAATACATATTTAGAAGTGGATAGTACGGGAAATCCTAATATGACCGATCCCAACAAATGGCAACCTTTATTTATAGTGGGCGCTTTAGATCAATCGGGTAACCCTTTAACGTCTGGGCAGATATTTGATGCTCCAGAATGGGGACGCGTTACTCCTTTTGCCCTAAAATCAAGCCAGAAAACAATGCACTATAGAAACGGTGGTACTTACCCCATCTATTTTGATCCTGGACCACCTCCTTTGCTCGACACGGTTAATGTAGCAAACCCATCATCAATCCTGTTCAAATGGGGACATACCATGGTTTCAATTTGGTCAGCTCAATTGGACCCAACGGATACGGTCACAAAAGATATTGGTCCTAATGGTTATGGTAACATTCCATTAAGTTATTTACCCGTAGCGCAACATACCGATTATTACCAATACCTTCAAGGTGGTGATACTAGCACAGGTTACGCGCTGAACCCTGTTACGAATCAACCATATGAAGCCAACATCGCAAAATTGGGTGACTATGGCCGGGTTGTTTCTCAGTTCTGGGCCGATGGACCTACATCTGAAACTCCACCAGGACATTGGTTCACTATTTTAAACGATGTCAGTGATCATAATTTATTTAGTAAAAGATATGAAGGAATAGGGCCGGTATTGAGTGATTTAGAATGGGACTTAAAAGCTTATTTAACATTAGGTGGTGCTATGCATGATTGTGCTATTTCTGCGTGGGGTGTTAAAGGGTGGTATGATAGCCCAAGACCAATTTCTGCTATTCGAAAAATGGCTCGTTATGGACAAAGTTCAGATAGTACTCAGGCCTCCTATCATCCTGGAGGTATTACCTTAGTTCCTGGCTATATTGAACTCATTGATTCGAACGACGTATTAGTCGGTGCTAACTATGAACATCTAAATAAGATTAAACTAAAATCCTGGGCTGGTTTTGACTCTATAGGCAACCCGAATACATCCTTTGCGGGTGTAGATTGGATTCTCGCAGATAATTGGATGCCTTACCAACGCAAATCATTTGTATCTCCTCCTTTTGCTGGTTATGTCTCAGGACATTCTACTTATTCAAGAGGTGCATCCGAGGTACTTACCGCTTTAACAGGTTCACCTTACTTTCCAGGTGGTTTAGGTGGGTATGTTTTTGAGCCTGGTAATAGTGTTTTATTCTTTGAAAATGGCCCTTCAGATACCGTTAAGTTACAATGGGCTACCTACCGCGACGCATCTAATGAAGCCAGCTTATCTAGAATTTGGGGAGGCATTCATCCTCCGTTCGATGATATGTATGGTCGAGTGGCAGGTGAAACAGCCGGAATACAAGCACACGAACTGGCTAAGTCATTTTTTATTGGCACTCCCCTACCTGTTCACCTTACTCGTTTTGAACAGACTGTTCGTGATTGTAATGTAAACTTAAGCTGGAGTACAGCTCAGGAAGAGGCTAGTAGTCATTTTGAAATTTGGCTTAGCCATAATGGTATAGACTTTAGTACAAAAATTGGCGAAGTGCCTGCGGCAGGAAATAGTCAAACTGAGAGAAAATACTCGTTTATCTATCAAGCCAAGGAAGCTATTAATTATTTCAAATTGGTCGAAATTGATCAGAACAAAGGAGTTGGTACCTCGTCGTTTAGCCCTAAAATAAACGTAACGTGCTTCGAGCAACCGATTAACTTTAATATTTATCCTAATCCAAGTTTTGACGAAATCAATATTGCTTTGAATACAAATGATGACGCTCTTGAAAGGCTTGAGATTTGCGACTTAAGCGGCAAGATCATCAAGCAGATTGTCATACAAGACGCTCAAACAATTCAAACGAAAATTTCCATTGACAAGTTAGCAAAAGGAAATTATAAGCTCATTATTAAAACCTTGGAAGGTAGAAAGGAGGTCAAGCTTTTCGAGAAAAAGTAAACCATATCGAAATAAAAAAGGCCGTCTTGCAGACGGCCTTTTTTTATTATATGTGTTATAACTTATCCAGTTGTTTCTTCCACTACTGGATCAGTTGGAATGGTTTCTTGATCTTTTGATTTTTTGTCCGCGCAACATGCTGACTCACAGGTCGTGTCACAAACACCGTCAGATTTAGAACCTTCGCAACATGCCGTTGCTTTCTCATTCTCTTTCTTTACACACTTCTTACAAGACTTTTTATCCTTACAACAAGCTTTCTTACTTTCATCCTCTTTACAACACTTCGCTTTAGGAGCCGCGGCAGCGGTTAATTGTAATCGTTCAATTTTGTTTGCTCGATCCATTTGAATATTATTAGCATACATGCTTGCCAAAGTAGGTGCAATTACAAGGGCCACAATACTCATAAGCTTAATCAAAATATTCATTGAAGGCCCTGAGGTATCTTTAAATGGATCACCTACTGTATCACCTGTTACTGAAGCCTTATGTGGTTCTGATCCTTTGTAGAACATTTCACCATTAATATCTGCGCCAGTTTCGAATGTTTTTTTTGCATTATCCCAAGCACCCCCAGCATTGTTTTGAAACATTCCCATAAGCACTCCACTAACCGTAGCACCTGCTAAGAATCCTCCTAATACTTCTGGACCAAATGCAAAACCAATAACAAGAGGAGCAATAATGGTTATAGCACCTGGTAATACCATTTTTTGAAGAGAAGCTTTGGTTGAAATATCAACGCATTTATCATACTCTGGTTTACCAGTACCTTCCATAATACCAGGAATTTCTTTAAACTGACGACGTACTTCTTCTACCATAGCCATAGCTGCTTTACCAACAGCAGTTATAGCCAAAGAAGAAAATATGAATGGAATCATACCACCCACAAATAAACCAGCCAATACATCAGCCTTATAAATATCAATACCATCAATACCAGAAATTCCAACAAAGGCAGCAAACAAAGCTAAAGCCGTTAGAGCAGCAGAGGCTATTGCAAACCCTTTACCTGTTGCAGCTGTTGTATTACCTACCGCATCAAGAATATCAGTTTTTTCACGTACTTCATCAGGTAGTTCACTCATCTCTGCAATACCACCAGCATTATCTGCGATAGGTCCAAACGCATCAATCGCTAATTGCATGGCAGTAGTTGCCATCATACCAGCAGCAGCAATCGCTACACCGTATAAACCAGCACACATATAAGAACCATAAATACCACCTGCTAAAACTAAAATAGGTAATAAAGTACTTTCCATCCCAATTGACAAACCACCAATAATATTAGTAGCATGGCCCGTTGAAGATTGTTGAATTATACTGTTTACAGGTCGCTTACCCATAGCCGTATAATATTCGGTAATTATGCTCATAAGCGCACCTACTGCAAGTCCCACTACAATGGCACCAAACACTCCCATTCTAGAAATTTCGAATCCACGTAATTCCATAGTTTCTGGAAGCACATACATGACTAGCCCAAAACAGGCTACTAGGGTTAAAATCATTGACCCCCAGTTACCCATATTCAAGGCGTTTTGTACTTTGCTTGTATCCAAACCTGCGCTATCACCTACTCGTACCATCATAACACCAATAATTGAAAATACAATTCCCAGACCTGCAATCAGCATAGGTAAAAGAATTGGTGAAAGACCATTAAATGCATCAGCAAGCTGGCCGCCTCCAACATTGGTTACTTCTCTTCCCAATACCATAGTAGCCAATACTGTGGCTACATATGATCCAAACAAATCCGCTCCCATTCCAGCTACGTCACCAACATTATCTCCAACGTTATCAGCAATAGTAGCTGGATTACGTGGATCGTCTTCAGGGATACCTGCCTCAACTTTACCAACAAGATCCGCTCCCACATCAGCTGCCTTGGTGTATATTCCACCACCTACACGGGCAAAAAGTGCAATACTTTCAGCACCTAAAGAAAAACCAGTTAATACTTCAATTACTCTTTCCATTTCCAAGGTTTGTACACCCTCTGGTGAGAATACTGCGTATAATAAAATGAATAATCCACCTAAGCCAAGAACCGCAAGGCCAGCTACTCCAAGACCCATTACAGAACCTCCTGTAAAAGATACCTTAAGCGCTTTAGATAAGCTTGTTCTGGCAGCCTCTGCAGTACGAACATTACTTTTTGTAGCAATTCGCATTCCAATAAACCCAGCTAGTGCACTAAAGACAGCACCAATGATAAAGGCAATTGCAATAGACCAATGTGATGCCTCATGGCTCCAACCTAAAAGACCTAGTAAAAGCGCCACAACAACAACAAATTTTGCTAACATCGTATACTCGGCTTTTAAGAACGCCATAGCACCATCATAAATGTACTGTGCAATTTCTTTCATGCGATCCGTGCCAACAGATTGCTTCTCAACCCATGCACTTTTCACAAAAGTGTATATCAAGGCTAGAACGCCAAATAAGGGGACTAAATAGAATAAATAATTCATAGTTTTTTTATAATTAAATAAGGGTCGCAAAAATAGGGTACGCCTCGCTCAAAAGACAATTTTTATTTCGCAAATTTGTTTTGAATAAAAGTAAAATTGATTGTTTGACTATAAAATGACATATACAGGATATAATATATGTAAAACTTTAAATTACAATAACTATCTTTGATATAGGCGTGAATTTTGAACTTATCTTAAAGACCCTATTAGAAAAGGCAATCTACTGTTTTAACTCTGGAGATTACGACGCTTTGAGTGATTTAATTGTCGAGGATATTCATTTTATCGGACCAGAATATAATAATGACATTATCCAACAACCAGCAGTTGAATTTAATAGCAGAACGCATTTATTCGCATATTGGAAAAAACTACACCACACCTACCCCTTCACAATCTCCAAGCATGAGTTTCTCAGTATTGGAAAAATATCAAGATTTAGAAGTTATATGGATGAGCTTAATTTTATCATCGACGCTGAGTTGCATTTTAATGAGTACGGAAAGGCAACCAAAATTTACAATAAAATTTCTGGTAGTATAAAATAAAAAAGCCACCTCTTAAGAGAAGTGGCTCTTACTTCTAACAAACTGGTCTAAGGAAAAATAACCCCATCATATGCTGTTACGTCAACATCTTGTAACGTACTACTGTACTTTGCATTAATGACTCGAATAAACTCATTAGCCACTAAGGCATATCCTCTAGGGTTTGGATGAATACCATCTAAACTAAATGCACCTCCAGAAATAAAGTTCGCGTTCATTGCTAAACCATTATAAATAATTCCTGTTGTAAAGCTTTTCATATAAGTATTCATATCAACAAGACCAATATTATAGGTCGCTGCAATATTTGCAATCGCTGCGTTATACTGTGCAGTATGAGCTTCAATTGCGGCTACTTCATTCTCGTCTAGTACATATTGATCTTTCAACGCCTTTGTAGGATCTGTACCCCAACGAGCACATCGAATAGAGTCACCTGGCGTTGTTAATAAAATAAGCTCGTTAGGTCTTGCATGTCTTACTCTAAGTGTTGGATGCACGACGGTGGTATCTTCTATAACGAAAGGGTTGGCACCCGCTTTCCAAACTACATGTGTTAAACCAAGTTGGGTATAGATTCCGTTTAGTGTATCCGCCGCACCCTGAGTCAAAATAACTCCGTTCCACGGTATGGTTGTAAAGTACGGAATAGAAGTTACATCAGGAATATTTGCAATGACACCTTGCGCTCCTCTATTCGTTAAAGAGTCTACTACAACGGTTAAAGCTCCTGTTACTTGTGCTACACTGCTTAGATCGCCTGGTAGTGGAAAATTTGGATCTACAGCTCCAGTACCACCACCTGTTGCAAAACCAAGAATATCATTATTCCCTAACCATAAGGTAAAGAACGTTGGGTTCACACGAAGTGCTTCACTCAAAATAGAAGCAAAACCTGGTATTTGTACCATTCTTCCTAAGAAAGGATTTAAACCTGAATAAGCACCAGAAAGTGCATCTACTGCTCGAGCGCCCGGAATCCCCATTGCATTAAATGGACCACTAGAAGCGATGCTAGTTAATGAAGAAGCAGGACCTGCAGATAATACTGGTGTAACACCAACTGTCCCTTGACAGTTTGCTAGATATCGTAATATTCTTTTGGTAGCACCAGAACCATCATTCCCATTACCTGCAGGCATGTAGGGTATCACATAACTCCCTCCTCCTGCTAAAGCAAATTGCTCGGATAACATCTTCGTAAAAGAATTTCTTTGTCCATCACGACTCAATGCACCATCAGCATAACCAGCAGTAAGAGAATTTCCTATCGATACATAGCTTGAAAAATCAGCTTGACCTGCTTCTGGTAAAAAGCCTTCCAAGTTAGGTTTACATGAATAAACCCCTATTAGCACAAGGCAACCTAAGATTATTTTTTTAAAAGTTCTCATAATTAATAATTTCTATGTACGCGTTTTTTTACTTTTTTATTAAATAGATAGTTGACTCCTATACCTGGAATAACCACCTTTGTTCGATACGTTCCGTGAAGTTGTGTTTCAGTATTTAATGTTTTACGTTTCGCTACATCTTCGTACAATAAAGAAAAGTCAAGACTGATTCTATTGTCTAACCAATAGGTACATCCTGCAGCTACACCCACCTTATCGTTATCTGGTAATTCTGGATTCACATATGCATCATCAACTGGTGTTTTGTCATAGAACAGACCACCTCGTAAGGTTGTTCTTTTTGAGGCATCCCATTGTAATCCTGCTCTTGCTGCCCAAGCATTCTCATAATTTCTTGGCGAAGGTTCGTCTAGCAATCGATCTGTATTATCGGCATAATCAAAACCTAATGATTCAAACGTGTTCCATAAAGTATAATTTAAGTCCACCGCTAAGGTTAGGTCTTTAGTTACATTATAAGAAGCCCCTATTCCCAATTCCGCAGGTAAAGGAAGCTCTGTAGTAAAAGTAGTATTTGGGAAACTCGCTGCTGCCGCTGCTGGAATATTATCAAACACCGCATTTCCGTTATCAACCTTCATGTCAACTCTTGAATGATAAGTTATTCCAGCACTAAAGTTTTTTCCTGCTTTAAAGAACATACCTAAATTATACCCCCAACCGTCTGCATTTCCATCAAGCTCTGCCGAAGCATCCCCTCCAGAAGAAGCACTGGTTAAAGGAATTTGTCGTTGAATATTTACATGGCCCAAAGAATAAACAACACCAGCACCAAGAGAAAACCCTTTTGATACTTTAAAGGACATTGTTGGTTGTAAAAAGACGTTCGTCAAATTAATACTGCGCAAAACATAGCGCCCACTCCATTCTGCAGGATAACGAACCCCGCTTCCGAATGGTGTATAAACACCCAAACCTACATTTAACCGAGAGTTCTTTATATGGTAATTCCCATAGATACTAAAGGGAGTAAAGACCTGATTTTCTGCATAAGTTCCAACATTTGTATTCGCGTCTAAAAATTGTACCCGTGGTATTATACCACTTACACCAACATTTACTTGATTACCCACAAAGGACATTGCCGCTGGGTTAAAGTAAATGACTGTTGCATCCTGCGCAAAACCAATACCGACATGTCCCATGCCGATTTGCTTTTGCCCTTGCAGGCCAATTTTAAACCCACCAGCCATCGAAGCATAATGCATAGAGCAAAACATCATGCATACTAGAAGCATTTTTTTCATATAGTTTTTTTATTTAATTATTAAAGATAGTTGGCTTTCAGTTTGTTATCAAAAAAAATGTTAAATGGTTATATACAAAAACAGGTGATAGGTTATCCACATATCTTAATCCTATTATGTTCTTTTTCTCAAAAAAACGTTCTATAGCCCTTATCTCCTAATGGCTAGCTCAAAGTTATACTTCCCAAAGATTGAGCCGTTTATAACGGTAAGAATTGCTGTTAAAACTTCTGGTTTTACAGTATTATAGTGTATTTGGCTTCTATTTATCGAATTAAGGTTACATCACCTCTTAATTGCCTTTCAAGACCAGCAAGTTTATAATCTATAAGGTAAAAGTAAACACCAATTTCGGCACGAACTCCCTTATAGTTGCCATCCCAACCTTGTTGCCAATCATTAGTTACAAATACTCGTTGTCCCCATCGGTTATAAATAGAGAAATTTTGTAGATCAACAGGTCTAGATGAAATTATTTTCAAAATATCATTATTCCCGTCTGCATTCGGGCTGAAAGCGCTAGGAATATAAATATCTGTTTCAATTGTACCACACTTAGTAAGTGTATCACGTCTTAGACAATTGTTTTGCGCGACAAGTGTAAAGCAATATTCTCCTGGTTCTCCAAATGACCTTTTAAGATCTTTTTGATTAGCGTAAAAGGAATTGTTGATATACCATTGATATTGATTCGCATCAGTAGAACTATTGAATGTAGAGAAAGATGGATTATTCAAAGTCGTCACTCTAGGTCTTAGTTCAAACAAGGCCTTTGGTTCAATATGATCAATTTGAACGGTAACCGTTCCTATCTGCCCTTTACCACAAGAAGGAGCAGGTATAACAACCTCATAAACCTGTGTTGTTGAAGGGAATAAATAAAGTTTGCCACTATTCTTATTGTAAACAGCTCCTGTGCTAGGGGAAACGCTTACCTCAGTGCCAGGAGAGAAGTCAATGAGCACAGAATCGTTCGGGCATATAGAAAGATCTTTTGACCATAAAGAGTCGGCCATTTTTTTCGGCTTTACACAATTTGTATCCAGAGTAAATTTCCACATATCACCATAGGTATCATAATTGCTGTTATGGACACCTCCAAAGATCCACAAATTATTATCGTTATCAACCCACATAGCCGCACCATCTCGACCAGGTGGTGCATTCGAAGGAGCAGGAACCCCAAGTGTTCCAAAAGACATTGGAATACTCAACCCATTATTTCCCCAAACAAGGTTCCACGTATCATTATCCGAATTAAAAACCCATAAGTCATTATAATCGTCCTGCACGCCAACAGAAACACCACCAAAAAGCCAATGCAAAGAAGCGCAGTTGTCTCGCTGAGCGAATTGACCTTCCAGCCTTTTTCCATGTGGAATAAATTGATTATCCTCTAAACATTTTTGAGTAACATATCCGGATTGGTTTCTTATTTGACTACCGCCTACCCACTCCCATTCATTTGAAATAAGATTATACTCCCAAAAATCGCTTCTCCCCCAACCGCCAAAAAGATAAAATTTATCATCCTTCATCCAATTGCACAAGGCCCATCTACCCGGTGGAATGTTATTCACGCTTGGCACATTTTGAGTGCCGTAGTTCCCATTATAAGGCGGTGTATTACCGCCAGATACCCAAGTCCAAAGATTTGTAGTTAGGTCAAAGGCCCATAGATCACTTGCTGGCAATACGGTATTAGCGACATAAGCTTGACCGCCAAAAAGCCATAGTTTATTATCATAAACCCAGGCGGACTTAGCGGCTAGTTCTCTTTTACCAGGGGTGTTACTTGGTGCTGCAACACCTTTAGTTCCATGATCTGCTTTTATAATTAAAAAAGAATTGGCATCTCCAGCAATCCAAGTCCATTCATTGGTTGCTATATCATATCGCCACATATCATCCCCAAACCTACTGGCTCCGTATAAGTATAAATATCCATCTTCTCCGGTCCATGAACTTGGTAACCCAAAAGCCGAAGGTAAGTTCGTAGGGGCTGAAATACCCTTAAGCCCTGATGATCCAGCCATATTGGTTCCATATTGTGGTCCGTGCATCCAGGTCCATTCGTTTGTTTTGGGATCAAACTTCCATAGATCATTAAAGGCGGCACTTCCAGCAAAATCTTGCCCACCGAACAACCAGAATTTTCCATCTTTATCCTTCCAAAAGGCAGGGCGATATCTAGCAGGTGGTGCGTTGCTAGGAGCAGCAACTCCTTTTATACCATAGTTACCAAGATAAGCTGGTGTTTGTCCGCCATGCATCCAAGTCCATACTCCTCCCTGACCAAATACTGAAGCACTTGATAAAATAAAAAATAAGATTATAATGATATTTTTTTTCATAAGAAAGATTCACAGCCGGAAGACAGCCTATCTATGAAAACTTAAATGTTTTTTCCTTTAAACTTTATCCTCCTGTTTTACAACTGATGGACGTTTAGCGGATATTCTGTGTTAGCCAGAAGGCATTATTTATTTATGGATAAATAAAAATAAAACCCTTCTCGAATCGTGAAGGGTTTCTTTTGCGGAGAAAGAGGGATTACTCTGTGATCCCAGAAAGATATCCTGTACAAGCATAAAACCCTAACAAACTTCGTTTGTTCGTTTTGTGTTTCCAGTTTCGCTTATGAATAAACTCAAAGCGTCTCTGAAAACACAAAACCCTTCACGATCCGTGAAGGGTTTCTTTTGCGGAGAAAGAGGGATTCGAACCCCCGGTCCTGTTACAGACAATAGTTTTCAAGACTACCGCAATCGACCACTCTGCCATTTCTCCGCGGCAAATATATGTAAACAGAAGTTTTTGAAAAATAATTTTACAGAAAGCTTCAAAGTTTTTTTTTCAGCCTTAAAATAATTCTGATTTAGCCTTTTTTTCTGTTGGCAGAATAAGCCACATAACCGACTTTTGTGTATACATGGCAAGTCAGAAATTATTACTTAAGCACGCCGAGGTAGAAGGCATTGAAACTTTTGATGTTTATAGAAAACATGAAGGTTATAACGCTGTTGAAAAGGCACTCAAAAATATGTCGCCCGATGAGGTAACAGAAGAAGTAAAAAAAAGTGGTTTGCGAGGTCGTGGAGGAGCTGGATTTCCTACTGGTCTTAAATGGAGTTTCTTGGCTAAACCCGAAGGTGTACCACGTTATTTAGTATGTAATGCTGATGAAAGTGAACCAGGCACTTTCAAAGATCGGTATCTTATGGAATTTATCCCACACCTCTTAATTGAAGGACTAACAGTATCTTCCTATGCACTAGGTGCAAATACGTGTTATATTTATATCCGAGGTGAATACGCTTGGATTGTTGATATTCTTGAAAAGGCAATTGAAGAGGCTAAAGCCAATGGGTTTCTTGGTAAGAATATTCTTGGGTCTGGGTTTGATTTAGAGATTTATGTACAGCGTGGTGCGGGTGCTTACATATGTGGTGAAGAGACTGCTCTGCTAGAATCTTTAGAGGGTAAGCGTGGAAACCCTAGAATTAAACCTCCCTTCCCCGCGGTTAAAGGTGTTTGGGGATGTCCAACGGTAGTAAATAATGTAGAGACCTTGGCTGCGGTGGTACCCATAGTGAATCATGGTGGTGAGGAATATGCTAAGATTGGTGTTGGGCGGAGTACGGGTACGAAGCTTATTTCAGCCTGCGGTAATCTGAATAAGCCTGGTGTTTATGAAATTGAAATGACGGAAAGCGTTGAAGAGTTTATCTATAGTGATGAATTCTGTGGAGGTATTCCAAATGGAAAAAAGCTAAAAGCATGTATTCCAGGTGGAAGCTCAGTTCCAATTGTACCCGCTAATTTATTGTTGAATACGGCGGCAGGTGAAACCCGTTATATGAACTATGAATCCTTAGCAGAAGGTGGCTTTGAAAGTGGTACCATGATGGGTAGTGGAGGCTTTATTGTTTTAGATGAAGATCAGTGTGTAGTGCGTCATACTATGAGTCTAGCACGTTTTTATAACCATGAAAGTTGTGGACAATGTTCGCCATGTCGAGAAGGAACGGGTTGGATGTATAAGATCCTTAAGAAGATTGAATATGGTCAAGGGACTATGAAGGATATTGATCTCTTATGGGATATTCAACGTAAAATCGAAGGGAATACGATCTGTCCACTGGGAGATGCAGCCGCATGGCCTGTTGCTGCGGCCATTCGTCACTTTAGAGATGAATTTGAATGGCACGTTAGTCAGCCAGAAGAGGCACAACAAAGAAACTATGGCATAGGACAATATGCCAATGCACTTGTTTGATTTAAATAAATAACAAAAGGAAAAAAAGAGGCTACTGCGAAATTTCTTTCGGTAAGTATGCTGAAGCTGAGAAATGAATATCATCAGCTGCTGGAGTTTGCTTTGTTTTCATTAAAGGAACAGTCTCAGCTCTTTTAAATGAAAGTGCATCAAGTTCAAGGTTTCCTACCTTCTCTGGTGACACCTGCTTACATGTAGCGCAAACGATCAGCGAGTAGATAAAAATCAATGAGGTAAAAACATTAATAGTTCGTCTCATAACTAGGAATTGGATAACAAAAGTAGAATGTTGATAACTCAAATGCAACTATTATCCTAACAAATATTAATTCAATAACATATAGATAAATCCTAATACTTACTTAAATAGCAGCATTTTACATATTTTAAAATAAAAATATGTAAAATGCTTTATATCAAACACTAAGCTACTAAAGGCTTTGCTCTATTATTCTTTATATCAAAAACAATAAGAATAGCAAGGCCCAGATAGAATAAGCTGCCCACCTTGTCCGTTTCTAGTAGCTCACTAAAGAAATTATTCACAAAAACTGCTGCCAGCATACCTGTAACAGCTAAAACAATTTGTTTATCTGCTCTAGAGGCACAGGACCAATAGATTCTTTGTGCTCTCCAAAATAGTACTAAAATGAGCACGGCATATAATATCATTCCTACAAAACCTTGCTCCGCCAACATAAAAAGGAAATAGTTGTGCGTGGTAGACTCCTCTATATTCCTACTTACCCAGGTCTTATACTCTGTTATACCGTAAGTTGGATAATTATCATAAAATTTATTCGGCCCCACACCAAATATTGGGTAGTCCCGACTCATTCGAATTGTAGCAATCCATCGATAATAGCGTTCTGCTGAGGATATATCTGTTCCTTGAATAGTAGCCATCAGATGATCCACAAGATCTTCGTGCATAATCGTTTTTTCGAAACGAGGCCTGTACTGTAAGTATCTATTATCCTGAGCCATCCAAAGCACAAAAACCAAAACCAAGGCGTAGAATACGGGGATTGCATATCTCGCTATTTTCATTCGCACTAAAAGCATCATGACTAAACCAAATAGCGTTGCACCCCATGCCCCTCTTGAATATGAGAAATAAATTGCAGTAAGATAAAGTCCAAGTGATAAAAACAATATAAACCGATATGCGCTCCCCTTTCGCCCCGTCCAATAAGCACCAAGAATGGCAAAGAAAAAACAGGAAATCATAGAACCATACATCACATGGTTTATAAAAAAAGGTTGAATTGGATCATGAACATCTGTAAAACTAAAGCCTGCACCTTTTGCCTTATACATAACTGAAAAGACAATTGCGGTCAAGGTAATAAACATGCCCCAAAAGCCAACCCCAAGATTTTTTCTTCTAAAAAAATATCCAAAAGCAAAAAAGAAAAAAGGTAATAAGTACCATATCTTCTTCATTAAAAATTTGGCACTCAGTGCAACATCTGAAGAGGCTATAGTACATACAACAGTCCAGACAAAACTTGCCATTACCAATAGCGTAAATGGATGTTTTAGAAAAGTTATGGTGTAAACAGTTCTTTTCTTTATAACATAAAAGATCAAAAGCGCTGTTACGATTAGTTGTAACAATTCATCTGGAAAATCCAACTGAATAGGTAAAACCTTCGATAACGGAAAGGAAAGCGGAATTGTTATTAGTAATAAATGAAAAGGCAATTCGACATTCGGGATAAAATAAAGTACGAGCAAAAGAGCCACTGGTAAAAACGCCGCTGGCCAAAAACCAGATAATAAGGAATAAGTCAAGGCCAATAAAAACATAAAGGCCATGCCTATAAAGAACAGTCTTACATTCCCATTGAATGACTTAAGCATCCGTTGTAAATCGTTCTTTATTTCTAATAATGTATTCGTACATCACTAGAAGCAGCCAAGCAAATAGGAATGAACCAATACCAACGAGTATAACCGTTAGAATTCGAAACGGTCCTGCTTTCTCTCCACTAGGGCTAGCCCATTGCACGACATGGATCATAGGTATATTATAATGTACCAAGGCTCTAAATTCGTTAGATAAAGCCGCATATTTTCCTTTTTCGATAACGAGCCGATCTTTAACTTCCTCGATCTCTTGGATTTCTTCTAATGCTCTAGCATAACGTGCTCCACTACCTGACATCTTACCAGAAAGTATATTTTTTCTTCCTGGACTGATCAAATCATAGATCCCATTTTCTGTTCGAAGTATGACCAACGTATCAGTAAGTTTGTCAATTTCTAGTTGGATAGAATCTACTCTTTTTTCAATCGCAATAGCCATTTGCGTATGACCATTTATATAAATCTCCTTTAATTGTTTCTCAGCAAAATTCATTGCGGAGTTCACAACCTTAGCTCCCAATTCTTTGTCTTCATCACTAAATGTCACTTCGATATGCTTGAAACCCGTTCGACTAAAAGAGTAGTTCTTAGCAAACTTCTTATAAGTCTTACGCATACCATTCGGATCATTTTTTATATCAATGTCGTAGTGATCATAGATTTTGTATTCCTCAATGAGCTTAGAAATGACCGATGACGTATTTCCAATAACATATACCCGATCGGCTTCATTCTCACCACCAAAAATGTCTACCCACTCTTGATTAAATTCACGAAACATATTAACCCTACCTGATATCGCGGTCGAAGCTGGGAAGAAAGAACCATATGCTTTGTACCTGTTTTTTGTAAAAAACATGACTACAGCGGTAATAATTCCACAAACTAAAGCAAAACCAATAATTACCTTCTTCCTTTTCCAGCCAAATCGAATAAAATCGATCAAATCTAGTTTTTCTATATTCTCTTTCATAAGTAAAGATTGGCGCAAATATATTACTGCTTATCCTTAACGACCATTTCTTGAAAATATTTTGTGAGGTCTTGCCAATTCCACAGCCTGACCATAAATACAAGTGGCACAAAAATGACCATATTAAGGACAATAGCCAGCCAGAGACCAATGTTAACGGATTTGAAGAGGTAATTTACCATGCAAAAAGCCATAAAGAAGAAAACAAACTGAAAAATCCAAGGCCAATTAAACTCAATATCCGTTTCTCGGATACTAAAAATCATATAACAAATTGCTACAAACCATTGCACCCCTACGGCTACCCAAGCCACAGATAATGCTTTAAAACTAGGAATTAAAATGGTATTAGCTCCAATACTGATGATACAAGCAATAGCAGCAATTGTAATGAGAAGACGCAAACTACCATTTGCAGTAAGCAGTGTAGAATAAATATTCATTATACAATAAGCCGGAAAGGTGAGCATGACGAATCTATAAACTGTGCTGGCTACCATCGTATTTTCAGCATAAAGTGTATTCATAATCTCGGAGTTAAAGAAAAGAGCGTTAGCTACTACCACAAGTGAAATAGGCACTAAAATGTTAGTCGTTGTTCTTACCAGCCCTTTTACTTTATTGTTCTTTGCAAGCATACGGCTAAACATAGGCAAGAGCATACCTGCAAACAAAAAACCGAACATGTTCAAGGCATCTAGAATTCGATAAGCGGAGACATACATTCCGTTTTGATAATCACCATCTTCCTGTAGCATCCGTTCTAGTAAAACACTATCCACCCTAGTGTAAAGCCCCATTAATAATATGAGTAAAGCGTATGGAAAACTCTGTTTCACAATTTTTTTTACAATACCAACCTGGAACGTTGCCAAACGTAACTTAGAATATCGAATTAGTATAATGGCAAGGGCGGCCAAAATACTCACTCCATAGGCAGCAAGTTGCGCATAAATAAACCACTCTATTTTGAACTGGTCCTTATACACTGGGTGAAACAATAAAACCGAACATAGCATAATCATAATGAGCTTATCGGCAATACTCAGCACACTATCTATCTTAAAATCATGGTGAGCGCTCACATTACTGCGGAGAAAAAGGAGCAGTGAATTGAGTAATTGGATAAGCGCAATAAGCAATAAAAAGGTGATACTCTGCACATTGTAGTCTAGCGTTAGACCAACAATAAGAACAACTCCGATGAAAAGAAGCGATAAAAGACCTTTAGAAATAAGCATATTGGGCAAGTAAGTCTTAATGCGTTTAGGGTCTTCTGCAAGGCTCTTATTATTGAAATTTGTAATCCCGAGGTCCAATAGAATATTGAAAATAATTGATAAGTTTAATAAAGCCGCATACAGGCCATATTGCTCATAACCGACAACATTCTGCACATTTCGATCTATAGCAAAAATGTAAATTGGCTTTACTAAAAGATTCAGCAGTACCATTAGGGCTATATTCGAAACGAAATAACGTTTAAGCATCCTTATAAGTAAAAATAACTTATCTAAGATTAGATACGCTACATTTGCCACCGAAAAATGAAAATTGCGGTCAATACAAGATTTTTATTAAAGGACAAGCTTGAGGGCATTGGTTGGTTCACTCACGAGATTTTCAAACGGATGGTACTTGATCATCCTGAGGATGAGTTTATTTTCATATTTGATCGCCCCTTTGACGAACGTTTTATTTTTGCAAATAATGTAACCCCTATAGTCGTGTCACCACCTGCTCGTCATCCTATTCTATGGAAAACATGGTTTGATTTCACGGTTCCGCGGATTCTTAGGAAAATAAAACCAGATATCTTTGTTTCTACTGATGGATTTGCTTCGTTAAGAACTACAATTCCACAAATCACAACAATTCATGATTTAGCCTTTGAGCATTACCCAGAGCATTTACCGTTTAAGTTTAGATACTATCTCAGAAAATACACCCCAAAATTTGCTCGTAAGGTAAATCATATTGTTACTGTATCTTCTTTTTCTAAACAAGACATTAAGCAGCGATATAACATTCCCGATGATAAAATTTCGATTGTTTATAATGGCGCGCATACCGAATACAAGCCTCTTGATCAAGAAACTATAACATCCGTTCAAAAAGAATATGCCAGCGGCAAACCTTACTTTGTATTTGCAGGAGCACTTCACCCTCGTAAAAATATTGTCCGATTGTTAGAAGCTTTTGAGCAATTCAAAAGCAAAACTAAAAGTGACATGCAGTTATTATTGATTGGTCGTTTTGCCTGGAAGTCTGATAATATTAAGCAACATCTCGTTCATCATAGATACCGTGATGACATACACCATTATGACTATATGAACGTGGATAAACTTTCAAAGATAATTGGAAGTGCATATGCTCTGACCTTTGTCTCTTTGTTTGAAGGATTTGGAATTCCGATTTTAGAGGCCATCCGCTGTAACGTCCCCTCTATTACCTCCAATAAAACTTCAATGCCCGAGGTTACTGGAAAAACGGCTTTGTTGGTGGACCCTGAGTCAGTAGAAGAGATTGCGGAGAAAATGCAGGCGATTACTGAAGATACCAGTTTACGAGCTAACCTAATCAACGAGTGCGCTGTCCAATCGGCTAAATTCAGCTGGAATACAAGTGCTGAAACATTCTACGACATCATAACAAAAGAAATATCAACCGCCGTGAATAACTAATCAGGCACTTCCCTATGCCCTTTCCTATCTTTATTTGCTCATGGGGCAAGTAGATAGCATTTACAATATTAAACTTGATCAATTTGAAGGTCCTTTTGACCTTTTGTTGTTCTTTATTCAGCGCGACGAATTAGACATCTACAATATTCCGATTAATAAAATCACAGCCGATTATATGTCTTATATTGATGAGGTTGATGATTTGAATATTGAACAAGCAAGTGAGTTCATTCTTTTTGCCTCTACTCTAATGCGCATTAAATCCAAGATGCTCCTCCCAAGAAAAGAAGTTGATGAAGATGGTAATGAGATTGACCCTCGTCAAGAACTAATAGATAAAATTCTTGAGTATAAGCGATTCAAAGAAGCAGCTGCTGAAATGCAACTACTGGAGGCGGAAAGGCAGCTTCAATTAAAAAGAGGTAATGTAACACAAGAATTGCTAGAAGTTGGGAAAAAACAAAGCGAAGGCACTGAAGGAGAATCGCTAACTTCTTTTAAGCTTTTTGCAGCATATGAACGGGTACTTAAAAAGTTAGATGCTCGAGTCAACAAACCGGAACATGTTGTTGTAAAGTACAATTATACCATGCAAGGTCAACGTAATTTTATCCATGATTGGCTTAAGCGAGACAAGAAAATTTCGTTTGAACGATTTTTTCAATCCTGTGAAAATCGTGTCCATGCTATTTTTAATTTACTGGCCATTTTAGAACTCTCTCAGGCGCAGTATATAAGAGTACTGAGCGGTGAAGGACGTAACAACTTTATTCTAGAATGGACTGGATTGAACACTGCTCAGCTTGAGTATTAGCAGTCCTATACAAACACTGCTTACCCGTTTTCGTATGTAATTATTTTTAGCGCGTAAACTCATTATGTGTACAAGACAGAATTTTGTTTTATGTCAATAGATACGCGTACATCACCACTTAGAGGAGCACAAAAGAATACGAAAAATCGTTTTGACAAAAACGAATACGGTCAATTTCATGTTGAAGGCATTGATGATTGGGAAATCGAAGAAAAAAAAACGGCTTATTTTGAAGAGCACCCGAAAACAATTGTAAACCGAGTTGATAGTCCCGACATTCCTTTAATGCATTCTTTAAACCCTTATCAGGGTTGTGAACACGGTTGTATTTATTGTTATGCTCGTAATAGTCATGAGTATTGGGGATTTAGTGCTGGGCAAGATTTTGAGCAGAAAATTGTTATTAAAAAAAATGCCGCCGAAAAATTAGAAGAGATTTTTTGCTCTAAAAAATGGAGTTGCACCCCTATCTCTCTAAGCGGTAATACAGACTGTTACCAACCCATAGAAAGAAAACAAAAAATAACACGACGCATCTTGGAAGTCTGCTTAAAATACCAAAACCCTGTTGGTATTGTTACTAAGAATAAACTCGTATTAAGAGATCTGGATATTCTAAAAAAACTTCATACTAAGAGGTTGGTTCAAGTATTTGTTTCAATCACAGGTGTTGATGAAAAGTTACGCCGAAAGATGGAGCCGCGCACAGCTACCTATGCTGCACGTTTTGAAGTCATCAAACAATTAAGTCAAGAGGGCATCCCAGTTGGTGTAATGAATGCACCAATTATCCCAGGACTTAATGATCATTCAATGTATGAAGTACTTAGACAAGCCAGCTTGCATGGGGCCAAAAGTGCGGGCTATACGACCGTACGACTCAATGGTGCCATAGGCCCCTTGTTTACAGATTGGATACAAAAGGCTTTTCCGTTAAAAGCGGCTAAAGTACTGTCTCTCATTTCAGATTGTCATAACGGTCGGCTAAACAATTCTAACTTTGGTGAGCGAATGCGAGGCAGTGGTAATATTGCACATCTCATTAAACAGCAGTTTGATAAATACACCAAACAATTTGGTCTTAACCAAGAACGTTTTAGCTACAATACTCACGAATTCATTAGACATCAACCAGGCCAGCTGAGATTATTCTAACGCTCTAGAACAATAAAATGGAATTACCTTTATGGTATGCTAAGATGCCTACTGTTTTTACTTTTTATTGGGAATGGCTGTTTGGCCCAGTCCTTCATTCAGGAAATAGAAACCTTTAGAAATAAATATATAGTGGAACATCTAAAGGAAGAACGCTCTCCTATTAAATACCAGCAAGTTAAAAATCTCAGTTTTTACAGGCCCAATAAAACATATCGTGTCGAAGCACGTGTAACCCTTTTGGAGGACCACAAGGGGTTTACAATGCTCACCCATTCAGGTAAGAAGAAACATTATTACAAATATGCAAAATTGCATTTCGAAATAGGTGGCAAAAAGCAAACACTTTTTCTTTACCAAAGCAAACGACTATTACAAAAAAAAGAATATAGAGACCATTTATTCCTTCCTTTTACGGATGCAACAAATTATAAAACAAGCTTTGGCGGAGGACGCTATATAGATTTTGTGCTAGACGACATCAAGAATGGCATATTAAAACTAGATTTTAATAAATGTTACAATCCATATTGCGCTTATGCAAGTGGCTTTAACTGTCCTATCCCACCAAAAGAAAACCGCCTCGATATAGCAATCAAGGCGGGTGAAAAAAAGTATAGGAATGCTGTTAGCTCGCACTAATTACTCACAGGTAATAGTTGTATTTGTAGTGCCCGTTGACTCATAAGTTTGCCCTCCCATCTCTGTAGAAGAGTTATCTTTAGAATTTATCGATTTCATAGTAACCAATCCTGTATTGGCATCTACCATTAACGTCATTTGAGTTAAATTATTTACATTGGAGGTAAATTGCCCTCCTCTTCCACCAGAAACTTCTCCCTTGGTTTGCTGGTTAGCGGTCAAATTGGCCATATTACCCATCATCCCCTTTAAAGTATACTCAGTTATAATTTTGAGACCATCATTTTCTTTTGTTGTTCTCCATTTTTTCCCAACTTCAATATCCTTAGGTATAATCAGAAAAACACTTTCTACGGTAGAAGAAGCATCTGCACCACCCATCATGCGCATCATCATATCCTTAGGAGCGGCATTAGCATCTTCTACAACAATGCCATCAAAACCAAGGATTACGGACTCAGGCTTGTTCATTACTTTCTCAAAGCCTTTTGCAATTTGTCCTTTTTGTTTTTCCTTATCTTCCGAATCATATTCTCCATTGAAGAACGAACTCGTAAATTTCATCTTTGCTTTTTTCATCGTAACGTTTAATTTATATCCTTTATCTGTAACATCCGTTACTTCCATTTCTGAAACGATAGCAAGATCTGTTTTCATATCTCCTTGTTGAGCCTGTTTCCTATCAGACTTACTCTCGGTAGTCATGCTAATCTTCTGCCCTTTGGTCAAAACAACTTTTTCCGTTCTTTTTTGAGCTGTTGCACCATAGGTAAAGAACATTATTGAGAGTAGCGTTAAAATAATCTGTTTCATTGTAAATCGTGTTTCCCCAAATATAAATTTCAATGCTTGGTATATCAGAAAGGATAACTATTTTTAACATCCTATAAAATCTGAAATGAACTTTATACTATTTGACGATGAACGGCATGAGCACTTTTTGCCATTTACGCATACAAGACCACTAAGTGAGATCCGATGCGGCATTTGGACCTTAAGAGAAAAATGGGAGCAGATTACGTCTATATTACCTAGCTATAAATGCGCAGCACATTTACAAGAATTATTCCCAATTGAGGTTCAACCTCAAAATTGTTTAATTAACAGTGCTTGCTTTCCTAATGATGAGCTGTTTGCTCACATTCTTGAACTAAAGAATAATGAGTGTTTGATGTATGGCGATATTTTAATCGCAGCACAACTTTCGGCCGAACAGACAAAAACATTTACGATTTCGGAAACTGTTCTTAATACAAATGTCGTTCACTACAATGGCCCCATCCGTTTTCTCGAGAACATGTGGGACATTTTTAGTCATAACGAACAAAACATTTCAGAGGACTACGAACGTTTAACAAGAAACAGAACATCTCAAGAGCTATCCAATACAAACACACTAATTGGGAAAGATATTTTCGTAGAAGAGGGCGCACGTGTAGAAGGAGCAATACTCAATAGCACAACTGGACCTATTTATATAGGCAGAAACTCGGAGATTATGGAGGGCAGTGTAGTAAGAGGTCCTCTTGCCTTGTGTGATAACGCAGTACTTAAGCTAAGCACCAAAATATATGGAGCAACAACAATTGGTCCAGGGAGCAAAGTTGGTGGCGAGGTAAACAACTCAGTATTTTTTGCGAATAGTAATAAAGGACATGATGGATTTCTAGGAAACGCTGTTATTGGAGAATGGTGTAACCTAGGTGCTGATACCAATAATTCTAACCTTAAGAACAACTACGATGAGGTTAAAATATGGAGTGAGACTAAGGGAACATTTGTAAAAACAGGTTTACAGTTTTGCGGTTTGTTCATGGGCGACCACTCTAAGTGTGGCATCAATACGATGTTTAATACAGGTACTGTTGTTGGCGTAAGTGCAAATGTTTTTGGGGGGGGCTTCCCTCGAAATTTCATTCCTTCTTTCGGTTGGGGAGGTAGTAACGGCATGACTGAATACAAACTCAACAAAGCTACTGATACCGCTACCCGTGTCCTTGCTCGAAGAAATAAAGAGCTAACAGAAGCTGATAGAAATTTATTTCAGTATGTTTTTGAAACAACACAAGATCAAAGAAGAGTCTAGTATGTAAAGTATGTTTAAGCATATCACAAGAACGGTTTGGCTCATCTCCTTGATTAGCCTTTTCAACGACATAAGTAGTGAGATGCTTTACCCTGTTATTCCCCTCTATCTAGAAACGATTGGATACGGTTCTTTATTAATAGGATTTCTTGAAGGTGTAGCAGAACTATTAAGTGGTTTTAGTAAAATTTATACTGGAAGCCTAAGCGATACCTTAAAAAGAAGACTCCCTTTTGTTCAGTTAGGATATGGCCTTAGCGTATTATCAAGACCTCTTATTGCATTGTTTCAATCGGCCTTTCCCATACTCTGTGCGCGCGTATTGGATAGAGTAGGCAAAGGCATTCGCACTGGTGCCCGAGATGCTATTCTCGCAGCAGAAAGCACTGACCATACCAGAGCAACCGTATTTGGGTTTCACAGAAGCATGGATACTTTAGGTGCAGTATTAGGCCCAACTCTTGCACTCCTTTTCTTATACTTCAACCCTGAAGATTACCGAAATGTAATACTGCTCACAATAATACCCGGTGTCATTGCCATCCTTTTTACATTCGTCATACAAGAGAAAAAAACAATAGGTGTTAGAAATAATATCTCCTTTAAAAATCATTTTAGTTATTTTAGAAGGGCTAATAAAAACTATAGACAACTTGTATTGATTCTATTCTTTTTTGCCTTAGCGAGCAGCAGTGATATGTATTTGTTGCTAAAAGCAAAAACGAGTGGTCTGAATGAACAGGAAATCCTTTTCGCTTATATTTTATTTAATTTAGTTTTTGCACTCACCGCCTTTCCCATAGGTAAATGGGCCGATAAAATTGGTAAAATAAAAATGCTCATCATAGGCCTATTCGTTTATACCGGAAGCTATTTTTTAATTGGTTTTCACTCATCACTGTTATTCATAGTTTTAGGTTTTGTCTTATATGGATTATACTACGCCTGTACAGACGGCATTATAAAATCTTTGCTCGTTCAATACGCAGGAAAAGACCAGAAAGCATCGGCCATTGGTTTTTATGCTGGAGTAAATGGAATCGTACTGTTTGCCGCTAACGTTCTTACTGGATGGGCATGGCTTTCTTTTGGGTCGAATATCGTTTTTTCGATTATTATCGGTATCACTATAGTCAGTATTCTTTTAATACTCATTTATAGAAAAAGCTTCTAGCTGATACTAGAAGCTTTTTAAATTATCTATAAAACTGTTCTATGGGTAATTACGCGAAGGCCTTAGCATCTTCTAAAAACTTAGCCAGTCCAATATCCGTTAGAGGATGCTTAAGTAACCCTAGAATTGAACTTAACGGACAAGTACAAACGTCTGCACCCACCTCGGCACATTTAACGATATGTAATGGGTTACGAATACTAGCAGCTAATACCTCCGTAGTAAAACCTTGCATAGCATAAATATCAGCAATCTGTTCTATAAGATCTACACCATCCCAATTGCTATCATCAATTCGTCCGATGAAAGGAGACACGTAAGTTGCTCCAGCCTTTGCCGCTAGAATAGCTTGCCCAGCACTGAAAACAAGCGTGCAGTTTGTTTTAATCCCATTATCGGTAAACCACTTAATTGCCTTAACGCCATCTTTTATCATAGGAACCTTGACAACAATGTGCTCATCAATCGCGGCAAGCTTTTTACCTTCTTCTATAATACCGTCGAAATCAGTAGAAATAACCTCAGCACTAACAGGTGTCTTTACAATATCACAAATGTCTTTATAGTGCTTCATAACGGCATCAGTTCCTTGAATACCTTCTTTTGCCATTAAAGAAGGGTTTGTAGTCACACCGTCTAATATACCTAGTTCATGAGCTTCTTTTATCTGCTCAAGATTTGCTGTATCTATGAAAAATTTCATTGTATAGTTTATTTAAACAGCAAATATAGAAGGGGCCTTAGGCAATGCACAAAAAGTAAGTCCATAGATATTAACATTCCAGTTTAAACTATTCGTTAATACCTTAGTCTAATACTCAAACTAAAATTGATGAACAAATTATTATTCCCTCTCATAATCCTTAGCGTCGTAATTCTAACTTCATGTAATAAAGAAGAAAGACAAAAAGAGCGACTCGATGGCAAATGGATTTATACGAAAGCACAATTGCAGGAAAAAGTATTTAGCCGTAAGGATATTCTTGATACTTACCGCTATCTAGATGTCTTCTTTACAAACGATGGAAATGTAACAATTATTGATGTAAAAGACTCTTTAGTTTTTAAAGGGACATATGCACTTGATGAGGAAACCGAAGTAAACTATATAGACCCTGAAGGGAATGCTATTCCTGTAAGAAAATCACAAATGCTTTTATCCTATATTGACACTACCACAAAACGTCAATATGAAGAGCTATGGGATATCGTAAGGCTCGGGAAAAACAAGTTTAAGTATGAAACAGAAATTGATGGAAAAACGGCCTATTTTACATTAAAAAGGCAACTTGATTAAACTTCTTTCTCCGTAGCTCGTCCAATCTTCGAACCATTAAAACTAAGGATTATGAAACGAGCATTACTTTTTACAATTACGGGAATTTTAATTCTTCTTTCTTCTTGCACACGCCGCCCGGGTGAACCATTAATTATGACGCCAGTTGAAAAATTACAAGGTGAATGGTATTACAATAAAGCGTTCTTTGTTTACAATAATGGTATCGTTCGTGATGACGTTCTAAATGATTTCATTGACTGTCGCATTCTATTTGATGGAAACATTATTACCATGGAAAATCTCAGAACAGGTCAAGTACTAGAAGGTACTTATGAACTATATCGTGATGATGTTGGAGGATATTGGGATGAAAATGGAAACTATGTGGAGGATATGGAACGCTTCCTTACAGCTTACTTATACGACACCCGAACGAATCGCAGATTTACCTATGATTGGCAAATAAATTATCTGACCAGAAACAAGCTAAATTTTGGAGAGTACTATTCAGATGGAAATTATTCTTTCAAAATGAAAAAGGTAAGATAAGTCCATGCAAATGATTGAACATAAAAAAAGTGAGGCGTTCTGCCTCACTTTTTTCGTTCGTCATAAGTGGTGCTCTTAAAACTTCTCAGAAAAAGAAAACAGAAACAAGCAGAAAATAATTGTTCCTACTTACATTTGCCGCGGCAAGTCTTATACGACCAGCTCCCTTTAATCCCCCAGGGCAGGAATGCAGCAAGGGTACAAGGTTGTAGCGGTGCGATATAAGTAACTTGCCATTTTTTATTCCTCTTTTTCCCGTCGCACGTTTTACATTTGCGCTATGCCAAAAATTTCGCACAGAGGAGAAATTTTACCCCCCTCACCCATTAGAAAACTAGTTCCTTATGCCGATGATGCTAAGAAAAGAGGTATTCATGTTTTTCATCTTAATATTGGTCAACCAGACATTGCAACGCCTCAAATAGCACTTGATGCTGTGCGCAATATAGATTTTGATATTTTAGAATACAGCCATAGTGCTGGGAATGCATCGTACAGACAAAAGCTTGCCCGAACCTACGAGCGCATGGGCATTAGTCTGGATAGCAATGAATTACTTATAACAACTGGTGGTTCAGAAGCCATCCTTTTTGCTATGATGGCTTGTTTAGGACCGGATGACGAGATCATTATCCCTGAACCTTTCTATGCAAACTATAATAGTTATGCGGTTACAAGCTTAGCAAAAATTATACCGATCACAGCTCGTATTGATAATGGATTCAAACTGCCTCCTATTGAGGATTTTGAAGATAAAATAACAGATAAAACAAAAGCAATTCTTATTTGTAACCCCAATAACCCAACGGGCTATTTGTACTCAGAAGAAGAAATGAACACTTTGAGGGAGATTTGTCTTAAGCACGATCTTTTTCTATTCTCAGATGAAGCTTATAGAGAATTTGCTTACGATAGAGAACGGGCAACAAGCGCATTGGAATTAGAAGGTTTAGAGCAGCATGTTATTATGATTGATACAATTTCTAAACGTTACAGTGCATGTGGCGCTAGAATTGGTGCCATTGTAAGTAAAAATAAATCGGTTATGTCCGCGGCATTAAAATTAGCCCAAGCTCGATTAAGTCCTCCTAGTCTTGCCCAGATAGTTGGTGAGGCTGCACTTGGTGTTCCTGATGCCTATTTTGCCGAGGTAAAGGAAGAGTACAAGAAAAGAAGAGATACCTTAATAGATCGTCTTAAAAAAATTGAAGGGGTTATCTGTAGTACGCCCGGTGGTGCTTTTTATGTAATGGCTAAATTACCTGTAGAAAATGCAGAAGACTTCTGCCAATGGCTACTAGAAAAATTCTCACATAATGGCAATACCATTATGATGGCACCAGCATCTGGCTTCTACGCAACTAAGGGGCTTGGCACGTCAGAAGTTCGTTTTGCATATGTACTCAATACAAATGAAATAAACCAAGCCATGGATTGTCTAGAGGCGGGCTTAAAACAATACAACTCTTAGAACATGAGTTATGCATACATACTTATAGGAATTACAGCCGTTATTTCATTTATGGCTTGGAGTAATGGAGAGCTCATGTTCAAAAGCTTTTTTATTCCTTCCCATATTAAGGAACGTAACGAGTATTGGCGTTTCTTTTCTCATGGGTTCATTCATGCGGATCAACAGCATTTGATATTCAATATGCTGACTTTATTCTTCTTTGGACCTTATGTCGAGAGTTTGTTCACTTTCTATTTTGGGAGTCCGTTCTATTTCATTTTATTCTATTTGGCAGCCCTTTTGGCATCATCTATTCCTACGTATTTTAAACATAAGGACGATTATCGATACCGTGCCTTAGGTGCTAGTGGTGCGGTGAGCGCGGTATTATTTGTATTTGTTGCATTCAATCCTTGGGAGTTGTTATATATTTTCTTTGCTATCCCCGTTCCTGGTATCCTATTCGCTATAGGTTACCTTTGGTATTCAGCTCATATGAGCAAACAAAATAGGGATAATATAGGCCACGATGCACACCTATGGGGTGCCGTATTTGGCTTTGTATTTCCATTTGTGGCTAAGCCAGCGCTTTTTCAACTTTTCATTGAGAATCTAGTTAATATCCCATATTTCAAATAACTTTAAGGGTTCATGAAGCAACTCTTTTTTTTATTGATAGTTACAATCTCCTTTTTTTCATGCGGGAAAAAAGATATAGATGAATCCACTTCTCGGTTCATGTTGATCCATGCCTCACCAAATACACCAGACATGGAGTTCTTGATTGATAATAAACCAATCACACTTACTCCTTTGACATATTCAACAAATACCTTCTATAGAGATATTTTAAGTGGTATTCGCAACTTTAAGGTTGTGATCTCGGGTAATACCTTTATCGATACCAATATGAATTTTGAACAAGGTGCCGTTCGTTCTATTTTCTTCTACGACCGGCCCTTATTCCTTAAAATGAAAGTCGTTGACGATGTGCTGTCTGGAGCTTCTGGCGGAGACTGCAGAGTTCGGTTTTTTCATGCTGTTCCCGATGTTCCTAGTTTAGACCTTATGAACAGTATTGACAATTCCGTTGTCTTCTCAAATACAAATCTAGGAGATGATAAATCTTGGAAAATTATTCGAGCAGGTGTCTACAACTGGCAAATGAGAAATAGTGTAAATCAAAATATTTTTTATACGGATTGGCGTCCTGATACTTTAGAAGCGGGTAAAAATTACACCATTATCTCTACAGGATTTAGCAATACGATGACCAATGATACCTTAGATGTCTGGCCATTAGCTAATGGAAACTTCGTACCCTAGTTTATACATTATAGGTAAGACTATCTACTATTTCTTTGGGAAGTTTAGGTAATTGGTTTCTTTGTAATAAGAAAGAAGTTAAATCAGCAAATTCTTTGTAGATATAATGCTTCTGAGCGGCGTTTTGTAAATACTTAGCCCCCGTGCTTCCACCCGTACCAACGCGCTTCCCAATCATTCTTTTAACCATATTCATGTGACGATAACGCCATTGAGCTAATAAATCATCAATGTCCAACAATGCATTTATTAGTTTGTACGGATCACTTAACAAAGGATAGTCACGGTACAACATAATAAATAAAGCAGACCGTGCAGCATCTCGCCCTAATCTTAACTCTTCAGGATACTTTCCGGTATCCAGAAAGATCGATTCAAAATAGTCCACATTGGCCTTTTCTCCTTCTTGCAAACTATTCGAATATGCATCTCTATAGTCTTTCCAAAAACCATCTTGCGTTTCATACCCATTCTTAGTAAAAGGCATACGTGCCAACCAACGCTCAACGAGAACAAATAAGGATTCTTCCTTTTCATAATCCTGCACAAGCTTTCTATCCTCATCTCTTAGCTGAGATAAATAGTACTCTTGGCCAAAACGTTGATCGTAGGGTAAGCCAAGCATGGCTTCTGCAATTTTAAACTGAATACTCTGAAAACCAGAAGCTGGGCGTAGAAAATCTCTAAAATCAAGAAAATCGAGTGGCGTCATGGTTTCCATAATGGTCATTTGGTCAACCAATACCTTCAGAATTTCTGAGACTCGATTTAAGCGATGAACCGCATTAAAAATATCAGCCGAATTATCTTCTACACGTTCCTTCTGAAAAATCTCTCTCACCAAATTAATCTCATGAAACATTTGCTTAAACCAAAGTTCATAGGTTTGATGAATAATAATAAAAAGCATTTCATCATCAGCTCTTACACCGTGTTTAGCACTCTCCGGATCCTGTGCATTTAATATTTTGTCTAGTTGAAGATAATCGCTGTAATAAACTGGTTTCATATATGTAAGGGCATCTAGTAGAGAATCGCTCTCCACAATTAAAAAAGTGAAAGTACATCATACTTTCACTTTAAAAAAGGTGATTCTTGTCAATTAATCAAGAGTCACGAGCTTGTTGATAATTTCTACAGCAGGACGAACCCCAGATTGCCTCCATACAATTTCTCCGTTTTTGAAAATCGCTATAGTTGGTACACTTTGGATTTGATAACGTGCTGCCAGTTTCGGATTTTTGTCAATATCTATTTTAACAATCCGAACATCGGCGCCTAATCTTTTTTTCACGTCTTGTAGAATGGGTGGCATTGCCTTACATGGGCCACACCATTCAGCAAAAAAATCTATTAGTACGGGTTTATCACTTGATATTAATTCCGAAAAAGATACTTTAGCCATAACCGTTATATTTTAGCACGAAGACTTTGCCAGCCCCCTCCATTATAGACGTTTTGATATCCATTTCTTTTCATTATCGACTTAGCCGATGCCGACCGCATCCCAGATGCACAAACAACAATATAGGTTTTGTCCTTATCTGAGAAAGATTTCAGCCGATGAGGCATTTCTGCCAAGGGGATATTTCGAGATTGCCTAATATGCCCATTATCGTATTCTTGAGGAGTTCTTACGTCAATGATTATGGCTCCATTATCCACCAGCTCACTATAATCCACGTTTTGTCTTTTAAAAAAATTTTTAATCGCTTCAAACATCACTATACCGTTTCACTTTTTTGACTAAATGGTAAATCCAATTTTTTTATTTGATCAAAACCTCCTGTTACATCAGCAACCTCAGTCCAACCTCTTGATTTCAGAATACTGGCTGCAATCATAGAACGGTAGCCACCTGCGCAATGTAAGACCAATTTTTTATCCTTTGGAAAAGAAGCCAACTCATTATTAATATTATCTAATGGCAGGTTCTTAACTCCAGTAATATGCCCCATATTATACTCGCTACATTTTCTCACATCAATCACCTCACTCCCCGCTTCGTTAAATCGAGCTTGCAAATCTTCAGGGGTATAGCGTTCAACACGATCAATTTCTTTATGCGCCGCTTGCCAACTTTCAAAACCACCATCTAAGTGACCGATCACAAAATCAAAGCCAACACGCGCCAAACGAGTAACAGCTTCTTCCTCTGTTCCTTTTTCTGCGATTAAAAGAATTTGTTGTTTTACATCAGGAATCAATGCTCCAACCCATGGAGCAAACCCTCCATTTAAACCTATGCTAATACTGTTTGGAATGAATCCTTCAGCAAATACCTCTGGATTTCGAGTATCCAAAATAACAGCGCCCGTTTCATTAGCTGCAACTTCAAATTCTTCTACACTTAAGGAACGCATTCCTCTATTCATAACATCAGATATTGCATCATAACCTTCTTTATTCATGGCCACATTCATTGGGAAATAAGCCGGTGGTGGCAACAAGCCATCGGTCACCTCTTTAACAAATTCTTCCTGTGTCATATCAGCACGCAATGCATAATTTGTCGTCTTCTGCTCCCCTATCGAAGAGACCGTTTCCTTACTCATATTCTTACCACATGCGCTCCCTGCTCCATGTGCTGGGTATACCACCGTATGGTCTGGCAAGGTCATTACTTTTTCTCGTAACGAGTTATACAATAGGCCAGCTAACTCTTCTTGGGTCATACTGGCCGCCTTCTGTGCGAGATCAGGACGCCCAACATCCCCAATAAACAAAGTATCTCCAGTAAATACGCTGTGTTCTTTCCCTTCTGTATCAATTAATAGGAAACAACTACTCTCCATGGTATGGCCTGGTGTGTGCAATACTTTAATAGATACGTCTCCAAGTTTAAACTCCTCACCATCTGTTGCTATGTAAGCATCAAAACTTGGATTTGCGTTAGGACCATATATGATCTGTGCTCCTGTTTCTTTAGCTAAATCAACATGACCACTTACAAAGTCCGCATGGAAATGTGTTTCAAGAATATACTTAATCTTAACGCCATCTCGTTTCGCTCTATCCAAATAAGGCTGAATTTCTCTTAATGGATCGATAATCGCGGCCTCACCATTACTAGTAATATAATACGCGCCCTGTGCCAAGCAACCTGTATATATCTGTTCTATATGCATACTTTATTTCTTTTGAAATACAAAGATGAGATAATAAAGCGACTTGAAATGTGAGATTTGTTACAAAGTAACGTTAAGTCACAATGACCTAACTTCGCCCTCCAAATACCTTTTTAAGTGAAAGAACTCCTAAGAACAAAAATGGGTCAACTACGAATAATTGCCTTTCTTGAAGGAGTTTCGCTCATCATCCTTTGCTTTATAGCAACGCCTATGAAGTACATTTTTGAAAACCCTGTCTTAACTGGCCCTGTTGGATATGCTCACGGATTTCTGTTTATACTGTACATTATTTTTACCTATTTAGTAAGTGTAGACTATAAATGGGAACATAGTAAAACAACTTGGAAAGTAATTTTGGCCAGTTTTGTTCCTTTTGGGACTTTTTATATTGATAAAACCATATTGGCTAAACAAGAGAAATCGAATTAGGTGTTTCTCTTCTTTTTCTTTCCAGAGCTTTGATAAACAGATGGTTTGTAGGTCTGTTAAATTCGCGGGATTAACATTTTTTCTTCGTAATTTCAGAGAAAATTATAGTCTATGAAAAAAATTGTACTCATTATGTTGACCTTAGTTAGTCATTCACTCATGGCTCAAGTTCAGCAATTCGTATTAGAAGGTGTTGGACCACAACATGTCGTCTTAGAAGAATTTACAGGTATTAAATGTGGCAACTGCCCTGCTGGTCATACAGAGGCAGCTAATATTGTATCCGCAAATCCTGGTCGTGTGCATGTTATTGCCTTACCACCTTCAAATTCAAACTATACGAACCCAAGCGGAACTGCAGGAACTGATTTTAGAAGACCTTTTACAGATGCATTCTATACAGCGAGCTACTGTTCCCCTGGTAATGGAAGCCGCTTCATGCCTTCGGCTTTTATCAATAGAAAATTAGGGACTGATGGTAATATTCTACAGGGCAGAACAAATTGGTCGCCTATGACAACGACTGCATTAGCTGAAACACCTGACTTAAACGTAGCAGTAAAATCTGTTCACGACGCAACAGCAAAAACGCTTACAGTAGATGTACAAGTTTATTATACGTCTGATGTTAGTACAAATAATGCCATTTATGTTATGCTTACAGAAGATGATCTTACCTCTGATTATCAATCCGGCAGTAGTGCATCAGCGAGTAATCCTTATACGTACAAACACACATTTCGCGAAAACATTAGTACAGGTCAATGGGGTGATGCCATCACAGGGCCTACCACTACAGGTAGTTTGTTTACAAAACAATATGTATTTGACTTAACCAACGCAACCGACCCAATTGATATGGAAAAAGCTCATGTTGTGGCTTATGTTGTGGATGCAAGTTCGAGCAATAAAGAAGTACTAAATGGTATTAGTGCCTCAGCTGACGATGGACAGGCTTCCACTGGCACTGCACCGACTGCTGTAAATGATTTAAATGCTCAAGGTGCCCTAACTGTTTATCCTAACCCTACATCAAACGATTTGTTTATTTCGTTGAACAAGAATAAACAAAATATTTCTGTAAAGGTTTCAAATCTTGTAGGCAAAACACTTCATCAAGAAGTAGCAGTAGCAGGAACTTCCGAGATAAAAATTGAAAGAAGTACGTTTCCAACGGCTGGGATCTACTTTGTAGAAATAAGTAACACTACTTCTAAAGTTGTTAAAAAAGTAATCATAAAGTAAGACACCCATAAAATTTTAAAGGGTCGGATATAATTTCCGACCCTTTTTTATGTCTGTTTTTTTCATCGAGAAATTACAAGAACTCTTTCAACAAGACGAATATGCTCATCACAAATACAAACCATCCGAAACTCTTCTTCAGAAATTTAGATGATAGAAATCTGGTTAAATAAATACCTACAAAAATACCGACTACAGAGATTCCAGTCAAGGTAAGCAAGAACGTCCAGTTTATCTGCTGGCTGAAGTTTTGTACATCGCCTAAGAAGCCAATCATTGACTTCATAGCAATAATAGCTAATGAGGTGGCAACGGCCTCTTTCATAGGTAAGCGCAATGCAATGACCAGAACTGGAATGATCATAAACCCTCCACCCGCTCCCACGAATCCCGTTAGGGTTCCTACAAGTGCACCTTCTAAAAAAATAAGACCATAAGGTACATTCATTACCTTCTGTTCATTGCTTGTTCTATTTCTAGATCGTATCATGAAAGCGGATGCAAGCATCATAAATAGGGCAAATAAAACCATTATAAATCCGTCACGTTGTACCAAAAAACCATTCAATCTAAAAAGGGTTTCAGGTAATTGGGGTACAATAAATGTCCGTGTTATGTAAACTGCGATTATAGACGGCAAGCCAAATATTATAACGTTTTTTAACTTAATCTCTTTATGAACTACATTGCGAGCACTACCTAGCAAGGAGGTTATTCCGACAATAAATAATGAATAGGCCGTGGCCAGAACAGGTGTAACATTAAAGACATAGACCAATAGAGGGACCGTAAGAATTGAGCCTCCACTGCCAATTAGACCTAATGAAATCCCAATCAAACTTGCCAATACATAACCTAAAATTTCCATAGCTAGGCAAAAGTATTCTAAGTAGGATCACACGTATCGTGATAAACATCACACCTGCACAAAGTCTTCGCTCAGTTGTATATGATTTCTGTGTAACGTAATCATACCACGCTGTTCCATTTTTTTAAGTAAGCGAGATACGACTTCGCGACTAGTACTTAACTCATTTGCAATAGTTTGATGTGTAATTTCCAAGTCGGTACACTTGCATTGATCAAAGTGTCTTTTCAAATAAAACTCTAAACGCTCGTCCATACTATGAAAGGCAATATTGTCTACCACATGTAATACTTCTTCAAATCGACTCCGGTAAGTCTCCAGCACAAATTGATTCCAACTCGGATAAGTTTGCATCCACCGCTCGGTCTTAGAAAAAGGAATCATAAGCAACTCCGTTTCTTCGATCACCTTGGCCGTGATTTCGCTCTTCTCCTGTCTACTTGCACAAATTAACGAGATGGCACAAGCCTGTCCTGGTTGTAAATAATACATGAAGAACTCGTTCCCTTCATTGTCTTCTCTGTAAACTTTGATTAAGCCGCTTAAAACGAGTACTGTATTGCGGATATAACTGCCCGTGCGCATGATCACATCACCTCGTGAAAATTGTCGCACCTCTAAGTTTGCTTCGAGTTGTTCTATAAACTCTGAATGAAAGATGGGAAATATTTCCTTCAGCTTTGTCATAGCCAATAGGTTTTATAAATCAAATGCCTGATCAATAATTGCTTTTTGCTCTGCAGCATGTTGTTTAGCATATCCTGTTGCAGTTGCTGCTGATGCTGCCCGTGCTAGATAGCCAATACTAAACTTAGGATCAAGTCTTAACTTAAGAAAGGCAACAGAACCCATATTATATGGCTCTTCTTGAACCCAAACATATTGTGCACTTGGGTACTTCTTACGAATCGCATCAATTTGATTTTGTGGAAATGGATAGAGTTGCTCTACACGAACAATAGCAACATCTTTTCTTTCTTCTGTCTGCTGGCGCTCCAATAAATCAAAGTAAATTTTCCCTGAACACAACAACACTCTTTTTACCTGAGAGGCAGTGCTTATATATTTATCATCAATAACCTCCTGAAAACGTCCCTTCGTAAACTCACTAACATGCGAGTAAGCCTTGTCTAACCGAAGATTTGCTTTAGGCGAGAAATTAACTAACGGTTTACGGAAGTTAAACTTCAACTGTCTGCGCAGGGCATGGAAGAAGTTAGCCGAAGTCGTACAATTGGTTACGATCATATTAAGTTCGGAACAAGCTTGTAAAAAACGTTCGATCCTGCCACTAGAATGTTCAGGTCCTTGCCCTTCGAAACCGTGCGGCAACAGCATGACTAGGCCATTATTTTTGCCCCATTTTGTTTCTGCACTTGAAATGTATTGATCCACAATAACCTGTGCCCCATTGAAGAAATCTCCAAACTGAGCTTCCCATATGGTCAAACAATGCGGATCAGCCAATGCATACCCATACTCAAAACCAAGTACGGCAAACTCACTAAGAAGTGAATTGTATATTTTAAACTTCCCTTGTTCTTCTCCAATGTGATTCAACCTATTATAAGACTCCTGTTTTTTCTGGTCGCGTACTACAGAATGTCGATGGCTAAATGTACCACGTTTTACATCCTGACCACTCATTCGCACATTATGTCCTTCATTCAATAAGGTGGCATAGGCCATAAGCTCACCGGTTGCCCAATCCAACATCTGCTTCTCTTCAAAGAGTTTGATTTTAGTCTTTAGCAGTTTATCAATCTTGCGCAGGGCAGAAAACCCTTCGGGCAGATTATTAATAGCATCAAATACTTTTTTGAACTCCTCTTCACTAACCGAAGTATCTGGGCTTTCAAAGAAATCATCTGGCTTGGCTTTTTTTAAATTACCCCAGGCAATCTCTGGCTTTTGTCTTTTATATTTTACAGGTTCTTGTTTTACCTGCTCTAAACGGTCCTGTAAATCCTTCCAAAATTCTTCTTCTAATTCTTTTGCTTCTTTTTCGTCTATTAGTCCTTTCTTCTTCAAATTCTCAACATATAGTTCTCGAGGATTCTTATGTTTACCAATTAAGTCATACAGCTGCGGCTGTGTGAATTTTGGATCATCTCCTTCATTGTGGCCCCACTTTCGGTAACATACCATATCAATGAATACATCACTATTGAATTTCTGTCTAAACCGAAGAGCTAATTCACATACTTTAACAACAGCTTCTGTATCATCTCCATTTACATGAAATACAGGTGCCTGAATCATAGAGGCTATACTTGTGCAGTAATCTGTGCTACGAGCATCATCGAAATCCGTGGTAAAACCAATCTGATTATTAATCACATAATGAATCGTCCCGCCAGTATAATACCCCTTTAACTTGCTCATTTGCAACACTTCATACACAATACCTTGACCAGCTATTGAAGCATCTCCATGAAGTAAGATCGGTAAGATTTTATCGTAGTCACTATCGTAAAGCGTATCCGCTTTCGCGCGAGCAAAACCTTCTACTATTGGGTTTACAGATTCTAGATGTGAAGGATTAGGTGCAATTTGAATATTAATTTCTTTGCCATTCATGGTTTGCACATTAGAGCGAAAACCTAAATGGTATTTCACATCTCCGCTCCCCATAGTGGTGTCTTCAGGCATAGTCCCTTCAAACTCACTAAATATTTGCTTATACGTTTTTTGCAAGGTATTGGCCAATACATTCAACCTACCCCTATGGGCCATCCCAATTACTACTTCTTGAACTTGATTATCACCCGCCTCATTAATAATAGCATCTAAACCTGCTATAGTGCTCTCTCCACCTTCCAACGAGAATCTCTTTTGTCCGATATACTTCGTATGCAAGAATTTCTCAAAAATGACACTCTCGTTTAACTTCTGTAGGATTCGCTTTTTCTTCTGTGAAGGTAAATCTGTAGTCATGGCCTTCTCAAACTCTTTTTCAACCCATTGACAAACTTCTTCATTATTGATATAGGTATACTCTACACCTACATTACCTGCATAGATCTCCTCTAGCCTCTCTCGAATTGAGGATAAGCTAGCTTTACCCAAGCCTAAAAAGGCACCAGCATGAAACGCTCTGCTTAAATCTGCTTCAGTAAGATCGAAACAATCTAGCTCCACACAGGCATTCCTATCTTTACGCTGCCGAATTGGGTTTGTATTGGATATTAAATGCGCGCGTTTCCTATAGGCACGAATCATTCTAAAAACGTTGAATTCTGCCGCCCAATCGATACTACCGCTATCTACTGGCGTATGCGCTACTCCATTGGATGACTGCTCAGCAACCGCCCCATTCCCAAAGGATACCGCAAAATCAAAGCCTTGGAAGAATTTCTTGAATTCTGGGTCTACGGATTCAGGGTCTTTAACGAAGTCCTGATAAAGGTTCTCTATGTATTCTGGGTGCGGGTTCGTAAGAAACGAAAAATCTTTCATTATTTGCTGAGCTTTATGGGCTTTGAAGCGAAGTTAAGCCCATTTTACTAACCGATAAAGCCCAGATATAGAAAACTGAGATTCACATATTTTTTTCATGTAAGATGTCTATTTCTCAAAAAAAAACCTAAATTTGCGTTCCAATTTTAAAGAAGATATGGCTAATCACGCAGCAACGAAGAAATCGGCTCGTAAGAGTATCAAACGTAGAGACCACAATCGCTATTATGCAAAAACTATGCGTAATGCATATCGCAAGTTTTTAGGCTTAGAATCTAAGAAAGAAGCGGAAGAATTACTTCCTACACTTTCATCTATGCTTGATAAATTAGCGAAGCGCGGGATCGTACATAAGAATAAAGCTGCGAATCTAAAATCTCAAGCTGCTAAGCACATAGCAAAAATGAGCTAATTCAAGCTATTCAATAATATCACAAGAACCTCCTTTTAGTCAAGGAGGTTTTTTATTTGGGGGTATTCGGACTTGTTTCGTGCGCAATCGTATTTGCTGCCGTTGCCATTTTTTCTGATACTTCATTCAATGTATCCAGTTGCTGATTGTTTTGTTCAAGTCCATCACGAACATCACGTAGCGTAATAATAGCATCCTGCATTTTGCTTCGTCCTTTGCGTACTCTTCGAAGAGCCCAAGCCGTTGTGAATATAAAAAAAGCAATCAGACCAATGGTTACTTTTACCACCATACTGAAATTATCTATGATATGTGGGTTTAAAGCATCTTGGACAGCCTCATTTTCTCGCATCTGTGCTAACACATAAAAAGGCGACACCTTCTCCATAATAAAGATAAAAATGAAAACACCCAGGGCTAGCGCATATAGAAAATACTCAAGCAAAATACCAAATCCAGCGGACATCATTCGGCCGAATTTATGCCCCAACGTAATACTCAATACGGTATTGATCTGTTCTACCGCAGATATATTTTGTTGCTTGATTTCTTCCAATGGATTCTTTTCTTCAGGCTTCATATAAATAATTCTTTGGGATAAAGGATGTAAACAAATTTAAGCCTTTAAATTTGAACGATTGAGATGATACACAAGAAGGACCTTCGAATCGTTTTCATGGGCACACCAGACTTCGCTGTCACGGCACTAGACAACTTGCTTCAACAAGATTTTAATATCGTAGCTGTAGTGACGAATACCGATAAACAAAGCGGACGCGGTATGAAAACCACTTCATCGGCCGTAAAGCAATTTGCTATTAAGAAGAATATCCCTGTTTTACAGCCTAAAAACCTCAAGGCTGAAACATTCTTAGCCGAGTTAAAATCGTATCAAGCTGATGTACAAGTCGTGGTTGCGTTTCGTATGCTCCCCGTTGCAGTTTGGGATATGCCCCCTATGGGTACAATTAATATTCATGCCTCCCTATTACCGGACTATCGTGGTGCGGCACCCATAAACTGGGCCATTATGAATGGCGAAACACAAACGGGCATTAGTACCTTCCAGCTTAAACATGAGATTGACACCGGTGATATTCTTTTACAAACAGTCGTTGATATTCAACGTGAGGATACGGCAGGATCGTTACATGATAAATTAGCACTTACTGGTGGCAAACTGATCTGCGAGACCTTGGATGCGCTCTGTAAAGGCGAACTTAAACCTAAGGCACAAACCTTTACTGCAGACGACAAAAACGCACCTAAAATCTTTAAAGAAGATTGCCGGATTGATTGGAATCAAAAAGGAGAGGTTATCTATAATTTTATCAGAGGCTTGAATCCTTATCCCACTGCCTTTACCACTTTTGATGATAAGACTGTAAAAGTCTACAACTGCAAATTCATAGCAAGTGATCCTTATGTAAATAATGGTACTATCATCAGCGATCATAAAAATTATATCAAAATAGCCTGCCAGGACGGCTGGATCGATTTGCTGGAAATTCAAATGCAAGGTAAGAAACGGATGAAAGTCCAAGACTTTCTGCGAGGGAATAAGGTGTAAGCTTAAGCTCTTCTCACCACCCACCATGCCCCGTTCCGCGAGGTACGAAGTATTACGAAATGTATACTTATAAGAAAGCTCCATACTTTAAGGAATTCATTCTTTTGACCAGTCACCCTGAGCTTGTCGAAGGGTATCTAATTTATATAAAACGATATACCTGCACCTACTTCTTCTTTAAATTACTCAAACGTTTTATTTCTTCCCAGTCATTATTTATCAAAGCCTCCTTTTTCGCTCGGCTCCATCCTTTAACTTGCTTCTCAAACTTTATAGCTTGTTTAATCTCGCCAAAATGCTCACTGAACCTAAGACTGACCGGCCTGCGTGTATGCGAATAGGAAGCGGGAAACCGATCAGAATTATGTTGTTCTATTCTTAATGATAAATTATTTGTTACTCCAGTATAGTATGAACCGTCATTACACTCAACAATATAAACGAAATATCCTCTATTCATTAATGCAATATTATTAAAATGGCTTCGACAAGCTCAGCCTGACATAATCATGTAATTTATCACGCTACACTTACCCAAGAGTTTAGTATAAATTTGAATCCTAAAAATAGTGAATATTGTCATGTTGAGTTTATCGAAACATAGACAAAACGTATCAAGAGCTTCGACAAGCTCAGCCTGACATAATCATATAAATTATTACGCTGCACTTACCCAAGAGTTTAGTATAAATTTGATTCCTAATAGTAAAGAGTATTGTCATGTTGAGTTTATCGAAACGTAGACAAGACGTATCAAGAGCTTCAACAAGCTCGGCTTGACAAAAAACAGAACAAATAAATGGCTACAAATCCAACAATACCTGATCTACCGGTTTCGCGGCAATCATCTTGGTAGGATCTTCTAATAGCTCTTTTACACGAACGAGGAACCCAACACTCTCTCGACCATCAATAATTCGGTGGTCATAGCTCAGCGCTAAATACATCATCGGACGAATAACAACCTCTCCATTAATCGCCATCGGACGATCTTCGATTTTATGCATGCCTAGAATTGCCGATTGTGGCATATTGATAATAGGGGTACTTAACAATGAACCAAATACACCTCCATTCGTTAAGGTAAAGGTGCCCCCTTGCATTTCTTCAAGCTCTAGTTTGTTATCACGAGCTTTAAGAGCTAAGCGTTTTACTTCTTTCTCGATACCATCCATACTCAAACTTTCCGCATTGCGAATAACGGGTACCACTAATCCTTTAGGCGCTGATACGGCTATTGAAATATCAACATAGTCATGATAGATAATTTCTTCTCCATCAATATAAGCATTTACTGAAGGCCATTCTTGAAGCGCAATCGCACAAGCGCGTGTAAAGAAACTCATAAAACCTAAACCAATACCGTGCTTTTCTTTAAACTCCTCTTTATACTGCGCACGTAGATTTTTAATAGCGCTCATATCCACTTCGTTAAAAGTGGTGAGCATGGCCGTTGTGTTTTTTGCCTCCACGAGTCGGCGACTAATCGTACGGCGTAGCTTACTCATTTTCTTACGGCTTTCATCGCGCGTAAAAGGCTCTTTGCCTCCATCGATTGGCCCTGCCAAAAACTCAAGTACATCACTCTTTGTAATGCGTCCATCAGAACCACTGCCATCTATTTTACTAGGATCTACTTTTTTATCTTCTATGATGGCTTCGGCAACAGGCGTTGCTTTTACATCAGCAAATAAATCTTTTGCTGGCGCTTCGGTTGCTGCAGGTGCTGTGTCCTCTTTTTTAGGCTCAGGGGCTTCTTCAACGGGAGCTTCGGCTGGCGCCTCTGCTGTTTCGTCTATTTTACATACTACCGCACCAATTTCTAAATCGTCACCCTCTTCTGCTACAAAGGTGATGGTACCGGCCGCCTCACTAGGAAAATCCAAGGTTGCCTTTTCACTTTCGAACTCACAGATAATCTGATCTAGCTTTACATAGTCGCCTTCAGCCACTTTCCATTCCGCTAGGGTTACCTCTGTTATACTCTCTCCGATGGTTGGTACCTTTAATTCTATCATTGTTGCAAAAAAGTTCTCGCAAATTTACAACTGAATATAGCTATGAGCACATTTTGCTTCTAAATAAATCCTAACGGAGCCCAACAAATCATCTGTAAAACTATAAAGCCTTCCATATAAATGGCTTAGTAAAGAAAAGCAGTAAACCAAATAGTATACATTTCATGTAAACTAAAAGAACTCCCCCCCTATAAAACTATACACTCTATCCGATACCACATGATTACCTAAGCCCCAATTCAACAGAACAAAAAAATGGATGACCACAAGCCACCCATTCTATACTCATGTATTAAAAGAAAAGCTTACTTAGAGCGCTCTTCGATTTTCTGCGTCATAGTAGCAATAATCTCATCTACCGCTATGGCTCCTAGGTCGCCCTGCCCTTCTTCTCCTGCTCCTTGCACACGAACCGAAACAGTTTCATCCGCCTGCTCTTTTTCTCCTACAATAAACATATAAGGTGTACGACTTAACTCGGCATCGCGAATCTTACGTCCTACTTTCTCTGCTCTTGCATCTACTTCTGCACGTATACCTGCTTTGCGCAGTTTTTGTAATACGGCTTGCGTATAATCCATATACTTATCTGAGATCGGTAAGATTTTTACTTGCAAGGGTGCCAACCATAATGGTAATTTACCAGCATAGTGCTCTAAGAGGAATCCAATAAATCGCTCATGCGTACCCAATGGAGCACGGTGTATAATTAATGGGACCTCTGCTTCATTATTCGCATTGGTAAAGGATAGATTAAAACTGCGGCTCTGCGCAAAGTCTACCTGATTGGTAGCCAATGTAAATTCTCGACCGATCGCACTCCAAATTTGCACGTCTATTTTAGGACCATAAAAAGCGCCTTCGTCTTTTACTTCTACGAAAGGCGTACCGCTTTCTATTAATACTTTACGTACCATTTCTTCGGTCTCCAACCAAAGCTCTGGTTCGTTTACGTATTTCTTACCCAGTTTTTCAGGATCATGTAAAGAAAGGCGCATCACATATTTATCAATGCCGAAAATATCAAAGTACTTACGGTACATCTCGTTTACGGCCTTAAACTCTTGTTCGAATTGATCTTTACTACAATAGATATGCGCATCGTTCATATTCAAACAACGAACGCGCATCAATCCAAACAACTCTCCACTCTGCTCATAACGATAGCAAGTACCATACTCCGCTAGGCGAATTGGCATATCCCGATAACTATGCGGCTCTGCATCAAAAATCTTATGGTGGTGCGGACAGTTCATGGCTTTTAGATAATACTTGGCGCCATCTATTTCCATAGCAGGATACATACTATCTTCATAGTAGGGTAAATGTCCACTGGTTAGGTATAAATTCTCTTTGGCAATATGCGGTGTTTTCACACGCTTATAGCCACCAGCCTCTTCTGTTTCTTTGGCTAGTTTTTCTAGCTCTTCAATAATCACCGTACCATTCGGCATCCACAATACTAAGCCCTGCCCTACATCATCGTTCATAGTATAGATTCCCATTTCCTTTGCCAGCTTACGGTGGTCGCGTTTCTTGGCTTCTTCAAGCATCTCAAGGTGCGCTTTCATCAACTTCTTATCCGGGAAGCTCACACCATAAATGCGCGTCAAACTTTTATTATTCGCATCTCCTTTCCAATAAGCTGCTGCTAATGAAGTTAATTTCAAAGCTTTAATCATGCCCGTATGGGGAATATGCGGCCCACGACATAAATCGGTAAAAGCTCCTTGTTTATAAAAGGTGATATTTCCATCTTCTAAACCTTCTAATAAATCCAGTTTATACTCATCGCCTTTCTCTGTAAAATAAGCTACCGCTTCTGATTTCGCACGCTCTTCTCTAATAAAAGGATTCTTCTGCTTCGCCAGTTCTTTCATCTTAGCCTCAATCTTACCCAACTCATCTTCGGTTAAGTGATGCTCACCAAAATCTACATCATAGTAGAAACCATTATCTACGGGTGGACCTACCCAAAACTTCACGCCAGGGAATAAAGCCTCGATAGCCTCCGCCATTAGGTGAGCCGAGCTATGCCAAAAGGTATCGCGCCCTGCATCATCTTTAAATTGTAAAAGCTTTAAACTCGCATCTCCTTCAAAAGGACGGGTTGCATCCCACACCTCTCCATTCACCTCTGCGGCTACTACATTCCGTGCTAGCCCTTCGCTAATACCCATGGCAATATCCATACTACTAGCACCTTGTTCTACTTCTTTTACACTCCCATCTGGTAGTGTTACTTTTATACTCATATTCTATAATTTTAGTGCACCTCTACAAACGGCGCATAAGAGGGCAAATTTAAAGTGTTTTAAAGGGAAAATGCCTTTGCAGAGGGGGTTTTTAAGAATAACCTGAGTTAATCAGAAGTATAAATTGGATTGATTCATATTCCTTATCAGGGAAGCAGAATACCACGAAAGTGTTATTGTTTTATACCCTAGACAAAGTAATATTTGTTTTAAACATATAGCATGTCCGATAAACTGTTTATTATATCAATTGTGTTATTGACCAGTTGTAATCCCAATACTATCTCAAAGAATGAACACTCCTACGATATGAATAAACGAGGATCTATTATGTCGGGATATTCAACTAACGACGCAGTTAGAGATGCAGAGCGAAAATTTAAGAACTACCTACCTAAGATTTTACAAACACACCATGCTGTATTAGATACACAAGAGTCTTATACAGGTGATTTCACGGGAGACGGGGTCGAAGATGTTGCTATTTACTTCTCTTTATCCCCTAAAGAGGGAGGGAACGCAATGATTGGTCAGGGGCTATCTTTATATAGGAACGAGGGAAACTCAGTCAAAGTAATAGCAGGCTATGAACCGGATTATCTATTCAGTTTTAAGTATATAAATAAAGGGCGAGTTTTCGTCGACAAGTTAGAATATGCTGAAGGTGATGGGCGTTGCTGCCCTTCTATCAAAACAGAACACGCGCTGACTATTTCTGGAAGTAGTGCCTATTAAAATTTTATTGAGAATAAACGTTATGAATATAAATACTTTTTTTACAGCTCTTAAAAAAATCCAAGACTCAATTGCATCTTCTAATATTATCACTTTAATCACGCAACTAAACGGTAATATCAATAACTACTATACGCAGATTATTCAACAAAGACAAAGAGGAGTGCTAAGCCCTAATGAAACAACCATAAAAAAACAAATCATTGCTTCGAGTAATCAAGTTAAGGAGGCTTATAAAGAACTAATTGAAAGTTTTGACGATATAAACACTTTGCTTTCGTTTAGATTGTTAGGTCTTGATAAGATACAAAAAGAACCAATAGAAATAATATTTGAAAAAATTGACAATTTGACTGATACTGATACGGGTAACTATAACAACTACTTAATTCCATATCAACAAAAGTTAAGTAAAGTAAACCAGTTACGATCGGCCTCTAGTATTTACGAATTAAGTGATGCCAAAATCGAAGAGTTTACTTCCGATGCTCTCGCTCTTTACTTTAGGGAGGGTGTTGCTGTTGAATATTTAGACGAACTTTCTAAATCAGCGACTCATTGGAACCAAATAATTCACTGTTTTAGCCGACTGACTTCTGATGAGAACAATAAAGCGAAGATTGAAACAATTGAGAAAGGCTCTATAATAATGACAATCACTGCCGCCACTACGATTATACTTGCCTTAACAAAAGCGTCAAATTATGCTCTGGATGTTATTCTAAAAATCTATGAAGTCAAAAAGAAATCTCTAGAACTAAAGAACCTAAAACTTACCAATCTCAATGAAGCAATATCTTTATTAGATAAACAATCCGAATTAAATGTCCAAATTGAATCTGATAACATTGCGAGCAAATTGTTAAAAGAATACAACATACTTCCAGACGATAACGAAACAAAAAATGGTCTTTTTCTTTCGTTGCGCAGGATCATTCGTTTCATAAATGCTGGTGGGAAAATCGAGCCCAAGCTCTTAACGGATTCCAAAGAAGCAAATCAAGAGTTACTATCATCGATTGAAACAAAAAACAAAGAACTTCTCTCCATAGAAGAAGAAATTAAAGCTTTAAAAACAGGGGATGGAATATTAAAGTTAATTGATGATAAACTTGAAGCTGATAATGAAAACGAAAATTTAGAATCTGAATAATTAGGATTCTATGATATACTATAAAGAACTAGCGACCAAGTCCTCGCATACCTCTTGTAAAGAACAATGAAAATATAAACCGGTCCAACCAAGCGTTGTTTACAACTTTTCACCTTCTAAAGCAGCACTATAAAATTAGGGTAAAATCTAGTTTATTTTGCATTTTCAGTTCTACGGAAGAGCCACAATCACCCTACTAACCCTTAAATAATTTCAAAGAATATTTGGACAAGATTATATCGGTTACTTTTGCATTAACCTAACCGGACTTATGAAATACGCAATCATTACTGAGAATGATGAATCTCAGTGGGACGACTATACAGGCATCTCTTATAATTACCCTAGTAAATATCTAACGATACTTGTACCTGGGACTAAAGTTATCTACTACAAAGGCAGATTAAACAATCCTAAGTATATTGGCACACGACTATCCAATGATCCGCATTACTTTGGCACAGCTACTATAGGTGAGAGTTATTTAGATGAAGCGGCTTCAAGAAAAGAATATCACTGCGACATCCATTCCTATCAAAGATTTAGCAATGCCGTCCCATTTAAGATCGAGAATGAATATCTTGAAGACATTCCCGACAGTAAGAAATCAAACTACTGGCGCGATGGAGTTCGAGAAATATCTAAGAAAACTTTCGACAAGATCTTAAAACTGACGTCTATACAATTAGAGCCAAGGATGCATGGTAACATCACCGTATCCACAATAAAGTTCGATGAAATCTATAAGCATTTCCCGCAATTCATTCATGATATTTCAGAGGGGAAACAATATCTTGGTTTTAGTGATGGCTATGTATATGAATCGGAATCTTATAAGGATGCACTCAGGTTAAAGTCATTAAACATTCTTAAAACAACAGATTGGGCCCCTCAAATGGTAGGGAGTGGTCAGATACTAGATAAAACCATAGAGACTTTCGAACTAGAAGATAATAATTTAATAGGCACTCGACGAAAATTTGGCCCCGATAGTGTACCGCATAAAAAAATGCTCATAGCTCAAAGAACGGGAGAACATGTAAAAGAAATGGAGGAAACCCTGTTTGACTTATACAAAACCAATACGGATCATTCCAGTATCTTTTCTAGAATGGTGAAACTAATCGGGAAACAATATTCCGTTCTAGCCTTTTTATTCTACCTCAAAAACGATAGACAGTACTTACCAATCAGCACATCACATTTTGAGAGTGCATTCAAGTCACTTGGATGCGAGCTTAAGCTCAAGCAAAAATGCAGTTGGAAAAATTATAGCGAGTATCTATCACTTATTAACCAAATAAAAAATGCGCTTGAAGCAAATATGAATCAAAACATTAATTTGATTGATGCGCATTCCTTCTGTTGGCTAGTTGGTTATAAGAATAGATATCAAGAATGGCTTAAAAATAATTTATCCGAGGAGAGAATAACCTATACTGCCCGTGTCATAGATCCAATAAATAAAAACAACCAAAGACGCCTTAGGTCGAGCATTCTTAATAGGGATGGCTCATTCGATTGGGACAAAGAAAACAAACGAAAGAGACTAAAAGGAAAAAGAGCTGAGGAACAGGTCATTGAATACGAAAAGCAAAGACTTAAGGAAGCAGGCAAAAAAGAACTAGCGGTTAAGGTAAAGGATTATAGCGCGAAATATAGTAAAGGTTTTGATGTTTTATCGTGGAATACGGATGGGTCTGAAAGACACATTGAAGTTAAGTCATCTAACAGCAATAACTTTATTATAAGCAGAAACGAACTTAATAAATCAGCAGAAGATCCAAACTACTGGATATACGTCGTCAGTGAATACGGAAATCATGTTCAAATAAAACAACTTAAATCTCCTTTGTTGAAAGATGGCACCAAATTTAAACTAGAACCCAAAAGTTATTATGTTTCATTCTCAGAAGCGAAGTAAGACATCAAATTAGAGAACTCTGAAATGATTGCTTAAAATAGAATTACAACAGCTATATGCTTCATGCTGTACAACACCTCATTGTAAACTATATTTGGCGACAACTATTATGGCTGACTTTCTAACAACCGACATAAGCTGCCATTGAATTTATTGCATGATAAGCTTGTGCATTGTACATTGAGTCTCAAATTAATAAGCATGACAAAATATATTCTGATTTGCAGTCTACTAATTACCACGCTATTTTCCTGCCAAAACGGAAACAATACACAAGCCGCGGAAGAACCAGCTAAAACGAAACAGACTATTAGTGAACATTCTAAAAAGGAAAAGGACCTATTAGAGAAAGAAAAGGAATTATTGAAAAGAGAAATCGCCTTAGCCAAGAAAGAAAAAGCCGCCCAAACTGCTGATCAAACAAACAAAACAGCAACCCTAACAGAAGAGAAGCCCAAGAAAGACGAAGACGAATTAGCAGCAGTAGATATTACAGAAAACGTAGCGGAAAATATTATCTATTGCGAAAATAAAAAATACTTTATACGAGTGGATAAACTTACTAATGGTAAAATACGATATGCCTCTTGGAACAAACCCAAAACAACGAAGCATGTACCAAATATTATGCTTTTTGACCCCACAACGGATTACCTTGAAGAATTTGGGCCTCGTTACCTTTTTCATAATAAAGGATGGACTTATATTATTGAACATGGTGAGAAAACAGAGTATGTAGACGAAAGTGTTTACATCCGTTTATGGAAAGATGATAAAGAACATTACTACTCCAAAATGAATCTCCTATAGCAATCAAGCACACTCAATTACCACAACAGGTGTTTATCTATGAACATCTTACCTACAGGTACCTTAATTCTTGTTCTGATAATAAATAGCATCTTCGTTCTGTATTCTATAACCAACAAAACAAACCCATTACTATTTTCACTTGGTATAAAAGGGTAGATTTGTAGATAAACCCCCTAATTGTATGAGACAAACTCTTCCCCTATTGATTGTTTTTATTTTTTTTAATTGCTCCTTACGCGGACAATGCTTCCAACCAATAAAACAAATGAGTGCGAATGGCGGTCATACTATGGTCATAAAAGAGGATGGAAGTCTTTGGGTGTGGGGTTATAATGGACAAGGTGGTCTTGGACTAGGTTCTATGGGCGGCTTTATTGACACACCTGTTTTTCATAGTATGCATTGGAAAGCAATTTCTGCAGGAGGCAACCTTTTTTCTCTTGGTATTAAAGAAGACGGCACTTTATGGGGTTGTGGCAATACACTTTATGGTGTATTGGGCATGGGCGGTTTAACGAACAGTATTGACACATTTGCACAGGTGGGCACCGATAGTGGCTGGACAGCAGTTGATGGCGGCAACAGGCACAGCTTGGGAATACGAAATGGAAAACTTTACTCGTGGGGAGATAATTGGTATGGGCAACTAGGACATGGTACACAGAATAACCAAATATATACTCCTACCCAGATTGGTACAGATAGTAATTGGTATCAAGTAATAGCAACCTTCAAAAGTATTGCGCTAAAAACGGATGGCACTTTATGGGCTTGGGGGCGTAATAACAACGGCCAATTAGGAATTGGCAATACAATTAATCAAAACGCTCCTGTACAGATTGGCACAGATACTAATTGGGCAGCAATTAATGGCGAAGTAGGTCAGCACACACTTGCCTTAAAAAAAGATGGCACCCTATGGACATGGGGCCAAAATAATTTTGGACAGCTAGGGCTCGGATTTACAAATAACTATGTAGATACGCCAACACAAGTTGGCACTGCAAATGATTGGGTAGATATTGCCTCAGGATCTTACCATAGCATGGCGCTAAAGGCAGATGGCACATTATGGTCTTGGGGCGACAATCGATTTGGCCAACTAGGTCATGGAAATACGATAGATAGAAATATTCCAACGCTTGTTGGCACGAACTATACGCACGTTACCACAAGAGGATTAGGCAGTCTTACGAGTTTGGGCGTTACGGACAAGGGAGAACTCTATGTTTGGGGCCGAAACCATTTAGGCCAACTCGGCATTGGAGTATCTCAAGGAAATACAATACTGTCACCTCAACGCTTAAATGCTTTACCCTTCATCAATAAAATAAATTTATCCTGGACAACCTTAAATAATAATAGTAGTATCCATGGTCAGTCTAGTGCAGATACGATCAACATGTATGATGGCACGAGTAATACATTCTACGAATCGGGCACTTGTAATGTAATCTGCTCTGTTACGGATACTTTGGACGGCCAAAGTTGCGACTTAACTTATGTAACACTTCAAACAGACCCTTCAAACGCTTTCGTAGTTAATAATCAACCATCTAGTTTACGATACATTTATTTTAAACCACATACTGTGAGCCCCATTAAGATAACGCTCTACTACACGCAGTATGATTTTGATCAATACAACGCCTACCCTGACGTTGTTAATAGCTCTTGGGATTCATTACCTACAAACAGTGGTGATTTGAATGCAATCAATAAAATTCGAGTTACAAGAAGAAATAGCTTAGGGGGTACTGCTATCATACCCTACAGCATAAAGTGGGATGCTGATCATTCAATATGGCACGTATCTATAGACGCTATAGATTCTGGCTATTACCATTTACACACAGTAAACCCAATGAATGCAGCACTTTATACAAAAAACCCTATCCCAAAAACGCTAAAGTTATATCCTAATCCAACCCAAGATTATATCTATCTTGTTGACACTAAATCTTCTTTTGATTACGAATGGCTATTAACCGATTTAGTAGGTCGGGTAATAAAAAGAGGTGTATATAAGAGTACTCTTTCTTCAACTAGTAAAGAAATTAGTCTGAAGAGCTTACCTCATGGAATTTATACTTTATCTGTTTTTCATGATAATAAACGGGTAGAACATTTTAGATTTTCTAAGAAATAATTTTTGTAAAAGACCACCCCTCTTTTACAAAATGTCTATAGTAGTAAACAGAATCTGATACATCTTTAATCTACCTTAAACCTTATAAAGAATCTATCAATAATAAGTAATGCTAATATGCTCACCACTGCAAATAGTGCATACTTAGAATGAAAAAAGGACACATCAAAAGACCAATCGATATCAGCAGCAGCCGTATGATAAGAAGTTGTTTGAGTTTGGGTGAGGCCTAAATAAACAATGACAAAAAACGATACAGCAATCATTCCCCAACCCCATTTCGAAATTACTGGTTTGTATTGAAACACGGCTTCTTCTTTTACAACCTCTTGAGAAGTAATCTGTTCCATAACGTTTTTGGTAAAATCAACTGATGGAACAGGCGCATCAAATTGTCCCTTCAGTAACTCTCTTATTTTTTTATCCTGTTCGTTCATACTATGCCGTTTTTGTTTGTGCGTCCGCATCTTGCATTAATTGAAATAAACGTTGCCGTGCACGATGTATTTTAATTTTCACATTACTCGAAGATAAACTGGTTATTTGAGCAATCTCATTTATTGATAAATCCTTACTGTAGTACAATTGTAATAAAAGCTGATGCTCAGTATTGAGTTTTTCAATGGATGATTTCAATTTAGCCTCTCGTTCCTCTTCAGATTGTTTTTCTAAGACCTCTACAAAAGCATCTTCAGAATAATTTTCGATATAGTAATCATCTATTGTTAGTGGTTTCTTTCTATGCTTACGCTGATGTGAAATGCTCATATTATAAGCAATGCGAAACAACCAAGTAGAGAACTTCGCCTCCCGCTTAAATGTCTCAAGCTTTTCATATGCTTTTAGAAAAACATCTTGTGCAACCTCTTCTGCTTCTTCGCGGTTCCCCAATACTCTATAACAAATATTAAACACATTGATTTTATGTCGCTCAACCAGCACAGCAAAAGCAGGGGTATCCCCTGCTAATGTGCTATCAATATAAAACGCATCTTCTGGCTTGAGCATTTGTAACATCTAATCGTTGGCATCTTTTTTACTGATAGATAAATAGTAACTGGCAACCAAGCCAATCCCCCCAAAGAGAAAGATCATAGCTGGAAAAGCAACTTCATCATCAAGCCAACCTCTTGTTACAAAAAAGTTTCCTATAACAATACCGATACCGACGCCTATAGCCATAACCCCTAACTTAAGCCCCCACTTTCCTGCCCGCATAGGTTTTGTAAATAGTTCGGCACTAGCACCTTTTTCGATTAAGGCCATACGCTCTTTATTTCTCGTTGTTAAATAGAGATAAGCAATCCCGAAGAGTGATCCGAATATTAAGATAGGTATTATAATTTCTTCATTCATAACATTTGTTTTTATACTCTTATGACGCTAATAATACAAATCGGTTACAGCTTGCTGAAAAAATAAGCGACAATATAAGATACAAACAAAGACAATGTTTCATTAGATTCATTAATCTTGAATTGTTCAATTGTTGAGATTTCTTTACTTTTACTCAATGCCCCATTTAATCTCCCTTCTTCTATTTGTAATTATTTCATGCACTTCATTTGCCCAAGTTCAGATGGGTGCTAACATTAACGGCAGTGCTGCAGGTGACCTTTCCGGTCAGGCGGTATCCTTATCGTTCGACGGTAGTCGTGTAGCAATTGGTTCTCCCAGCCATTCAAGTTCGAATGGCTCGAAGTCTGGTCAAGTAAAAATTTATGACTGGAATGGTACTTCATGGAATATGGTCGGATCACCTTTGATTGGTCTGGCTGATTCTAATTTTTTTGGTTATAACTTATGTATATCTGGCAATGGAAATCGACTGGCCGTTTCTGCTCCATACAACAGTTCTAGTGTTCAGCGCAGTGGCCGGGTTACGATATTTGATTGGAATGGCACAAGTTGGAACCAAATAGGTCAAGCACTTCATGGTACAACTTCTTGGGATGAATTCGGAAGAGGACTATCTATTTCAAATGACGGTAACACGCTTGTTATCGGTGCACCACAGGTTCCAGGTGGCTTAAACTTTTCCCAAGGTTATGTAGAGGTTTATAAACTGGTTGGCAACACTTGGGTACAGCAAGGCAATCGCCTGCTAGGTGTTGGTTTATCGAGTGCTCTAGGTTTTTCTGTAGGTGTTAGTCATGATGGTTCAAAAATTATAGCAGGCTCTCCCGCTGTTCATGAGATAGGAAATTTCGGAGCAGGATCAGTACAAGTTTATGCATGGAATGGAAGTACTTACAATACGTTTGGTGCTGCCATTTATGGCACCGTTGCAGATGGACATACGGGCTGGGCGGTAGATATGGACCAAACTGGCGATGTCATCATGTTTGGAACACCTGCCCCTTCTTTAAGCATTGCAGGCTGGGTTAAAACAATGCAGTTGCTTGGCTTTAACTATATCGATTACGGTCAAGAATTTGCTATTATACCTGGAAAAACATCTGGTCTTTCGGTGGCTATATCAGCAGATCACGCACGTTGTGCAGCTGGCGCCCCTCTAACATTATCTAACCAAGGTTCTGCTGTTGTTTTCAAATATGTTCCCACAAACCCTCAACCTTGGTTTCCCTTAGGCTCAACGATAACAGGTGCTGGTTCTACCGAACGTTGTGGTTGGGATATTGATCTATCAGGAGATGGGAAACGGGTTGCAGTAGGTTCACCTTTGAATAGTACCAACGGTACCGAGTCGGGTCATGTTCGAGTCTATGAATTTTACCCTACTCATGTAGACGAACTTAACACCTCAACAGCAGCTTTAAATATCTACCCCAACCCTGCTAGTAGTAAACTTCATATTAATTTTCAAGCTACCCAAAACGAAACCATCGAACTTATCTTAACGGATATTCATGGCAGACGATTCATGTCTCAGATTACAAAAAGTGCTGTAGGTGACAATACACTGTCAATTGAACTAGCGGATAATTTGCCGAATGGAATTTATATTGTACAGTTAAGTGACTCTTCTGGTAATACCACTTACAAAAATTTTGTTGTTTCTAAATAAGCTCTTCTGATATGAACTTGCGATCCTACTTCTGTTTAATTCTCCTTTTTACTATTCTAATAAGTTGTCGGGAGCAACCTAAAAAACAAGTCGATGAGCGCACTCCATCTGTTATGCTTCGTGAGGCCTATCAACTTTTTAAAGAAGGGAATGATGCTAAGTCTATTGAGCTTGCCAATAAAGTATTAGAAATAGGTAGGAAAACAAAGAATGATACCTTGGTAGGCAAGGCGCTAACATCACTGTGTAGAAACGCACAACGCAAACAGGATACAACTCGCTTGGCCGAACTCAGTAAAGAACTAAAAAGCCTAGCCGCTTCTACGGGTAATCAAAAATGGCTTATGTATCGTGCACATATGAATGCTGAAATGTGGCGTCTGATTGGAGACATGGATCGAGCAGAACAATTTTATGACGAGAGTATGCGCATTAGTAAAGAAACAGGTGCTAATGGCATGTATATGATTGATCATTTTAATAAGTCTTTTGTATCCACCGCCCAAGGTGATTTTGAAACGGCTAAAAACTTGATTAAAAAGTACTATCAACTGAGAAAGGAAGATGACCCCAAGAGCGAAGACGCCTATGGCCTCATTGCATTGGCTTATTTACTGGAGCAGCAAAAGAATTACCAAGGTGCCCATGAAGTGGCTGTTGTATGTAGGCGACTTTTTCAAGAACAAAACATTTTTCCTGAACCTCCAGACGAGAAACCACTTCTGGCTGTGGAACAAAAAGTACAAAAAGAATTACAACAGACGCAACTCGATGAAATTATTGCAAAATCAAGTTCGCAATCCGTTTCTAGTTTATTAGAAAAACACTTAGATTAGAACCGCCAATTACTTATGATGCGAATTTCCCTTGTCAGGATAAACATGTCATAAACGTAACTAGAGTTACCTCTGAAAGTTCATTAGGTTTCAACTAATAAATAGAAAGCGCGTGATAGTACACAGGATCTTTCTAAAGCGGAATACGAAGTAATAGCTTAGCAATATTCTCCTTGTTCAACAATAAAGACACATTGGTATTGCTATACTCTTGTCCTGCTGTTGGTTTGGTTGTAAGCTGGGTTATGTTAAATACAGGTAGTTCCACCCCCAAAAATGCTCTAGGGCCTAATGGAAAATTAAGCCCAGTAAACAAATTGACATTCCAACCACTAGCTGGCGTCTTGATACCGTTGCTTTCATTATTTCGGACAAGGTATTGTGCTTTAAGTCCATTGACCCATTGCAAACTTCCTACCCGTGGTAATCCTTTATTCACTTGTATCTTAGGTCCTAGTTGTACTGAATTTCTTTTAGAAAAGTCAGAAGTAGCTCCTCCGTAGCTTATATCTGCACCTACTTGACAAGTCAAATTCTGATGATCATTAAATAAATTCAAACGACGTAAATATTCGCCTGTAACGCAATAACTGGTCTCCATAAAGTCATTTTCAAAGCCAAGACCTATACCTCCACCTACAGTTTGCAATGGTATTTGATCCGTTGATATCGGCTCATTACCGGTATTGTATTCATCTCCATAAGACGAATTCTTTGGTTTGGGATTCGGAGACACCTTAGGCCTTTCTCTCACCTTCTCTTCTACACAACAGGCCAGTTCATACTTATACTTCTCGTTTTGAGGTTGTCCGAATCGCAGCCCTCTTGAGGTAAATACAGAGGAAAAATCAGCCGTGTAACGAGCATTAATTTTTCTTAGATCTGCAACCTGAGCATCCTTTTCACAGTTGCAGAGTTCGCGAAAGTTATACTCTACTTTCCACTTAAAATTGGGATAATCGAAGCCAATACGTTGGATATCTAAATCGACTGCAAAAGTGCATTTCTTACCTGAGGACAAGCCCCCCTCAACATGGATGTAAAACACAGGTTTGTAATAAAGCATCTCTCGTACATAATTCTCGCAGGCCGTGTACTCTTTCATGGTTAAATGGTCCTGTGTCTTACCTGTAAATCGTTTAATAAAATTATGAACGAGCTTCTTAAACCCTTTACTTTCCGTTGGTATTTTAGTCAGCCTCGCGATAAGATAACTCATCTCGCTCATGGCAAAGTCACTATTCTTAGGTAGGGAGTGTGCTTTCCCTTTATTTAGAAAGTCATCATCAGGGTTATGGTAATGATACGCAAACACCTTATTCACTCTTTTCCCGATAAGCTTCAGATCATATTTTGGTTTCACATTTTTTATAGCGGCAAGGGCCTTCCCAACACATGGTTTTGTCTCCTTTAAATTAGCAGCCAGTTTAGACTGAATATCCTTCATGAGGTCAACAAATTCTTGAGCTTGAGTTTGCTCCCATTTAATCTGCTCTTTAGATTTAGTTTTCTTTTGAGACCAAAGCATATTTGGCGCAAACAGCAAACTGCTTAAAAAGAATGATAGCGTACATATCGTAAATTTCATGGCGCGTTTTTTTAAGGACAATGAATCCAAGAACTCAAAATACAAAAAATTATAGACAAGAAGGATTAATTTTTTATAAGGCCGATTTGATTTACACTACTGATTATATGAAATCTTATCTTTAGCATCATATGCAACGCGTTTACATAATACTTTTCGGTATACTCCTAACAACACCATCCTTTGCGCAAATAGATTTTAATATTTTCTTAAGCAAGAGAAAACTGCGAAAGAGCCTTAAGTATACTTATGGCTATGAAAGACGTTGGTCTGAGTTTGTATGCCTATCTGGCGATTGCAAAAACGGTCAAGGTGTATTTAAGTCGAAAGGAACAAAATTTACCTTCTATGCCAAGGGACAGTTTAAAGACGGCAATTTAAATGGCCCTGGAACAGTATACCTATTCAACTATAAGCGAGACAATCGTTCTCGCGATCATTTTGATGAAGAACTTAAAAAAGGTGAACCTACATTTAACTATTTCCAAGATGAGCGCTGTCCAGATGAAATTTTCAAAGGGTATTTCCAAGATAATATTCTTACGAAAGGAGAATATACGTACTACGGAACAGGAGAAGGTAGAACTTGGATTTATGAAAAAATGATTATGAATTATATGAATAGCTTAGCCCCCCTGTTAGACTATGACTATAAAAAAGATCTATTCTTATACCAACACCGTGGTCAATTTAAAAAAGGTGTGTTATATACCGCATGCGAACTAAATACGCCTGATGACGAGGTAATTATAGCATGCAGAGCGCATAAGTCCATCATAAAACCTAGTGACAAGAAGGGTACATTTATCTGCAAAAAATTCAAGAATAACCAACTTTTGGAAACTCTAACGTTAAATGGCAAGGAAGGGAAAGCAGCTTCTATAAGGAATATTTCTTCCAAACCCAAAGCAAAACGCACCCCAAACAAACCGCTGCGCACCACCTGTCATATTTGCCGGGGCAAGGGGCAAACGAAAAGACGAATATGGGTCGTGCGAGATTTTAAGATGGTGAGAATGAGAAATGGATATGAACGAAAAAAAATGATTCGAAAAGAGAATTATGAATATACACCTGGTGCACCTGGCCCACCCCGATCCAGCGGCAAAATAGGTGAAACCCGAACACGTAAGCTAGAAGATATCTTGATACCCTGTCAAACTTGTAAAGGAAAGGGCTATCAGGTGAAGAAGTAATGCTTTCTGCATAAAAGCTATTGAATTAATGTAAATTGCGTTCCTATCTACAACTTAAGATTATGGAGGAGAATAAGATGCTCGATTATATCAAAGCCGTTTTGGAAAACATACCAACAGACTGGCTTAGACTTACTACGCACCGTTTAGATCTTTACAAAGAAGAACTAGCCAAGACACAGTTTATTGAACAATTAGAGCAGCTATTTCAAACTAATAATACTTCAAGGGCAGCACTTGCTGAGTTGCCAACAGCTTTCGATTATATCCGTCTTGGCCATCCTTTATCTTGCGTATTAGAATGGTTCATTGCAAAGCAACACAATATAAATGCCCATCAGGTAATTAGTTTTTCATCTAAAACGGCTCCCATACTGGCTATACTAAGAAAAAATACTTTGGACGGTAAGGCGACCAGAATATTGTACACCGATAAGCTCCCAGAACACTTCGACCTTAATCGTTTGCGAAGCGTATATGGTTATAAAGCCGAGCTAGAACAAGTAAAAAGAGGAGCGGCAATTACACCATTTGAAGGGAGCACCATTTTCGCTCTAGAGAAAGAAAACATAAACCAATTTGATATCTATGCTCATATTGATTTTTATGTAAACTTTAATGACCGCCTTGGTAGTATTATTCTTGTAAATGGATCAGAGAACGCAGATTATGTGGGCGAAATTCAACATGTAAGAAGAAGAGAAACCATTGCTATGACACCGGCTAATTGTCATATCGCTTTAAAGCATATTGCTGATGCCCGAAGCGAACACAAAACAACTCGTATTGAGGAAGACAAAACAGCTGTGCTTGATACCATTAAGTCAATTACAGACACAAAATCAACACCTTTAGTTGCTTCAAGCGGACTTTCTATTCAGTACGCTATTATGATGGGACTAATTGACCATGCTTTGGAAAAACACACTGGTAAGAAGATTAAATTTATCGTTCCACCTAACTGCTATGGAGGCACGAACGATCAAGCCAGGCGTGTGGCGGCCTGTCTTGATCAAGTAGAAATCGTCGATCTACCCGTCGATGGAGACAATAATATGGTGCAAAGTATCTCGCGCATCCTAGATCAACTTGCTAAGCAAGATGCGATCCCCTATATCATTGCAGAAATCCCTACTAACCCTCGTGTAGAGGTTCCTGATCTTATAGAACTTAAGGAGATTCTTGAGACCAAACGTCAAACAATAGAAGGGAAAGAGGCTATAGAACCTGTATTTATTTTGGATCAAACTTTTTGTCCGAATGTTCATTTTTTAGGAGCGCATAAGGTGCTTTCTGGCATTCCGGCTATTTCGTATGCTAGTGGATCGAAGTTTCCAAGTGGTGGTCTTTGCACCGCTGGATATTGTGCAGCAAATGAGAAAGCGGCTTCCTTAATGAATAAGATAGAGTCTCACCTTAATCTGTGCGATAATGAGGCTACGAATCTTCAGTATGAAATATTAGCCCAACAATTACCTTCCATGAATGAGCGTATTCATGGCGCCTATAAAAACACACGTGCTTTTGTTAATTTTATACAGGAAAGCTTACCTAATGCCAAAATTAATTTTGTTTCCGAAGAATTAGCCGATAAGGGTTTTACCCCATCCGTATTTTCTTTAGATCTTCCTACTGAAGGGGATACCGATGAAGAACGAGAATCGTATAAAAGAACATTGAATCATAAATTAATTAATTTGATGATTAGTAAAATACCCCATGAAAGTAAGTATTGCGTGAGCTACGGTCAATTAAAAGGTTGCTATTGGACGATTCCGGCAACCTCAACACAGGGTACGACTAAAGAAGGTGACAAGGACTATATTGCGCGGGTAGCAGTTTCAGCTAACTTCGATTTGGACCTACACTGCCAAGTGTTTGCAGAATTTGTATCGTCCTTGTAAAGCAATCTATAAATTTGCCAAAACGGTATCTAGTATCTCTAACTGGTAGCGATTTATCTTCTGATGCTCTGGCATCCACCCTAATAGGAATCTTGTAAAGTCAGCACAGGCAATTGGATACATTCCTCGCCACTCTGCTTCCAAAGCGATAACATCCACAGAAGAGTTTCTCGCTTTCAAAGCCTCGCTTAATTGAAAAAAGTAATCATCCAATAAATGTTTTTCTAAGCTTTTTAATGCATCACTTGCTAAGCAACTTCCTAAAAAATAGGCTATATCTTTCATTCCACAACCACCGCCAACGTACTGAAAATCTACTGCTGCTACTCGTTTCCCATCTTCCGAAAAACAAAAATTTGCCAACTTTGCATCTCCATGAACTATTGTTTGAAAAGTGCAATGATTTAGCGCATCATCAATTAAATATGCTTTAGATTTCAAGTGATTGTTCTCGATCTTTTCATACTCCTCTAATCTCGTTTTTAGATGCCAGTAGGTCCCTACTTCCCATAAATCTATAGGTTGCTGCAGTAGAAAAGTAGCATGAAAACTTGCGAGCCATTTTAAACAAACTTTTATTTCGTCAAGCGTCAGTTCTTGTTTTCTAACGGGAAAAATCGGATTCAAGTCTTCTAGAATAATCCATTGCTTATGACCTTTGGGATAAGAGCCAATGAACTTCGGAATACGACAATCATCTAAACAATTCGTCCCCCAGAGCTCATACCACTTTTTCTCCACTTCATAGGACCGCACTTTCCTTTTGTGACCTATACTGGAATTCCAACCTCTTGGATGTTCTTGAGCATCTTCTGGTGCAATACATTTTACAACAACTGTATTAGCGACACCTTCTTTCAATTGATATCGTACAATATGACCATAACCACTCCATAGCGATTGAATCGTCTCTATTTCTTCACAATCTGAAGAGCCGGTTACATTTAGAAGATAGTGTTTAAAATCTTGGTCCACGAGTTCACACGAAATAAAGAAATACAGATCAAAAGTAGTATTAATTCAACGCTTGATAAGAAACAGTACATCAAAGTACATAGTAAAATTTCTTTTTACTATTATTTGCTAGAAGCGGCACTTGACGATCTTTCTATTTACTGTAAACTGGTCGATTTTAATTTGAAGCATGTAGACTCCCGCAGGTTGGTTAGATAAGTCCAACTCGAGTTCTTTGGTTGCAAGTCGCCTTTCCTGAAATACGACCTTACCATCTAATGAAGTCAATATGTAATCTAGGAAACCACTAAGAGCATCCACTTTTAGTTTCACAACATCTTTGGTAGGATTAGGAAAAGCAAAAACAAGATCTTGTCTTGTATTATAATCTTTTACATCAGTAGGCATATACATATGTTCAAAAGCTCTAAACGTACAGCCATTTGCATCTGTAACAACCGCTGTATAACGTCCAGGTTGAGACATGGTTATAGTACAGTTGGTTGAGCTGAAAGGAGCATTATTATAAAACCAACTACAACTTTGATAATTACTGATCGATAAGGTGTTATTGACTCGATTGAGCACAGGACTTATATCTTGCAAACCTGTAGAAGACAGACTGTCTGTTGTCGTTTGATAAGCAATATCTTTTAGCAGTACGCCATCAGCAGCACTAATACTAGGATTAAACGTGCTTAGCATGGGAGACTGCTTGAATATTGTAGAGAATACAACGCAAGAAGCAAGAAAGGAACCATGTAATGAAGGGTGTGTATTATCTCCACCCCAAAGATTGATTGCGGGGTGACCAGTAATAACTCGACGAAAAGCTGGACCAATTGGAGCAATTACCTCTTTCATAGAATCGTTCAGAAAATTATAATTCTGATAGATTGAGTCAATCATAGAAATACCAGATCCAAAACTAGGTGGCAAACCATTCTTCGTTCCAAAGCCTCCGAATAAAACCAAATGCGCACAAGGATGGTAACGTAACAGCGAATCTCGAATTTTTATATGACCTTCAATGACACGGCTTTGCGTTGTCGGGTTTGGAAATTGACCATATTGATAGGCAAAGCGCCCCTGATTATCCTGCAATACTAAATAATCCCAATCGTTACTCTTTATTAAAGCATAAACTGTTGGGTTATTCATATGTGCTGCGGTTCCCAGAGCAATATCGCCAACCGAAACACCACCTGGCATATGAGAAGCTATAACAACGGGGTGTCCTGCTCCAAATGCTAGTTGAGAAAATAAATTAGGCAGATTGTTAGAACTGGTGAAACTGTTCCCAATAAATAAGACCTTCGTAGTGTCCTGTGCAAAGGACTGATGAAGTACAAATGTTGTACATATCAAGACCAGTAGAATTCTTCGCATAATAAAACTATAGACGTTCTAAAGAAAGACAACGTTGGTTTAACCTATGTCATCTTATCGATAAAATATACAATGTAAGCAGCTCTTTTTATCTAAGCGCATTAGCCGTATCATTGTAAAAGAATATGCAATATGCTAAGGGAGAAACAGGTATCATGGTTTCTAAAGATATTCCCAGAAGTGAGCCCTTACCTACGGGGTTAAGGGTAGGCTTTACTTCTAGTGACCCAGAGAAATCATGGCCGACAACTTTAAATATTTAGGAACATAAAATTTTTCAGCCCCTTGAATTATGGACCCAATGAAGAACACATTACAACATTAAACTATGCCACATAAAACTTTCTTTAATTGGAGCTCAGGAAAAGATTCAGCACTCGCGCTTCACTACTTAATGCAGAACAAGACATTCCATGTAGATAAACTGGTTACAACGGTTAATGGTTATCATAATAGAGTCTCTATGCATGGTTTAAGCACACACATGCTCGAGCAACAGCTTACTGCGCTTAATATGCCTCTGGATTTGATTACACTTCCTGAAAAACCCAGTATGGAAGTTTATGAAGCAGCTATAGAAGATTATGTATCGAAAGCGAAACGTGAAAACTATACCCATTGCGCGTTTGGTGATATCTTTTTGGAAGACCTTAAGGTATATCGAGAAAAACAAATGGAAGCATTAGGACTAAAAACTGTTTTCCCTCTTTGGAAACAAGATACCCATTTTTTGCTGGAGGACTTTCTTACTAAAGGTTTCAAAGCGGTTATCATTTGCATTGATGCCACGCTATTGGATCAATCATTTCTTGGGCGAGTCATCGATAAAGACTTCATTCATGATCTTCCACCCACAGTAGACCCATGTGGTGAACATGGTGAATTTCATACCTTTTGTTTTGATGGCCCCATCTTTCAGTTTCCTATAACCTATAAAATTGGGGACCACGTTTTCAAGGAGTATCAAAATCCTAATCGGGACAAACAGCATGATAATGAACAGACCAAAGGGTTTTGGTTCTGTGATTTATTACCCTCCAATGCGCTTTAATAGGTCCTATATCTAATGAAGATTCTTTACGAATCACACACCATATAGGCCCTTTGAGATATTTTGTTTAAATTTGGAGTAAATCATTTTTCTCATATGAAAACCAAGACGTTTCTTTTTATTGCATCTGTTTTGCTAGGTGTTAGCTATCTCTCTTCATCTTTCATGTCGCCTCAACCTGTTGCACCTACCCAGAGCGAAATCAATTGGCTAAGCTGGAGTGAAGCAATTGCACTCAATAAGAAAAAGCCGAAGAAGATATTTATTGATGTATATACAGATTGGTGCGGCTGGTGTAAGCGTATGGATAAAAGTACTTTTAAGAATAAAAAGGTTGTTGAGTACATGAATAAGAACTTTTACGCTGTTAAGCTCGACGCTGAGATGAAAAAAGATGTCACTTTTAAAGACCATACATTCAAATTTGTAAGCAATGGGAGAAGAGGACAACACGAATTAGCTGCTTCGCTTTTGGATAATCGAATGAGCTATCCTTCTTATGTCTTTATGAATAAAAATGTTGAGCGCATCACGATTGCTAAAGGATACCAAAATGAAAATGATCTTCTTAGTATTATGCATTTCGTAGCTAAAGACAAGTATAAAACAGTTTCGTTCAAAGAATATAAGCAAAACTGGAAAAAATAAAATCAAACCATAACTCATCCAGCTCAATATCACACAAGCATTCTTGAGCTAGATTAAATAAAACATCGGACTCAGTCCAAATCCCTTACATTATGCAAAAAACAATTATAACACAAATTACATTGCTGTTTATAGCTATCATTAGCTTCAGTAGCTGTACAAACGAAGAAAGTTCAAACTCGATGAAAGAGAATTTATTATTACAAGAATGGGAAGGCCCCTACGGTGGTGTCCCAGCATTTGATAAAATGAAAGTTGAAGATCTTAAAGCGGCCATTCTCACCGGTATGGAAATGCAATTGGCGGAAATTGACTCTATTGCAGCCAATAGCGAGGCTCCTACCTTTGAAAATACAATTGAAGAGTTGGAGCGCGCTGGGCAGCCTCTAGATAGAGCTTTTAACTACTATGGACTATTTAGCAGTAATTTATCAACTCCCGAGTTTAGAGAAATTGAAGCTGAACTAGCACCTAAGATTTCAGAATTTTCTTCTAAGATTACCCAGAATGAGAAATTGTTTGCTCGAATTAAAGCTGTTTATGAAGCATCACAAACGACTCCCCTACCTGCAGATCAACAACGTGTTGTTGATCTAACCTATAAAAGTTTTGAGATGAATGGTGCAGAATTGGATGCTGAGAAGAAAGCGGCATATGCTAAAATTCAAAAAGATCTTTCTGCTTTATATACGAAGTTTTCGAATAACGTTTTACATGATGAAGAAAACTATATTACTTACCTCACGGAAGATCAATTAGGTGGTTTGTCAGAAGGATTTAAAAAGTCTGCTGCAAAAATCGCTTCGGACAAAGGTCAAGCTGGTAAATACGCCATTACAAATACAAGGTCTTCAATGGATCCTTTCCTTACCTACTCTACTGAAAGAGACTTACGTAAAAAAGTATGGACAAACTACTACTCAAGAGGCGATAATGGAGATGAGTATGATAATAATGAACTGATTGCAAAAATTCTAAAATTGCGTAGAGAGAAGGTTGAAATTCTTGGATATAAAAACTACGCAGAATGGCGTTTGCAAGACCGAATGGCTAAAACTCCTGAAAATGCAATGAATTTAATGACCAAAGTATGGGCTGCTTCTATTGCACGTGTTCAAGAAGAGGTTGCAGATATGCAGGCCGTGGCAGACAAACTAGGTGACAGCATCACCATAGAACCTTGGGATTATAGATATTATGCAGAGAAAGTACGTAAAGAAAAATATGATTTGAATTCGGAAGAGGTTAAGCAATACTTACAATTGGATAAGCTAACCGAAGCTATGCATATGGTAGCTGGGAAATTATTCAATTATAAGTTTACACCGGTTCCTGAAGGCTCTGTACCTGTATTTCATGAAGATGTAAAGGTTTGGGAAGTGAACGATATCACTACAGGTGAAAACGTTGGCTTATGGTATTTAGATCCTTATGCGCGTGAAGGGAAACGATCTGGTGCTTGGGCTACGACCTACAGAAGTCACACAACTTTTGAAGGAAAGAAGAATGTGCTTGCTTCGAATAACTCTAATTTTGTAAAACCCGCTCCAGGAGAAGCTCTGTTAGTTTCGTGGGATGATGCTACAACCTTTTTTCATGAATTTGGACACGCCCTTCATTTCTTCTCATCAAATGTAAAATACCCAACCTTGAATAGTGGTGTGCGAGATTATACGGAGTTCCAATCTCAATTATTAGAACGTTGGCTATCAACTGATGAAGTGATAAATAATTATCTCGTTCATAATAAAACAGGCGAACCTATGCCAGCTGCCCTCGTTGCCAAAATAAAAAAAGCAGCTACTTTTAACCAAGGGTTCTCTACTACGGAGTATCTGGCTTCTGCTATAATGGATATGAAACTTCATTTAGCAGACCCAACTAATATTGATATAGATAAATTTGAGCGAGAGACTTTAAGCTCTTTAAACATGCCTAAGGAATTACCGATGCGACATCGGACGCCACATTTTGGTCATGTGTTTTCGGGTGAGGGATATGCTACAGCTTATTATGGGTATATGTGGGCTGATGTACTTACTGCCGATGCTTCAGAAGCTTTTGCTCAAGCACCAGGCGGTTTTTATGATAAAGAACTCGCGGCAAAGGCCATCAAATATTTGTTTGCTCCTAGAAATGCAATTGATCCTGCGGAGGCTTATCGTCTTTTCCGAGGTCGTGATGCTAAAATAGAAGCACTTATGCGCGATCGAGGCTTTCCTGTTCAATAATGCGCCATGCCAGAACCAAAACTACCTAAGGCTGCACGTTCAATTGAAAAGGGTGTACCACTCAAGCTTGTGCTGGACAAACCGGCAATTCAACAACTTGCGCTAAACATCTCTTATAAGTATAAAGAGTTTAACAAAACAGGCTTTAAGAAAGATGCCCTCCAAGATTTAGAACCACTTACATTAAAAGAGCGTGGCTTCAAGATTGCTGATAGTCTAAGAAATTTCCTTCCGGATACTTATGAAAAAGCGATTGATGTTTTACTTCTTTCCCTCACACCTCCTTTAACCCAAACGACTGACTTAGGTTTGGCTGGCATGTTCTATTTACCTCATATCTGTTTTATAGAACGTTATGGACAGAATAGAGATTATAATGGAGGGAAAGATCCCTTCGAAAAATCGATGCAGGCACAATATGAATTAACCAAAAGGTTTACAGCTGAGTTCTCGATTCGAACATTTCTTATAGAGCAGCCAAACCGTACATTCCAAGTTTTGTATAAATGGATGCATGATAAAGATCCTCATGTTCGTCGTTTAGCCTCTGAAGGAAGTCGAACACGTCTGCCTTGGGCTCAGAAAATACAAGCACTTATTGATGACCCAACCCCGTCTATCCCAATACTAGAACAACTGAAGAATGATGAAGACCTGTATGTACGAAGGAGTGTTGCGAATCATGTAGGCGATCTTGCAAAAGATAATTTAGACCTAGCTCTTGACCTTTGCGAAAGTTGGCTAGATGGAGCTTCGAAGGAGCTGAAATGGGTGATTCGTCATGCCGTACGCTACCCGGCTAAAAAAGAAGTTCCCCGAGCCTTAGCTATCAGAAAGCGAGCTAAGTAAATAGGCCATATCTGCATTTATTTTTTGAATGCTTGTAGAGTACAATTAAAAAACTTGCTACCTTTCATCATTAAGACTATAAACCTTGCGACAAAGAAGTATATTCAATGATATCCGTTTTTGGTTGGCCGTTTTATTTATAATTCGGCTTTATGGTATTACACAACCACCACTTGAGTATAATCATAATTGGCGACAAACAGATGTTACTATGGCCGTTAGGAATTTTGTAGAAGTAGACAACAATATCTTGTATCCAAGAATAGATATTGCTGGGGCTCAATCTGGTATAGCGGGCATGGAATTTCCTATACTCAATTACATGGTCTACCTCATTGTTGAACTTTTTGGCTACCAACATTGGTATGGTCGCTTGATCACACTTATTTTCTCAAGTATTGGTTTACTCTATTTTTTTAAGCTTATTCGAAAGTACTTTTCTCAAGACACCGCTTTTTACGCTACCCTTATCTTGGCCGTATCCATCTGGTTTCAGTTTTCTAGAAAAATAATGCCTGATACTTTTGCTCTCTCTCTTATTATCACGGGCATGTACTTCGGAAGTAATTATTTGGATGGTAAATCTTCAAGAAACTCTGCTTTCCAACTATTATTCTATTTTATTCTAATTGTATTAGGCACTCTTTCCAAGATCTCTGGAGCATACATCCTCGTCATATTTATCCTTTTCTATTTTGATAAACGCATTTCTCTTCATCGACTGTTCATCTTAGGAAGCATATCTCTTCTTGCAATCATACCAACAATAATATGGCACTTTTACTGGACTCCATATCTTGTTGACACCTACGGTTGCAAACACTTTTTTCTAGGCGTTCCATTTGTTCAAGGATTCCATGAAGTGTTACACAATCTACCTTGGACCATCAGAAGGTTCTGTGAAACGGCTATGGGATTTTCTGGGTTCGCGATTTTCATCTTTGGGGTTTACATTGCGGTTCGAAAAAGGAATACACAAATTCTGTGGTTACTCATCTTAAGCACGCTAAGCTTTTTACCCATTGTAATTAAAACTGGAGACAATTTCATGCACCATGATTATTATGTTATTCCTTACATTCCAATCATGGCTTTTATAGGAGGTTATGGCCTTTCAAAAATCAGGCTGAAATACTTAACTGTTCTGATTCTTATTGTGATCTGTACAGAAGGTATAGGAAGACAAGTAAAAGACTTTAGAATACAGGAGGAAATATCTTTTCTCAGTACGTTGGAACAAGAGCTGGACAAAGTGAGTAGTCGAGATGATTTAATCCTCATAAATAGTGGCCATAGCCCAACGGCCATGTACTTTTCTCATAGAAAGGGCTGGAGTGACTTCAACTACAATATCGAGCAGCCTAAATTTGTAGATAAATTATCAGAACAGGGACTGAAGTATATTTTAATTACGAAACACGCCTTTGATAAGGACTTAGCACTACCTTACCTAAAACTAATAGACAATGAAAATTATAGTTTCTATCAAATCGATAAAAAGTTATAGTCCAGCCAATAAGTTATCTTGAAACTTCAAACCATCGCTCATTCTCCGCTTATCTAAACGACCATTTTCAACCATAGCCCACAATATAAATTCTAAGAAAAAGTTTCGATCTGCCTCGCTGACCATAGGTTGGTATTTTTCTAAAATTTCCGCTAGTGGATCGATCTTGGCCAACTCTTTCCGATAAGATTTCTCGTCCATTTCAAACGATATTTGTATCATAGGATTTTCCGTGAACCATTGGGCTAACTTCTCAAACTCTCCATACTCTCCCTCCTTTGATAGCTTTCTAATTGGAGTAAAATAGGTCGCAAATAATGTTTTAATAGCTTCCCCTAAAAGAATCAATGCTACATTCTCTGATCCTTCTTGCTCTCCTTCATAAACCAACTCAACCTTACCGGTGATGGATGGAATAATTCCTTGAAAATCACTCAATCGAACTGTGCCTTCAGCCTCATTGTTCTTAAGCATTCTCAAATGAGCTGTACTTATTAAATTCTCAAAAGTTGTGATACTCATTCTTGCAGAAACCCCGCTCTTAGCATCAATGTAGTCACTTCTCCGCGCCTCGATGACAATTTGCTCTAAAAGCGTCTTTGCAAAATCGGGTATATAGACCGTTTTGCGAATAGATTCTTCTATCCTAGCCTCCTGCTCTGTGATTGTCTTTGCAACGTCGATACTCTTAGGGTAATGTGTAATAATTTGTGAACCAATTCGATCTTTCAAAGGTGTTACAATGCTTCCCCTATTGGTATAATCCTCGGGGTTGGCCGTAAATACAAACTGCATGTCCAATGGCATTCTAATCTGAAATCCTCTTATCTGCACATCACCTTCCTGCAAAATATTGAATAAAGCTACCTGAATTCTCGCTTGTAAATCGGGCAATTCATTTATAACAAAAATGCAGCGATTGGCACGTGGTATCATGCCATAGTGAATTGCTAATTCGTTATCATAAGATAATTTTAGATTTGCAGCTTTGATAGGATCAATATCTCCGATTAAGTCGGCAACGGTTACATCAGGGGTTGCTAACTTTTCAAAAAACCTTTGCTCTCTATGAATCCATTCAATAGGTGTTTCATCTCCCATTTCAGCTATTCGATCAACGGCCATTTTAGAAATAGGCTGAAAAGGGTCATCATGAATTTGCGACCCTTTTACAATCGGGATATATTCATCAAGAAGAGCTACTAATGATCGAGCGATCTTGGTTTTTGCCTGTCCTCGTAGGCCCAGTAAGTTAATGTTGTGTTTGGCTAAAATAGCACGTTGTAATTGTGGAATGACTGTATGCTCGTAACCATGTATCGTATTAAATAAGCTCTTATTGTTTTTTATTTTGAGCATTAAATTATCTCTCAATTCATCTTTAATCGGTTTTGAGACATACCCAGCTTCCGTTAACTGCTTAAGTGTCTTAATCTTTTGGATATTCATTATCTAATCTTTTTTATTCTGTTCTTTTCATAGTCTCGAAAGATCATCTCGCCAAGTCCTTTTAATCCTGTGAAGAAGGCTTTGCCTTGGTTCTCCTTTGTAAACTGATCTACAAACTGCATAAGATAAGGATCTCTCGCAATCATAAAAGTGGTAATGGGTATTTGAAGCTTTCTAGCTTGTCTGGCCATATTGTAACATTTGGAAACAATTTGTGGATCTAAACCATTACTATTTTTATAATATTCTCCTGAAGGTAGTTTTAAGCAACTTGGTTTCCCATCAGTAATCATGAATATTTGCTTGTTTGTTTGTTTTTTTCTGCGCAACAAATCCATTGCCAAACTTAAACCAGCAACTGTATTCGTATGATAAGGCCCTACGTTTAAATAAGGAAGTTCTTTAAGTTTAATTGGCCAAGCATCATTCCCAAAAACAATGATATCTAAGGTATCTTTTGGATAGCGCGTCTTAATGAGTTCCGCCAAAGCCATAGCGACTTTCTTGGCTGGTGTAATTCGATCTTCGCCGTATAAGATCATGCTATGACTTATATCTATCATAAGAATCGTACTCATCTGTGCTTTGTGATTGGTTTCGTTTACTACCAAATCTTGTTCACTCAACAGAAAATTATCTAAACCGTGATTACGCTGAGCATTCTTAATGCTTTCTTGCATAGAAATATCTTCTAAAGCATCTCCAAATACATAGTTTCTGAACTCACCAGTCGTTTCATCACCGAGGCCCGTCTGTTTTGTTTGATGATTCCCTAAGCCTGATTTGCGAATATTACCAAAGATTTGATTTAAAGCATGCTGTCGAATGCTTTGTTCTGTTTTCGCGGTGATTTTGAATTGCCCATCCTCTTCATCAGGATCTTTAAGGTAACCTTTTTCGATCAACTCTTCGATAAAGTCATCCATAGTGTACTCATCGGTTGTGAGTTCATATTCTTTGTCCAATTCACGCATCCAATCCAACGCTTCATCGGCATCACCGGATGTATGCGTGATTAACTCTTTAAAGATCTCTAATAGCTTATCAAATATTGGCAGCTCTTTCTCACTATGTGAGGTAAAGACAAACCCATCTTGGAAATTTTTATTGCGCATTAATCTGTTCAAATACAAAGCTACTTATCAAACTGTGAAAGAAAATGCAATCTTCTCTTTTGTACCGCTGTAACTACAAAAAGTATACATAGGATATTAAATCTGCCGCAGTATGATCTGTTCGTTTATCTTTGATTGCATACTCTAGATTACACGCCGATGAAAATTTCTTTTAAAAACGACTATGCTGAAGGTTGTCACCCACGAATTCTAGAAGCCCTACAGAAGTCTAATTTAGAGCAACAAGAAGGTTACGGATTAGACGAATATTCTCAAGCTGCCAGTCGTATAATTTTAGAGAAATGTAAGCAACCCAATTCTGAAGTTCACTTTGTAAGTGGAGGAACTCAAGCCAACTTAATTGTAATCTCGGCTCTTTTACGTCCTCATGAAAGTGTAATTTCAGCAAACTCTGGGCATATATTCAACAATGAGGCGGGCGCCATAGAAGCCACTGGACATAAGATTAATTCGATCCTTACTGAAAATGGTAAATTATATATTGAAGATATTCAACAGATACTTGATCAGCATCAACGTCCTCCTCACCAACTTAAACCTAAATTGCTTTATATCTCCAACTCGACCGAGCTCGGCACAATATATTCTAAATCAGAACTGCAAAAACTTTCAAAGTTCTGTAAGGAGAATGATCTTTATCTATTTATGGATGGTGCCCGATTAGGTCAGGCATTGGTTTCAACACAAAATGACTTAACCCTTCAGGATATCGCTTCACTTACCGATGTTTTTTATTTAGGCGGAACGAAGAATGGAGCTTTACTAGGAGAAGCTATCGTACTCAACAATGTTTCCGTTCAGCAAGACTTTGCCTTTCATATTAAACAAAAAGGTGCCTTATTATCCAAAGGCCGTATATTGGGCATTCAGTTTCACGAACTCCTAAAAGACGATTTATATTTTGATTTAGCCCTGCATGCTAACAAACAGGCTTCTAAAATAAAAGAAGCTTTTCAAAGTATTGGTTGTTCATTTCTTGTTGAGACCTGTACAAATCAACTCTTCCCTATTCTCTCCAACGAACACCTAAAGTCACTATCCAAGGAATTTTCATTTTATAGTTGGAGATTACTATCAGAAAATCATACTGCTATTCGAATTATAACGTCATGGGCAACGCAGTCTAATAAAGTTGATTCTTTTGTTGATAAGATTAAAAGTTTAAAATAGTTTGAATCACTTATGTAGTATTTGTCACACCCTTCAGATTCCTAGACAATACTATAAAGACATCCTGTTCATGTTTTATATTTGATGTACAATGATCAAGAACTTTTTGAAGCATGTATTTACACAGTTTTTGATATGGACACTTGCCATAAATTTTTGGTCACTAATGAGACAATTCGGCCAAGAACTTGTTGATGGACCAGCACCTCAAACGTTGCTCAACTATATCATTATCTACTCAACAATTGGCTTATTCGCTGGACTCATTTTTGGTACTATCGATATCCTCTCAAACCGCTGGACACCTAAATTCAGGTCCTTTGGACAGGTTATATTAATCAACTCCATTGTTTATCTTATTACCTTTTTTATACTAACCGTTGTTGGAATTAGTGTGTTTACCCTTTTCGATCAGAATGAAATTAGCTGGTCTTTGATAAGTGGTTTTTTGTTTTCAAAAGAAATGCTGCTCTTATTGGTATACTGTTCGGCAATAAGCTTTCTTATTCATTTCGTTAAACAAGTTAATAGGAATTTCGGTAGTAAAAACCTGTGGCGGATGCTCACGGGTAAGTTTCATACCCCAAAAGAGGTAGAACGTATTGTCATGTTCTTAGACCTAAAAGCATCAACAACGATTGCTGAGCGCATTGGACACATTGCTTACAGCAATTTAATTCAGGATTGTTTTAAAGATCTAAGCATTATTAAAAAATATAAGGCTGAAGTTTATCAATATGTAGGAGATGAAGTTGTCTTGATTTGGGAGAAAGAAGCGGGGCTTCGTAATGAAAACTTTATAAAGGCTTTTTTTGAATTTAAGCATAAACTAAAGGAGCGAACACACTACTATCAAGACCAGTATCAAGTCATACCAACATTTAAAGGTGGTTGCAACTTAGGAAAAGTCGTTATGGCCGAGGTGGGGCAATTAAAAAGGGAAATTGCTTATCATGGCGATACTGTGAACACCGCATCTCGCATTCAAGACAAATGCAATGAATATGATAAGGACTTTTTAATTTCGGAGTTCTTGTATGACACAATTGAAGATAAGAAGAATTTCAAGTTTGACTTTATTGATCAACTTATACTTAAAGGAAAAACTAAGGGTGTGAAAATATATAGTATAACTACAGATTGAAATACGTTTAGATTGGCATAGTCAAAATTAATATTACCATACACTATGTTTAATTAATTCTATGAAATATTACACAAACTGAACTCTTTTACTATTCCTCAATTCTGGCACTATCCTAGTATCAAAGCCTGTCCGTATTTGGCTACAACAAGATAAAACAATACAAGCACAACGATTTAAGAGTAAAATATGGGGTTAATCCAGAATTGGGCACGAGGGGCTATAAATAGCTAAAAACCAAAGAACTAATGACATTTCAACTAGATCATACTCTGAATCAATTGGCTTAGTGCTAAAATAAATATTCAATAATACACTTCAATTCTACAAACTAACTCAGCGAATAATTTTCAGAATACTTTGGGTATGCAAGCAGTATTTCTAATAAGATTGTAAGCGGATTGTCATATTTTGTTTAATTAAAACTATTTTTTATTAAACAATTTTGAAAACAGATTTCAATCCCTATACATTTGTTTGTAAATAAACTGAAAAATTTAAACAGCATGAAAACAATGAAATTCTCGAACCTTTACATTCTACTACTATCCTTTGGTCTAAGTGCCTTTTTAATAGGTTGTGACAAGGACGATCCAATTATTCAACCATCACCAACAACGAACACAATAACAGATGTAGTCGTAAGCAACACCAACTTTTCTACATTAGAAGCGGCAGTTATAAAGGCTAATTTACAAAACACCTTAAACGGCGCAGGTCCTTTTACTGTTTTTGCACCTGACAATGCAGCATTTACTGCATCAGGAATTAGCTCATTAGATAACCTGAGCCCAACACAATTAGAAAACATACTACTGTATCATACCATTGGTTCAAAGATTAACGCCGCAGATGTTCCAGCAGGTCCAAACGCCAAGGTTATAACGGCTAGCGGAGATTCTGTTTTTGTTACAAAAAATAGCAACGGTGTATTTATAAATGGTATTCCTGTAACTTCAGCTGATGTACCAGCAGATAATGGTGTAATCCATGCCATTAACCGAGTATTACTACCTCCAACAGGCAATATTGTAGAAACGGCAGTTTCGTCTGGTTTGGATTCATTGGTCAAGGCTGTAACACGCGCTACCAATGGAATGGGTGGAGATCCAAATCTTGCACCTACTTTAAGCTCAGCAGTTCTTACTGTATTTGCCCCGACGAACGCAGCATTTACGCAATTGCTAAACGACTTGACTTTATCTGATATTAATGATATTCCCATGAATACTCTTTTAGCGGTTCTTCGCTATCATGTAGTGGCAGGTCGTGCATTTTCTTCTGATCTAGCCAATACAACTCTACCCATGTTAGCTGGCGGGAGCACTACGATTAATTTAACGAATGGCTCAAACGGTGGCCCAACGATTACTGGAAATGGAAATAGTGGAAATAAATCCAATATAACTGCAACCAATATTGTAACACGTAACGGCGCTGTACACTTAATTGATAGAGTACTACTCCCATAAGATTTACTCCTCTTAGTTTTTAGTTTCGTTTTATAGTCTTTTTCATACGTGGGGTAGAAAGGCTCCTCCCTCGGGAGGGGCTTTTTTGATGTTTACAATATATTCCCTTCAATTGTTTGGAGGACGCATACTAACTTCGCTTTAAACGACTGCATGAATCTCAAACACGCCGAACTAGTACGTTCTTTACAACAGGCTTACTCAGCAGAAAAAGCAGCGGCATATGCTTATATCGGCCATGCTAAATCTGTAAGCAACAAGGATCAAAAAAAGTCGATCAAACAAATAGAAATTGATGAATGGCATCACCGTGCCGAAGTGCTTAAAATCATGAAAGAGTATGATATTCCCATATCAAGGTATTATGAGATTAAGTATGCCGTACTAGGACGCTTAATATCGGCAAGTTGTTTTATTATAGGATGGTTTATGCCATTCTTTTTTGCTGGGAAACTTGAAAGCGGCAATGTCTGCGAGTACTTTGTTATGATTCATAGATTTCATACGCTGGGAATTACCAAACATGACAAAATACTTTATGAAATGGGCGTTAAGGAAAAAGAACACGAGGTTTATTTCCTGTCCATGATCAAACATAAAAAAAGGCTTCCTTTCTTTGAGAAGGTTTTTAACTGGGGCAAATACAAAAGTGCAAATGACATTGATATGGACAATATTCGTCCAGTAGAAGAAAGCGAAGGATATTGTAAAAACTATCCGACATAAGCCTTGAATTTCAAGTAACAAGAACTCGTTAAAATACCGTTCATCAAAAAAACATGACCATTTATAAAGTTTTTAATGATATTAAGTAAGGGAAAAATACCTTTATGCAAGTTTATCATTTTAATGGAAATGATTGTTCTGAATTTTATTAGCATATGTCTTGATTATAGATAATAATACCAGAGAGACTAACCCCTATTTAAACTAAAAAAACCACTCGCTTGTGCAAGTGGTTTTATTTTTATCGATCGTCGAATGCATTAAATATCAACAGCCTCACCATACGCTGCAGCCGTAGCTTCTTTTACAGCTTCACTCATGGTAGGGTGCGGATGGACTGCATTTAGAACTTCTTGATAGGTTGTTTCAAGCGTACGTCCTAATACGGTTTCTGCTATCATATCAGTAACACCATTACCAATCATATGGGCTCCAAGCCATTCACCATATTTCGCATCGTAAATTACTTTTACAAATCCAGATGTATCACCAGATGCAGCAGCCTTACCGCTAGCAACAAAAGGAAACTTCCCAACTTTTAATTCATAGCCCGCCTCTTTAGCTTGCTTTTCAGTATATCCCACTGAGGCAATTTCAGGATGACAATATGTACAACCAGGAATATTTCCATAATCCAATGGAGTAGGTTTATGCTCAGATTTTTTCTCCATATACGCAATATTTTCAGCGCACAGGATTGCCTCTTTACTCGCAACGTGTGCAAGAGCTTGTGTTGGTAAAATATCTCCGATAGCATAAATACCAGGTACGTTTGTTTGACAATACTCATCAGTTAGCACACGACCTTTTTCTGTTTTAACTCCAACGGTTTCTAATCCTATATTTTCAACATTGGCCACAACGCCCACTGCACTTAATAATACATCCGCCTCAAGCACTTCCTCTCCCTTCGCTGTTTTCACAGTTGCCTTCACACCTTCGCCACTTGTATCTACACTTTCTACGCTTGAATCTGTCATGATTTTCATACCGCGTTTTCTAAATTGCTTACTTAACTCTCTTGAAATATCTTCATCTTCTACAGGTACAATACGAGGCATAAATTCAACGATTGTTACTTCAGTACCTACGCTATTGTAAAAATCAGCAAATTCAACACCAATAGCTCCACTTCCCACGACAATCATCTTTTTAGGCATACTTGGTAACGTCATCGCCTCTCTGTAACCAATTACTTTTTGACCATCTATAGGTAGATTTGGTAATTCTCGCGCGCGTCCACCTGTGGCGATAATAATATGCTTTGCTTCGTATGTATCAACTTTTCCATCTGTGCCAGTAACCTCAACTTGTCCTTTAGCTTTAATTTTACCAAAGCCCATAATCACATCAATCTTATTTTTCTTCATAAGAAATTGGACTCCTTTACTCATATTACCAGCTACACCTCTACTTCGGGTAATCATACCTTCAAAGTCAGCCTTTGGATTTTCTAAAATAACGCCATAATCTGCAGCGTGCTTAGCGTATTCAAATACTTGCGCACTTTTAAGCAAGGCCTTTGTTGGGATACATCCCCAATTCAAGCATACCCCACCTAAACTTTCCTTTTCTATAACAGCCGTTTTAAAGCCTAATTGAGAAGCCCGAATGGCGGCTACGTATCCACCAGGTCCACTACCGATTACTATAACGTCGTAATTCATATCTAATAATTGATTAAAAATTGAAGTGCAAAAGTAGCACCAAAGAGAGGATTTGTAAAATGCTATGGAGTGGTTTTTGGAGGAGTCCCATGTTTTAAAAGCTTTCTATTCAAACTTTGAGCGCCTCTAAACTCATAGTACCTCTTGGAACGGTTGAAAATACTACCTCTCTTGAATATCTTGCATGGAGTAAATCGTAGTTTTCCTAATACAGGGTTGAAGGTTGTATCGTTCATAATAATGCCAATTCCAAAATGATCTTCACTACTTTCCTCAAGAACCACACTGCCATCTTCTTTCGTAATCTCTTTCGTCACCTTAGGATAAAAACTAATATTTGCTACCTTATAATCACTTAGTTGAGTGGGTAAGGACACCTCCTTACCTAAATTATTATAAAATGTAACAGCTTGGAGTTTATGATTTTTTACGTGCTCATAGTCACTACTACTAAAAAAATACACAGGACAATAAGTAAAAAACTCTTTGAAGTTTCTATAAATAGCGTGTTTTATTTGGTTATCGGAGCGTTTATATTGAGCAACTGCCTTATCGTTACCTCTAGATGTTTCATACTTTATTTGAGCACTAGAGCTTGGAATTTGAAAGAGAATTGCTTTTTGTGCTTTTACATTCGAAAAAAATATAGTAGTTAGAACTACTGCTATAAAAATAATTTTTAACCTCACCCCTTCTATTTCTACGAAAATAATGTAAATCGAATAGATCGGAATCCTTGATTCAAAAAGATTAGGGCTCTTTGCAAAAAATTAATGCTTAAAGGAGATTCTTATGATAAAAGTTATAAAATCTCTTGTTTCCCTTAAATAGAGATCGCTAAAAAATTTCATAAGTTTTATAAGCTCAGTATCTTGCAGACCTCGTACCCAAGACGAAAAACTTGAAAGGAACTCTGATATTTTTAGATAAAAAACGCTTTCTTAAGGAGCATGTACTCGACGATTATGATATAATCATTACCGGAGCAGGACCTGTTGGTTGTGTGATCGCTGAACGCTGCGCAACCTTGCTCAACTGGCGTGTCCTTTTGTTGGATAAACGAAATCATATTGCTGGGAACTGTTATGATACCTTACATTCTGGTGTACTAGTTCATAAGTACGGCCCTCATTATTTTAGAACAAATGATAAAAAGATTGTAGACTATCTGAGTCAGTTTACAAATTGGATTGAAGGAGATTATTATGTCAAATCATCAATTAAGGATACACTTTATCCATTCCCTATTAATTTACTGACAATCAACAAATTGTATGATAAAAAATTTAATAAAGAAGAGGCGAAAGAATTTATAGAGTCTCAAAAAGAGCCTATTGGAACGCCTACAAATTCGGAAGAGTTCGTACTGTCAAAAGTGGGCAGGAAGCTTTATGAAACCTTTTATTTAGGTTATACCCAGAAACAATGGGGCAAGCATCCGAGAACATTAGACCCGAGCGTTTGCGGGCGCATTCCGGTTAGATTTAACATGGATAATCGTTACGTAGATCATCAATATCAACTCATGCCTCAAAAAGGGTATACAAATATGTTTACTAATATGATCAACCATAGGAATATTGAGATTCTACTAGAAACTGACTATAATGATATCAAGGATCAAATTCGATCCTATAAGGCACAAGTATATTGCGGACCTATTGATCGTTTCTTTGACTATAAATTGGGTAAACTACATTGGCGATCGCTTAGGTTTGAATTCGTTGAGTATAAGGAAGAGCTTAAACAACCTTGTGTTCAAATAAACTATCCAAACGATCATGCCTATACCCGTAGTGTCGAAATAAAACACGTCACGAAACAAAGCTCTCCGAATACTGTTATTAGCTACGAATACCCGCAAGAATCGGGAGACCCATTCTACCCTATTCCGAATAAAAGTAATAGAGCCCTATACAAGGAATATAGAAAACTTGCTACCGTAGAAAGCGTACAAAACAAAATATACTTTTGTGGGCGTCTCGCCACCTACGATTATATAAATACGGACGAAGCTATTAGCCAGGCTTTAGAAACGTTTGAACAAATTAAGCGCGAATGTAAAAAATAGTCTGGGACTACTTCTTCTGCAGTACGATCTTGCGTTGTAGTGAGAAGGTGTTCCTAGAAATAGCTATAAGTACTTTATCCAATGCAGTAAAAAACTTTAAAAGGAATAACGGAAGTTGTAACGTTTTCGTTTTCGCGGTTACACCTCCAGAAAGCGGGAAAATGGTAACTTCTGAAAAGCTTTGATGAATACACTCGAAAGGAAAATGCTCTTCAAATTGTTTCATATCGTCAAACAAAAGATTGGGCACAACATTATTTCCTGACCATAAATCGTTTTCATCATTACAAATAACATTTTTACCAAAAGGGTTTACGTCATAATTATAGCCTTCATGTTTCATAAGTCTAAGTAAGATCCGCATGAAGAATGACCCATTAACCTCTTGTATAATGAGCTTACCCCCTGGCTTTAACACCCGTAAGCATTCTGTGAAGAATAGATACGGCGTTGCTAAGTGATGGATCATATTACTGCTTACTATGTAATCGAAGTTATTATCTTCATAAGGCATGTTTAGAGCATCAACCTTTTTATCAACCCAGTCGAAATCAGTAAAATCAGTAATTGAAAAATTCTTACTCTTTATATATTCCTTAGCTAAACCATTACCACAGCCCACTTCAATACCGATGTCCTCTGATTGAATAAAATCATTCATCCAATTATACCGATCAGCTAATAGGTAATCCAAATTACGAGGACGATTCTTTAAAAAATTTTCTCTTGAAGCAGCTACATCATCGACCAACTTCATTTTATTATCTCCTTTTACGGATAAATAAGGTTTAGATAAAAAAAAGGGCTTCTTAAATTTAAAACGTTCCATCACGATTCCTATTCTTCTTTATTGTTGACAAACTCTTCTACTATATAAAATGGCCGTTTCTTCACCTCGAAATAAATCTTACCTATATATTCACCTATAACCCCTAGTATAACCATGATCACACCTCCCAGAAAAAATACACCAACCGCTAGAGTTGCCATACCCGGCGTGTCTGTAGGACTATAACCAAATATTTTAAAGCCAAGCACCCTATGTATTACAAAGAACGACCCAATTAAAAAAGAAGGTACAGCTATCAAAAAACCTAGATAAGTAGCCACACGTAAAGGAAAAGTAGAAAAATCTAACAAGCCATCAATTGCTAGCCGGATTAGCTTACGCATAGTATACTTAACCTCTCCAGCTGCACGTTCATCTCGCTCATACTCCACACCTATTTGTTTGAAGCCAGCATAAGCTCTAAGTCCTCTTACAAAACGACTCTGTTCTAACATCTCCCGATTAAGTACATCTACTACTTTTCGATCCATTACACAGAAGTCTCCAGAATCTAGTGGTATATCAATCTTACTAATCATGTTAAGTACTCTATAAAACGTACTATAAGCCAATTTTTTAAAGAACCCTTCTTTACGTTTTCTACGTACAGCATATACCACATGATATCCTTCACGCCACTTATCGAGAAATTTATGGAGTGTTTCTGGCGGATCTTGCAAGTCTCCATCCATAATTATAACACCGTCTCCCTTCGCATATTTCAGCCCTGCAGAAATTGCTGCTTGGTGACCAAAATTTCTTGAAAGTTTCACACATTTAATATGGGTATCAACTTTACTTAACTCCTGCACACGTTCAAACGTATTATCAAAGGATCCATCATCTACTAGAATTATTTCATAGTCCTCATTCCACGAAGGACTTGAACTTGTAAGCCTTCTGTAAAGCTCATCTATGTTTTCAGTCTCATTAAAGAGGGGGATTACAATTGATATCATCTCTCAAAACCTATTTTACCAGCCAATGAACTATTTCTGGGGACATAACTTGTATCAAGTCCCATTACATAACAAGCCTCAGCGGCCACTCTTATCGAATTATTCGTACTTCTTTCATCAGGATACACATGGCTCATGTTTGCAAAATACATATTTTCTAATGGACTCTTGCAATTTGATATCTTATTGGAAAAGTTCATATCACAAACCGTTGCGGCCGTCATTGTTTTAAAAATGTGTACTTCCTTTAAATTTGCTTTTGTAAAGTCTGGATATATTTCAGGTAATTTCTCCAGCATCATAGCCTTAATCTTTTCCGTAGACATATTGGCTATATCCTCTTCATAGGCGAAGTAACGCGATAAATATGCTATATGGCTACCGTTATACTCACTGGGCGGGATAAAATTTGTATGCTCAATAACGCCTCCAAAAGGAAAACCTTCGGACGCAATATTTAGCCAATAAATATCACTTAAAGGTTTATGCATTTCTAATATGACACATAATGCCCCAAAGTATTTTACCTGATCTAACTCCTGAGCATAAGCGGGCATTTGATTCTGCAATAAAGGCGATAAACGATTACTTGGAATCGTCATTACGTAATCCTTAGCCTCAAATACTTGGTCGCCACTTTTTAAAGAAACAATACGGTTGGATTCAATTTCAATATGATCAATAGCTGTATTAGCTACTAAATCTACTCCAAGTTGGTCCAGTTCTTTTAGTAAGGCGTCCAGTAGTGTTTTTAAACTTCCCTGTAAATACCCTAAACGTTCATCACCTCCTTTTCGAGATCCCATGCGCTGTCTTAAACGACCAACCATCCAAGCTAACGGCACTTTGCTTGCATAAGGTCCAAATTTTATTTTAAGCATGGGCTCCCAAAGTGAAGCCGTTGATGTTTTTCCTGCCCATTTTTTAAACCAAGACAAAGCAGAAATAGACTCCAATTTTTCCCATTTAGCAAACTTACCCAGATAAATAGAAGACAAGCCAAACTTTATCTTATCTACCCAATTGATTGGTCTAAACTTCAACAAATCCAATCCTGTATTAAAGTTGTATATTTTTCGATTTCTGAAAACACCCATACTGGTCTTCTTAAAAAACAACTTATCTGCAATACCCAAGTCTTGAATTAACCAATTTAACTCGGCATCATGTGTAAAAAAATGATGATAATAGTATTCTAATTGGTTCCCACCAATCTCAAATGTATTTAACAACCCTCCAAATTGTTGACTAGCTTCTAGAACCTGAACACGTTTTCCTCCTTTAGCTGCTAAATAGGCTGTAGCCAAACCAGTAATTCCGCCCCCCACAACTATTAAATCATATTTATTACTACTCACTACTTACTTATTATAACTCTTATGTTGAAACTTCTTCAGTCTATTGAGGATTTGCCAATTGGTAAAAACGGTTTGCTTCTTGTTCATTCCCCAACTGCTTATAGCAATCTCCCATGGATTGAAAAGCAGCATTTTTTAAAGAGGGGGATTGGGAAGCCGTATTAAAATTTTGAATCGCCGCTTGATAGTTTCCTAAATTCATTTGACAAACCCCTAAGTAATAATACCCTTGAATGAAATTAGGATTTGCCTGCAGTACCAAAGCAAATCTATTCTGTGCATCTGCAAAATTCTTCAACGAAATCATCAAAACACCGTAATGATAGTTTGTTTCTAAATCAGCATCGTTTATACTCAACGAATGAGATAAAACAGTCTGCGCTTTGTTCAAATCATTATTACGCAAATACAGATCACCTAATTTGTTTAGTATAAATGTGTTTTTACTATCTGTTTTGAGATATTCTTCGAAGTGAAAAGAGGCACTATCTACCATCCCTTTATTAAAGTAGTCAAGCCCAATAATATCTGACCTAGAATTTCTTTTAATAACCGCACTTAACGTTTTTCCCTTAACTTGTGTCTTGTATATCGTAGAGCCTTCTGGTAACCATAGGTCTTTCAACATATCCTCTCTCGGTATTAAGGCAATATGATAAATGGCATAATCCCAGTCCTTCATATTACGCTCCCCATAGCGGATGTAATCAAATTTTACTTTAGATCCTTTAGGAAAATAATGAGGCAATATATGAATGGCATTGCTTACAACCAATACAGTATCGTTCTGTTTGGGTAAAACCTCGTCTACAAAGTAATCCGCACTTTCTTTAAGACCATTGTAATAAAAATCAACTTCATAGTTCCCATATGCCTTCTCTACGCCTCCAAAGAGAATATTATAAAATGTATTCGTATTCGGAAAAGTAGATACAACAAAATAAGCGGGTAAGAGCAATAAAAGTCCTAATACACCTACTCCAACGAACTTCAACTTCATTTTTTCCAAGAATCGAGAAAATTGTTCCCAACCGAAACTTGCTAATGCGACCGCTGTAGGAAAAATAAAGAGCGTATGTCTCCATGCATGGAACACATTTGATTTTGAGTAAATGATATAGAAAAAAGGAAAGAAAGCAGTAAACGCAACAAAATAGAGCAGTGCTGCCTTTTGATGCTTTCTAAAGCCCCACAAAAACAATAATGATAAAACCAAACCTACTAAAAAAGCGATTGTATTGGTCATCGTAAATATCTTGGGTAAGTAATAGCTAGGCAACTCTGGAGACATCACATTAACACCTTCAAAAACCTGTCGCATACCTACGCTTAAATTTGTCATTTCTTTTAAAGCGAACAATGGATTATTAATAGGGTCAACCAAACCAAAAGGCCAAAACAAACAACCAACCAAATACCCTAAAACAGATACAATACCCAATGCCTTTAGGAGTGATACATTCGTGGGGACTTTATCTTCTCCAGATTTTCTAAATCTAAAAAACCAAAGCAGAAATACAAGCACAAACATCTCAGGTATAAGCAAAATACCACCCACACGGGAGGCGATAGTTGCACCAATAGGCAAAATAGCAAATAGATAATCTTTTTTAGTTGCATTGGGCAAATCATCAAAAAGGCGAATCATACCGTAAATTGCCATCACATAAAAAGAAGCAAAAGGTATATCCTTTGGATTGTTCATTGCATGACCTAGAAAAAAAGGAGATAAGAACATGACCCAAACAGCAATAATGCCAGCGCGTGTACCCACTATTCTTTTTGCAATTTTTGATGCAAAGAAAATAGCCAAGAAACCCATAAAAGCATTAAATAGATGTCTCGTTGTAAACAAATCAAGAGGAGATAAACGGGTAAGGACAGCACAGATGGTATCATAAAACCCTCCATAGTATTTCAGGATATGATCCCGATCATATTGATCTGGCATATTAAATACAGTTTCGTCTGCCCCAAATGAAGTATAAAAATTAAGAATAGCTTTACCATACTCATTCATATCAACTTCATCACCGCTTAAACCAAACCAAAAGCTCATTGTCAACATGAGCAAGAGCACAACACCTAAACTAATTTTCCAAACCAATTCTAAAGAATCCGTTTCTGTCGAAGAGGGTTGAACAGAAGGTTTTGCATCTATTTTTTGAGTTGATGCCGCAACTGTTTTCTTAGAATGAGAGGGTTTGTTTTTACGTGCCAAAATGGATAATTATAGCTTTCAAATGTAAAAACAAATAGGCTTCTTAGCAAGATATTAGGAAGTAGTATTTGCAATGATATTCTCGATCAAATTTGCTTATGCAAACAATGATTTTTTTACCTTTGCGCACAAATTTAAACTATGGCTGAAAAAATCACAATGAGCTCAGAAGGAAAACTTAAGGTTCCTAACCATCCTATCATCCCCTTTATAGAAGGCGATGGCATTGGACCCGATATTTGGAAAGCGAGTGTGCGTGTTTTTGATGCGGCTGTAGAAAAGGCCTATAAAGGCGAACGTAAAATTGAATGGAAAGAAGTTTTGGCAGGCCAAAAGGCTTTTGATGCCACAGGCGAATGGATGCCACAAGAAACAATGGAAGCGTTTCGAGAATATCTGGTTTCTATTAAAGGACCTCTAACCACGCCCGTCGGAGGTGGAATTAGAAGTTTGAATGTAATGCTTCGTCAAACCTTAGATTTATACACTTGTTTGCGTCCAGTAAAATATTTCGAAGGTGTTCCTTCCCCAATGTGGCATCCGGAGAATGTTGATATGGTTATTTTCAGAGAAAATACAGAAGATATTTATGCTGGAATAGAGTACATGACGGGTAGCGAGGAAGCCGAAGAACTTAAAAACCTTCTGATAGATAAATTTGGAGTGACTTCGATTCGTTTCCCAGAAACTGTTTCGTTAGGGGTCAAACCTGTAAGTAAGGAAGGAAGCGAGCGTTTGATTCGTGCTGCTATCCAATATGCGTTAGACCACAAGAAACCATCTGTTACTTTAGTCCATAAAGGCAATATCATGAAGTTTACGGAGGGTGCTTTCAAAATTTGGGGGTACGAGTTGGCAGAAAGAGAATTTGGCGAGCAGGTTTATACTTGGCGTCAGTGGGAGCAAACCAAGAAAGAAAATGGTGAAGACGTCGCAAATGAAGAAATGAAAGTAGCAGCGTTAGGTGGCCGTGTAATCATTAAAGATTCTATTGCCGATAACTTTCTTCAACAAGCTTTACTAGCCCCTAAAGATTATAGCGTCATTGCAACCTTAAACTTAAACGGTGATTATGTAAGCGATGCTTTAGCTGCGCAAGTAGGTGGTATTGGAATTGCCCCAGGTGCAAATATCAACTTCAGCACAGGAAATGCAATTTTTGAGGCTACACATGGTACAGCACCACGATTTGCTAACACAAATACGATGAATCCTTCATCGGTAATTCTGAGCGGTACTATGATGTTTGAATATATGGGTTGGAGCGAAGTTTCTGATTTAATAACTCATTCCATGACGAAAACAATTAGAAGCAAGAAAGTTACCATTGATTTTCATAAACTTATGAAAGATGCGACACTTTGTAAGACAAGTGAATTCGCTGATGAATTAATCCAGAACCTCTAGTTCTACTTATTGTTAATATCTATTGTATGTTAGGGCTTTCATTATCCCTAAGGGCTTTTGTACATTTGTCTTTATAAAATACGACATATGTCAAAAATTAAAGTAGCCAATCCCGTTGTTGAAATCGATGGCGATGAAATGACTCGGATTATTTGGAAATTCATAAAAGACAAGCTAATTCTACCCTATATCGATGTCCCTATTGAGTATTATGATTTAGGAATTCAAAAACGAGACGAGACCGATGATCAAATAACTATAGATTGTGCGCATGCGATTAAGAAACATGGTGTAGGTATTAAATGTGCAACCATTACTCCTGATGAAGCACGTGTTGAAGAGTTCGGTTTAAAGAAGATGTGGAAGTCGCCTAACGGAACAATTCGGAACATCTTAGACGGGACTGTTTTTAGGGCACCCATCCTTATGAAAAACGTTCCTCGCCTAGTCTCTAACTGGACGGCTCCCATTACAATTGGCCGCCATGCTTTTGGAGATCAATATCGAGCAACTGATACTGTTATTACAGGTAGAGGTAAATTAACTATGACATTTACACCAGAGGATGGTAGTGATGTCCAAGAATTTGAAGTTTATAATTTTGAAGGAGGTGGAGTTGCTATGAGCATGTATAATACTGATAAAAGTATTTATGGTTTCGCCCGATCTTGTTTCAATATGGCACTAAACAAAAAGCAACCTCTTTATCTCTCTACAAAGAATACTATTTTGAAAAAATATGATGGTCGCTTCAAAGATATTTTTGAAGAAGTCTACCAAAATGAGTTCAAAGAGAAGTTTGATGAATTGGGATTAATCTATGAACATAGATTGATCGACGATATGGTAGCAGCGGCGCTTAAATGGAACGGTAATTTTGTTTGGGCTTGTAAAAACTACGATGGAGATGTACAAAGCGATACACTTGCGCAAGGTTTTGGGTCTCTTGGTTTAATGACTTCCGCCCTAGTTACCCCCGATGGCAAGACTATGGAAGCCGAAGCAGCACACGGTACAGTCACTCGTCATTATCGTCGTCATATGAAAGGAGAACCCACTAGTACAAATCCAATTGCTTCGATCTTTGCTTGGACAACTGGTTTAGCCTTTAGAGGAAAACTAGATGATAATCAAGAGTTGATTGATTTCTGTAAAAAACTAGAAGAAGTGTGTATAGAAACTGTAGAAGGTGGCGTTATGACTAAAGATCTTGCTATTTGTATAAGTGGTAATGATGTAAGTCATGGTACTGACTATGTGTATACAGAAGAATTCTTAGAAGCCCTTGATCGAGGACTTCAAGCAAAAATGACTTCATAAGTTCATTAAAGCTCAATTTCTAGCGACAACATGTTTATAAAAAGAAGCCCTCAACGATTGTTGAGGGCTTTTAGTTTTATTCATAAAGGATTCTTCGTCTCTAAAAGAGAGCCTAACGAACCAAAATCACATCGCCTTTCATCGTATACTCTTCACCATCAGTTAAACACTTATAACGAATTACATAGTAATAAGTCGCTACAGGAGCTGTCTGATCGCCATATCTACCATCCCAACTACTACGTACATTATTCGTCTCCCAAACCTTGATTCCCCAACGATTGCGAATCTCAAACTGTTGAAGCTCTATCCCTGCTGTTGATAAGATCCTGAACTCATCATTACGACCATCATTATTTGGACTAAACGCATTCGGTAAGAAGACCTCCTGACAACAAGGACCAGGCTCAATAATCAATGTATCTCGTTCTAAACAACCATTCGCATCTACTATATCTACTGTATGGAAGCCCTGATACAATCCCGTAGCTCGAGAGGTCGTCTGAACTGGGGTACTACTCCACAAGTAAGTATAAGGCGGGGTACCTCCAGTGACAATAGCCTCTGCTTTTCCTTCATTTCCACGACCATGACAACCTAAGTCGTCTTTAGAAATACTCACTACCATAGGATTACTCGGTAAAGGAATACCAAAAGTTGTATCTATATAACAACCAGCTGTATCAGTTGTTCGTAAAGTATACTGACGAGGTGCTAAATCGCGGAATAAACCATTCGTATTCACATAAAAACCAGGCTCTAAACTATAAGTATATACATTACCTCGACCTCCTGCTGCAACTACAGTCAACTTACCATCTTCTGTATCCAAACAAGTGGTTGGGGTGATATTAAAAGTTGGGAAGTTAATTCGATCAGGACCGCTTAATGTATAACTACTATCATAAACACAATTCAAAGCATCCGTAGCTCGAATAATATAAGTTCCTGTACTCAATCCACTATAAGTCGTTTGAGCGTTGGGGCCTTGTTGGTTCGGACCGACATTAAAGGTATAGCTAAACCCGCCGACTCCTCCTGCCGCTTGGAAACTGATAGAGGCTGTACCATCTCCATAACAAGTCTCTTCTACATTCGTTATACTACTAAAGAAAATTGGTGGATTCTCTATAATCGTAATCGTGGATACTGAGGAACAGCCATTCGCATCAGTGGCAGTTAATACATAGGTACCGGCTGGTAAATTATTAAAGGTTGCAGGACTTGCTTGCGTTGGATAACTAGGAATACTTATACTTACACTACCTGTACCACCACTTGCACTCGCCGAAATACTTCCCGTACTCTGACCAAAGCAATCGATATCTTGTTTGGTGACACTGGTAAATAAAACTTGAGTTGGTTGAGTAATTGTAATCAATACACTACTATCTACACAACCATTACTATCTGTTATAACTCCTAAGTAATTTGTACTAGCTGTTAAACTTGTAAAGGCGCCCGAAGTATCACTGTTAACAATACTACTACCATTATAAAGTGTATAACCATAAGGGCTAATACCACCACTTGCTGTAAACGTAATCGTTCCATCATTACCTCCAAAGCAACCAACATTGGTCAATACATATGAATGAGACAAAGCAGCTGGTTCAGTAACAATAACATTCGTACTTACCGTACAACCATTCGCATCTACAGAAGTCACAACATAAGGACCAGCTGCATAATTTGTAAAGAATGCTGGATTACTATAAACCGTATCCGTACCAATAGCATGATAAATTGTACCTGTACCACCACTACTCTGAATCGTAATACCACCTGTACTATCGCCATTACATAATACATCTACTGTCCAAGTTGTATCAACTGTTACTGCACCTGGTTCATGAACTACAATCATACTGTCCGATGTACAACCGTTCGTATCGGTAATTGTAACAGTATACGGATTGGCGAATAGATTTATAAATGTACCAACAGGTGACTGTGTTGCTGGAGGAGCAATGCTATAAGTATAGCCTGGAGTTCCTCCGTTTGCGCTTACAACAATACTCCCATCATTACCTCCGAAACAATCTACACTGTCTGTAGTAACATTAGTAAAGACAACTGCCGTAGGTTCTGTAATTTGTACCGTAGTCTGAACAGGGCAATTGTTCGTATCATTAACCTCAATGGTATAAAACCCTGCGTGCAAGCCAGTAAATGATCCATTATATTGCGGAGGTACAGGAGCTACGTAAGGTGCTACAATTTGATATGTAACGGTAGACTGTGGAGTACCAGTGGCATATACCATCATACTACCTGTACTATCACCATTACATTGAGTCATTACAGTGATTACACTATCTATTGTAGGTGCAGAAGAATTTGTAATGGTATATGTTGTATCTGCAAAACATAGGTTTGCATCACGTACACGAATAGTATAAGATCCACTTCCCAAACCAGTAAATATATTAGAAGCTTGATAGCTATTCGGCGGTATTGGTAACCTTCCATATTCTAGTGCGCCAGTCCCTCCACTTGCTGTTACGGTAATGGTACCATCATTACCTGGAGTACAACTCGGTGTTGTTCCGGTAATGGCCGTAATATCAACTGGGGTAGTTGGTTCTGTAATTGTTATCGTACTAAGTGCAGTACAGTTATTTGCATCAGTACCTGTTATGGTATAAGAGCCAGCCGGTAAATTACTGATTGTATTTCCTACAATCAACGTATTTGAATAGGAAGGCATGATCATATAATTCACTGGATTTGTACCACCGACATGAGACATTACAATAATACCTGTACTATCTCCATGACATAAAACCTGTGTTACACCTGAAGTATCAATCGTTAATAAAGCAGGTTCTGCAATCGTAACCACGCTATCTAGAGTACAATTATTTACATCTGTAATACGCAGGGTAAAAGGCCCACCATTTAGGCCTGTAAAGTTAGCAGGACTTGGAATACCAGCAGTTGGCAAACCAATTAATAATGGTGTACCTGTACCGCCTGAGGCCGTTGCACTTATCGCACCATCGCCAGCACCATTACAACTTACATTTGTTACTGTTACATTCGTATAACTTAAAGCAGTTGGTTGATTTACTATAACATTTGTTGTAGTACTACAATTATTTGCATCAGTAACAGTGACTACATAAGGACCTTGAGAAAGTCCAGTGAATATACCCGTACCATTACACTGAACAGGAGTTGTATTAATACAATAATTATAAGCAGCTGTACCTCCTGTGACAGTGACAGTAACTATTCCATCATTACCACCATTACAATTTACACTATCAATTACTACAGAACTAATCGCTAAAACAGCCGGTTCACCAACAGTAACATTTGTAACAATTGCGCAACCATTGGTATCCACGGCACGAACAGTATAGACTCCAGCAACCAAACTATTAGCTGTTCCTGTTGTACTACCTGTAGATAATACAGTAGGAATTGTCGTAGGTCCTGCTGTAATAACTATACTATCTATTGGACTCGTACCTGCAAGCACATTCACAGTAAAGCTACCATCATTCCCTCCATTACAATCTACACTATCTGTTGTAATGGTACTCCATGTAGGAGAACCTGGGGTACTAATGGTATGAGTGCTTTGTGCTGTACAACCATTGGCGTCAGTAACTGTTACGTTATAACCACCAGCGCACTGATTTGTAAAAATTGGAGATGGTTGCGCAGCTGCACTCGCATGACTATAAGTATAATTAGGGGTACCACCACTAGCTGTTACCGTCATTGTTGCATCACAACCTGGTACACAACTCGGTATTGTACTCGTAATATTTGTAATCTGAACAGCACTCGCGGGTTGTGTAATCATAACAGTAGTAACTGCTGTACAACTATTCGCATCCGTGCCTGTAACTGTATAAGAACCAAATCCTAAACCAGTAAACGTCCCAGAAGGACCTTGAGTCGCGGAAGGATTAATCGTATAGGTTACAACACCTGTTCCTCCACTTGATGTCATCACAATCTGACCTGTCGTATCCCCAAAACATAACACCTGAGTCACACTAGCTGTATCTATGGTCAACACAACGGGCTCAGTAATCGTAAGAATCGTATCATGTGTACAACCATTGGCATCAATCACTCGAACCGTATCAGTACCGGCTGATAAACCGCCAAAAACACCAGTCGTATTCGATGCACTTGGAGGATTCAATTGATAACTATAACTTGGTGTTCCTGGTGTACCTCCTGTACCAACTACTGTAATACTTCCATTAGCACCGCCATTACAACTTACATTCGTTACACTTGCACTCGCAAAACCTACCGAAGTTAAAGGCTCGGTTATACTATAACTCGTATCCAAGAAACAAGCTCCATTGGAATGACTCGCGCGAATACTAAAAGGACCACCAGCTCCTAATCCTGTAAAACTACCACTAACCTGTGTTGGACCTAAATTATTCTGATATACAAGACCACTGCCCTGAGCATGAACATAAACAGCACCGGTCGTATCACCATTACATAAAACATTCGTTACCTGAACCGTATCAAAGACTATCGCAGGAGGCTCACTTAATGTGATTGTCGTATCTCCTGTACTACAACCAACGGTATCAATCACATTAACGATATACGTTCCTGCCGATAAAGTATCAAACAAACCATTATAGTTTGAATCGATAACCGTTGCTCCCTGACGTAAGAAATACTGATAACCAGGAGTACCTCCACTCACATAAGCTTGAATCGTTCCATTACTATCTCCATTACATACTGGATTACTTACCACAATACTATCACGATTTAAACCAGTAACGATTAAATCTACCTCTACTCTACAATTCGTATCGGCGGCACAAGCTCCAAAGAAGGTATAGTTACCCTGAACACTACTATTACTCACAATACTATTCGATGTAATAAAAGGATTAAATACGGTACTATCACTTATACGAACTCCACCTACTTTCTGCTCATACCAACTAATACCCATTGGGACATACTCATAAACTATTTTTAAATTAACTACTGTTGCACCACCTGCATTGACGGTAGCACCAGCAGTAGTAACAGCAGGTGCACCAACACTCCAATACCCCATATTAATTGTAGGAAGGTTAGGGGTACCTGATGTGTACATGGCATTTAAATCTGCTGCAGCAGGATTACTTAAGTAATCATAAGGTGGGAAAGAAAAGGCAACTGGATTTCCTTGTAAACCTCCATGGTAAATAAAGTTTGGCGGATTCGGATCATATAAATTGAAACGGGTATGACTTGCCCAATGTAAGAAATTCACCTGATTCAAATTGGTCACACTAATTTCTCCACTCAGAATATTTGCACCTGGAGGTAAGGTTGGTAAAGTACCTGTTGCAAAATGAGAAGCTCCTGTGGTATTACCAGCTGTTGGGTTAGGTATATTATTACCTGCAAAAGCTAAAGTAAATGGTACAATCACACTATCCTGAACCAATCCTGTAGGACAATTAATAATCCCTAAACCTTGACCTGTAGGAATTGTATCTCCAATACAAACTGTATAATCAACAGCATTAGGACGACTATTACAAATAGTAATCGCACTAAACAAACTATCATTTACCAAGTTTGCGTTAGTAGAAGCGCTTAACATGGTAATGGTATCAGTATTAATATCATAACAACCTCCTTCATGAAAATTAACACCATTAAAAATTAAGAAACTACTATTTATATTAGAAGGTTGTAGTGGTGTTCCACTGGATACGGTTTGGGTGTATGTTGTTAAACCATTCGGCCCAGTAACACGAAGCGTTACATCAAAAGAATCAACACTTGGATCGAGATTCTGACTACCAAAGTTTCCTAAGGTTACAATAACAGTTCCATTACTATCCATACAACCTGAGGAAGGTGTAGCTTGAATATTTGTAACTGCAGGGTCAATAGGCCCTGCGTTTAAAATATTTACAACATAATCCTCCGTTTCGCCCCAAGTATAACCTGTACAGGGATCAGTAGCTGCAGCAGAGCCACCTTCTTGCAATACAACTCTCATACGCGTAAGACCAGGTAATACCGCTGGCGTGTTCGGAATAACAACCGAAGCACCAGTTGGATTATATCCATTAGCAGCATTTGATGCCAAGCTAAAAATTTCCTCCCCAGGGTCATTAAATACATGATTATGATTAAAGTCTATAAATACTTTAGCCCATGAATCAAACATTCCACCACTAGAGTATTGATAAATATTTAATGGGTAGCCTTGACCTTTAATATAATTAGGAATTGGAGTAAGGGTATCAAAATTAGAGAAGGTACCATTGGCGAGTGGGTTATTTGCCTGAGGTACTGGGGTAACACTCGGGTTTGACAAGGTTCCAAAAACAACTTGACCAATGTCTGTATCACCAGCATTCGTTGGCAAACTGGTATAACAATAACATAAACTCCAAGGGGTCCAAACAGCAGGCGCTACGGACACAACTACGGAAGTATCAAAATTTGAAGTATTCGTACATGTAACTGCACATCTATACCAAGTTTGAGTAAGTGGTGCAGGTAAATTGGCCGTAGGAGTTGTAACAGAAGGTGTTAGTGTATCCCAAGGTCCATTAGGACCAGTAGTTGATTGTAACCACAAATAATTTAGACCACTTGCTAAGGTCGCCCCTGAAAGACCTAAATTAAATGTTGTACCTGCGCAGGGGTTGTTTGGAGTTGCTACACTCGTGCCTGCCGTCACAGCAGAACATGGAGTTGAAGCAATAACATTTACATTATATTCTTCTGTTTCCCCAAAACCCATTCCTACATCACAAGGTCCTGCAGGAATCGTATTGAATTGACATACAACCCTCATTCTACAAATCCCAGGTGTCGCAGTAAAAGGTACATTAATTGTACCGTTTAATGGTGGCGGTGGGATTACTCCAGAAGTAATTCCATTCCATACATCTTCCCCCAAATCTAAAAAGTCGTTATCCTGATTCCAGTCAACAAAAATTCTAACTCCTTCTGTCCACTGTGGACTAAATCCAATTGAAAAATCAAATGATTGACCCTGCACCTGACTAACGGTCATTGGGAATACCGTTAAATTATTCGGCAAGGCTCCATTACAACCCGTTCCTAGATTACTAATATTGGTAACACCCAATGTTGTAGAGAAATCATCTATAAAATCTCCTCCAAACGCAGTACAAGCATTGTTATAAGTAGGCACACATGCTTGCCCGTAGCTATTTAACCCAAAAAAAGTAAATATGGCTAGGAAAGTAAAGCGTAGTAAATACTGTTGCATATATTAAATTTATATTATTATCGAGTAGAGTTAAAATTACCACAATTTATTCAATGAATAAAAAAAAATTTAACATTAGAAAAAGGGCTATCTAAAATAAACGTAAGTGAAAGGCTAAGTGTTAGTGAATGAAAGAAGCCCTCAACGATTGTTGAGGGCTTTTAGTTTTATTCATAAAGGATTCTTCGTCTCTAAAAGAGAGCCTAACGAACCAAAATCACATCGCCTTTCATCGTATACTCCTCACCATCAGTTAAACACTTATAACGAATTACATAGTAATAAGTCGCTACAGGAGCTGTCTGATCGCCATATCTACCATCCCAACTACTACGTACATTATTCGTCTCCCAAACCTTGATTCCCCAACGATTGCGAATCTCAAACTGTTGAAGCTCTATCCCTGCTGTTGATAAGATCCTGAACTCATCATTACGACCATCATTATTTGGACTAAACGCATTCGGTAAGAAGACCTCCTGACAACAAGGACCAGGCTCAATAATCAATGTATCTCGTTCTAAACAACCATTCGCATCTACTATATCTACTGTATGGAAGCCCTGATACAATCCTGTAGCTCGAGAGGTCGTCTGAACTGGGGTACTACTCCACAAGTAAGTATAAGGCGGGGTACCTCCAGTGACAATAGCCTCTGCTTTTCCTTCATTTCCACGACCATGACAACCTAAGTCGTCTTTAGAAATACTCACTACCATAGGATTACTCGGTAAAGGAATACCAAAAGTTGTATCTATATAACAACCAGCTGTATCAGTTGTTCGTAAAGTATACTGACGAGGTGCTAAATCGCGGAATAAACCATTCGTATTCACATAAAAACCAGGCTCTAAACTATAAGTATATACATTACCTCGACCTCCTGCTGCAACTACAGTCAACTTACCATCTTCTGTATCCAAACAAGTGGTTGGGGTGATATTAAAAGTTGGGAAGTTAATTCGATCAGGACCGCTTAATGTATAACTACTATCATAAACACAATTCAAAGCATCCGTAGCTCGAATAATATAAGTTCCTGTACTCAATCCACTATAAGTCGTTTGAGCGTTAGGACCTTGTTGGTTCGGACCGACATTAAAGGTATAGCTAAACCCGCCGACTCCTCCTGCCGCTTGGAAACTGATAGAGGCTGTACCATCTCCATAACAAGTCTCTTCTACATTCGTTATACTACTAAAGAAAATTGGTGGATTCTCTATAATCGTAATCGTGGATACTGAGGAACAACCATTCGCATCAGTGGCAGTTAATACATAGGTACCGGCTGGTAAATTATTAAAGGTTGCAGGACTTGCTTGCGTTGGATAACTAGGAATACTTATACTTACACTACCTGTACCACCACTTGCACTCGCCGAAATACTTCCCGTACTCTGACCAAAGCAATCGATATCTTGTTTGGTGACACTGGTAAATAAAACTTGAGTTGGTTGAGTAATTGTAATCAATACACTACTATCTACACAACCATTACTATCTGTTATAACTCCTAAGTAATTCGTTCCTGCTGTTAATCCTGTAAACGCTCCAGATGTATCACTTATGTTATTTGGATAAAGTGTATAACCATAAGGGCTAATACCACCACTTGCTGTAAACGTAATCGTTCCATCATTACCTCCAAAGCAACCAACATTGGTCAATACATAAGAATGAGACAAAGCAGCTGGTTCAGTAACAATAACATTCGTACTTACCGTACAACCATTCGCATCTACAGAAGTCACAACATAAGGACCAGCTGCATAATTTGTAAAGAATGCTGGATTACTATAAACCGTATCCGTACCAATAGCATGATAAATTGTACCTGTACCACCACTACTCTGAATCGTAATACCACCTGTACTATCGCCATTACATAATACATCTACTGTCCAAGTTGTATCAACTGTTACTGCACCTGGTTCATGAACTACAATCATACTGTCCGATGTACAACCATTACCATCTATTAACTGAATTGAATAAGTCGTAGCAGACAAATTGCTAAAGGTAAATGTTGGTGATGAACCTGTACTCGCAGGAACTGTAGAATATGTTCCTGTGCCTCCAGTTCCTGTTACAACAATACTACCATCGTTACCACCAAAACAATCTACACTGTCTGTGGTAACATTGGTAAAACCTACAGCTGTTGGTTCAGTAATCACAATTGCCGTAGATACCGGACAGTTATTGGCATCATTGACTGTAACCGTATAAGTACCTGCAGGTAAATTATTAAAAGTTCCTGAAGCTTGTGTACCTGTAGTAATACCAGGTGAAGAAGCTGTAATCGCAAACGTGACACTTGCCTGTGGGCTACCCGTTGCGAAAACGGTCATACTTCCTGTACTATCGCCATTACATTGTGTTTGTACGGTTTGTACACTATCAACAGTAGGAGCTGAAGAATTTGTAATCGTATATGTTGTATCTGCAAAACAACCATTCGCATCTTTAACTCGAACAATATAATTCGAACTTCCTAAGCCAGTAATAATACCAGGTAAAGGATATGTTGTTGTAAGATTTGGCGGTAAACAAGCCTCTAGCAGACCAGTCCCCCCACTTACTGTTACAGTAATGGTACCATCATTACCTGGTGTACAACTTGGTGTTGTTCCGGTAACAGCTGTAATATCCACCGGAGTCGCAGGTTCAGAAACTGTTACACTTCTCGTTGCAACACAACCATTCGCATCTGTTCCAGTAACTGTATAGACTCCAGCAGGCACGTTGATTATCGTACTATCTCCTACCGGAGATTGATTTCCTACTAAAGGACTTATAACGTAAGACACATTAGGTGTGCCTCCTGTTCGGTTCATCACAATAACACCTGTACTATCTCCATGACATAATACCTGTGTCACACTTACTGTATCAATAACTAACACTGCAGGTTCTGTAATGGTAACAACACTATCTAATGTACAAGCATTAGCATCAGTAATACGTATTGTTTGAGACCCTCCGCTTAAACCACCAAAGGTAGCAGGAGGGGTAGAAGTAGGTGCTATAGCAGGTAGTAAAGTATAAGACAATGGAGCCGTACCACCAGATCCTGTTACTACAATACTTCCATCAGCTGCACCATTACAGGTAACATTTGTAGTTGTTACACTTGTATAACTTAAAGCTGTGGGTTGTGTAATCGTGATATTTGTACTTGCCGTACAACCATTTGCATCGGTTCCTGTAACGGTATAGGTGCCTACAGGTAAGCCGGTAATAGTACCTGGTGTTGTCTGCGTACCAGGAGCAGGTGTGGTATACGTAACTGTACCTGTTCCACCAGTATGTGTCATTACAATTTGCCCCGTACTATTGCCAAAACAATCTACATCTTGAACACTGGCCGTATCGATCGCTAAAATTGCAGGCTGATTAATTGTAACGATTGAAGTAATAGAACAACCATTTGCATCAACTGCTTGAATCGTATAAGCACCAGCAGGCAAGCCAGTAACTGGACTTGATATAGGGTTTTGTACCCAAGCCGCTGGGGCTGTTATGCTCAAGGTAATTGTTGGGCTCGTACCAGGAGTCACCGTTGCACTAAAACCGCCAGTACTATCTCCATTACATAAGGCATCACTAGCCGTAACGGTATTCCAAGAAGGAGCCCCCGGAGTACTAATGGTATGCGTGCTTTGTGCTGTACAACCATTACCGTCAGTAACTGTTACTGTATAGCCGGCAGCACCTTGATTTGTAAATACATTACTTGCTTGTCCAGGAGGAACCAATGCTCCATTATTATAACGATATCCTGTCCCTACTGTACCACCACTAGCTGTTACCGTCATTGTTGCATCACCTCCAGGTACACAACTTGGTATTGTACTCGTAATATTTGTAATCTGAACAGCACTCGCGGGTTGTGTAATCATAACAGTAGTAACTGCTGTACAACTATTCGCATCCGTGCCTGTAACTGTATAAGAACCAAATCCTAAACCAGTAAACGTCCCAGAAGGACCTTGAGTCGCGGAAGGATTAATCGTATAGGTTACAACACCTGTTCCTCCACTTGATGTCATCACAATCTGACCTGTCGTATCCCCAAAACATAACACCTGAGTCACACTAGCTGTATCTATGGTCAACACAACGGGCTCAGTAATCGTAAGAATCGTATCATGTGTACAACCATTGGCATCAATCACTCGAACCGTATCAGTACCGGCTGATAAACCGCCAAAAACACCAGTCGTATTCGATGCACTTGGAGGATTCAATTGATAACTATAACTTGGTGTTCCTGGTGTACCTCCTGTACCAACTACTGTAATACTTCCATTAGCACCGCCATTACAACTTACATTCGTTACACTTGCACTCGCAAAACCTACCGAAGTTAAAGGCTCGGTTATACTATAACTCGTATCCAAGAAACAAGCTCCATTGGAATGACTCGCGCGAATACTAAAAGGACCACCAGCTCCTAATCCTGTAAAACTACCACTAACCTGTGTTGGACCTAAATTATTCTGATATACAAGACCACTGCCCTGAGCATGAACATAAACAGCACCAGTCGTATCACCATTACATAAAACATTCGTTACCTGAACCGTATCAAAGACTATCGCAGGAGGCTCACTTAATGTGATTGTCGTATCTCCTGTACTACAACCAACGGTATCAATCACATTAACGATATACGTTCCTGCCGATAAAGTATCAAACAAACCATTATAGTTTGAATCGATAACCGTTGCTCCCTGACGTAAGAAATACTGATAACCAGGAGTACCTCCACTCACATAAGCTTGAATCGTTCCATTACTATCTCCATTACATACTGGATTACTTACCACAATACTATCACGATTTAAACCAGTAACGATTAAATCTACCTCTACTCTACAATTCGTATCGGCGGCACAAGCTCCAAAGAAGGTATAGTTACCCTGAACACTACTATTACTCACAATACTATTCGATGTAATAAAAGGATTAAATACGGTACTATCACTTATACGAACTCCACCTACTTTCTGCTCATACCAACTAATACCCATTGGGACATACTCATAAACTATTTTTAAATTAACTACAGTTGCACCACCTGCATTGACGGTAGCACCAGCAGTAGAAACGGCTGCAGCACCAATACTCCAATACCCCATATTAATCGTAGGAAGGTTAGGGGTACCCGATGTGTACATGGCATTTAAATCTGCTGCAGCAGGATTACTTAAGTAATCATAAGGTGGGAAAGAAAAGGCTACTGGATTTCCTTGTAAACCTCCATGGTAAATAAAGTTTGGTGGATTCGGATCATGTAAATTGAAACGGGTATGACTTGCCCAATGTAAGAAATTCACCTGATTCAAATTGGTCACACTAATTTCTCCACTCAGAATATTTGCACCTGGAGGTAAGGTTGGTAAAGTACCTGTTGCAAAATGAGAAGCGCCTGTCGTATTACCAGCTGTTGGGTTCGGAATATTATTACCTGCAAAAGCTAGAGTAAATGGTACAATCACACTATCCTGAACCAATCCTGTAGGACAATTAATAATCCCCAAACCTTGACCCGTAGGAATTGTATCTCCAATACAAACTGTATAGTCAACAGCATTCGGACGACTATTACAAATAGTAATCGCACTTAACAAACTATCATTTACCAAGTTTGAATTTGCAGAAGCACTTAACATGGTAATGGTATCTGTATTAATATCATAACAACCTCCTTCATGGAAATTCACACCATTAAAAACTAAGAAACTACTATTTGTATTAAAAGGTTGTAGCGGTGTTCCACTAGTAACGGATTGTGTATACGTTGTTAAACCATTCGGTCCGGTAACACGAAGCGTTACATCAAAAGAGTCAACGCTTGGATTAAGAATTTGACTCCCAAAGTTTCCTAAGGTTACAATAACAGTTCCATTACTATCCATACAACCTGAGGAAGGCGTAGCTTGAATGTTTGTAACTGCCGGGTCATAGGGACCTGCCGCCAAAATACAAATTACATAATCTTCAGTTTCTCCATCTGGGTAGGAGCCGCATGGTCCAGTATTTGCAGCCGTCCCTCCTTCTCTTAAGACAAAACGCATACGGGTAAGCCCTGGCAATGCAGTTGCCGGAATTGTAATATTACCAGCTGGCGCATTTCCATTACCACCATTCGACTGAGCACTGAATACTTCTTCGCCAGGATCAGCCCAGCTTGTATTATGATTATAATCAATATATGCTTTGACCCATGCATTACTCATACCTCCAAAAGTGGTTGTTTGTAATACTGATATCGGATAAGTTTGACCTTGAATAAAACAAGGAGAAGGTATCGTATCATAATTGGTATACTGCGCTGTAGCATTTGGATTGTTCACTTGAGGAGGTGCAACAGTAGGGTTTATCAAAGTTCCTAGTGTTATTTGCCCAATGTTTTCGTCATTGGTAGCAACCGGTACTTGAGTACAATAGCAAGGACTATAAGGGCTCCAAACTTGAGGCGTAACCATTATGGCCGTTGCCGTATCAGAAAGCCCTGAAGATATACAGGTGGTTACACAGGTATACCAAGTAGGGCCAGGTACAGGAGGTGTAGTACACATGAAACTATTAGTATCGTTTAGCATAATTGTCCATGGTCCTGAAGCAGAAACTGTTGATTGAAGCCATTGATATGCTAAACCAGAATTTGGATTATTCCCCATTAACGAATAACAAGTCGAAATCCCTGGACAAGGGTTCATATTACCTACAACCGTATCATGATTAGGAGTACCTATACAGGGAGTACTTAGTACATGAAAGAAAATTTGCCCTTTAAATGCTCTAGGGTTAAAATTTAAGCCATCACCACCATAGCCAACATTCTGACCATTTATTTGGTAATCTCCTACCATAAGGCCAACACCACTATTAGCAAAGGAGTCTGGTGTAGTTGTATTCGCAATTCCATCGGCAGTGGCGTACTCAATATTATTTAAAGTTGCTGAAATCTGAAATCTTAAACGAGCATTACCTGGAATATTATAATTCAAATTTGTAAATAAAGTATTCATCTGCCCAGCTGTAACATTAACAGTGCTTGTAGTTATTTGAGTCCATAAAGGAGCTGCAGGTGCCCCTCCTGCCCCGCCAGATAATGAAGTAGTTGACGCCCATAAAGTATAAGTTGTACTACCTGAACCGTAATTAAAGCACCTAATGGAGTCAAGAATAGCAGGATAAGGGTTTGTATTATTTATAACAAACGTAATCCCATCTGAACCATTAAAATGATTGTACCCAGTTGACACTTGCGGAATAGTCAATGGATGTGAAGCAGGTGTCATGGTATTAATATTCAACTGTGCATGACTAAAATGCGTTGCAAATAGTAGAATAATCAAAAATAATACCCTAGAACAGTAGTTTTTTTTCATAATAGCAATCTTGAACCATTAAATATAAAGCATGTGATTTTTTTAACAAATTAATAGTACTGTTTTTTTATCACATTTCGTTCTTGCTATTTCTTCAGAAGTGATTCTAGAATTACATTTGGAATCTATGAATTTTGACTTGTCACAAATCCCAGAAAGAGACTCTAAACCAAGAAAACATGGTATTACGATGGTCATGGATAAAGGTTTAAGTATCAATCAAGTAAAGGATTTTATTGAGATCGCTGGACCCTATATCGATGTCGTGAAATTTGGTTTTGGTACTTCTTATGTAACCCCTAATTTAAAGGAGAAACTTCAAGTTTATAAAGATGCGGGCATAGCAGTCTACTTTGGTGGTACTCTGTTTGAGGCATTCGCAATTCGAAACGAAATAGAGAAATATGAAGAAATCATAAAAGAGTATGATCTGAAATACGTTGAAGTTTCCGATGGCAGTATGGATATTGCACACACCGAGAAATGCGCTTATATTACAAGGTTGGCGAAACAGGTCACCGTACTCAGCGAGGTTGGCAGTAAAGATGCAACAAACATTATGGCTCCTTATAAATGGATTGAGTTAATGCAAGCGGAAATAGATGCAGGAAGTTCATATGTTATAGGTGAGGCTAGGGAAAGCGGAACCGTTGGAATTTATAGAAGTAGTGGTGAAGTACGCCAAGGGTTAGTGCAAGAAATTCTGACAAAAATCCCTGAAGAAAAAATTATTTGGGAAGCCCCACTGAAAGCGCAACAATTGTATTTCTTAAAATTAGTTGGAGCCAATGTTAACCTTGGGAACATTGCCCCGAGTGAGGTAATACCACTTGAAGCCATGCGTATAGGTTTACGAGGAGATACCTTTCATTTTTACTTAGATAAGTAATCCAATAATTTGTAATTGCAAAGACTACTAAATTTGAACATTAAAAAAAAATATGGTTTAGTAGGAAAACGATTAGACTATTCTTTTTCAAAGGATTTTTTTACAAGAAAAGCCAAGGAGCAAAAGCTTGACATCTCTTACGAGAACTTTGAATTTTCAGATCTTACACGCATTCGTGAATTTATGGAACGCCATTCCATTTGCGGTTTTAATGTCACGATCCCATACAAAAAAAGCATTCTTGATCTTGTTGATGAAAAAACACCCGCTGTCGAAGAAATAGGGGCTGCTAATTGTATTCAAGTAAGCAAAAACCAAAGATGGATTGCACACAATACGGATGTTATCGGTTTTGAACATTCACTTCTTCATTTCATCAAACAAGCTAAACCGAAAGCTTTGCTTTTTGGAACAGGGGGCGCTTCTAGGGCAGTTCAATTTGTTCTGGACAAATTGAATATTAACTATCTGCTTGTAAGCAGAAAAAGCGGATCGAACAGGATTCAATACAATCAGGTTAACAAGAAAACCCTTGAAGAATACAAGCTTTTAATCAACGCAACTCCAGTAGGAACTTTTCCCGATGTTGAAGTCTGTATTCCTATACCTTATGATCTGTTAAACGCCAATCATTTTTGCTATGATCTGATTTATAATCCGGCGAAAACATCGTTTCTAGCACATGCCGAATTAAAAGGTGCACGTATAAAAAACGGCTTGGAAATGCTCAAGATCCAAGCCGAAGAAAGTTGGAATATCTGGAATATTTAAGCTTTCACCGTACGTTGCTCGATGCGTTTCTCGTAGTTCGTTCCTTGAAAAATATGCTTTACATAGATACCGGGCACGTGAATTTCATTTGGGTGTAACACACCTGGCTTCACCAGTTGCTCCACTTCAGCAATTGTTACCCGACCAGCCATTGCCATTAATGGATTGAAATTTCTGGCCGTATCTTTAAAGATAAGATTACCATGTTCATCCCCTTTCCATGCTTTAACAATAGCGTAATCACTCTCGAATGCACGCTCCATAAGATATTCCTTTTCTTCTCCATACATTGAAAATTTTCTAGTCTCTTTGCCTTCAGCAACTTCCGTTCCAACACCAGCAGGTGTGTATACAACAGGCATTCCATAGCCAGTAGCCATGCATCGCGTGGCAAGAGTCCCCTGTGGTACTAATTCTACCTCTAACTCACCCGTAAGCATTTGTCTTTCAAACTCATCATTCTCTCCCACATAAGAAGAAATCATTTTCTTCACTTGCTTACCCTGAAGCATTAGCCCAATCCCGAAATCATCAACCCCGGCATTATTAGAAATACAAGTCAGACCAGTCACTCCTTTTCTTACTAAAGCGGCAATACAATTTTCAGGGATTCCGCACAAACCGAAACCTCCTAACATGAGCATCATATTATCTTTTATCCCTTTTACAGCCTCATCCGCATTGGCCACTACTTTATTCAATCCCATTATATTATTTATTTTTGTTTTTTAATTATCAACCGAAAACTCAAAACGACTTCCTTTAGCCTTTATCGTAAATCCATTTGCAAGATCCCCATGATAGAATTGACCATGACTATGTTTTTTTATGAGCTGCTTAGTTTTCGCATTGGTAAACTTGACTTCCCACTGCCCGTCTTCTAGTGTAATATCTGTAAACTTCCGAAGTGTATCCATCGACCCATTAGCCTCTACACGATATACGGTCTCAATATTGTTTGTCTTAATTTCTACCTCAATTGGATAATCATTCTGATTCTCAATGTAAACTTTCGTGTACTTATTTAAATCACAAGAGGATAAAAACAGGATACAGAAAAGAAATGCAATAGTCGACTTCATTATAATTCTCTTAGTTCTTTACCCGTTAAAGATAAAAACACATCTTCCAAATTGGCAGGCTTTACTTTTTTATTTTTCTCAAAACCACTTGCTACTAATTCATCAATAAACTGATCGGGTGTATTAATCTTAAGAATCTTACCAGTATCTATAATTGCAATTCGATCACAAAGCTCTTCGGCTTCGTCCATATAGTGGGTCGTCAAAACTATTGTAGTACCTCGGTTTTTTATTTCCAAGATTAAATCCCACAAATTCCTACGAGCTTGAGGGTCCAAGCCCGTCGTTGGCTCGTCCAGAAAAACAATCTTCGGTTGGTTAATTAATGTGGTAGCAATGGAAAAGCGCTGTTTCTGACCGCCAGACAATTGTTTATACTTGTTCTTAGCCTTTTCTTCAAGATTTACTGAAGCTAACACCTCAAGAGGATCTACTTTAATATTATATAAGCCAGCAAACAAATCTACTAGCTCTCGTAAATTTAAATTCGGATAATATCCAGCACTTTGTAATTGTACACCTATGATGTTTTTAATCGAACCAGCATCTCGATCAATATTAAAACCATCTACAATAACCTCACCACTCGTTTTCTCTCGAAGCGTTTCAATAATTTCTAATGTAGTTGTTTTACCAGCACCGTTTGGACCTAGCAACCCAAATATTTCACCCCGCATAACATCAAACGAGATATCATGAACTGCGACAAAGTCATCATATTTTTTTACCAGATTCCGTACTTGTATAATTGTTTCCATTATCTAAACTTCTTTACCCTCTAAATCATAGTCATAAGCTTTATTAATCTTCACCATTACAAAATCTCCAGGTTCTAAATCACGCTTAGTATTTACAATTACTTCATTATCTACTTCTACACTATCAAATTCTGTACGACCTATATAACGACCAGCTTCCTTTCTATCAATAATCACACGTACAGTTTCCCCAACTTTTTCCTCATTCTTTTCTAACGATATCTCTTGTTGAAAAGCCATAACATCTTGCGCTCTTCTTTCTTTCTCTTCTTGGGGTATTGTATCTTCTAAATCATAAGCTCCTGTATTCTCCTCATGCGAGTATGTAAAAACTCCTACTCTATCAAAACGAACTCTAGCTAAGAAATCCTTCAACTGTTGAATATGCTCTAGCGTTTCACCAGGGTAACCTACGATAAAAGTAGAACGTAGGGCGATGTTTGAATTTCGTCTCTTTATCTCATCAATTAAATCATACATTTCAGCAGAAGTAATTTGACGCTTCATACTTAGTAATAGTTCATCCGCACTGTGTTGTAAAGGCATATCCAAGTAGTTGCAGATCTTAGGTTCCTCTCGCATGACATCAATAATCTCTAACGGAAATTTATGCGGATACGCATAATGCAAACGCACCCACTCTAATCCATCTATAGCACAAAAGGCTCTTAATAATTCCGCTAATCGTCTCTCCTTATATATATCAAGGCCATAATATGTGAGCTCTTGAGCTATAAGCATAATTTCTTTGACTCCCTTTTTTACAAGTAGTTCTACCTCTTGCACCAACTCCTCGATAGGTTTGGATACATGCTTACCCCGCATTAAAGGAATGGCACAGAAGGAACAAGTTCGATTGCAGCCCTCACTTATTTTCACATAGGCATAATGACTTGGAGTGGCTAAAAAACGTTCACCAACAAGTTCTTCTTTATAATCGGCCTCAAAGGCCTTTAGAATATTAGGCAGCTCCATAGTACCAAACCATGCATCTACTTCTGGAATTTCTTCTGCTAGATCGCCCATATATCGTTCACTCAAGCAGCCTGTTACCAGTACTTTATCCAAATGACCTTCTTTTTTCCACTCTAGATGTTCAAGTATGGTATTAATGCTTTCTTCCTTCGCTTTATCAATAAAACCACAGGTATTAATAATTGATATATTATAGTCAAGTGCTTCACTTTCGTGTTGCACTTCAATATCATTTGCGTCAAGCTGTGCTGATAAAACTTCGCTATCCACCATATTCTTACTACAACCAAGTGTTGTAATATTGACTTTGTCTTTAGTAAACTTTCTCGTTTTCATTATTAATTATTCAGAGAGAATATAGAATCTACAAATTCATGCTTATTGAAGACTTGCAAATCTTCCATCTGTTCACCCACTCCGATATATTTCACTGGAATATTAAATTGGTGAGCAATAGCCAATACGACACCACCTTTTGCTGTACCATCTAGTTTCGTAATTGCTAAAGATTTTACATCAGTGGCAGCTGTAAATTGTTTAGCCTGCTCCAGCGCATTCTGTCCCGTACTACCATCCAAGACCAATAATACATCGTGCGGCGCATCGGGTATTGTTTTTTGAATAACTCGTTTAATCTTATTCAACTCATCCATGAGATGCGTTTTATTATGTAAACGACCAGCTGTATCGATTATAATAACGTCAGCTCCTTTGGCCACTCCGCTTTTCACAGTGTCAAATGCAACAGAAGCAGGATCTGCATCCATCCCTTTTTCAACAATATCAACCGCTACCCGTTGGCTCCAAATTTTGAGTTGCTCAACCGCCGCTGCTCTAAATGTATCTGCAGCGCCTAGCACTACCTTTTTCCCAGATTTTTTAAAATTGTAAGCTAATTTCCCAATGGTTGTTGTCTTCCCTACACCATTTACACCTACAACTAAAACTACATAGGGCTTTTTATCTGCAGGCAAATCAAAGTTCTGATACTCCTGTGAGGGAGCATCAGTAAGAATATTCATCATTTCCTCTTGTAGCAGTCGATTCAACTCTGACGTACCCAAATATTTATCTTCTGCTACCCGTGCTTCAATTCGATCAATAATTTCAACCGTTGTTTTTACTCCTACATCTGCCGTTATTAGCGCTTCTTCAAGTGCATCTAGGACTTCTTCATCAACCTTGCTTTTTCCAGCAATTGCTTTTGACAAGTTACTAAAAAAACCTTTTTTTGTTTTTTCTAACCCAGCATCCAATGTTTCCTTGGCCTCTTCCTGCTGTTTATTACGCTTAAAAATTTTATCGAAAATCCCCATAATAGGCTGCAAAAGTAAGCATTTGAGTGCTAAGCAACCGCGTCCGTTATTGTCTTATTCTTCTGAGCTAATAAAAACAGTACAGCCATACGAACTGCCACACCATTTTGTACCTGATCTAGAATAATAGAATGGTGACTATCGGCAGCATCTGAACTCAATTCAACCCCGCGATTAATGGGCCCTGGATGCATCAATGTTATTTCTTTTTTAAGACTATCCAATAGCTTTTTATCAATTCCGAATTGCAATGCATACTCTCTCAATGAAGAGAAAAGTGGCATATTTTGACGTTCCAACTGAATCCGCAAGACATTCGCAATATCACACCATTCCAGCGCTTCCTGAACATTATAAGACACCTCGACTCCTAAACTATCAATGTATTTTGGAATTAAAGTTGGTGGGCCGCATACGGTAACATGTGCTCCCAGTTTTTTCAAGCAAAAAATATTGGATAATGCTACTCTTGAATGTGCGATATCTCCAATAATAGCAACCTTTTTCCCTTTAAGGTTTTTATGCTGTTCTCTCATTGAGAAAGCATCAAGCAATGCTTGTGTAGGATGCTCATTAGTCCCGTCACCAGCATTTACGATGGCTGCATCTATATGATTTGACAAAAAATGGGGTGCTCCACTAGCTGAGTGACGCATTACCACCATGTCGACCTTCATACTTAATATATTCTGTACGGTATCAATCAAAGTCTCCCCCTTCTTGAGTGAAGAAGATGACGCCGCAAAATTCACCACATCGGCGCCCAAACGTTTCTCCGCAAGCTCAAAGGATATCTTTGTTCGTGTAGAGTTTTCATAGAATAAATTTACAATTGTCGTATCCCGAAGTGTAGGTACTTTTTTAATAGGCCGTTGCAATACATCCTTGAATCCCTGCGCGGTATCTAAAATTAACTGAATATCTTCGGCGCTTAAATGTTTTATGCCGAGTAAATCATTCGTCGATATGATTTTTCCTTTATTCATTTAATAATACAACTTCATCCTTATGATCTAATGATTTCCAGTAAACCTTTACTTTCTGAGAGTGAATACTATCAATCGTTTTTCCAACATAGTCTGGCTGAATGGGTAACTGTCTGCTAAAGCGACGATCAATTAATGTAAGTAATTCAACTTTGGCCGGTCGCCCATAATCTAATAATGCATCAAGTGCAGATCGAATGGTTCGACCAGTGTATAATACATCATCAATTAAAACCACTTTTTTATCCGTAAGACTAAAAGGCAACTCTGTTTTTTGAGGTACGTGAAGCTGATCACTGGACTTAAAATCATCACGATAAAACGTAATATCCAACTTGCCATATTCTAATCTTAGGCCTCGTGAGCTTTCAATGTATTCAACAATCTTATCACTTAAGTAAATACCTCTTGGCTGCATGCCAATGATACTAACGTTTTCAAAAGAAAGATGATTCTCAATAAGCTGGTGAGCCAGTCGTTCTATGACAACCTTAAATTGTTTGCTATTGAGTAATGTTTTCAAAACCTACGTTCTGAAGAGCAAATGTAAATGAATTCTATGAATGTTCAAGGTAAAAATAGGCTAGCTTTTGGTTGAACTCCCTTTGAATTGCTCGTGCGTATTTTTGAACAAGACATTAAAAGTTGTTAATGATCCATAAGCTCTTGTTATATATTGCTGCATATGCACTTTATCTTCATCGGTTAGTACCTTATGCGAGTTAATATTTTGTTCTAATACACGCAACCTATCGCGAACCATAACGATCTTATGAAAGAAAGATTCAATTGGAATTTCTTTACTCTGCAAACCATCATCCGCTGGTTTCAGAATAAGGGTCCCACCATCCCACTTGCCTCCAAGTTCAACTCGTTCGTTTAGGTCAGCCCGTTGATCTAAGATATTATTGATTACCATTTCTAAGTCTGCCATAGAAGCCATCTCTCCATTCGAGGCATTACCTTCATTGGCAGATAGAACTTTCAGTTCAAAACTCTTGGCAATACTTTTAGTTGTATTAGACGATTTAAACCAGATTTTATAAAATTCACTTCCTACCTCGACAATTACCCCTTTACCTAGTGCTCCATGTTCTATTCTAGAACCTATACCTAAATTTTCTGTATCCATGCATTGCTGTTTTTCGCTAACTAAAATAACACCTAATGTAAAACGAGCGCTTGCAAGAGTGAGTTATTTTTTTTATCTTGGGAGAAATTGTCATTATGATATTTAGAAGAAGCCATACGATTAACGTAAATATATCGAAAGATGAGATCCGGAAGAAGCTCATTGGAAAGCACTTTGATGTACATGGTTTAGACTTTGAAGTCATGGAAAAAGACGGCACTATGAAGGTCATCCCACATACGGAGCTCGCTGAAGAAAAAGTATATACTTTACCAATAACACATTTACGTGTCGTTGAAAAAAATGGCAAAAATCAAATCAAGATGAAATTCAAACCTCGCCGTATCGATATTGGTGGTCCGACCATTGCTCTTTTCTTCATCGTATTTATTATGATTGCTGGAATAACTATGTATATGAGCGGAGAGGACGATTATAAAATGGCTTCTTTTGGCATGGTAGGTTTTGGTCTGCTCATGCTTGTTTTTTTTGGACTTAGAATGAATGCCGGTTATTTTGATTATATACGCAAAATCCGATCTTGGGTAAAATCAAATACCTAAAACCGCAATTTGTATAAGCTGGATGTTGATACACTCGATGTAAAAACCAAGTGGAATACTTTTTTAAACGGTTCATCGACATCTGAAAAACGTCCTCCTTCTTGTGGAAAGTGGTAGTAATACTGGATATTGTAACGTTTCATCTCACCCACAAGTTCCTCTAAAGAATAATCACCATGCTCAATCGTATAATTATTCAGTTTAGCTAAATACGACACTACCCAAAAACTTCCTTCATCATCTATGTTAGAAACAATTCGACCTTGAATATCCCTTTCTTCTAACTCCTTTGCTAACTCGAATAACTTCTTATTCTTACCTCCCAGATGCTGCAATTTATATAATGGATAGACCACTATGGATAAGTAAAACACGCCAAATAGAACTCGCTTTACCAAGTCACTGAATTCTATATTCTTAATATAATCTAAACCCAATGGCAGTATTAAAAACATCAACAACCAGATATATCGTGTTTCGATATGCATGGCCAGATAACCACTAGGCAATAAAAGAATAGCCCATAAAATTTTTCTTTGTTCGTCCAACAACTTTCTTTTCCTAAAAAGACGATAGGCAAAAACTAGAAATAGTGGGATAAAGAATAGCGTAATCTCGCTTACACTTTTAGCAGCCATTAAGCAGGTATGCCCAACTCGTAGGACCCAACGTTTGAAATGATATGTGGATGAAAAAGGTGTAGACAACTTTCCAGCACTTTGATAGGGATCTTCCCAAAAACTAGGAGCGTCTTCATAAGGTGGTGGAACGACTAAGTGGATGCTATCCTTAAAGGTTTTACCACTATTAATATACCAACTCATATTAAGTTTACCAGCTAAACCCGTTAAGGCAAACGTGTTATACTTCTTTTGTAGTAGAACAGCCCAAGGCAGCACAAGCAAAATAGCAAACCCAATTCCAAGCGCATAGTTTCTAATCAAAATTGTTCGATTTGCTTTACTCCTTCGGTAAGCCATAAATGCAATAATGGTAAAATGCAGCACAAAGAAAACGAAGGAATATGCCTTGGCGTAATACCCAATACCCATTATAGCCGACGCGAATAAAACAAATCTTGTATTCAGGATAAAATCCTTTCTTAAACATAACCGTATATAAGCTAATCCAAAAATCAACTGTAATACATCCCCGAATATTTGAAAATAGGCAAAGAAACAAATAGGTATTACAACTGTTGTTGTACCCAACATAACATGCCTCTTAGAAAACCTTAACTGCTTTAGGAGTCCCCAGAATTGAATAATTAAGATACTACCAAAAAAAATGTTTAACCCAAGCGCAGCTTTCCAAGCATTAATCCCATTTTTAATAAAAGGCACCAAGACCCATGAATTCAAAGGACTCCACAAACCGTTAATGCTTTTGAACCAATCTCCGGCAGCAACTCTACGCGCTATGGTTAAATAGGCAACAGCATCACTATCTAGCAAATATTGTAATTGGTTGTAAAAAATACAGCATAGTACAAAGTAAGCTACAAGAGCAAGCGCAGGTACTTTATAACGAGCTAAGCTGTTCATTTAATTTCCGAAAATAATCAAAGCTCTTCAGTAAACGACAGCCATACCAACTAAATAATTCACCATCTACAAGTATCACTTTCGCGTTGGAAAATCTACTTTGGTACTCTATACGATGCTTTTCTTTGAAAGGAAAGGGCTCAGAAGACAAAAAGATATAATCAGGATGAAGCTCTTGAACCTCATTCTCAGAAATCTCAGGATATCGGCTAACGCTCAAAGCATTCATGAATCCGGCTTCTGATAACATAGAATCAATGAATGTTTCTTTACCAGCAGTCATCATCGGTTTGTTCCAAATAAAATAAAGCACTCGTTTATCTTTTATCGAATTATTGGTAGAACGGGATATAATATCCTGGATTAACCTAGTAGCATTTTCTTCTCTATTCGTCAGGGTGCCAACCGAAGAAATCATGTCATAAGACTCTTGCAGATTGTTTATATCACTTAACCAAACTGGAAATTCTTTACGAAGTGCTTCAATTTGATCCTTGGCGTTTTCTTCTTTATTACCAAGAATTAGATCAGGTCGAAGTTGTCTGATTTTTTCAATATTTAATTTCTTCGTTCCCCCTACTCGTTCTTTGGATTGGAACCATTGTCTTGGATGAATACAAAATTTTGTGATCCCGATCACCTCTTCTTCCAAACCTAAATAATGCAATAATTCGGTTTGAGAAGGAACCAGAGAAATAATTCGTTTAGGTATTCCTTTTAAACTTATTTGAAACTGCGTTTGGTCTTTGTAATATGCCAAAATGAGATTTGAACAAAAATAATAAAATCGCCACGAAAATCAGATCAACTGGAAACATAAGTGTTTCAAAGATGTCTGCCCAAGGCTGATCTCTAAAGACGGCTTTCATAAGAAACTCAATCATCACCAAACCAATGTAAATAAACCCGAAAATGTACTTCTTGGTACAAACACCAAGCCAAGCTAAGGTTAATAAAAGTAAACCAAAGGGTTGCCAATGATAGGTCGTCCAAATTTCGAAATCCGAAAAAGTACTATAAAAAGAAAATAAACACCAAGCGATGTGAAACATCAATATGCTATAAAAAATAATATTGGTGTTCCTTTTCATAATCTACAGAAACCCTTTTTCTTTCATCCAATCGTCATTATACATTTTTCCTACATAACGGCTACCATGATCATGAAGCACAACCACCACATAATCATCTGGCTTAAGTTGGTCCTTTATTTTTAAGGCCCCTTGTAACGCACAACCACTGCTCGACCCGCAAAAGAGTCCTTCCAACCTTGCTAGATCTCTACCAGAGTTGAGCGCTTCTTTATCATTTACCTCTACAAATTGGTCTATTAAACTAGCATCATAGTTATCTGGAATAAAGTCTTCTCCAGCTCCTTCAACCATATAAACCTCAGCCCTAGACTCGTCTACTTCACCCGTTTCGTGCCAATGTTTTAATATACTTCCTTTAGGGTCCGCCGCAATAGCTTGTATGGCAGGATTTTGTTCTTTTAAATATTTGCTGGTGCCAACAAGGGTACCACCTGTTCCAGTAGCTACAACGTAATGTGTTATCTTACCTTCTGTTTGCTCCCAAAGTTCTGGTCCAGTACTTAAATAATGCGCTTCACTATTCGCTAAATTATTATACTGATCTGGTAACCAACCATTACGCTCTTCTGCAATGCGCGCAGCTACCTTGTAATAAGATCGAGGGTCATCTGCTGGCACATCAGTAGGACATACATGCACCTCGGCACCCATCGCTCGAAGGATATCTACCTTTTCTTGACTCATTTTACTGGCCATGGTAAAAACGCATTTGTAACCCATCTGGCTGGCCGCAAGTGCCAAGCCCATCCCTGTATTACCACTCGTACATTCTACAATGGTTCCACCTGGTTTCAGCACACCTCGTTTTTCGGCATCTTTAATCAAATGAAGAGCAAGTCTATCTTTAATACTATTACCTGGGTTAAAGTATTCGACCTTAGCATATACGGGACATGGCAAATCTTTAGCAACATGATTAAGTCTAATCAATGGTGTATTTCCGATAGTCCCAAGAATGTTTTCGTGTACGTTTTTCATAAATTAGATATGCAAATATATTTTTTTTAGAACGGATAACCAATGGCGACGTTCCATTGACCGTCATTTAACCTTAGCCCGCGAATATCCCAACCAGAATGCTCAAGTTTGTATGGGTATTTGAGACGGTAGGCATAGTCGACTCTAAACACGAAGAAAGAAAAATCTAGTCTAAGTCCTAAACCACTACTAATAGCAATATCTTGCCAAAACTGATCTAGACGGATAGCTCCACCCGCATTGGTGGAGTCCTCCTGAAATAACCAGATATTACCCGCATCTACAAATCCAGCACCTTTCAGCTCAAATATTCCAATGGAAGCCAACGGAAAACGAAGTTCTGTATTCAACTCTAACTTCAGATCACCAGTTCTATCTAACAGCTGCCTACCGCTGGAAGACTCCGGTGTTGTTCTACCTGGCCCTAGATTTCTTAATTGCCAACCTCTATTACTAAATGCGCCTCCCTGAGAATACTGCTTAATATATGGCAAAGACAGGTCTCCGAAGGTCGGGATCCCTATTCCAATCATAGCCCGTGTAGCCCATTGATATTTTCTTTTGTTATGGTAATATCGATAATCTAGATCTCCCCTTACATAATGAGCTATTGGTGAGATCCTTGAATTGGTTATCCCTTCATAGGCCAAATTAATCCCCTGCATTAATAGACCAGCTTCTTCAAAGCCAAGTTTGAGTGTATGTAGCCTAGGAGCGTTCCCGCTCAAATCACTTCGATACTCAAAGCTAAAATTTTCACCTTGAATAAAATTGTTGGCATAGGTATTCTGCAGATACCTCGAACCAGATATTCGGTTTTTAAAGTCTTCACTTAACTTATCTTGAGGCACGTTTGTAAGTGATAAAAAGATAGGAGATACCAACCAACTTTTCTTTCTAGTCTCTTTCCAATTATAGCTCAATTTTGCTGTAGTATTTGCTAGTTTAAAAGAGTTTACTCTATTTATGCGACTATGCGCCAAACTAAGAATTGTGAAAGGAGTATTATTCTTAGAGGTTTTCCATCGAAAAGGAAGCAAAAATCTTGGAACCGTTAAGTTTGCTGAGGAACTAAAGTTATTCGCATTAAGCAGAATCCCGTCAGCGATTCGATCTTGATTAAGAGGGCGGTACTCTACTGTATATTGCGCTTGAAGATTTAACTTATTAGCCCCGCGAAGTAGATTCCTTGTATTAAAATTAATACCACCACCGAAACCTAGAAGGTAGTCTTCACCATTACTCACATCAACATTAAGCTTCACATCGCGCTTCATAGCCAAAGTTAATTCGATAAAACAATCTAACTTATTCCTTCCTCCAGAGTCTCGCTTAAATTGGATATTGACGAATTGGAAGGTTCCTAATTGATTTAACCTATTATACGTTGCTTCTACATTTCGAGTCGTATATAAATCTCCAGGATGAATAAAGATATTTTCATAGATTATACTTTTTTGCACTGGTAAATTGTAATAACTAAAAATGACATCTTTATAAGCTTCGTTTTGTAATACCTGCCCATTATAATCATTGAAGGGGTCTTTAAATTTCACATACACTTTATCAAAAGTGAATTGCTTATCAAAAGCACTGTCTCGAGTTGGGAACAGATTAATATACAAATCGATGGAATCCTGAGATTTCGGCTTATCTAATATCCCAAAGTCTATATCGAATGGATTATTCAAAGCATCTTTTAAACCAGACCGGTCAATGGTATCTGGCTCCACATTGATATTCTCGACCTTAAAGGCATAGTAACCTGAGTTTCGAAAAAGGTTATAGAGTCGAACTCTTTCTTGTCCAAGATCAATGTTCCTAAAAACATCTCCTTTTTGGATATTATTGTTTTTTCGAGTTTTTTCTATAAGGCTTCTTAAACCACTACTTGCCACATTGTACTCTACTTTATTAATATAGTACCGCTTACCAGGTTTCACTGAATAAATAACTTTAGCCTCTTGATTTCTTTTACGCACAAGGGTATCAGAAATTTCAGAATAATAATATCCATTATTAATCATAAACTGTTTTAAAGAAGAATCGCTCAATCGAGTGAGTACTTTATTTACTAGAACAGGTGCTTCCACTTTCCGTTCTCGAATATTTCTATGTCTAGGACTATCGACATAAAAATCATGACGCATATTGTACCGCCAAAGTTTATATCTAGGCAAAAAACCAACACCCCACAAATTACTATTAGGCTTTTGACGTAAAATGGTATACATACCATCACGCAGTTCGGATTTGTTTTTTAGTTTTCCGGAGCTCTCATCAATGCTAATACTATTTTCACTAAGTAGCAACTCATCCTTTTTCAAGTACTTGTTATAGGTACATGAGGAGAATGATAATAGCATCAATATTAATATCCCTATAATCTGATTTAATATGGTTCTATACGTATTTTGCAAAGCCTATGCTCAGTAAAGCGCAAATTAAACATATTACTGCATTACGTACTAAAAAAAATAGAACAGAACATGCACAATTTATTGTAGAGGGTAAGAAAAGCGTTACTGAATTGTTGAAATCAAGTTATACAATACTACATGTCTATTACTTAGAGGAACATCAGGCCCTGTTTGAGTCTTCAAATTTGAAAAATAAGACCATGATCTCAAATATAGAAATGTCCAAGATCAGTAGTCAAAAAAACCCAGAAGGTGTATTGGCAGTAGGCGCTATTCCTGCAGAACGTATGTTTTCTTGGTCTGAAGAACGTTATATAGCACTGGATAAGATAAGGGACCCAGGAAACTTGGGTACTATAGTCAGGTTGGCAGATTGGTTCGGCATTCGAACAGTTCTATGCAGTATGGATTGCGTAGATGCATACAACCCAAAAGTGATTCAAGCGAGCATGGGAAGTTTGTTTAATGTGCAGGTTGAGTATATCAATCTGGCTTTACAATTAAGCACCACGAATTTACCCAAATATGCCGCCACGATGCAAGGTGCATCTGTTTACACAAAAAAGCCGCAGGACAAAGGAATATTAGTAATTGGTAATGAAGCAAATGGAATCTCTGAGGCTGTTAAAGCTGTTTGCAACGAACAGGTATCTATACCGTCAAAAGGCAAAGCAGAAAGCTTAAATGCAGCTATGGCTTGCGGTATTTTATGTTCTCATTTTTTTAGATAAAAGTAGTTTTTGCTCATAGAATTAAACTATAATAGTATATTAGCGTCCAACCTAAATCTTAAACGAAATACAATGCAAAAAATAATACTAGTTCTGTTTGCTGTGCTATTTGCTCTGCCAACTTTTGCCCAGCGAGAAAGAAGTTTATTAAAAATTAGAGACCAAGAAGGTCGAAGAATAACAGTAGAGATTAATGGTCGTCGTTACGAACGCGTGGGACGCATGCTTACCTTTAACGATTTACCGGCACGCAATCATGCATTGAGAATTTACGTTGTGAAAAGAAATAGGGATGGGAATAAGGTAGCTCGGTTGATCTACAAAGGTAGACTGCGTACAAAACCAGGCAGAATTTATTATGTGACCGTAGATGACTATGAAAAATTAGACGTTATTGAAGATTGTTGCCTTGGAGATGATGGTCCTTGGAACGAACGAAATACATGGTATAGAAGCCGTTACTACGACCAACAAGATTGGGAAGATGAATTACAGTTCAATCCACAGCGAGATACCTACTATGATTATGAGGATGGTGACCGAAGAGTACGTCGACAACGCAGACAAAGACCTAGAACAAATCGTGATGACTGGGAACATTATAATGCAGCTATGAGTACTGCTCGTTTTAACAATCTCATGCAACAAATGGAAGATGCTGGGTTCGAATCAAATAGAATGAGTTTGGTTGAACAGGCAGTTAGTAATAACCATATTACTGCAAGACAACTTGCTGATATTATGAAAAAAATGAGTTTTGAAAGCTCTAGATTAAGAATAGCAAAAATGGCTTATAATAAAGTCGTTGATAAGCAAAATACATTTACGATCAACAATGGCTTTAGCTTTTCAAGCAGCCGTGATGACTTTAATCGTTTCCTAAAAAATAGAAGAAATCGATAGTATTAACGAGTTACTCTGAAAGCCTATCAACTTTGATAGGCTTTTTTTGTTTTTGACTATAAAATAAAACTGTATTTTGCAGCACAATGGCTAAGAAGAAAAAAATCGCTCTACATTGGCAAATACTAATTGGAATGCTTGCGGGTATTCTTTTTGGTTTGCTTATGGCTAATTTAGGTGCTAAAGAATTCGTACTTAATTGGATTGCCCCCATTGGCAAAATTTTTGTCAACCTCCTAAAACTTATTGCAATTCCTTTGATCATCGCATCTCTTATTAAAGGAATTGGAGAGCTCAAAGACATTTCTAAATTCTCTAAAATGGGAGGGCGCACTATTTTAATCTACCTTAGCACTACTGTTATTGCTATCACAATTGGTCTTCTTGTGGTCAATATTGCACAACCTGGCAAGGGTATACCTAGTGAGACGATAAGCAAAATGACGGAAACCTTTGCACAAAAAGAAGGTGTAACAAAAAAGATCGCAGAAGCTCAAAAACAACAAGCTAGCCGACCACTTGATTTTCTTGTAGAAATGGTACCAAACAATATTTTTAGTGCCGCTTCTAATAATAGCAGTATGCTTCAAGTGATATTCTTTGTGATTTTGTTTGGAGTATGCCTTTTGCTTGTTGAACCCCAAAAAGCCGAGCCTGTTTATAATTTCTTTGATGGCCTTAATGAAGTAGTTCTAAAAATGGTCGATGTCATTATGCTCATTGCACCTTATGCTGTGTTTGCCCTACTATCAAATGTCATTGTTACATCAGACGATCCCGTGCTATTACTTAACTTATTAAAGTATGCTGGTACCGTTTTAATTGGCTTAGCGCTCATGGTAGGGGTTTATTTATTGGTTCTACGATTATATACAAAGAAAAGTATTGGATTTTTTCTTAAAGGTATCAGTCCAGCGCAACTATTAGCGTTTTCCACCTCCTCTTCTGCGGCGACTTTGCCCGTAACTATGGAACGCGTTGAAGAACACTTAGGCGTAGAAAAGGAAGTGACCAGTTTTGTCTGCCCTGTAGGAGCTACAATTAACATGGACGGCACAAGCCTTTATCAAGCCGTGGCGGCTGTTTTCATTTGTCAAGCATTGGATTTCCCTTTAACCTTTGGCGCGCAATTGACAATCGTACTTACCGCCACTTTGGCATCAATAGGCTCTGCTGCTGTTCCTGGAGCAGGGATGGTCATGCTCGTAATTGTTTTGGAAAGTATAGGCCTACCCGCCGAAAAGCTTGCCATAGGTTTAGCACTCATTTTTGCTGTAGATAGACCGCTTGATATGTGTCGTACAGTTATTAATGTAACGGGTGACGCAACCGTTGCTATGGTCGTAGGTAAAAGCTTTGGAAAGCTAGGAGCACCACAAGTGAAAGATTGGGATGATAATTATGGAAAGTAAGCTTGAACCTTTGGATATAAAAATAGCAGACTTCACATACGATTTACCGGAACATCGTATTCCCAAATATCCGTTAGATCGTAGAGATGAAAGTAAGTTACTTGTCTGTAAAAATGGTGTGATCAATGATCATTCGTTCAAAGACATCTCAACACTTCTACCAAAAGAAACCCTGCTCGTTTTTAATGATAGCAAAGTACTTCCTGTTCGTCTCCATTTTAAAAACTCGAATGGTGGAAAAATTGAGATTTTTTGTCTTGAATCCATCTCTGAAGATCAAAACAAATCTATTTGGAAATGTTTTGTGGGAGGAGCCGCTAAATGGAAAGAAAAAACACTCTCGAAAGAGTTTGAAGGGAAAAGTATCACCGTGGAATTAGTCGAAAAAAGAAGTGATTATTATCTGGTATTGTTTCAATGGAATAATGACGTAAGTTCTATGTTCGAGGTACTTGAGCATTTCGGACAAATCCCGATCCCTCCTTATCTTAAACGTCCGAGTGAAAAGATTGATATCGTCCGATATCAAAATGTATTTGCTCATACCAATGGTTCAGTTGCAGCTCCTACTGCAGGCCTACACTTTACCGATGAGCTTATCAGCAAACTGAAACAAAGAGGTATTAAAATTGATTTTGTTACACTACATGTAGGCGCAGGCACTTTTAAACCAGTGAAAAGCGAAACCATTGGTGGACATGAAATGCACGTTGAAAAGATGGTTTTAACGAAGGAGTTTGTCGAGCAACTTCTTGAGCAAGTAAGGCTAAATAAAAAAGTAACTGCAGTTGGAACAACCACACTAAGAACACTCGAATCATTATTTTGGCTTGGGTGTAAAATTCATTCAGATCAAACCCTCACTCCTAATGAACTTAAGGTTGAGCAATGGGCACCCTATCAAAAAGAAGTTCATCCGAGTGCAATAGAATCATTAAACGCTATTAAAAGTTGGTTACTCTCTAATAATATGGATATCCTGACTTTTAAAACCAAACTGCTTATTCTGCCCTCATATAAGTTTAGAATCATTGACTGTCTTATCACAAATTTTCATCAACCAAAATCTACTTTACTTTTGTTAGTAGCCGCAGCCATCGGGAAGGACTGGGAAAATGTATATCAGCACGCTCTCGATAAAGACTATAGATTCCTTAGTTACGGAGATTCAAGTCTACTTTTTCTGCAGAACAAATAATAGCGGTACTGCACAATACTCAGGACCGACATGATATATATCAAGATATCAGCTCTTCCCTTGTTGCTAACTTTGCATAATGACCATTAAGCAAATAAAAGAAGACCTTGTATCAAAGAAGCATCCAGTAGCCAGAGCCATTCATAAGAACGAACACTTTAAAGTTATCATGCTTGGATTCAAAGAAGGCATGATTCTCAAAGAGCATAAGGCACATAAGCCTACTAAACTTACTATCTTAGAAGGTACTGTTGAATACATCCAAGACGGTGTCAAAACCACCCTCGGGCAATATGATGAATATGAAATCCCTGTAGAAGTCACGCATGCTGTACGGGCCACTCAAGATAGTTTATGCCTGCTGACACAAGGTTAGTATCTCGTTTAACCTATAGATTACCCCTTTTATGTAAATTTTAAGCATGGAATAGGTCTCAATAGAATAACTTTATTCCTTGTGGTAAACATCATCCCTAGATTCGCAAGAGTATTCTTGCTTTTTAGTATCCTTATCCTATCCTGTGCTGGAAGTGTTAAGGCACAGGCCTATTACTTTACGGGTACGGTAGTTAACGCTAGGATGGAGCCAATTCCCTTTATTAACGCACGAGTTAAAGGACTACAAAGAGGAGCGCGAACCAATGAAGAAGGCAAATTTACCATTATGCTTCCACCAGGAAGACATGAACTTGTGCTTTCTGGGGTTGGGCACAAGACCTTACAATCCATTATCATAATGCATAAAAAAGCACAAAGTAGAAGCTTTGTGTTAGAAACTTCAGTTAAAGAAATCAAGCGTATAGTAGTTACTTCTAAGAAAAAAGATAGAAGTAAAGAAATCATCAGAAAACTCATTGCTCGAAAGAAAAAAATTCAACAAGGGGCACAAGAATATAGTTTTGAAGCATACATAAAGGCAACAGTTGATGAGGTAAAAAAACAAGAAAAGAAAAGGAAGAAGAGACAAAAGGCCAAGAAACGCAAGAAAGAAAACACACAGAAGGACAGCACAAAAACTCCCCAGAAAGAAGCAACAAAAGAGTTTGCAGAGGTCTCTTTGCAAGTGCATAGAAGCTACCCAAAAAAGATTAAAGAGGTTCGAACAGGTGTAAGTATTAAAGGAGATAAAACCAATTTCTTCTATCTTAGTTGTACTGAAGGTGATTTTGATTTTTATGAGAACCTTATTCAAGTAAGAGCTTTGGGCAAAGTATCCTTTCTATCCCCTTTTAGCAACAGTGGTTTACTATCCTATCGGTATAAATATAAAGAGTACCTGTTTGATGAAGGTAAGTTTTACCATCGAATACAATTTAGACCTTCTGCCACTTCCAATGCCCTAATTAAAGGAGAAGTGTGGATACAGGATAAGACTTGGGCTATAAAAAGAATAGATGCCACATTTCCAAATGTACATACACCCGAATACAAAAAGTTTAAGATTCATGCAGAGTACAAAAAGATTAAAGAGCAGGCTTGGTTACCAACGTCGTATAAGTTTGAATACTTAACCCGTGACAAACTGGCGGGACAAACACAGGTCAGTTTTTTAAACTATAATATAGATACAACTTTTAGAAAGAAATTCTTCAATACAGAACTAAGTGCCACTAGCTTAGAAGCTTATGACCGAGATTCGAATTTCTGGCAAAAAACAAGAACAGAACCTCTTAGTTCTGAGGAAATTAAAATCATTCACTATAAGGATAGCATCTATGATTTAACACATAGCGATCACTATCGGGACAGTGTAGAAAAGGACATCAACAAAGTGCGGCTCATCAATATTTTGTGGAGTGGGCAAGATATTCAAAACTGGCGTAAAGAACGTTACCTTAAACTTCCAGCCTTAGTGCAACTGTTTAATCCGTTAGCCATTGGCGGGCCACGATATGGCGCCTGGTTTCGCTATAACAAAAAGTACAAGAACAAAAAAGAGGTTTCTTTTTTTCCGAACATTACCTATGGACCTTGGAACAAAGATTATCGCGGACGCATCCTAGGAAATTATTTAGTTGATCCTTTCAGTCGCACAAGAATCAATTGGGATATTGGACGTAGTACATCTAACCTCTTTTGGAACGATGCGATTGTAAACTTGTTTGATCGAACCAATTACTTTTTGAAAGAGAATATCACTGTAGGTGTAAGACGCGAGATCATCAACGGGCTGTTTCTTAGTAATACGGTTGAAATGGGGTTCAGAAAAAGTATGAATAGTTATGTAATTAGCAATTACTTTGATTCTGTGTTCAATAATGGAGAACTGCGGCGTCCAGTTTATTTCGATGATTACTCCGCCTTTTTTAATGAACTGGAGCTTTCCTACACACCACAACAAAAATATATTAGAGAACCATATGAAAAGGTTATTCTTGGTAGCCGATACCCAACCTTCTATGCCAAATGGCGCAAAGGCATACCAGGAGTACTCAAAAGTATTATTAGCTATGACTTTATAGAATTAGGTGCACGACAAGAAGTAAGTCTTGGCACAATTGGCTTGAGTCAGTATAACATTAAATACGGCAATTTTGTTCAAGAAGGTAACGTAGAGCCGGCAGATTATAAATTTATAGCAAGGGGTAATCCTTGGCTCTTCTTCAATAGTATGAATTCATTTCAAGCCATTGACAGTACGTTTGCTCTCTTTAAGGGTTTTGTGGAAGCCCATTACCGACATGAATTTAACGGAGCTCTGATTAACAAGATTCCTTTTGTAAAAAAACTGAAGTTAGCAGAATCAGCAGGTACTGGATTTCTAATAGCACCAGAAAGAGACCTCCGCTATATCGAGTTCTTTGCTGGAATTGAAAAACAATTTACGATCCTGCGACAACCAATTAGGTTAGGAGTTTGGGGAGTCAGTAGTTATGCGAATCAATTCAAAAATCCAATCCAGCTCAAATTCAGTTTACGTGCTTACAATTTTCAACGCGACCGTTGGGAATAAGAATAGTTTGAGTACTTTAGTTGTCTCCAACTCTTATGAAACGACTTACTCTTTTATTTCTATGCATCCTTGCATCAACTTCGCTTCTATCTCAAAAAAAAAGCCTATGGTCATTTTCTTCAAGCAATAATCTAGCTTTCTTTTCTGGCAATGTAAATCGGTTTGATTTACTTTCTAACAATACAATTGAACATAGCGACAGCACTTTTGATCTTTCCATTAATTATCAATACTTATATGGGGAACAAAGCAAAACCAAATATTTATTGGAACATATGGCCAGTGCTTTCTATGATTACCACCCGCACAATAAGTTTTCTCCTTGGATCAATACTAGTATATTACATAATGTTTATAAAGGTTTTAATATACGTTTCAATGCTGCTACTGGAATAAAATACAGGTTCATTTATACCCCGAAACAAGACTGGTCCATTAGTACCGGTATCCTTTATGATCTACTCAATTATGCGAAACCAATTGAAACGAACTTGACCGCACGAAGCCCTGAAGATATATGGCGTTTATCTATACGGCCTAAGATAAAAATCAAATTAAGCAAGAAGGCTCGGTTTAAACACATTACTTTTTACCAACCAGAGCTCAGAGATTTTTCTAATTTCATCGCATGGTCACAGACCGAGTTGAGCGTTAAAGTTATCGAACACCTGAACCTATCTGTTCTGTATTATTATTTCTATAATAATAACCCGGCCTACAAAAATATTTCCAGAAGAGATCAACAGCTTCTTTTCGGCATTAAATTCACACTATAAGAGGTTACATACTAACACGAAACTGTTCTAAATCATCCTCTTGGATTTTCGAATTCCCATAAGACCCATTTAAATCATTCAGTTCAATGGGTTCGTTGGGAGTCCTGTCGTCCAACTTTCCAATAGTAAAATGGACTTGATCTTGCCCCATAGGTTGTAGATCAGGACTGGGCTTGTATTCAACAACCCGCACTACTTTCTCAATGGGCACTTCTCTAATCTGCTCCTTATAAATCGTGTCATAAACTTTTCGCTCTACAATTTTTTCTTGAACCAGATACTCCACTTTCGTAACGGATCTTCCAAAAAGAAAATAAGACCCTAGAATGGCAAGCAACACAGCCGCAGCACTTTTATATATAGAAACCTTTGCTGGTAAATAAATGAGAGTTTTGGGTGATTTCGAGTTTTCCTTAGACTCCAATCGTTGCTTAAGCGATTTCAGAATTTTAGGATCTGGAGCAACGAATGCTCGATCTTGATCCAAAAACTGATCAAATTGCCGCAACAATTCATACCGCTCCATATAATCGTCCCTGCTCATTTGAGAAAGCACTATTTCCTGTTCTACAGCAGATAGTTCTTCAAAAGTTTTTTGCTCCAACAATTCATTTATTTCAAAATTAATATTCTTCATTCTATTTTTTTTAAAGGATTATAAACGGCCAATTTCTTAGATAATATTTTGATGCTATAGTGTATTCTAGATTTTACAGTTCCCTCTGGGCAGTTCATAATCGTACCAATTTCCACTACCGAAAGTTTTTCTTGATAGCGCAACACAAATGTGCAACGATGTTCATAACTCAGTTTCCCTAGTTCTTTATACAAAGCATTTCTAAAATGCGCTTGTTCCATTTTGTCAAAAGGAAGCAATGTCTCTTCTTCTATATCTACTTCCTCCTCCAAGTAAGACATGGGCTTTTTTCTAAAATGCTTACGACACTCATTTGCTACGACAGTAAAAATCCATGGTTTAAAAGTTCTATTAGCATCAAAACTCATTGGTTTTTCAATAAGTCTGGCAAAGACATCATGCAGTTTATCCTGAGCCAAAGCTTCGTCTTGATTTAGCAGGCGATACATAAAGTATAATAAACGCTGACTATACCGAGCATAAATTTCACTAAATGCCTGCATAGAACCATTTTGAAAATGCTTCATGAGTTCCTCATCACTGTGTGATTTAATATTTTTCAGAAAAAAAGACACTTAGTTTACAATCATAACCACTCTAAAACCAACTTCAGGGCTCGGTCCGTTAATATTTTCCTGACTCTTAATTGTTGCAATTCCTGCTGGTGTATTCCAACTTCCGCCTTTTACAATGCCAACCTCATCGATCATTTCCGATACGTTTCCAGTCATATTATACATCCCGTACTCATTAGGGAAATAGCTTTTTACAACTACAGGAAATGTACCTCCGTCAATGGCGCAAGCAGCATGCTTAATTTCTTGAAGCTTCCCACCTTCTGCATACCTATCCGACGCCAAAGCTCTCACATTCGCCAAAAAACAACCACGTGCATTTCTTATATAAGGTCCGCCCCAAGTATATGGTGCTTGCTCCTTGCCTCCTAAGGCCATAAACTCCCACTCTTCCTTTGTAGGTAGTCTAAATTGCACATGCGAAAACTTCTTTTTCCTGTGCTCCAAACCATTATAAACCGCTGTTAACCATTCGCAGTAAAGTAAAGCCGCCTCATGCGAAATGTTTACTACAGGAAAAGTAGGACCACTTGGGTGGCCACCAGGAAAAATTTCAGTATCTGGTAATTTCTTATACTCCTTTGGTAAAAGTAAGTGCCAATCAACCTTATCAGCTTTTGCTATATTCAATTCATCGTAACGCTTTTGCTTTAGAAGATCGGTTAAGAACAAATCATACATCTCATTTGTAACCTCTGTATACCCTCCATAAAAATTATCTTTTATTTTTACTAGGCCCCTCTCCAACTTTCTAGGGTCTTGAATAACATATGAAATAACCGAAGAACGCTTTGACTTGCCTAGGATTTTGGCCACTCTTTCTTCCAAATTATTCTTTCGCGCTATTTTATCAATAATCAATTCAATATCATACTTACGAACATCAGCACTTTCTTCATAATGGTTGTACAGCGGTAAAAGTGAGATTAAATAATTTGTATTCATATGATCAACAATACCATTGCTAATATGTATACTTGGATCAAACTTTAGATAGTCGATTAGATAATTTTTCTCGTAATTCTTTTTAATAACAGCTATATTATCAAATTTTGTATCGCTCCATTTGTAAGCCATGCCTACATTGTAAACCTCTTTCTTGAAGGGCTTATACAACTTAGGGTCTGCTGATACAGAGAAGTAAATCGGACGACTTGTATTGCTTTTCAGGTGCCGAAGCAGTGCTTGTTGATATGCGGGATAGGTATCAAAGTCCTTTTCCGTTTTTTGAAATAATGGAATATCTAACTCTTTGAAATAGCGTGCTCGGTATTCTGGCACCCCGAGTAAGGAATGGTTTAGTACATTAACATCTTGACGTATACCGTTTGCATATTGCATGACCAAGGCTGGATAAGTATCATTATCTCCCGATGTAATGAGCAATGCATTTTCAGTTACACTTTGCAAAACGTTATAGTTCCAATAAAACAAACCGGGTGCTATATCGTTGGATACAAACCATTTTTTTGACACTTCTTCCAGTTTGGGTTTATCACGTTTCATTTCATAATATGTGAGAAAATCTACCAAGGTCTCCCGGCGATCAGGTGCAAGCTCATAAGCTTTTTTTAGATGATGAAAATTATCTTCAAGTTGATTAAAAGAAGCATTCCAAAATACGATGTAATGATACTCAAAGGAGTTAGGAATTGCTTTTGCCATGTCTGATACAATTTCATCTAGCTCCTTTTGTTCTATGCTTCCCCCAGACACTCGAATCATTCGTTTCGCCGTATAATAGTTTTGCCAAGCAGGCCCATCTTTTTTGTTCTCGTTGAGATAATCTTTCCACAAATCAGCTTGATTCTTATACCATGTCGTGTTGTTTTTTTGCTTGATATAAGAATAAACCTTTTGTCGTTGCCCGGCCATATTAAACCCTACGAGACAAACGAATATCGTTAAAATGATCTTTTTAGATTTCATACAATTTGCTTTCTAGTAATATCCCTGAGAAGAGCAAACGTTCACAAAAATTGATATTTATTTTTTTATTGACCAAACATAAATGAAAAAGTAAATTTGTACTATGCCACGCCCCAAAACAAAAAAAGAATTACTAGCAGCATCTGAAAAGAATTTTCAAGCCCTTATTGATTTGATAGCCTCCTACCCCGAAGCTGAAAGAGAAAAATATTTTACACCAGACAAACTCTATCAAAACATTCGTGATATTGTCGCCCATTTGCACCATTGGAATACGCTGATGTGCGATTGGTACGAGGTGGGCATGAAAGGGGAAAAGCCAGCAATACCCGCACCAGATTATACCTGGAAGACTCTGCCTGATTACAATCGACTTATATGGGAACAATATACCTCCACACCTCTAAAGGAAGCACTTTCTCTTTTTAAAGCGTCCTTCAAAAAGGTTTTTAAACTCATCGAGCAACATAGCCAGAAAGAGCTTTTCGAAAAGAAAAAGTATCATTGGACAGGGACAACTTCTTTAGCAGCTTATTTAATCTCTTGTACCTCTAGCCATTACGACTGGGCAATAAAACGAATAAAAAAATCTATGAAAACAGTAACTTAGTTTGATTTTTTTTCTCTTGGAACGCTTTGCCTGTACATTTCTTATAATTCGAAGTCATTCTATGAAGTAAATAACTAAACTAGTCAAGAGTTGTAGAACAGGTCAAAGAATTGATGAAACATCTCTACAATAAAAGATCAATTTATTCGTTTTAACATCATGCAACGCGCACTCCTATTTGTAAAACGAAATATCGCAGAGCTGTATTTACTTGTCATTTTTGTGGCAATGACCATTGGTAGCACTCCAAACTATCTAGCTCTTATTCTAACTGTCATTGTTGTTTTACTCTTGTACTTGCAACAAAAAACGTTTGGTATCGTCTTTGGCAGTTTGATTGGTTTAATGGGTATTTATTTGTGCTTTGCTTTGTTATCTGACCTTGTAAAAATCAAAGACTTTGCGACGAAAAGCGCACTTCAGTTTATGATCATAGGATCAATGCTTTGCCTGAGTCTTTTATTAGCATCGATCTGGATGATAAAAAAGTATTTCTACAAATAACACGATTACCCAAATTGATATAACTTGCCCTATTAACTGTAGACATGGGCTCCGAAACAATACTTAATACGCAACGCCTCACGCTTCGTCCATTTGAGTTAACAGATGCGCCGTTTATTTTAGAGCTAGTTAACTCTCCGAAATGGATTGAATTTATTGGTGATCGAGATATAAAAACCAATGAGGCTGCCATTGAGTATTTACGAAATGGCCCTATAAAAAGTTATAAGGAACATGGATTTGGCCTTTGGCTTGTGGCATTGCAAGATGCCGGACAGCCAATTGGCATGTGCGGTCTACTTCAACGTGATTATTTACAACACCCAGATATCGGTTTTGCAATATTACCAGATTATCTGGGCAAAGGATACGGAAGTGAGATAGCTAGGGAAACGCTAGTGTACGCCAGAGTTAAATTGGGTATTGAGTGTATTATGGCTATTACCGATCGAAATAATGTGGTTTCCATTAAGTTGCTAAACAAACTAGGCATGCAATTTGAACGAAGCATAACATCTCCTCAGAACGAACAACTATTACTTTTTTCCACTCAAGTGGCAGACGAAGATTCAAAGTCTATAGATTTAGTTACAAAAAAGTTCTTCTCTGTGTTCAATAATCTGGAGAACAAGAAACTAGACTTAAGCATACTGAACTCAATATGTATTCCTGAAGCCTTCATTGTCAATAACACAGATAGCACACTTATCTATACGCTTCAAAATTTTATAAGGTCGCGAGAGCAAATACTTACAGATGGCTCGCTTATAAATTTTAGCGAATTTGAACTAGCTCATAACACTAAAATATTTGGAAATATGGCACAACGTTTCTGTCTATATTCAAAAAGTGGAGAGTTGCTTGGCTCGAAATTTGAAAACATTGGCATGAAAAGTATTCAATATCTCTTAATGGATAATCAATGGAAAATAGCATCTGTTGTTTGGTCAGACACAATTTAACAATGAATACACATATTTATTTTGTTTTCGCACCTATATTTGTAAGTGATTACTCACTTATTATATGACTGAGAAACAACTCAACATTATCAAAACTGCTTTAACCCTTTTTGCAAACGAAGGCTACAACGCTGTTTCCACGAGCAAAATCGCTCAGCAAGCCCTTGTTTCAGAAGGTTTAATTTTTAGGCATTTTAAAAATAAACAAGGCCTGTTAGAAGCAATTATTCGACAAGCTGAAGAAAAACTTATTGAGCTCTTGGGTAACATTTTATCTGAAACACATGCAGATGAGGTAATTAGAAAAAGTATAGAATTGCCCTTTCAAGTTAAGAAAAAAGACTACCCTTTTTGGCAACTACAGTTCAAACTGAAATGGGAAACGGCCTACCACAATCCAAATAAAATGAAACCCTGGACTGATAAATTGAGTTGGGCTTTTAAAGAATTAGGCTATGAAGAACCGAATATGGAAAGTTTAAAACTTTCGGCACTCATCGAGTCTATTTCGATACAACTTTTAAGAAACGAGCTCAAGAATAAAAACACATTCAAAAACTATTTACTAAAATCTTATAATCTTTAATATTATGAACATTGATAAAACAAAACCAGTCATGCTAACGGGGGCTACGGGATATGTAGGTGGCCGAATAGCTGAAAAATTAATGCAAGAAGGACATACCGTACATGCTCCTATTCGAAATCCTGACAACAAGGATAAAACAAAATACTTAGATGCTATTGCAGATAACAGCAAAGGGAATATACAATACTTCAAAGCGGACCTCCTAGAACCTAATTCATATAACAAGGCGATGAAAGGGTGCGAACTTGTTATTCATACAGCTTCGCCGTTCATCATGAGCACTAAGGATCCTCAGAAGGATTTAGTCGAACCCGCTTTACGCGGAACTGAGAACGTTTTGAATAGTGTAAACGAAACGGATAGCGTTAAGCGAGTTGTATTAACGAGCAGTTGTGTAGCTATGTATGGAGACGCCAAGGATACTCGTGCCTACCCTAATGAAACCATGACAGAAGAACATTGGAATACAACTTCTTCATTAACTCGCTCTCCGTATAACTACTCAAAAGTATTAGCAGAAAAACGAGCATGGGACATCCAGAAGGAACAAACACGTTGGGATATGGTGGTAATTAATCCATCTTTTGTTTTAGGGCCTGGCATCAATCCCAATGGAACAAGCGAAAGTTTTTCTATTATGAAACAGATGGGAGATGGCACTTTTAAAATGGGTACTGCCGATCTAAATATGGGTTGTGTAGACGTTCGTGATGTAGCAGAAGCACACTACCGCGTTGGTTTTACACCAGAGGCACAAGGCCGACATATAACCTCCGCTGAGAATCTTAGTTTCTTAGAACTCTCTAATATGCTCAGACCAAAGTATGGTGATCAATATCCTTTACCTAAAAAGAATCTACCTAAATGGTTGGTTTGGCTTATGGCTCCAATGAGTGGTCTCACTCGGCAATATGTAAAAGATAATGTTGGACATCCTTGGAAGGCCGACAACACAAAGAGCAGGGAACAACTTGGGATGCAGTACCGACCTATTAAAGATACAATCAACGAATTCTTCCAACAAATCATAGACACTGGTGTGTTTAACAAAAGCAAATAATGAAAGAAGTAATTATTACAGGTTCCACGGGTATGGTTGGCAAAGGGGTGCTGTATGAATGCCTAGAAGATACACGTATTGCCAAAGTATTAGTAATTAATCGTAAATCAGTAGGCATTCAACACAATAAGCTTGAAGAAGTTCTATTGCAAGATTTTACTCAAGTAGAGCATATTCAAAATCATCTTTTGGGTTACGATGCCTGTTTTTATTGCATGGGTGTATCTGCTTTGGGTAAGAACGAAGAACAATACAATCGTATTACTTTTGATACTACGAAAGCCTTTGCTGACACCCTCTATTCCTTAAACCCTAATATGGTTTTTAATTATGTATCAGGTACTGGAACAGATAGTAGTGAACAAGGCAAGAGCATGTGGGCACGTATTAAAGGAAAAACAGAAAATATGGTCCTAAATAAAGGATTCTCTGATACCTATATGTTTCGTCCAGGGGCAATTCTCCCTGAAAAAGGAATCCAGTCTAGAACAACTTGGTACAATATATTGTATAAAATAATGCGTCCCTTCTTTGGGCTCATGAAACGCTCTAAAAATATCACAACCACAACCAAAATAGGCCGAGCAATGATTAATACATTGTTTAATAAACAAATTCTTAAGTATTTAGAGAATAAGGATATCAATATCCTGGCTGATAAATAGATTCACTTCCCACTATGTCTAAAGATTTTTATAGTTCCAGCGAGAAGGTTAAAAATTACATCCAAGCGGCTCTTGGGGTAAATAGCGAACAGCTTATATCTAAACTTAGAGCATATCTGCCTGCAGAAACAAGCCTATTGGAACTAGGCTCGGGCCCTGGCACCGATTGGGCGCTCTTAAGTAAAATCTATCATGTCACCGGTTCTGATTTTTCGGATGCCTTTTTAGATCATCTGAAAGAAGCAAACCCTCATGGAACTTTTCTTAAAATAGATGCTAGCAATATCAAGACAAATCAGCCCTTTGATGGTATTTTCTCGAATAAGGTTTTACACCATCTTACCGATGATCAGCTAAACACATCTATACAAACACAGTATGTAGCACTTCAAACAGAAGGCATAATCTGTCATTCATTTTGGCAAGGTGAAGGCACAGAAGACTTTAACGGTATGTTCGTAAACTATCATACGAAATCGGAACTCCATGACAAATTTTCTCCGCAGTTTGAAATTCTTTTACTCGAGACCTATCAAGAGTTTGACCCGAATGATTCACTTATCCTAATAGCAAAAAAGAGAAAAGGTTAAACAGCCCAGCTGCTTTTTATCTCACAACCACTAGATCGCAGTAATCCTAATATCGGACAGCGCGCATCCACCTTTTGCCCTAAAAGTGAAGCTTGCTCTGCACTTATACCCCCTCTAACTTTAGCCGAAAGACGAACCTGCTTATAGCTTCCCTGTGAATGATCTGCCATACCCATAAAACCAGCAAGGTCTAGGTCAATTTCCAAATCAATATCAATCCCTTCAAGTGTAAGTTCTAGTTCTTCAGCTACGACTTGAGCTTGCTCATTCTGACAAGCTGCTAAAGAGGCCGCGAAATATTGCATAGGATTCGGTCCACTATTACGGCCACCATCTTCGGTTGGTTCATCTACTTGAATCTTCCATTCTGTACCTGTAATCTGTACTGCTGTAGGCCAGCCGTTGCCTTGTGCCGTTGCCTTAAATGTTTCTACATGCTTTTCTTCTGCCATAATCGATTATTTTTTAACGTACCCGTTCGTTATTTATACACCCCACGAAGTACTTTAGTGTTAGTCGAATATAGTCAAGGAAAATTACAAGCATTCATTTTGTATTTTCTTATGATAACGATATGACCTCTAACTATTCAATAATGCTTAAAATGAACAAATCATACCCTATGCTCTTATTGCTTTTATGTTTAAGCACACTACTTTTTTCGCAAACGTTTCCTGCAAAACAATGGGCCTATAGTACCAAAACAGAACGAAGTCAATGGGATGCCCGTAAGCTACAAGATTATCGCAAGTACATTCAAGATAGTTCCGTAGTGACTGGTTTATTAATTATTCACAAAGGAAAGATCGTTTTCGAATATGGCGATACTAAAGAAAATAGTTATATAGCATCTTGCCGTAAGAGTGTTCTGTCCATGCTGTATGGCAAGTATGTTCAAGAAGGCTCCATAGATTTGGATAAAACAATTGAGCAATTGAATATAACCGATGTTCAAGGTTTACTACCCATTGAAAAAAAGGCAAGAATCAGAGATTTAATCTCTGCCCGATCTGGTGTTTATCATCCAGAAGGTTATGCAGGTGGCATGCAAAAATATGCTCCAAAGCGAGGTAGTATAAAACCTGGCACATATTGGCTCTATAATAATTGGGACTTCAATGTTGCTGGGTATATCCTTGAAAAAGAAACTGGAAAAAATATCTACGATGAAGTTGAACAACAACTGGCCATTCCTTTGCAAATGCAAGATTGGGACAGAAGCCTACAACATAAAGAAGGTGATTCGACGATCTCAAAATACCCCGGATATCCCATGTGGTTCTCAACTAGAGATATGGCACGACTGGGACTCCTGATGCTCAATAAAGGTAATTGGAAAGGTAAACAGATTCTATCCGAGCAGTGGGTCAATGAAATGACACAAGCTCACACCTCTTATAAAGAAGTCAATGAGCATGTACCCAATTTTAGAAAACTGAATTTCGGATTTGGATATGGCTATATGTGGTGGCTTTTCCAAAACATAAAAGACACCCGCTTGGAAGGCGCCTTTGCCGCAGTAGGTGCAATGGGACAAGCTATTGCCATATACCCGAAAATGAACACTTTGGTTGTTTACAAAACGAAGTCAGACTATATGCGTTTTAACTCACGGATGACTAAGATTAACCTGTTGACAAGAGTAGCGACATGTTACAAACAATAAATCTATTTTTGGACATGCGAACCTGCAACATGAAACTATACGTACCATTTATAATCTGTTTCTCCGTCCTTCTTCTTGCATGTGAATCAAAAGAAGAAATTAATCTCATCGAAAGTAAAAGTTTACGCTTGGAAAGAATTGCCCCAAATACCTTTATACACACATCTTATTTAAAGGAATACAATAACTTCCCATGTAACGGTATGCTTGTTATTCAAGATGGAGATGCAATCGTTTATGATACTCCAACAGATAATGGCGCTTCAAATGAACTGATCAATTGGATTCAGGATGAACTACACTGTAAAGTAAAAGCGGTGGTAAGTACTCATTTTCATACAGATTGCCTAGGCGGTCTAGCAGCTTTTCATGCCGCAGGCGTCGCTTCTTATGCTTCGTTTAAGACTATAAAACTTGCAAATGAAGACAGTGTTAATATGATACCTCAAAATGGTTTTAAGGATTACTTAGAACTACCTATAGGTGATCAGAAAGTTGTGCACGAATTCTTAGGAGCTGGACACACGCTTGATAATATTATTGCATATTTTCCTACAGATCAAGTACTATTTGGAGGCTGCCTCATTAAAGAGGTAGATGCAGGAAAAGGTAATTTAACTGATGCCCATACAGATGCATGGCCTACTACTGTTCGTAAGGTCAAAGCAAAATATAAACAAGCCAAGATCATAATACCTGGTCATGGCAAACATGGCGGACACGAGTTATTGGATTATACGATAAAGTTATTTGAAAAGTAGCGAACTACACTTTAGTGGTACTACTCCTTATTAGGCACGTAAAATATTGCGAACCCTATGCACTTTTGTTAAATTTAGTGCGGACTAAATTAAATCAACATGAATAATCCTTTTCAGATCCAACCCGAATTGCGCTATGGAGCTCCTGTTTGCGATGAAATTCTTACTGGACGATATTTTACTATTGGGTACTCCTGGTACTTTAGACAAGCTAAATGGACTCTTGAAATAATAAATAGAAATCAATATATCTTACAAGAATCAGAACGCTTGAATAATTTCCGTGCGGACACTAGAATCCCAAAACGATTTAGATCTGGTCTTAATGCTTATAAGAACAGCGGTTTTGACAGAGGCCATCTTGTAGCGAGTGCGAATCAGGATATACAAGAAATACAAAATAGTGAGACATTTTTGCTTTCAAACATGTCTCCTCAGAAACCACATTTTAATAGACGTATCTGGCGTATTCTAGAAGAAGCGATCCGAAAACTAAATGATCAAAAAGATATTCTTGAGACATATGTTTTAACTGCACCTGTTTTTTATTTCCAGAAAAAGGTAGAGACCATTGGAAACCCTAAAGACAAATATGGAATCGATGTCCCAATTCCGCATGCTTTTATAAAAAGTGTTTTAGCTGAAGATAAGAAAGGTAGATTATCACTATGGACCTTTGAAATGGAAAATAAAAGGCTCAGTGGCAAAATTGAAGATTATCTTGTTTGCACCTACGATGCAGAACAACTTGTAGGTGGTCGTTTTTGGGACCGCATAAGCGGTAGTGATATTCATAGACAAAAGAAAACACCGATTAAAATTTGGGAATACTAGGCATTACCCTTGCTTAAACTCCTCCTTGCTTACATCTGTTGTTTCAAATTCAAACAACTTAATTTTACAACATGCCTTTCTATCAGGTCTACGTAATTGAATTAGATAAAAAAGTTTTCACAGAACGTAGAAAATTTCGAGAAGCCAACCCTCAATTTAATGGCGTATTGGAATGTTTATATGTAGGCATGAGTAGCAAGTCTCCCAAGGAACGTTTTGAACAACACAAAATGGGATCTCGCAACAAGAAAGGTTTTAAAATTTCATCCAATATCGTAGAGCAATATGGACTATACTTACGTCCCAGTTTATATAACCATATAAAACCAGTACGTTCGAGAGCCCAAGCCATGAAACAGGAAAAACAGTTGGCCCTTGAACTTAGAAGTAAACAATATGCTGTTTGGTATAACTAGGAATGCTTTGCATCCCTGTCGAAGAACTGCCATCTGAATTAACAGTAGTAATTCGATCGTATTAGGATCTGGAAATCTAAAAATGGTAATTCCACCCGTCTATATATCTCTCCATTCTGAGGACAAGCAGTCCCTAGGATTCATGCTTGACATCCAATTATTGTATTGAGAAAATGCATTACAATTTGGCCTTTGGGTAAACAATAAATGTCATTTTATTTAGCAGATAAATGAATACCACGTTCAATACTTATCGCTTTTATTGCCCGACCTTCGTACTTTCGTGCTATGCCAAAATTTTTGTTTGACGTAGAAAGTATCTTAAAACATCTAGAGTTTGATAGACTTAATGAAATGCAGTTGCAATCCTTAGATGTAAGCAAAGAAGATGGTGATATCCTACTTTTATCTAAGACAGGAAGTGGCAAAACAATTGCCTTTCTTTTAGCTGTTTTGAATCAACTGCACGACAAAGCAAGAGAAACCCAAGCACTCATAATAGTTCCTTCAAGAGAGTTGGCACAACAAATAGAACAAGTATTTCGGAGCTTGCGAACCGGGCTCAAGCTAACGGCATGCTACGGAGGACATAAACGTGAGATTGAAGAAAATAATCTAATCGATGCTCCCAGCATTATTGTAGGTACAGCGGGTAGACTCTGCGATCATATTCGAAGAGAAAATATTCAATTAGATACAATCCATACACTGGTACTCGATGAATTCGACAAATCGTTAGAGCTCGGTTTTGAAGAAGAAATGGAGTTTATTATTACCGCTTTAAAAAATATTAAAAAACAAATTCTTTGTTCTGCCACAACCATAGATCAGTACCCTAGTTTTATTTCCTTACATGAGCCTTTTGAAGTCAATTTCTTGGAAGAATATATTACAGAATCGGCTGGAACAGATTTTGAAAGAGTGACATCACCAGAAAAAGACAAAGCAGAAACACTTTTCAAATTACTCTGCCATATTGGTGCACGCTCTAGTATTATTTTTTGTAATCATAGAGAATCAGTAGAACGTGTGAGTGCTCTTCTAAAAGAAAAACATATTCAAAATGTCTTCTACCACGGGGCAATGGAACAGCGCGATCGCGATACCAATCTCTTCAAGTTCAAAAATGGTAGCGTCCCCTTTTTAGTGTGTACTGATCTGGCAGCTCGTGGCCTTGACATTGCACATGTTCGTAATATTATTCATTATCACCTACCATTTACAGAGGATACTTTCACACATCGAAATGGCCGAACTGCTCGCATGGATGCTAGTGGTCGAGCAATTCTTATCCTTGGACCCGATGAAAAAATTCCGGACTTTGTACCTGAGCATATTAAGGAAATACAACTTCCTGAACAAACGGAACGTCCAGATAAAGCTGATTGGACCACAGTATTTATTCATGCCGGTAAGAAGAACAAAATAAACAAAGTAGACATCGTAGGCTTTTTTGGGAACCGGGCTGAATTACGCAAAGAAGATATAGGCCTTATTGAAGTGAAAGACTTTTTTTCCTTCGTTGCCATTAGAAGGTCCAAGGTAGGACGCGCTATGCACCTTATCAAAGACCATAGATTAAAGAATAAAAAAATCAAGATAGAAATAGCGAAGTAATGAAAAACTTTAAGAAACAGTTCGGAGGCAAAGTCACTCCTGAGTTAGAAGCTCTCTATGCTAAGTCTAGAAATTGGAGTGCGGGCAAATTTCAAAACCTTGAAGAGACAAATATGAATATTAGCTTTTGGGATATTCCAGACTTACTATATAAACAGCTTTGTAAAAAAGAACAAAGAGAACCTCAACTACCCTTACCCATTATCCCTTTCAACAAAGAGAACTTTCTTAAAGATGAGGTACATTTTAAGTTTTCATGGTACGGGCATTCTGTTATTCTCATGAGGTTGCATGGTAAAACCTTACTAATAGACCCCATGCTAGGCGCTAATGCCTCTCCCATAGCACCTTTTAAAACTAAACGGTTCTCAGAAAATACACTCGATTTAATTGATCAGCTACCAGAAATAGATTTAATGCTGTTGAGCCACGACCACTATGACCATTTGGACCTAGACAGTATTGAGAAACTAAAACATAAAACAAAAAAATACTTCGTAGCATTAGGAGTTAAGCGACATTTGGTTGGCTGGGGTATTGAAGAACAAAAAATTGAAGAATTTGACTGGTGGACGACTCAAGTATTTGGAAAAATTAATATCACCTTTACTCCAACCCGTCATTTCTCAGGACGGGGTCTAACGGACCGAGCAAAATCATTATGGGGCGGTTGGGTCTTTAAAACTCCTGATGAAAATATATGGTTTAGCGGTGATGGTGGGTATGGAAATCATTTTAAAGAGATCGGTAAGCAATTAGGACCATTCGACTTCGCCTTTATGGAATGCGGGCAGTATAATGAGAAATGGCGGGCAATACATATGTTCCCTGACGAGAGCGTACAAGCTGCTCTTGATGCCCAAGTTCGTAGCATGATGCCCGTACATTGGGCTGGATTTGCATTATCCCAACACAGCTGGACAGAACCCGTAGAGCTCTTTAGAAAACAAGCCCATGCAAAGCATTTGAAAAGCATCTACCCCCGAATTGGAGAATTAGTTAATCCAAACACGGAACAAAACGATGAAATTTGGTGGGCATAAACCTCTGATATCCAGACATAACGTTTGTTTACTTGCGAATGAAAAGTTTTATGAACATTATCGTCTATTCTCAAACTTAAACTAGAATAGTCTGCAGACTCTTTGTTTCTTTGCAGATAGGAGATTAAACCTCTAAAACTTAATGATTCATTTTAAATCATTTCTTAGACACTTTCTTTTTTACTTTATCATTAACTTGATAGGGTTGTCCTTGTTTGCTTATATGCGTTTTTCTCTTTTAGAGTTTGACGCGGGTAGTGAGTTAGTCAACTCAAAAATCGAAGAATTTGGCACGATCCGATTTGTAGGAATAACAGTTTTTGTTATGTCCTTCTTTCTTGCCATTCTTACGAGCTTAGTAGATATTCTTATTTTTAAGAGAATCAAACTGAAGCTCCCTTTAGGCTTATTACTCATTTTAGAAATCACTACACAAATTGTTATCATTAATGTCGTAGGGAGACTAGAAATTGGTTTTATAAGACGCTTGTTATCTGACCTTACACAAGCTAAACAATCACTCCCAGATGCAGAAATACATTTTAATTTCATTATTGTATTGCTTTTCTTCCTTATTGGTTTAGGTCGTTTGATGATTGCGTTAGACAGGAAACTAGGTCATGGTAACATTTGGAAAATAATAGCCGGTCGCTTTTATAAGCCCAAAGAGGAAGAACGTGTATTTATGTTCATTGACTTGAAAGACTCTACCAAGATCGCGGAAAGACTTGGTCATTTAAGATTTAGCGAACTAATTAAAAATTGTTTTAGTGACTTATCCGTTGTAGATCGATATCGTGCGGATATTTATCAATTTGTAGGAGACGAAGTTGTGCTCACCTGGTGTAATAGAAATGCTTTTAGAAATAATAATTATCTCCGTGCCTTTTACGCCTTCAAACAACAACTAAAAGCACGTAGTAATTATTACTTAGAGACATACGGGATCGAACCATTCTTCAAAGCAGGGGTACATGCCGGAATTGTTGTAACAACAGAAGTAGGTGATCTAAAAAGAGAAATTTCCTATCATGGTGACACCATAAATACAGCCTCTAGAATTCAAGGGCTGTGTAATAACCTAGGAGCAGAACTTCTTATTTCGGACGAAGTTTATAAGCACACACAGAATAAAGAAAATCATAGTTTTGAGGACAAAGGACTTGTTGATTTAAAAGGTAAACAACAAGATGTTCAGGTTTATAAAATAGAAACTTTATGAGAAATCTAATTTTCTTACTCATATTATTCTCATTCGGTCAATGTCATTCTCAGCGTAATTTCTTTGGTTATGACCTATCCAAACCAAGCAAGTTTGTCAAATTGCCCAAAACACTAAATGAAATTTCTGGACTCGCTTATCTTAATAGGAGAAATCTCTTATCTGTTCAAGACGAAAAAGGAACAATTTATCAAATAAGCACCCATTCTGGTAAAATAAAGAAAGAAAGAAATTTTGGAAAGAAAGGTGACTATGAGGGAATCTGCCTAATTGATAAAACAATCTATGTACTACGAAGCGATGGCACCCTATTTCAAGTTAAAGGAAACAAATCCAAAAAGTATGAGTTTAAACATCATAAAAACATGGATTTTGAAGGACTTTGCTATGACGAAGATCATAATCGTCTACTTGTGGCCTGTAAAGAGAACCTACATAAAGGAAGTAAAAAAGAAATATTCATCTATGCGTTTGACTTGAAAAACAAAAAGTATAAGAAGAAACCTTTTCTTCATATCAAGAAAAAAGATGTCCATAAAAATTTCAAACCTTCGGGAATAACTGTTCATCCGAATGGAACAATTTATATATTGAGTTCTTTCTCGAAAAGCTTGCTTGTGATTAGTCCAGAAGGCTCTATTCTTGATAAAACTCAGCTTAATGAATATATTTTCCATCAACCAGAGGGTATTGCATTTGATAAAAAAGGAAGACTATTCATTAGTAATGAGAAACATAAAACATATCCTACCCTTTTAAGATTTGATCCTAAATGAAGCATATAAATTTTTTATACATTGTTCTTTTGTTCTGCTCCTGTTCGGTGAGTAAAAAACATATTACAAACCAAGCTAATTCACTTTCTTTAGAGGCTAAAAATGAAGATAAAATTGCATATTCATTATACCTGATTGGCGATGCGGGTGATGATCTGAAAAAATCTACTCCTATTTTAAATAGCTTAAAAAAAAGGCTGCAAAAAGAGAATACTCAAAATACTGGTGTAGCCTTTTTAGGAGATAACCTCTACCCTGCAGGACTCAGAAAAAAGAATAATAAAAACCGCGCTGAAGATGAACGAAGACTAGACGTTCAGATTAATGCAGTCCAGAACTTCAAAGGAGACATTTTGTTTATTCCAGGAAATCATGATTGGGGCGAACAAGCTCATAGTGGTTTAAAACGTATCAAACGCCAAGAAAAGTACATTCAACGTATGCTTCAAGGCAGAAATGTATTTAGGCCTAGTCATGGTTGCCCTGGCCCTGAAGTTATAAAAGTTTCTGATGATTTTGTAATAATTATCTTGGATACACAATGGTGGCTGCATAAGCATGAAAAACCTAAAGGAGAGAAAGATGGTTGTGAGGTTAGCAACACAGATGAGCTTATGGTTGCATTCAAAGAAGCTCTTAAAAAAAATCGTTCAAAAAACATCGTAGTACTCGGCCATCACCCTTTGGTCAGTAATGGGTCCCATGGAGGCTACTTCCCAATCAAAGACCATATTTTCCCATTAACCAAACTGAATAAAAACTTCTACATCCCCTTACCTGGTTTAGGCTCAATTTATCCTATCTATAGAAAATACATTGGTCATAATCAAGATATTGCACATCCTGTTTATGCCGACATGAGCAAACAAATAAAAGTGGCGATAAATGAATATGACAATGTAATCTATGCCGCAGGGCACGAACATAACCTACAATATATCCAACAAGAAAATGCGCATTACGTAATCAGTGGTTCAGGAAGTAAAACTACTTACGTTAGAAATAATAGACGGATTCAATATGGAGCCAATCTTACGGGTTATACAAGGTTGTATCATTATGAAAATGGTGAAATGTGGATTGACTTCATTACAGTAAATCAGGAAACAGGTAAAGAAAATATCGGCTATCGCAAACTTTTGTTTAAAGCCCATTCTCATGAAGAAAAAGTATCGAAGACTACTATTCAAAAAACAGATTATACAGGCAAAACGGCCAAGGTCATCCCAGACACTATGTTTAGAGCTGGTAACTTCAAACGTATCTTCTTCGGAGATCTGCACCGTGATTTATGGACTAAAGAGTTAGAAGTTCCTTATTTGAATATTCATTATGAAAAAGGAGGATTGGTTCCCGTAAAAAAAGGCGGTGGCATGCAATCTATCTCCTTACGCATGAAAGGTGGAGATGGCAAGGAGTACGTAATTCGTGGTATTAAGAAAAACTCCAAATTTTTAATAGAACGAAATCTACGTGGCACTTTAGCGCAAGACATTATTTACGATGGTATAGCTGGATCTCACCCTTATGCATCTATTGTAATCCCTCCATTGGCCGATGCGGCTGGTGTATATCACACCAACCCTAAATTGGTCTATGTCCCTAAAGATCCTATCCTAGGTGAATATATGGAGGAATTCGGCGGCATGTTTTGCTTATTCGAAGAACGTCCTAATGGGAACATGAAACATGAAGCCAGTGTCGGTAATAGCAAAAAGGTAGTAGGATATGTTGATGTAATCAATAAAACACAACAGGAGTACGACCATATTGTGGACTACAAAAGTGTGCTAACGGCAAGGCTTTTTGATATGCTTATCGGCGATTGGGACAGACATGATGACCAATGGCGTTGGGCACAGTTTAAAAAGAAAAATAAATTTATTTACAGACCTATACCACGCGATAGAGATCAAGCTTTTTTTAGATTTGATGGTGCCGTAATGGATCTTATGAACAGTAAGTTCTTATTGAGAAAGTTTCAACCTTTTAAACATAAGATAAATGACGTACCAGGTTTAGGATTTAATGCTCGATACTTTGACCGTGCCAATTTAAATGAAGCAAGCAAAGCGGATTGGATATATGCCGCACAACAGATTCAGAAAAATGTAACGGACAATAAGATTGAGGCTGCTATCCGCTCTTTTCCCAGCGAAGCATTCGACTTTTCTGGCCCCGAAATTATTAGTACGTTAAAAGCTAGGCGCAACCAACTCGTTGAAACAGCCCAAAGACACTACCATTTTATAGCGAAAGAAGTAGATATCGTTGGAACGTTTAGGGAAGACTATTTTGATGTCCAACGCCTGGAAAATGGAGAAGTCGAGGTAAGTATCTACCCAGCAAATAAGAAAGGGAAAAAGAAGAAGGCAAAACGGTACTACCACCGCGTCTTCAAACGAAATGAAACAAAGGAAATTCGTCTGTATGGCTTAGATGGAAGTGACATTTATAATATAGAAGGTGATGTAAAAAAGAGTATTATTGTGAGAATAATTTCTGGAGAGAAGGCAATCAAAGTAAAAGATAAATCTAAAGTTGCAGGACTCAGAAAGAAAACACAAGTCTATCACTTTAATAAAAAGGATAAAATAAAAGGTGGTACGGAAACTCGAATAAGAGTTCTCAGAGACGAGAATGACCATTACGAGTATAATCGAAAAGAATTTCTCTATGATAAAGCTGTTCCAGGCCTTTCTATTGGATTTAACCCCAATGATGGTTTTTATATTGGCCCCGCATTTACCTACACCAAACAGGGATTCAAGAAGAGACCTTTTAAACACAAACATAAGTTTGCTGCAAACAGAACTTTTGGCGCCAAAGGATATAATATATACTACGACTTTAAACGCACCGAATTGATCGGGCCTTTGGACTTTCATCTCATGACGCAAATCAACAGGCCTATTGTGTACCAGTTTTATGGGCGTGGCAACGAAACCAAGGCTCTGGACGATGACTTTAAATTGCACAATGTGCGTATGAACAATTTTGAAGTCAACCCAAGTTTAAACTACTCTTTCCTAAATAATACACGCAATCTAAAACTAAGCCTTGACGTGAGGCGTGTAAGCTTTGATCAAAAACCAATTGTACCGATGCCCTCATGGGAAACACAAGACCAAACCTTTATGGGCCTAACCATGAGCTACGAAAATGAAAATAAGAACAGTAATATCAACCCCTCGCGTGGAACGCATTTAAAATTAGCAGGTTCATGGAATAGAGGAATTGACAACAGTCCGATTAATTTTTTCAGAATAAACTCATCACTAAGTTTTTACATTCCTATCCATATTATTAATCAGCAGACCGTTTTAGCGGTTCGTACAGGTTTTGCAAGGAATTTTGGTACACATGCCTTTTTTCAATCTAACTTTCTAGATGGATTTGTAAACTTTAGAGGAGTACGTAGAAATCGATACGCGGGTAATGCCTCTTTATTTCATAATATTGAATTACGACAAAGTTTACTTAAAGTAAAAACGTATACTGCTCCTTTTGATATTGGACTCTTAGGACATTTTGATCTGGGGAAGGTTTGGGAAAGAACTGTTAATTCTTCCCGTTTCCACAATTCTTACGGCGCTGGTGCGTTTATAAACGTGTTAGATTATTTTATGCTTATGGGAACATACTCTGTCTCGAATCCATTCGATTCTCGTGAAAATGAACAACTAACTATTGGAACTGCTTTTTTATTTTAATTTTATATTCGTAACAAGGTGAACAATTATCCGCAAATAAAAAATGAGGCTTTAGCTTATGTGCAGGCTGCTTTTGCTCAAGCTCCTGAAAAGTATCCCTATCATAATTGGGAGCATACGCAATGTGTTCATCAGGCTGCTTTAGAAATCATCGAGGGCACTCCAAATGTTTCTGAAGAAGTTAAACGGCAAATTGAACTAGCTGCTATATTTCATGATGTTGGATTTGCACAGTCAAGAGAAGATCATGAACAGTTAAGTGCAACACTTCTTGAGAATTTTTTGAGCCCAAAGAAAATTGAACAACATGAGATTCAAGCAATAAAGCAAATTATACTTGCTACTAAAATGGGCCACAAACCGCAAAACCTGGTCGAAAAAATTATTCAAGACGCAGACTTGGCCCACCTAGGTAAAAAGAAATATGCAGCCTTTTACAACAGCCTTTTTGCAGAAGTAAAACAATATCATGAACCTGATCTGAATTATGGATCTTGGAAGAAAATGTGTATTGATTTTTTTGACATGCATATATTCCATACGGACTATGCTAAAAAATACTTCTCCCCTATAAAAGAACAAAACAAAAAGAAAATCATGGCTTTAGAAAATGACACGCTGCCCGTTGTAAAAACGAAAGGCAAAAAGCAACAAAAAATCAAACGAGACATTCCAGAAAAAGGAATAGAAACTATGTTTAGGGTTAGTTTACGAAACCATACTAATTTAAGTCGAATTGCAGATAATAAAGCGAATACTTTAATAAGCGTGAATGCCATAATTGTATCAATTGTACTGTCTACATTGTTCCCAAAACTGGACAACAACCCTTATTTAATTTACCCAGGTATTAGTTTACTCGTTGTCAATATTGCTACAATTATCGTGGCAATCTTATCGGTTATTCCTAAAACGACTCATGGTATTATCAGTAGAGAACAAGTCAATAATAAAAAAGGGAACCTCTTGTTCTTTGGTAACTTTCATAGAATGTCTCTTGATGATTTTGAATGGGGGATTGATGAAATCATGAAGGATCGAGAATATTTATATAAGACCCTTACTAGAGATCTGTTTTACTTGGGTAAGGTTCTAAATAGAAAATATATGTTTCTACGCTTAGGTTATTATATTTTTATAATCGGACTCATCATTTCTATTGGTATCTTCATGTATCACCTTCAAGGAGACGCAATATGGACTTAGGAAAATCAGGTTCTTTATTTTTTGCCCTTATTATGCTATCCCACGCTTTGTTTGCACAAACGGATAGCAATTTTGTCGCAACTCCGTATAAGGTAAACTTCAAATATGAAGTCCCTATCACGGTAGCGGGCTTTGCACTCTCTCAATACTTATATAGCAAATTGCCTCCAGTGGCGGCGCTTACTCCGTCCGAAGCCCTAGCGCTTGACCGAACGCGGATTAATAAGTTTGACCGTCCAGTACTTGATTTTCCTGCATCAGGTTATCATAATGCGCACAATATTTCTAATTATGTAATGTATAGCACCTTTGCACTTCCAGCCTTGCTTTTATTCGATAAAAACATTCGACGAGATTGGAAAGAATTCTCTACGCTTTATCTTCAAGTACACACCTTAAGTTCTGGGATTTATTTAGGTTCGACTTTCCCTATCCGTAGAGCAAGACCATTGGCTTACAACGTTAATTACCCAATATCCCTACGATCAGGAGAAAGTACCTATAATGCTTTTTTTAGCGGACATGTAAATTCCACAGCCGCGGCTACTTTTTTTATGGCCAATGTTTATGACGAGTATCATGACTTAAGCATCGGGCGCAAAGCCTTACTGTATACAGCTGCCTGTATTCCTCCTACTATAGTAGCTCAGTATAGAATGCGTGCTGGTAAACACTTTAGAACGGACGTACTGGCGGGTTTTGCCGTGGGTGCAGCTACTGGAATCATAGTTCCTACCTTACACCGAAAACGCAAAAACAGATCTTTAAGTTATGCCCCATATTACTCTAACAGAGCTATTGGTTTTGCTTTGAATTATAAATTTTAAAAAATTATTTCAATTTTGTCCAATTGCTCATAAGGTACTCGTCATCTATTTATAAAATAGATGATTATGAAGTATTTCGATAAAGATTTCCTATCCTTTTTCAAGGAATTAGCAGAAAACAACCAAAAAGAATGGTTTCATGCAAATAAAAAAAGATACGAACAAAGTGTAAAAAAGCCGTTTAACAATTTTGTTCAATTCCTTATTTCTGAGATCCAAAAGAAAGACAAAGAAGTACAGGTAGAACCTAAGGATTGTATTCTTCGTATTAATAGAGACATTCGCTTTTCTGCCGACAAAACACCTTATAATACTCACGTAACGGCAATAATTTCTAAGGTAGGCAAAAAAGACAAAAGTATTCCAGGGGTTTTTATTAGATTGGCACCCGATAAGGTTACATTAATCGGTGGTTGTTATATGCCGGATAAAGAACAACTTCAAGGGATTCGGACAGCCATTGTCAAACAAGATAAAACGTTCCGGAAAATTATTCAAGATAAAACGTTCCAGAAAGTTTTTGGTTCAATACAAGGTGATCAAATGAAACGGATACCAAAAGAATGGCAAAATGCAGCTGAGAAAGAACCTTATATTCTTAACAAGCAATTCTACTATATGACTGAAGAAAAGTCGAACCTTATCACTTCTGATAAATTGGCAAAAACAATTATGCAACATTATGAGACCATGCGACCTTTAAATCTATTCTTACAAAAGGCTATATCATAACATAAATAAAATTATCATTCCGACGACGTACTCAAAAAAAAGTTTAGTATCTTGTCTCTTTAAACTAAACTCATTCGTTATTCAGGTAATCAAATAATAAAAATTAAAACAATGAAAGAATTTATGATGCTCTTCCGAAGAGAAAGTAGTGCTACAGAAGAACTAGCCAAACAATCACCTGAGCAATTTCAAGCCGTTATGGCAAAATGGGATGAATGGTTGGGTGGCTTAGCTGCTCAAGATAAACTGGGTGGCACAAACGCTTTAGGCCTAGAAGGCAAAACAGTAAAAGCCGATGGGTCAATAACTGACGGACCTTATGTATCGCTTAAAGAGCTCGTAGGCGGCTACACCATTGTAAAAGCCGAAAATTTAGATGAGGCTGTGAAACTGACAGCAGGCTGCCCCATGTTTGACATTGGGGGCACTGTCGAAGTACGTGATGTTATGATTTACGAAAGATAAATTGAGCGTTACTAAAAATGGGTGGTGATTACGCGCATCACCCATTCTTTTTTTACTAAAATTACTTTATGGCATCAAGTCAAAAAATATTCGAACAACTTATTGAACAAACGGATGGAGCTGAGCTGAGTCAAATGTTTGGGAAACCATGTGGCAAACTAAACAAGAAAGCTTTTATTGCTTTTTTTGAAGATGAAATTGTTTTCAAAATAGGAAAAGACAATATCGAGGCATGGTCCTTAACATTAGTTAATTCTAAAAACTTTGACCCTTCTGGTAAGGGAAGACCTATGAAAGACTGGCTTCAGGTATCAACAAAACACAAAAAACATTTTGATCTCTTGCTAAGTCAATGTCTAGAATTCTGTTTTCCTTAAATCCTTAACTTGCCGAGCAAATTAATTCCGAACCTATTCAAGGACGAGTACAAAAAGCTCGTAGCCATTCTTACCAAGAAGTTTGGTTTGCAACATATCGAAATTGCAGAAGACATTGTAAGCGATACATTTCTTCTGGCCTCTGAAACCTGGGGTATGAAAGGAATACCCGAAAACCCTTCAGCCTGGCTTTATACTGTTGCTAAAAATAGAACGATCGATGTTTTACGACGCACCAAGAACTTCAATGAAAATATAAGTCCCGCTCTCAATCATGCAATTGATATACACGAAGAAATCTCTTTAGATCTGTCACAAAGCAATATCAAAGACAGTCAACTAAAAATGTTATTTGCTATTTGTAGCACAGATATTCCAGAAGAGGCACAAATTGGACTTGCCTTGCGTATACTTTGTGGGTTTGGAATCGATGAAATTGCCGCCGCTTTTCTATCCGAAAAAGAAACAATCAATAAACGTCTCTATCGCGCAAAACAAAAACTAAAAAAACAAGAAGCTAGCTTTTCACTTCCCTCTAAAAATAAGGTAAGGGAAAAACTATTTTCTGTATTAAGGATTATTTATTTGCTTTTTAACGAAGGCTACTATTCTAGTGTAGCCAATAAAAGAATCAGAAAAGATTTTTGCCTTGAAGCCATGCGACTCAACTTATTACTACTGGATAATAAAGATACAAGTACTTCTGCTTCTAATAGTCTTATGGCATTAATGTGCTTTCACGCATCTCGGTTCGAAGCTCGTAGTGCGGACCATTTCATTCCTTATGAAGAACAGGACAAAAGCAAGTGGAATCTAGAACTCATAACTAAAGGGCATCAGTATTTATTTATTGCGCAACAAAGTGGTGAAATCAATAAATATGTTTTAGAGGCTATCATAGCGCAGTTTCATGCTCAACAAACTGAAAGTACCTACAAATGGGAAAGTATCTTGAACTGTTATAATCGTTTATTACAAATCGAATACTCCCCTATGGCTGCTCTTAACAGAGCTTACGCTATGAGCAGAGCACGATCCAAAAAAGAAGGACTCGAGGAAGCGCTTAAACTAAAACTAGAAAAAAATCATATGTACTTTACCCTCTTAGCGGAGTTAAGTGAAGACAGAAAAGAAAAAATCGCTTTCCTAGAAAAAGCGATTTTATTGTGCGCTAACGCTTCTGATGAAGACTTTCTTAAAAAGAAATTAAAGCGTATTCCCTATTGATCACCGCCAGGCATTGGTGCAAAAGGATGAATAGCCAAGCTACATTCACCGTGCCACTCCAAATGCGGATGATTGTCGCAAAGTGCTTCAGCAGCTGCGTCATCTTCAGCTTGCAATATTGAAAACCCTGACGCTTCCGAAACTTTATCAGAACCAATTGGTTTACCAGGCATCAAAGGTGCCCCCATCTCTACTAAATGATCACCACACCTTTCGGCCCAAGCCATCCATTTTCCCATAGAAGCTTGCATCTCTTCCTTAGGCATCTCCATAGTGAATTTATCTGCTGCCTCCGTAGAGTAATAAAGAACTAAGAATTTTTTCATTTTTTTCATTTTTAATTGTTTTAATACTGTAATAACGATAGTGGATCGTAGAATAGGACAAAGTAAACGAACTTTTTTACTTAGCTCGTAGAATCGACCAACCCAACTTTGTTAATATTATTATTCTTTGGAGTGAATACCTGTTTTATTTCCCTCGGTATCAATAATAAAGGCTATATGCCCATTTTCTCCTATAGACATTTTGGGCATAACAAGCTGGCCACCAGCAGCCTCTACTTTTGCCAGAACATGATCCATGGCAGGATTGGCGTTAAGATAAACTACAGCTCCATCTGTACTTGGTTTATGATCTTTACTTTGAACTAAACTACCTGTTGCCTTTCCGGAGCCCTCTTCCCAGGGAAAAAAAGCCATCAAAGCATCACCCATAGTAATTTCTTCCATTTCAATACCGAAGATTGTTTCATAGAATTTTTTTGCCCGTTTAATATCTATCGCGGGAATTTCAAACCAGTTTAAAGAATTTGTTGTTTTATCCATAATAAATTAACTTTTAAATTGCAAGTAAATATAAGCATTCACAATCAATTACAGGTATTGATACTTATCAAAGAATTAGTAAGCCTTGTTTACTAGCTTTGTAATTACCTATGAAGGAAAGAAGATCTAACTGTCCGTTAAGTACTTGGCTTGAATTATTTGGTGATAAATGGACCTTACTTATCCTTAGGGATATTGCTTTTTTTGGAAAAAAGAACTTTAAGGACTTTGTATCATCAGAGGAAAAAATAGCGAGCAATATACTGGCCGATCGATTAAAACATCTTCTAAGAGAAGGACTCATAACCAAGACAAAAAATCAACAAAACAAATTGCTTATCGATTATCATGTTACGCAAAAAGGTATGGAACTACTTCCTATTGCTGAAGCTATTGCAACATGGAGTAATAAATATATTAAGGGGACTTATAAAATGTCTGATTTGAAAGAAAAACGCGAAAAGTAAAAAGCTCCTCGCTTTGAGGAGCTTCTAATGTTTTTCTATCTTACTTTTTGTTTAACTAAGCGACTGCCTTATTCACTAGGTCAGCTGCCTCAGAAAGCAATACAGCACTTTGTACCTTAAGGCCGCTCTCATCGATCAGTTTTTTAGCTTCTTCGGCGTTCGTACCTTGTAAACGTACAATAACAGGTACATTAATCTCTCCTATCGATTGATAGGCATCAATCACACCTTGTGCTACTCTATCACAACGCACAATCCCTCCAAAAATATTAATCAAAATTGCCTTTACATTAGGGTCCTTTAAGATAATACGGAAACCAGCTTCTACGGTCTGTGCATTCGCACTCCCTCCAACATCTAAGAAATTGGCCGGTTCACCGCCATTTAATTTGATCATGTCCATAGTTGCCATGGCCAGACCTGCACCATTTACCATACAACCTACATTACCATCTAATTTCACGTAGTTTAAATTATGTTCATCAGCTTCAACTTCTGTTGGATCTTCTTCACTTTTATCTCTTAATTCTACCAAATCTTTATGACGAATCAGTCCATTACCTTCCAAGCTCATTTTACAATCTACAGCAATAATTTTGTCATCTGCAGATTTAAACAATGGGTTGATCTCTAACATCTCACAATCCAAACCAACGTATGCATTATAGAGCTTAGTAACGAATTTTACACAGTTCTTCATAGCCTCGCCGCTCAATCCAAGGTTAAAAGCTACATTTCGCGCCTGGAATCCCATAAGAGGCATACCGGGTTTAATCCATTCCTTATAGATTTTCTCTGGTGTGCTATGTGCGACGTCCTCTATATCAACTCCACCTTCTGTAGAGTACATGATAACATTTTGCTTTTTTGCTCTATCTAATAAAATAGATAGATAGAACTCTTTACGCTCACTAGGACCATCATAATACATATCTTCTCCTAAGAAAATTTTGTTTACTACTTTACCAGTCTCACCAGTTTGAATAGTCACTAAAGTATTACCAAGCATATTGGTTGCAATCTTCTTTGCATCCTCTTCTCCTTTCGAAACGGTTACACCATTTTGTTCTGGAGCTTCTTTAAAAGTTCCTTTACCCCGTCCACCAGCATGAATTTGAGATTTAATAACAACGAACTTCGTGCCAGTGCGTTCACTAATGTCCTTATATGCAGCAACAGCTTCATCAATAGTTGTGCATGCAATTCCATTTTGAACAGGCACATCATATCTCTTCAATAACTCTTTTGCTTGGTATTCGTGTAAATTCATATTCTATTCGTTATTTTTTTGCTTCGCAAATGTAATGTTGGTTTATAAGTTTATGAAGTTTAAAGCGGCTAATTGTTCACAGCTGCCGATAAATTAACGCCTTGAATATCCCTTCCTTATTATTTCACGTGCTTTCTTCTTTTAAGCTCTTTTTTTATAAGGTCTAACTCGCGTGTTGTTTGGCCCGCTACGCTTGTATTTTCTTTAGCTCGCCTTAGCAAGTAAGGCACTACATCATGTACAGGGCCATAGGGCATGTATTTGCATACATTATAACCTTCCTTGGCTAGATTAAAAGAAATATTATCACTCATCCCATAAAGTTGGGAGAAGGTAATGCGCTCATCCGCTTTTTTAATACCCCTCTTATGCATTAATTCAGTTGCCAGTAAAGAACTCTTTTCATTATGCGTACCAATAAACGTGGCTACAAATTCAACATTGGCTAAACAGGCCTCTAGTGCTAAATCATAATCTCGATCTGTACTTGTTTTGTCAGGTTGAATTGGGCTTGTATATCCCATTTCCTCTGCGCGTTCTCGTTCCTTTTCCATATAAGCACCTCGAACAATTTTTGCACCTAGCATATAATTACCTGACTTTGCTGCCTCTATATTTCTTTCCAAAAACTCTAACCGATCATGGCGATACAACTGAAAAGTATTATAAACGACCGCACGTGACTTATTAAATTTTTTCATCATTTCTGTGGCCAATTCATCTACTGGATCTTGTATCCAACTTTCTTCTGCATCAATCAGAATTACTGTGTTGTTTTCCAAACCCGCTGTACAAATATCATCTAAACGCTTTACCGCTCTTTCCTTCTCTGTACACTCTTCTTCCGATAAATCAATACCTTGATGCATTTTTTCTAATAACCCATTTCTAAAAAAGGCCGTTAGTTTTATGCTTATGAAAGATATGTAGTCTTTTTGTTGAGCAAATTTTATCGTATTGATAAATGCCTCCCTTGCCTCATCAAACTCAACTTCTGTTGTCTTCCCCTCTACTCCGTAATCCATTAATGAGTGAACATTGAAATTACTTAAAAGATAAGCGGTCTCTGCAGCTTCTTTTAAATTCGTCCCTCCACAAAACTGCTCATATATAGTATTCTTTATAATTTTTCGTACAAACGGCAACCATAAAAACTTTGGAGTTAGCCACGACCCTATCTTGGTGAGCGCAGGATTGGCCATAAGGCGAAACAAGAAACGCGCCTTTCTAAGTTGGTACTGCGTTCTATACTCAAAAGCATTCGCCGTATTCTCAAAATTTATCATCTCACTGTCAAATTTCGGGCAAATGTAAGTTCGTGGATAAATAGAAGTAATTTTTTTTTTGCTATTTATCGGAGTACCTCTATATTTACCTTACAAAATATTTAATACGAATGAAAAAGATTTTACTAATTCTAGCAGTTTTTGCTGCGTTTCAGGTTAACGCCCAGAATCACTCTCTGAAAGTGGATCAAGAGGCACAACAATTTATTAATCCAAACAGTCCTCTAAAGACTCACCCAAAAAGTAAGACGAGAGGAACAAGAACTTATAGCTATATTACAGCCATTGATGCTGTTCATTATGGTGGTACAGGTATCCTTTTTGGAGGTACTCACTCAAGTGCTCTTCCAATGTGGGGAGATTCTACTGTTCAAGTAAGATATAACACTGGATATGGTTCTGTAAACTTTAACTCAGCTGCATCAGTTTTAGACCCTGTAGCTCCTATTTATCATAGTAGCCCTACGTATACTGGTGAAATGGCTATCGGTCCGAATGATGCTTACACTGTTGATTCTATCATTCTTTGGGGTTTTTATATGACTCCTAATAGTGATGGGGCTGTAACTGGTGACAGATTAACAATATCTGTTGTAACTGGTGATGGTAGCTCAACAAGCCAAATTGTAACATACCAAAGAACTGCTGGTAGCGGAAACTCAGTACAGGTTGATTATTTAGACCCTATCGCAACTGCTGATAACAGCATTCGTGGTAGAGCTCCTGAAGCAGACAGTGTTGCTCGTATTGCAGGAACAACTGCTGCTGATCGTATTTCTTGGGATTACAATTTCACTAACGCTGATACAAGTGCTCCTTCTAATGCAACGAATCCTGCTTACTTATGGAAAAGATTTGCATTTGCACCTCCAAGTCCAATTAACGTAGCCGCTGGTCAAAAAGTTGCTGTTAGCTTTACGTTCAAGTCTGGTGACACTTGGTTGGCTAATCAAGATTCTTTAAGTTTCTTCCCTGGTGCTGGTTCTAAAAACCATTTCCGTCCAAGATTCTATGAAGAAACTGTAAATGATAAAATGACTTATCGTAACAATAGCGAAAACGATGGTGGAGATGCTAACGGTAGCTTTAAAGGTGGAGATTTCAACAACTCTAGCTTAATGTTTACTACTAGTGAAAGTGGGTTCTATGATCCTACGGTACGTGTAGAAGAATTCAATCAACCAAGTTTCTCTTATGAGCACTTAGACGTTGATTGGGTTGTTACTTGTAATGCTTGTTTAAACACAACTTCTACGAACGATATTATGAACGAATTGAAAGGTATCAATGTTTATCCTAACCCTGCTACTGATCAAATGAATATCGCTCTTGAAGAGACTGCTTCTAACGATGTAACTGTTTCACTTTACACTATGACTGGTCAGAAATTAATTTCTGATGTTGTTGAAAAAGGAAGCTCTTCTATTACTCTTGACGTAGCTAGCTTATCTAAAGGTATGTACCTTGTAGAGTTTGAAAGCGATGGTCAAACATACACTCAGAAAGTATCTAAGAAGTAATTCTTAACTACGAGATAAAAATGAAAAGGCGACACAGATGTGTCGCCTTTTCATTTTTATCCTATATAGCCCCCCTCTTTTTATAGCGGTAACACTCCAAAAAACCGAGATTTTAATAATTGTAATAAAACCAAAAATTGATTGCTGTTTAGATTATACAAGCTTAAATAGTCTAAAACGCATTAAAAGTGCCTAAAATGCTATCTTTTAATCGCTAGAAGAACCTTTTTACTAAAAAACAAGCCATTTCATAATTATTTATCTATATATTTCCACCCAACCTTTCCTTTCTTAATCTCGTCTTATAGTAGAATTAAGGGAAATATAGAATTGACAGCTATTTTGAGTCAAATAGAAACAACACAGGAAGTATTCATAGAAAACCTGATTCAAGGTTGTATGAATAAAGAACGTTCTGCGCAGGAACGACTGTATAAGCATTTCTATCCCAAAATGATGAGCATGGTTAAGCGGTATACAAACTATCACCAATATCACTTAGCTGAGGAAATTTTGAACAACGGCTTTTTAAAAGTTTTTCAAAAAATTGACTCTTTTGGTCATAAAGGTTCTTTTGAAGGTTGGGTAAGACGGATCATTTATCATTCCATTTTTGATTATGTGCGTGCAAATACAAAGTATCGAGAAAAAGTGGTTTTTGAAGAGAAAGAGCAGGCAATACCAGAGCTCGCCGTAGAAAAAATGCAATATGATGATATTATGCAATTAATTCAACAACTACCTGAGAATACTCGTGTAGTTTTTAATATGTATATTCTAGAAGGTTTTTCTCATAAAGAGATTAGCCAACAACTAGAAATAAGTGAAGGCACATCCAAATGGCATGTACATGAAGGCAGAAAATTATTAAAAAAACAAATAACTAAATTGAACAAATAATTTATTAAAATGAAAAACAAAATTTCGATAGATGAATTGGTTCGGCAAGGAATTGCTAAAGGCGAAGAACCACACAATCTAGGTGCATGGGCAAACATGGAGCGAATGCTCGATGGTAAAGATCCATACCAACAAGAAGAGGAAGACTCTAGACGAAAACCTTGGTTGTTTATGCTATTAGGACTCATTGCCTGTAGTACTGCCGTAATTGGTGGATATAATTATTTGTCTAATACAAATAACACAACTCAAAATTCAATAAATAAAAATGCAGTTGCTAAAGTTTCGCCAACTACAGACCTTGCTGCATCAGGCATAATAGAAGATCATGTAACAACTATTGTAGAGAACTCCCTTACGACTGAGGATCTTAAAAAATCTTCATCGCCATACACGAAAACGACAAAATCAATTGTTGAAAAAAGTAATTCGTTATTCGATCCCCACAAAGAGGAAACAATAGTCGTAGCAAATCATACTCAAAATATAGCGAAAGAAACTAAACAACTTAGAAATACAAGTCGCTCAAACATTTCTCAAAAGATTACAAGTCAAACTCAATCAAAAATTGCAAAAGTCTCAACTCTTGATAAGGGCATTGATACAAAAGCCATACAACATTCGCTAGAAAGCATAAACAAACAGACAAATCAAACTGAACTCATAGCTAAAACGACAAGTTTACCAATACTTGTTGATTCTAAAGGGCAGCAGGTCGCACCAACTATCCAGGAAAAGCATACTGATACAATAAATGCGACCAAGCTTACTTACCGAATTGAACAAGATCGTTTTGGTAATAAGAAGCATGTAGTAGACTCTTCTAAATTTAAAATAGTTGAGGAGAAAGAACGTGTTGTAGTGAATCCTAGATATGTAGAGCTTACTGCACAACAGGAAGAAGAGGCACAAAGAAGAACAGCCATAGCCTCGAATGCAGAATTTATTGCGCCTCCTAAGATAGAACCTATAAGCTCAGAAACCAGTAATGATCATTCAGTTGGTCTTCAGGCTAAAGCCTCTAGCTCTAAAGAAGCGAAGAGCAAAAAAAGCTTCTTCTCTATGTTTAAAACACTTGCTCAAAAAGTGAATCAGAAAGCTATTCAAATAGCTCATACTCCTGTTCCAATCTATACCGGAATGTTTGCAGGAGTAAATGCTGCACTTATTAATACCCAACATAATTTTGGTGGGTTCCAAGGAGGATTTACAGCTATGACTCCTCTAAGTAGATTATTTTCATTACAAACCGAAGCACGTCTCATGCATAAGAATAATAGTGGATATACCGTACGTGATAATAAAAGCACTATCATTAATAAAACCGTAGACAATACAAGCTGGACCCATGGTACGATTTACAATTATGAGATTGACTCTGTAAGTACAGGTTATAATCTTAAGAGCTTTTATACATTACAGGTCCCTGTATTATTAAATGCACATATAAAGAAATTCAATGCTTATGGAGGTGTCCATTTAAACTATGGTTTTAGAATGAATACAAGTGCAACTCAAAGTTCATCTCCATTGTATGTCTCCGATACGGTTACAACGGGAGCTAGTTATGTGGAACGTACCAATACAACTCCTAAGTTCACTCGTGATGATTTTAGTAGCAGATTAGGACTCGGATATACCATTGGTGGATCTTATAACTTTAATTCGCAACTCTACCTTGACCTTAGAATGAGTAACTTATTTTGGGACAATACTCAGGGAGCTGCCAAACAAGAAATTTCAGATGTCTTCTTTAAAATACCGAGCTTTCAACTATCGTTAGGATATCGATTCAGAAAGTTTGATAAAGAAAGATAATAACCGCTCTTCAACTCCATATATCCCTAAAAAGAGTCATGTTTTGCATGGCTCTTTTGCTTTTAGTTATAAGTAATCTCAAAACATTACTTTTGTCATATGGTTCAGAAAAAGCTCCATTCTATAAAAGAAATTAGTTCTTACCTCGAGGAAATTGCTCCTTTGACACTTCAGGAACAATATGACAACTCGGGCTTACTAATCGGTAACCCCAACAAGAAAGTATCTAGTGCCTTACTTACCTTAGATTGTACAGAAGAAGTTCTTAAAGAAGCCAAAAAATTAAAGTGTGGCCTTGTTATTGCTCACCACCCAATTATCTTCAAAAGTCTAAAACGAATTAATGGAACACATTATGTAGATCGTATTATAACTTATGCAATAAAAAATGATATTGCTATCTATGCCTGTCATACCAATATAGATAATACAATACAGGGTGTGAACCTACAGATCGCCAAAACTTTGGGGTTAAAAAATATTAGACCTCTTGTTCCTAAAGAAAAGCAACTTTATAAATTGTATACATATGTACCTAAACAAGCATTAGCTCGTATAAAAAAAGCACTGTTTGGAGCTGGGGCCGGACAAATTGGGAACTACGAACATTGCGCCTTTGAAACAGAAGGCATGGGTAGTTTTAAGCCCATAAAAAAAGCCAAGCCAACCATTGGAAAGAAAAATCAGCTAAGCGAGGTGGTAGAAACTAAAATTGAAGTCCTGCTCCCTAAACATAAAAGGCATCAAGTTGTAAATGCTTTGCTAGAAGCTCATCCTTATGAAGAGGTAGCGTATGAACTCATTGAGCTAAAGAACGAGCAGAACGAAATCGGGGCAGGTGCAATTGGAGAACTAGATAACTCATTGATTCACAAATCTTTACTGACTTTGGTTTCGAAAAAAATGAAAGCGAAAGGAATCCGGTTTACTGCATCTGATAAGAAGTATTACAAGAAAATTGCAATTTGCGGAGGCTCAGGAGCTTTTCTGATCAATTCAGCCCTAAACGCTAATGCAGATGCCTATATTACTGGAGATATAAAGTATCATGAGTTTTTCGAAGCAGATAAGCGCATGTCCTTGATAGATATCGGACATTATGAGACAGAACAATACACTCCGCGCCTATTTTATAGCATTCTATCAAAAAAAATGCCTACTTTTGCACTCCATTTATCTAAAATAAATACGAATCCAATAAAATACTTCTAATGGCAAGAGTAAGAGAATATAGCATTCAAGAAAGATTAGAGTCTATTATTAAACTTCAGAAGATTGATTCTAAGTTAGACGAAATCAATAAATTACGCGGTGAACTTCCAATGGAAGTTGAAGATCTGGAAGATGAGATTGCAGGTTATCAAACGCGTATTGACAACGTAAATAATAATATTGCCGAAATTGAAGAATATATCAAAGAGCGTAAGCAAAACCAGAAAGATGCGAAGGATGCTTTAAAGAAATATGAGAAGCAACAAAACGACGTTAAAAACAGTCGTGAATACGAAGCTATTAATAAGCAAATTGAGGCTAGTGAGCTTGATATTAAAGAGGCCGAAAAAGACGTGAAGATGGCTGCTTCTCAAATAGAAGATCGTGAAGCTAAAAAAGCAGAGACGGATACTTTAATCGCTGAACGTAATGAAGTATTAAATATTAAGAAAGAAGAACTAAAAAAGATTGTTGCAGAGACTGAAAAAGAAGAGAAAAGCTTACTAAAAGAGCGAGAAAAAGCTGAACAAGAAGTTTTTCCAAGATTATTGGTATCGTATAATAAGATTAGAGGCAACTTTAGAAACGGACTAGCTGTAGTTTCCGTAGAGCGTGATTCCTGTGGTGGTTGTCATAGCGCTATTCCTCCTCAGAGTCAATCAGAAATTAGACTGCGCAAGCGTATGACTATCTGCGAGCACTGCGGACGTATTCTTGTAGACGAAGAGTTAACGGAGAGCGTCAGCCTTTAATTATACTAACAAAAAAATTACATCCTAAGCGATGCAGGAATATCCTGCATCGCTTTTTTAACTCTATCTTTATCACGATGCGCATTGCACACATCTTAATTCTGCTATGTATAAGCTATACCACCTTTAGTCAAAAGGCACATTTTACCGTAAGTAAAAACTGTTTACTTGCTTACGAACAGATGATTAGTTTTAGACTGAACGAGGGACGGCAAACGCTTGCTAAAGAAATAAAAAGAGATCCTTATAACCATCTGATTATTGTACTTCAGAACTATGAAGATTTTATCCGTCTGAGTTTTGCAGATGATCCTGCTCAATACAAACGGAGGAAAATATTCAAAGAGAAACGGCTGAACTTCTTAAATAAATCAAACCGAAATTCTCCTTATTATAGGTTGAGTAAAGGAATTATCCATTTGCAGTGGAGCCTGATCCATATCAAAAACAAAGAAAACTGGAAAGCAGCAAATGACTTTAGGAAGGCACATCTTTTATTTAAAGAAAACAAAAGACTCTACCCTAACTTCAAAACCACAGATATTTTTTATGGTGCACAGAAAACTATTATTGGAACTATACCCAATAGCTATAAATGGATATCCAACTTAATAGGCCTTCGAGGTAATATGAAAGAGGGCATCTCATTGTTGAAAAATAGTATTCCTAAGCAAAAAGCTTTATTTAGACATGATGCAATCTTTTATTACATCTTCTTGAATGAAATTGTTCTGAATAATTCTAAAAAAGCGCTTCGTCTTACCAAGACTTATAATATCGATACCAGAAATAATTACCTATATACATTCATGGCAAGTAACCTTATGCTGAATAACTTTCAAGCAAAGGAAGTAGTTCCGATTATTCGAAATAGGAATAAAAGTTCAGCATATATGCAACCCATTATTTTTGATTATGCATTAGGATCGGCGTATTTGCATATGTTGAATTATGATAAAGCAATCCTCTACCTTAAAAGGTATATCAATACAAAAAGCTACTTCTATAAAAAAGATGCAGCCCTAAAGATTGCATATGCATACTTCCTTTCCAATAGAAACAAAGAGGCCCAACTGTACATGCGTAAAATATCAAAAGTGGGTACAACCATTACCGATATGGACAAACAGGCCATGAAAACATACAAGCATGGAAATTTTGGGAATAAGAACTTGCTTAAGGCTCGCTTGCTTTTTGATGGAGGCGATTTTGAAAATTGTTTAAAAATACTTGAAAACAAGTCTTTACAAGGCTTGTTACCTCAGGTTGAAAATTTGGAGTGGAATTATCGTTTAGCACGAGCTTATGACGAAAGCCGTAAAACAGATCAAGCTATTATTTTCTATAAAAAAACGCTTGCTTCGAAAAATTCGAATAACGAATATTACCCAGCTCGTTCTGCACTTCAACTGGCGTTTATATATGAGAAGAGAAATAAAAAGTCCATTGCCATGCAATACTTCAAGAAAGTACTTGCTTTAGAAGGCCATGAATATAAAAGCTCATTAGATCACAAAGCCAAATCAGGAATGTTGCGAATTCAAGGCAAATAGAATTACTTTTGGCGTATGTTGCTAAGACTGACAGTAAAGAACTTCGCAATTATAGATGAACTCACAATTGATTTTGAAAACAACCTGAGTGTCATCACTGGTGAAACGGGAGCTGGTAAATCAATTTTACTTGGTGCTCTAGAGTTAATTCTTGGGAAACGAGCAAACCACTCGGTGATTGTCAATAAAAATGAAAAATGCTTTGTTGAAGCAGTATTCCAATGCCATAATTCATCTGAGGTTCATGAGCTACTCATTGAGAAGGAGTTTGAAACATACCCTGAGTTGATTATTAGAAGAGAGATCAGCCCTTCTGGTAGAAGTAGAGCTTTTATCAATGACACACCAGCTAAACTAGAGGATCTCGAAAGTGTTGGCAGCAAGTTAGTAGACATGCATCGTCAATTTGATAGTTATGAACTACTACAACCGCTCGAACAATTAATGATCATTGATGATTTTCTTCAACTCAATGAAGAACGTTATAACTTCTCTACAAGTTTTAATGCACTCCAAGTGGTTCGTAAGGAATTAGAGCTCAAAAAAAGTGAAGCAGCCAGGGCTAAAGCCGAACAGGACTACCTTGAATTTGCTTTCAACGAAATTGATGATCTACAACTGCAGTCAGGTGAGATTGAGGTCTGGAACGATCAATTGCTTCTTCTTGAGAATGCACAATCCATTAAAGAGACTTTACTCTTTTCAGTTGATGCTATTAGAAATAACGAACAATCTATTATTGGTGCCTTGCAAGCCGTTACAAAAGAGCTGGGTCAACATAGTAATATTCAGAAAGGACTTAATGATATCCATGAACGTCTAAAATCCACTTTAGAAGAATTAAAAGATCTTTCTGCCGAAATTGAGCTTCAGGAAGAACAGATATCAACAGATGACGAACAGCTCATCGCCATAGGAGAAAAAGTAGCACAAGCGAATAAGCTACTTATGAAGCATAACGCTCGTGATACCCAAGAACTTATTTCAATTCGCCAAGACTTTTCGCAAAAGCTTGAAAATTTACAAAATGTAGATGCGACTATTGCAACGCTTAATAAGAGAATAGGCATTCTACATAGTAAATGCGTACAAGAATCTGAACAGCTCAGCAAGAAACGGATCTCTGGTATAAAACGGTTTACGAAAGGTGTAAACACCATGCTCTCAGATTTAGGTTTTGTTCAAGCCAAATTTGATATCCAGCACTCTTTTAAAGAAATGAACTCCGTTGGTATCGATGAAATCAGCTTCTTGTTTGATGCCAATAGTACTGGGCAACTTCAAGAGCTTAGAAAATCAATTTCGGGTGGGGAAATGAGTCGGATCATGCTAATAATTAAATCACTTTTAGCGCATACGACCGACATGCCTTGTATGATTTTTGATGAAATTGATACTGGTATTTCGGGAGAAACGGCAATAAAAGTAGGAAAGGTGTTAAAAGCATTAAGCACGCAACATCAAGTGATTAGTATCACGCACTTACCTCAGATTGCAGCCCAAGCTAAGCAGCACCTTTATGTTTATAAAGAGCAGCGTAAGAAACAACAATTCACCGCCATTAGAAAGCTTACAACCGATGAACGCATAGAGAATATAGCTCAAATGTTAGGTGGAGCAGAGTATAGTACAACATCATTACTTGCCGCTAAAGAATTACTTGGGCATAATTAAAACTTCTTAGATTTTTACATTCAACTGAATGGCGTATTTTTACCAACCATAAAACTTAATACGTATGGCTGGTTTATTAGCAGGAAAAAGAGGAATCATATTCGGTGCTTTAGATGAGAAATCTATGGCATGGAAAGTAGCAGAAAAATGCCATGAGCATGGTGCAACATTTACATTATCAAATGCTCCAATAGCATTACGTATGGGTCGTATTAACGAACTCGCTGAAAAATGTAACGCTCAAGTTATTGGAGCTGATGCAACAAGTATAGAAGATTTAGAGAAACTGATGGATGAGAGTGTTGAGATTCTAGGTGGTAAACTAGACTTTGTTTTACATAGTATTGGAATGAGTCCAAATGTTCGTAAAGGAAAAGAATATACAGATACGAATTATGATTTCTTTCAAAAGACTCTGGATATCTCTGCTTTATCCTTTCACAAAGTGCTTCAAACTGCTATGAAGAAGGATGCTCTTAATGAATGGGCAAGTGTATTAGCGCTATCTTATATTGCGGCACAACGCGTATTTCCGGGCTACAATGATATGGCAGATGCTAAAGCTGTTTTAGAGAGCATAGCCCGTAGTTTTGGGTATCACTATGGTTTCAAAAAGAAGGTAAGAGTCAATACGATTTCTCAATCTCCTACCCCAACCACAGCTGGAAGCGGCGTTTCGGGGTTTGATGTATTTTTTGATTATGCAGAAAATATGTCTCCGCTTGGAAATGCAAGTGCTGATGAATGTGCAGATTTCTGTATTGCGATGTTCAGCGACTTAACAAGAAAAGTTACTATGCAAAACCTCTTTCATGATGGAGGTTTCTCTTTCACTGGGGTTAGCCAACCTATTGTAGAGAAAATAAGTTAAACTGCAAAACTTGTTCCACAACCGCAAGATTCACTTGCATTCGGATTCGTAAAGGTAAACCCTCTTGAGTTTAAACCACCTTGGAAGTCTATCTCTACATTAGCTAGATATAACTCATGAGAGGCTTCCATTACCATTTCTAAACCATTGTTTAGTAGGAAGGTCTTGTCCTTTTCCGTTTTAGTATCATACTCCAAAACATAGGTCAAACCGCTACATCCTCCTCCTTTTACCCCTACTCTTAAAAACGGTTTACCTTCAGGCTGCTCAACTTGTAAGCGTAATAATTCGTCAAGTGCTCCCTGTGTAAACTTTACTGGTAATTCTTGTTTTGTTTCCGTCATCATAAAATACAAATATACTGCTACTTTTTATACCGTCGTTTCTCCTTCATTCGAATAGCCTTTATACTATCCAGTTTCTCTTGATCTAAGGTTCCTGGTTGTGGAATTACGACTAATCCGTCCTTTTTTTGCTCAAGAACATTCTCTGATTTGCTATTATGAGATTCAAGATCTTTATCAAGTGTAGAATTCTTTTTTATTTTACAACCACCTAAGAAAACCAAGCCTATAATAAAACTACTTAGAAACAATGATTTTTTCATTGGAAACTTCCTTATCATTCATCGTAATCTTAACCATATAGCTTCCATTGGATAGGCCATTTTTATTAAATCTAAAAATGGACTCACCTTTGGTAACATTGGCCTTCAAAACCTCCTTTACCTTTCTGCCCTGCATATCATAGATCACAGCAGCAAAGTCTCCTCCCTCTTGCAGATCCAATTTGACACTCCAAATATCAACAATAGGATTAGGGAATATCGCTACTTGATCACGCTTCTGCTCTACATCACTGGTAGAAACAGGAAAGGCCCCAACCTGAACCTTTGAAATATAATTATTCCATCTGCCTTGCGAGTTACCATACATACCGAAGCCCCAAACTGTTGGTACGCTAGCATTATGTTCTCTAGCAATACCAGTATAATCCCCCCATCTTGTGTTACCACTTGTTGCACCGAACGTAACAGGACCAGCACCAGGGTTTAGTTCTTCAAAATTCGAAATATTCATATTATGGTCTGAAAAAATTGCGCGAATACCAGGAAATGAAGTTTGAGAGCTATAATCATATACAATTAGAGCAGACTGCTCATAGTCATTCCAACCCATGGAGGCTATGGAAGGATAAGCCATATCTACTCCTGTTTGTGATAATATTTTATTCTGAACACTCCAAGAGTTACCACTTCTTTCTAATCGGTTGTAATTGATCGCTACGAAATTGTTTGGACCACTACAATGAAAAACAAAATGGACCATTCCAGCAACGTACATTGCATCCATACCTCTCATATCTCCACTATTCAAATCTACATTTGTTCCAGATTGTACCCCATCGGCAGGTTGAAAATAAGTGGGAATTGAAACAGTGGCTGTACTCAGTGTAGGGTTACCCTTGACATTACCATCAACGGTATACATTCTTATCGTATTCGATGAAATAAAGTTACGTGTTGCACACATGTGCATCTGGTCTCCATAATTCGTACTTCTACCATGTCTTGCTGGTACGATAGTAAAAGGATTGCCGGCTACAGAAGTAAATACTTCCGCTGCTGGATTAGCGTTTCCAGCAAAACACGCTGCTTTATCTATTTGAAACACAGCACTCTCAACAAACTGGGAGTTTGTTGACGATATATTCCTAAACATATTACCTGTAATGAACAGATCACTTGCTGAAACAGCCATTTTAGGATAGTCAAACCAAACATTATAAGGGTAAGTCGTCCCTATAACTTCTCTTAAATTAGACCTAAAACTATAATAATGATAAGGACCTGCTGGGTTATTCGTTTGGGAGAAAGCAACCAAAATCCTATTATCTGTTGTCATTCGATCACAAATCTGGGTGAATACAATAAATCGATCATAATCAGGGTCATAGTGTACTAAGGGGTCACACATATCCGTTTTAGAAGTAATTGGATTCCAAAACAGTGGAAATACTTTTAAACCTTCTCCTGGAACAATACCTCCAGCAGTTGTATAAACGCGTAAGGAACTATTAACCGCCGCAATCATGACCCCATCGTTACCCACGGCAATGGTATTATCTGATGGTGTTCCCTGAGAACCAAGAGCAGTAAACCCTAAAGTCTTTACTGGATCAATAGATGCGGTAGTTTTGTTAGAAGTTTGTTCTGGTGTGATACCAGCCGCTCTTTTCAACTTTCTCAAGCTATCCTTATAAAAGGCCAGTTCCTCTTGATTCTGACTCTTATTAACCCTATTACGAATTATTTGAAATTCAGGTAATAATTCGGCATCACCTTCTTTGGGTTGAAAGGTTCCCAAATACGTTCCATTATTCTGAGTGCGCATAGCATCCCCAGCCTTTACTGTTTTATTTTGAGCAAAAGTAGTAGTTCCCAAAAAAGTCAAAACAAGTAAATTCAAAAATGTTTTTCTCATGTAAATGTGTATTAGATCAAATATAATATAGACCACCGACTAATCCATAACTTATTATCTGCTTAGCATTATTCTAACTAGATATGACACTACCATTACACAAGGAATTCGTTTCTTTGTAAACTAGCAATTATGAAAACCTTCGACATTCCTACTTTTTATCGTTCTGAGCTGGTCTCAGTCATCAATCAGAAAAGAAAAGAGAATGACAAACTAAAAAAAGATTTCTCCCCTACTCTGGTTGAAGTTGGTCATTTGCAGTTCTATATTGCGCGACATTTTGGTTTTTGTTATGGTGTAGAAAACGCTATAGAAATTGCATTTAAAACTTTAGAAGAACATCCAAACAAAAGAATTTTTCTTTTAAGTGAAATGATTCACAACCCTCAAGTTAATGATGACCTAAGAAAAAATGGAGTACAATTCATACAGGACACCTTAGGTAATCCGTATATTGATTGGTCTGAAATAAATAGTGATGACCTTGTCGTGATTCCCGCTTTTGGTACAACGAAAGAAACGAATGAGCTGTTGAAATCCAAAGGCATTGATCCAATCGCCTATAATACGACCTGTCCTTTTGTAGAAAAAGTTTGGAAACGGGGTAGCCAAATAGGGCAAAAAGGGTATTCACTCATCCTTCATGGGAAACCAAATCATGAAGAAACAAGAGCTACTTTTTCGCAATGCGCAACTGAAGCGCCTACACTTATTATTAAAAACATTGAAGAAGCACGAGCCCTTGAAAAATACATTTGCTTAGAAGCTCAACAGGAAGACTTCGAACTTGAATTTTCTGACCGCTACACACCAGACTTTCATATTGAGAACGATTTGAAAAAAATTGGTGTCATCAACCAGACCACAATGCTGGCAGAGGATACACAGGCTATCGCGAACTTCTTAAAAGATGTTATTCGTGACCAGTACAAATTGGAAGATGAGACGGTTAAAATGCATTTTGCAGACACCCGGGATACATTATGTTATGCAACAAACGATAACCAAAACGCGGTAAAAGGAATGCTTGAGACTCAGGCTGATTTGGCAATTGTAATTGGAGGTTATAACAGTTCTAACACCTCACATCTGGTAGAGTTATGCGAAGAGAAACTACCCACGTATTACATCAAAGATGCAAGCGAAATAATCAGCGCCGAAGAGATTAGACATTATAACTTCCATACGAAAGAAATGATGACTACAACTAATTATTTAAAAGGACCGAATCAAAAAATATTAATAACAGCTGGCGCCTCATGTCCTGATGCTATTGTAGAATCTGTCATCAAAAAGATATCGGATGTTTCAAATCAACCGTTCAATTTAGAGAAGATCTTAGCTTCTTTCAACTAATTCAATAACCCAATTTTTGATTTGTTTTACCTGTTCAGGAATAGTCATACTAGAGTTATCTAGTTCTCTTGCGTCCTCAGCTTTTCGTAATGGATTATATGAACGGTTGCTATCGATCTCATCTCTATGAGCTAGGTTTTTACCAACCTCCTCTCGCGTTATCTTTTTTCCTTTTGCAAGTAGCTCTGAGTAACGTCTTTCTATCCTTACATTTTCCGCTGCAGTTAGAAAAATTTTGAGCTCCGCCTTAGGAAAAACAACTGTACCTATATCACGCCCATCCATGACAACTCCTTTAGCCTCGCCATAAGCCTGCTGTTGTTGAACACAGAAATCTCGAACACTGGGTAAAGCTGCTACCTCACTAACAGAATTTGACACATACATTGTCCTAATCTCCTCTTCGACATCATGTCCGTTTAAACAAACTCTTTGATTAACAAATCGTAAGTCAATGCCAACCAACGCTTTTTTTATTTCATCTGTGTCTTGCTTGATCTCAATTTCATTTTGTAAAAGATAAAGCGTAATCGCCCTGTACATTGCGCCACTATCAATATAAATGTACCTCAGTTCTTGAGCCAATCGTTTGGCTAACGAACTCTTCCCAGTAGATGACAAACCATCTATGGCAATATTTATTTTCATACTCACGTTGCTTGCTTCTGTTTAACATGTGCATCTAATACTGCAATGGCAACCATATGAACAATTTGTCTCACCGTACTACCCAACTGCAATACATGAACAGATTTTTTTAGCCCCAGAATTATCGGGCCAATAGTCTCTTGATTCCCCATCTCCAATTGTAAATTATATGCAATGTTACCTGCAGAAAGATTCGGAAAGATTAATACATTCGGGCCCGCATCTACTAATTTGCTAAACGGGTAATTCGCTTTCAGTATTTCTTTATTAAAAGCTATACTTCCTTGCACCTCTCCTTCTACATGAATATCCGGATGTTCTCTGTGCAATATTTCAACTGCTTTTCTAACCTTTTTAGCCTCGGGCAGATTACTACTTCCAAAATTGGAATATGAAAGCATCGCAACCCTTGGATCGATATTAAGACTTTTTAAACTAGCGCTTGTCTGTAGCGTAATATCTACTAATTCTTCCGCAGTAGGAAATTCTGTAATCGTTGTATCAGCATAGCAAATCGGACCTTTCTTTGTCAAAACAGCATACATCCCTGAAATTTTTTGGGGCTTCTTAGGATTTGCAGTACTGGGTCTATCAGCAGGACCGATTATCTCTAAAGCTGGTCGAATCGTATCGGGATATTTTCTCGCTAATCCTGTTATCAAAGCGTCGGCTTCTCCTGTTTCAACCATCATACAACCAAAATAATTGCGTCCGCGCATAATTTTTACGGCTTCATACTTATTGTATCCTTTTCGTTTTCTCTTTTCATAAAAAAGATTTCCGAACTCTTCACGTTTGGCGGACATACTCTCTTCCTTAGGATCAATAATTTCTATAGTTCCAAGATCTATACTATATTCATCAGCTAACTTCTCGATCCTTTTTTTATTCCCCAATAAGATTGGAGTTGCGATATCATCTTCGAAGGCTTGTTGAGCAGCTTTTAAGATTTTTACGTTCTCTGCTTCGGAAAACACTACTCGTTTCTTGTGCTGACGTGCTTTATTCATGATCATGCGCAAAACATTATCGTCTTGTCCCAATCGTACAGACAATTCTTCTCGATAGGCATTATAATCTTTAATCGGTTCACGGGCTACTCCACTTTCCTCAGCAGCTTTGGCAACGGCCAATGCAACGGTGCTTAACAAGCGTGGATCCATAGGTTTGGGTATAATATACTCAGGACCAAAGGTCAACGCTTTTTGATTGTATACCATATTAACGGCATCAGGTACTGATTCCTTTGCAAGGTCAGCTAATGCTTTAACAGCGGCCAGCTTCATATCATCATTAATTTTGGTAGCCCGAACATCCAATGCACCTCTGAATATATAGGGAAATCCGAGTACATTATTTACCTGATTGGGGTAATCACTTCTACCAGTGGCCATGATGATATCCTCTCGTGCATCAACAGCCACAGGGTAATCAATCTCTGGTATAGGATTTGCTAACGCAAATACGATAGGTCGTTCTGCCATTTTAGTAAGCATATGAGCATCTAGTATTCCTCCTTTAGATAGTCCTAAGAACACATCTGCTCCGACGAGTGCTTTTGCTAGATCCATATCTTCACCATTCGCAAACAGTTGCTTTCTCTTATCCAAACCTTTTCGGTTTGAAGAGATGAGTCCTTTACTATCAAACATGAATATGTTTTCTTTTCGGACCCCCATTTTTACATAAAGTTTTGTACATGCAATTGCCGAAGCTCCTGCACCACTTACGACTACTTTTATCTCTGTAATCTTCTTATCCTGAATCTCCAATGCATTCAAAAGAGCTGCCGAAGAAATAATGGCTGTTCCATGTTGATCATCATGCATTACAGGAATATCAAGTTCTTCGATTAAACGTTCCTCGATTTCAAAACTTTCTGGTGCCTTAATATCTTCCAAATTAATCCCACCGAAAGTCGGTGCAATTGCTTTTACAACCTTAATAAACTCTTCTACGTTGGTCTCATTTACCTCAATATCAAAAACATCTATATCAGCATAAATTTTAAAGAGTAAGCCTTTACCCTCCATGACTGGTTTAGAGGCCAGTGGACCGATATCTCCTAAACCTAGTACGGCCGTCCCATTACTTATTACACCAACCAAATTTCCTTTGGCTGTATACCGATACGCATCATCCGGATTCTTTTCTATTTCAAGACAAGGATCAGCAACCCCTGGCGAATACGCCAAGGCCAAATCTCTTTGTGTCTTGGTTTGCTTGGTGGGTACAACTTCGATCTTTCCTGCACGTCCTCTACTGTGATAGTCGAGCGCTTCTTTTTTTCGTAGATTTTTTCCCATAAAATATTTTCGAATTGTGAAAATACAATATAACAAATTTGTACTCGATTTTTATTCGGTTTAACTTTATCGTTTATTTACCATGATACAACGAATTCAGACAGTATGGTTATTTCTAGCAGCGGTTTGTGCTAGTCTTGCTTTTTTTGTTCCTTTCGGTACAGAGTTCACATCAGAGATCAATACAGAAAATGTTCAAGGCATCGGTATGAACGCTATCAATAATATTGTAGTACTTATAATAGTTGCCGATATTATTCTGTGCGCGTTTATCGCAATTTTTTCTTTCAAAAACAGAAAAGTGCAAAAAGCCTTTTGCCTGATCATCGTTTTACTGAGCCTTGCTTGCATTGGTTTTATGATTTATCTAACTGAAATGAAAGCGGAAAACACCAGTATTCGGCTAGGTATTATTGCGCCAATTTTATCTTTAGTATTTGGAGTTCTGGCCCTAAATGGGGTGCGCAAAGATGACAAGCTGATTAAAAACTTAGACCGTCTACGTTAAATGAGAAAGTACTTCAAAGCGGGTCTATTGGTTTTGATGTATGCGACCTTTTTTCAAAGTTGTAAGCAGGACTCTATATCTTCTGGCGTTCCTATACGCATTGGAGATAGCTCCTTAATTGTTACAGAAAAAGACTCCAACTACCTAAAAAACTTTGTAAAGGATATTTCTAAAAAAGAGCAAGATGAAAGTGAAATTGCTCGTATAATGGTTCAGGTGGATAGTGTTAAAGTAGCGGAAGAGCTGGAAGAGTTTACCGCTGCGGATTCTACTATTGTTGGATTTACTATAGAATTTAAAGATTGTAAACTTGTTTTTCAAGGCTTAGAAGCCAAAGCACTTACTGAACAAAATCCAAAACAAAACAGAAGCGTTTCCTATTTGGTAACCAGAGGCGATTTAGCCAAAATGAAAATCCAAGTTAAAGGCTTAAAAGAAACTTCAATAAAGGAAAGAATCTATACTAAATTGAAGGTCAAACATAAGGAGGAAGAATACTTATTAAAATCACTGGGGCGAAAGATATCTGATTGGTTTCCCTTGGCAGGAAAAGATAATATTTTTGTAGCTGCTGGAGCAAATAGTTTTCAATTCAATAATCTGACGAATAAGAAGCTAAAAATTGCTCTTGGTAAAGAATTGCGTGCGCAGAATATGAAGGAAGATAAAATACAAGGATGGATGCACCTAATTCGTAAAACGAATGATTACACTGATCAACCATGTAAACTTTATGTTTCAACAGCTCAATTTAGAGTTCGGGGTAAGACAAAAAATGGGAGTGTAAATAAATTGATTCAGTTCGACATTGTCGAGTAGTTTATCTTTAAGATTCAATTTCAAAACTAACCTTCTAAATACTTTACCATTTTGTAATGCGGGATGTCTACTTCTAGAAAAACTTCTCCTTCTTTCTTATAACCAAGTTTATTATAGAATCCTGTAGCTACTTGTCGTGCGTGTAATTCGATTTTTTGATACCCATTCCGAGCTGCCCATTGTTCCGAGTAATGCACTAATTCTTTTCCTCTGCCTTGTCCCTGATTAAGAGCATCAGTAGCCATTTGTCTTAGCTTCAATATCCCATTTCCAAGTTTACGCATCTGAAGACAGGTAATTAACTCCTCGTTCTCATAGCCGATAAAAAAGAGTTCATCTTGTTCACTTAATAAGTCCTCCTCAAATAGATTTAAGCCTAAAGGAACACGAAGTTCCTTTTGACGTAATGCATACATTTTTAAAATCCAAGGAGAATCAAAAGCTATTATCTCGCATATCATAGTATAAATGTAAGGTAATTATTCGGGCTTCTTTTCGATTCAAAAACACATAGAAAGTGTTGTTTGTGACTGTGGATTTATTTGTGGATAATTATTTGCATAAAAGCCTGATTTTAAAGGGTTTTAAAGACTCTCAATAGACGGGTAAAACAAGGATGTAAGGTCGTTTTTTAGTACCTTTGCGAAGCCCTTTTACGGGCTAAAAAATACGATAGGCATTATGAGTGAAAATGAAAAAAAACCAGGTTATGACGCTGGTAGTATACAAGTCTTAGAAGGACTAGAAGCGGTAAGAAAAAGACCAGCCATGTATATTGGTGATGTTGGTATAAAAGGTCTACATCATCTAGTTTATGAAGTAGTAGACAACTCTATTGATGAGGCACTTGCTGGTCATTGTGAGAATATTGAAGTCCGCATATTAGAGAATAATTCAATATCCGTTCAAGATGACGGAAGAGGAATCCCTACAGATATGCACCCTAAAGAAAAGCGTTCGGCTTTAGAAGTTGTTATGACTGTTTTACATGCGGGAGGAAAATTCGATAAGGATTCTTACAAAGTATCGGGAGGTCTGCATGGTGTAGGTGTAAGCTGTGTTAATGCATTAAGTACCCATTTAAAAGTTGAAGTAAACAGAAAAGGCAAAAGATTCGAACAGGAATATGAACGTGGTATTCCAAAGTATGCCGTAAAAGAAGTTGGCAGTACGAATATCTCTGGAACAAAGGTGACTTTTTTACCGGATAATACAATATTCACTGAGAGCATATATAAATATGATATTCTTGCAGCACGTTTACGTGAACTTTCTTTTTTGAATCGGGGTATTAAGATTATACTAATTGATGAAAGAGAACAAGATGACAATGGAGAGTTTGTAAAAGAAACGTTCTACAGTGAAGGCGGAATATCAGAATTCATCCAGCTTCTAGACAAGAATAGCAACCGTGAACCCTTAATTGATACTCCTATTTACGCTGAAGACTTAGATGAAGCAAGTAATGTATCTGTTGAAGTAGCTGTTCAGTATAATAGATCATATAGTGAGAATATATTTTCTTATGTAAACAATATTAATACCATTGAAGGGGGTACCCATGTATCTGGTTTCAGAAGGGCTATCACAAGGGTATTTAAACAGTACGGTGACCGCAATAAACTTTTTGAAAAGGCAAAAGTTGATATCACGGGCGATGATTTTAGAGAGGGTATTTCAGCTATTATAAGTGTAAAGGTTCCGGAACCACAGTTTGAAGGGCAAACAAAAACAAAGCTTGGTAACAGCGAGGTTACCAAGGTCGTGGACCATTCCATTGCACGTGTTCTGGAAGCTTACCTAGAGGAAAATCCGAAAAGTGCAAAAACAATTATCGAGAAGGTTATTCTTGCCGCTCAAGCTCGTGCAGCAGCCCGAAAAGCAAGAGAACTTGTACAACGAAAAAATGTCTTAACAGGCAGTGGACTGCCTGGCAAACTTGCTGATTGCTCAGATAAGGATCCTGCAAAATGCGAACTATACCTTGTAGAGGGAGACTCAGCAGGTGGAACAGCAAAACAAGGTAGAGACAGGAAGTATCAAGCTATTTTACCTTTGCGCGGTAAGATTCTAAATGTTGAAAAAGCAATGGAACACAAAGTGTTTCAAAATGAAGAGATCAAGAACATTTATACAGGACTTGGTGTAACGGTAGGTACGGAAGAAGATAGTAAAGAATTAAATACGTCTAAACTCCGATATCATAAGTTAATTATTATGACTGATGCCGATATCGACGGAAGTCATATTGCAACCCTTATCTTGACCTTTCTCTACCGTTATATGAAGGAGTTAATCGATCAAGGATTTGTATATATAGCACAACCTCCACTCTACTTAATTAAGAAAGGTAAAGAGTCGGAATACGCGTATAATGAAGAACAGCGTGAAGCTATAACAGAAAGAATGGGAGGTGGTGATAAAATAGGGCTTCAAAGATATAAAGGGCTTGGTGAAATGAATGCAGAGCAGCTCTGGGAGACTACAATGAATCCTGAAACTCGAATCCTCAAGCAAGTAACCATTGATAATGCAGCTGAAGCAGATCGAGTATTCTCAATGCTTATGGGTGACGAAGTTCCCCCTCGTAGAGAGTTTATTGAGAAACACGCCAAATATGCTAATATCGACGTTTAGTGATATTAAGGCTAACACCTACGGTGGGAGTTTTGGATTGGCAAACGACCTTATTCTAGTTTGAGATTCTTGTAATTATTTCCCGATTAATGTAGTGTTTTTCTAAATGCTGAAATAGCTTTACAGGTCAGACTATTGAAAAGTGGGTATAGACAAAGACTTAAATAATGCTAAATTTATAATTACAGCTATTCATGGAAATGAAAGGTTCCGGTCTTTTTTACTCGGGCACAATATTTCAATTGGAGTGCCATTCACAGTAAACTATAGTCCCAAATTTACCCAGCTTATCAGTATTACCATAAGACAAAAAATTTTGTCGCTGCGCAAAGAAGACTTTGAGAATATTGAATGCATAAGAATAGCCTAAATAATGTCCTACTTGTTGGAAAACCGAATGTTGGTAAAACGAGTTTATTTAACCGTCTTACTGGCTTAAACCAAAAAGTTGGCAATTATGCAGGAGTTACCATAGACGTTCTAAAAGGAACGTTTAATAACAAAGAGATTATCGACATTCCTGGCCTTCAATCCTTGAATACAACTTCACCAGAAGAAATCATCTCTCGAAATGAAATTGTCCATGCAGCTAAAAACAAACAGCCTATTGTTTTTGTTGCCAGCGTTATGCAACTCTTTGACAGTCTTATGCTGTTCTCACAAATTGCTGATTTACAAATTCCTGTCATTCTAGCGATTAATTTTATCGATGAAGCAAAGGCCAATAGGCTTGTGATTGACAAAACCAATCTTGAACATAAACTGGGTTGTCCAATAGCTTTGTTGAATTCTAAGACTGGAGATGGATACGATGAACTTAAAACACTAATCTTAGAAGATAGGTTTTCAATTCCCAACACATTTTGTCGAAGTCATTATGACATTGAACAAAATGGTTATATCGAAAACAACTATGTGCAATACCTGAGCACGACTCAAGCAGCTACCTCATGGGAAGAAGATTACAATCGAAGACAAAAAGTACTGCTTCCACTTATCAATGCAGCAGTACAGTCTGGTGATCAAATTGGTTATTTAGCCAATACACATAAATGGGATAAAGTCCTTTTGCATCCAATATGGGGGCTCCTTATTTTCTTTATGACCCTATACCTTGTATTTCAATCTGTATTTTTCTTCTCCAGCTTCCCCATGGACTGGATAGATAGTGGTTTTGCTAGCCTAGCTGATTTTACCAAGGAACATATCTCTCATGATGGGCTTCGGGCACTCATAGCCGATGCTATTATTCCAGGACTTAGTGGTGTAGTTATTTTTATTCCTCAAATTGCAATCCTTTTTTTACTCATTGGCCTTCTAGAACAAATTGGTTACCTCTCTCGTATTTCATTTATTTCTGACGCTTTCTTGAAAAAATTTGGATTAAGTGGGCACAGTGTGATTCCCTTAGTATCCAGTTGGGCTTGTGCCATTCCAGCAATTATGAGTACAAGAATTATTGAGAATCCACGCGAACGTTTGACAGCAATTCTTACTCTCCCGTTGATGACCTGCAGTGCTCGACTACCAGTTTATGTCATCTTAATTGCCGTATTATTTCCTAATGACTCAGATTCTTTCTTCGGGGTTCAAGGTCTATTTCTCTTAGCCCTTTATCTTCTTGGCGTTTTCGCCACACTTGTACTGGCCTGGCTTATTAATAAATACAATAAGGTACCTGCGAACTCTAATTGGGTGCTAGAACTTCCTGTTTTTAGGAAACCTGACTGGAAAAGTGTCTTCCTAAATGTTTACAATAAAACTGGCTCATTTGTTTTACAAGCGGGAAAGATTATTTTTATTGTATCTATAATTCTTTGGTTTTTGGCTACTTGGGGTCCGAAAAGTGAACAGTTTATTGCATCACAACAATTAAAAGACAGTAACCAAACAGAGGCATCTATTCGACTGGAATACTCTTTCTTAGGTTATTTAGGTAAATCCATTGAACCGGTCATCAAACCACTTGGTTATGATTGGAAAATTGGCATTGCACTGGTGAGTTCTTTTGCAGCAAGGGAAGTATTTGTGGGAACACTTTCTAGTATTTATAGCATAGATAATAATGATGAAAAAACGGTGGTCAATAGATTGAGATCTGAACGAGATGAAGATGGGAATAAACAATATGACTGGGGCACTTCCATTTCTCTTCTGTTATTTTATGTTTTTTCGATGCAATGTATGAGTACCATGGCGATCGTAAAAAAAGAAACCGGTGAGTGGAAGTATGTCGTTTTTCAATTTGTTTATATGTTCGTCTTAGCATATGGTTCAGCTTTGTTATCCTACAATCTTCTTTCTTAAATAAAAAAGGAGGTCCATTGACCTCCCCTTTTCTTGAACATTCTTAGATACTATTTTTTTGCATCTACCATGATTGTCATTTTTACTTCGTCATAAATCCAATCATCACCAAGTGACTCATCATTCTTGTAAGACATCCCCCAGTCTTTACGGTTGATAACAAAACCTGCACTTACCTTAAGTATTTCTTCATTAATAGCAACTCTTGCAGGGAAGCTAATATTATTCGTTTTACCGTTCATCGTTAAATTACCGCTTACCTTTTGAAGCTTGTTTGAATCTACCTCTACCTTAGTTATTTCAAATACTACATCTGGATTGGTTTCCGCGTTGAAGAAATCTGGACTCAACAAGTGACCTTTTAAATCTGCTTTTTTCTTATCAGGTAAACCTTCAGTTGTAACGACCATATCTTCTAGCTTAACCGTAAATGTTCCACCAGTAATATTTCCATCATCTACATAAACGGACCCAGTACTAACTGGAAAGTTCCCATCATGTCCATGCGTGGGTGTGGCTCCATAAAACTTAATCTTACTGTTTTCTAGGACTTTATAAGGCTCTCCCTTTGGAGTTTCTTTCGCAACGGTTTGTTCCTCAGTTACTTCAGCAGTTTCCCCTTCAGGGGCATTATTACAGGCAGCAAACAATAGCGTTGATGCCAAAATTGATACATATATCTTTTTCATAATCATTCGTAATTGCTTGCAAAGAAACAAAACGCTTAACAAAGAAAACGTTAAGATTTATTTGGATTTATTTTCTAGAATTTTCATCCGTTAAAGGGCCCAAAATCTGCATTTATTCTATGGCCTTTATTTTTTACCCCTTATCTTTGCTCACTCTAATTTTTAAACAAACATGCAAGAATTTGGAACAAAAAACCCAAACGCTACATTAAGCGATTTAGGGATTCAACCATCAGTAGTTCATTGGAATTTATCTACTCAGGAACTTTCTGATAAAACCGTGGAGTTAGGTCAAGGTGAAATAACAAGCCAAGGCGCCTTGGCTGTTAATACAGGGAAATTTACAGGGCGTTCTCCTAAGGATAAATTTACCGTAAAGGATGAACTTACTGCTGACACTGTTGATTGGGGAGACATTAATTTTCCAATTTCTCCTGATAGTTTTGACAAAATATACCAAGACATTACAGCATACCTAGGTGGCAAAGAGCTATATGTAAGAGATGCTTATGCTTGTGCTGATCCCAAACACCGTTTGAACATCCGTGTAATTAATGAAACACCTTGGGCTAACTTATTCTGTAATGATTTGTTTTTACGCCCCACGCAGGAAGAAATCAAAGTACAAAATCCAGAATGGATCATTATCCAAGCCCCCAGCTTTGAAGCAAACCCTTCTCTGCATGGAACGCGTCAATCAAATTTTACTGTAGTTAGTTTCAGTAAAAAAATGATTTTGATCGGTGGCACTGCTTATACTGGTGAAATGAAAAAAGGAATTTTTGGAGTACTGAATTTCGTCCTACCGCATAACGAGAATGTATTAAGTATGCACTGTTCAGCAAATGAAGGAGAGCAAGGTGATGTTTCTTTGTTCTTTGGATTGAGTGGAACTGGGAAAACAACCTTGAGTGCTGATGCCAAAAGAAAACTAATTGGTGATGATGAACATGGCTGGGATCAAGGGTCTGTATTTAATTTTGAAGGCGGTTGCTATGCAAAATGTATTGATTTAACCGAGGAAAAAGAGCCACAGATTTACAATGCCATTAAACACGCAGCGCTTGTAGAAAATACAAAATTTAAAGCTGGTACGAACGAGGTTGATTTTACAGACTGTTCGTTAACAGAAAATACACGTGTGGCGTATCCTATAGATCATATTTTCAATGCCAAGGAACCTAGTGTAGGCGGAAATCCTAAAAATATCTTTTTCCTTACTTGTGATGCCTATGGAGTCTTACCTCCAATAAGTAAATTATCAGTAGGACAAGCTATGTATCATTTTTTAAGCGGGTATACAGCTAAGGTAGCTGGGACAGAAGTAGGTGTTACCGAGCCTCAGGCAACATTCTCCGCTTGTTTTGGAAAAGCATTTTTACCCTTGCATCCTACGAAATATGCAGACTTATTAGGTAAAAAACTTGAGGAAAATAAAGACATTAACGTCTGGCTTGTTAATACAGGTTGGAGTGGCGGTGGCTACGGAGTTGGCGAGCGTATGAAATTAAAATATACTCGTTCAATGATTACCGCAGCTATGAATGGTTCTTTGGATGATGTCCCCTATGAAAAACACCCCGTTTTCGGTGTTAACATGCCAACGACTTGTCCTGATGTTCCTGATGAATTACTGATCCCAATCAATACTTGGTCGGATAAAAAAGAATACACGAAAGCAGCTAATCACTTGGCGGAATTGTTCAACAATAATTTTGAACAGTACAAAGCTGAGGCTAGTGAAGAAATTCGTAATGCAACTCCTGTAGTAATGCAAGACGTTTAAAGTATATAAACATACTATAACTAATAAATAAGACGATAGCAGTTTATGTATAAAATACATTACACTTTCGAGGAAAAAGGTTTGGAACCAGTAACAGTAGAAGATGCAGAGCCTGGTTTTAGTATCCTAGAAATTGCTCTTAAAAATAAAATTGAAATCAGTCATAACTGTGGTGGAGTATGTGCTTGTAGCACCTGTCATGTATATATTGAAAAAGGTGAAGATTTTGTTGAAGAACTAAGTGATAAAGAAGAAGATTTTATTGACAGAGCTCGCAACCCTAAATTAAATTCACGCTTAAGTTGTCAATGTGTTTTAGAAGAAGGAACAGGTGAGATCAACGTCCATGTTCCAGATCAAAGTACCATCTTAGGTGAATAAATAAACATAATATGAATTTTGAACCCCCAATCCATTGGAATGACTATGAAGACATCGCTATTAAGCTCTATGAAAAATTTGGAGATGAGATGAATGAGGGTAAAATCTACCGTGTACGCTTTACACAGCTACGTGACTGGGTTTTGGAACTGGAAGGATTTGTTAGTAAGCGAGAAGAATGTAACGAAGGCCATTTGGAAATGATACAAAGTAATTGGGTCTACGAGTGGCGCGATAATCAGAGTTAATCATCTATTTTAGAACGATAAAGTAGGCAGGTGCATGATCACCTGCCTTTTCTTTTATAAAAAAACGTACGATCACTAAATATATATTTTAATTTGAATTATTTTCACGGCAATTGAAAATCAAACTATGCCGGCATCTATATTGATTATTGACGACGAAAAAAGTATTAGAACAGCGCTTCGTGAAATTCTAGAAATGGAAAAGCTTAAAGTAGAAGAAGCACAAGATGGGAAAGAAGGTTTAAACCTGCTACTTGCTAAAAAATATGACTGTGCACTTTGCGATATAAAAATGCCAAGACTTAATGGCATGGAAGTATTGCAGAAAGCGCAAGAGGAAGGTGTGGAGACACCCATTATTATGATTTCTGGACACGGTACTACGGATGATGCTGTGGAAGCCGTACGTAAGGGAGCTTTTGATTATATCTCAAAGCCACCAGATTTGAACCGCTTGTTAATAACGGTTCGTAATGCAATAGAGCAAGACACGCTTAAGCAGGATAATAAAAAGCTTAAAAGGAAGATCAATGGAGTACAAGAAATTGTAGGTGAAAGCCCCGAGATTATAAAAGTGAAAGAAACCATTGATAAAGTGGCTCCTACTGATGCACGTGTTCTTATTCTTGGAGATAACGGCACAGGAAAAGAACTTATAGCCCGTTGGGTTCATGAAAAAAGTGATCGTAGTGACCAGCCACTTGTTGAAGTGAATTGTGCCGCAATCCCCTCAGAATTAATAGAAAGTGAACTCTTTGGACACGAAAAAGGCTCATTTACGGGAGCCGTTCGACAAAGTATTGGAAAATTTGAACAGGCTAACGGTGGCACTCTTTTCCTAGATGAAATTGGAGATATGAGTGCCGATGCTCAGGCGAAGGTATTACGTGCTTTGCAAGAGGGCAAAATCACTCGCATTGGTGGCGACAAAGAAATCAGTGTTGACGTGCGCGTTGTAGCTGCCACTAACAAAGATCTGCAACAAGAGATTGAAAAAGAAAACTTCAGAAAAGATTTATACTTCAGACTGGGAGTTATCGTAATTAACGTTCCTTCTTTAAATGAACGAATTACGGACATCCCATTATTAGTCGAACATTTTCTGGATCATATATGTGCTGAACAAGGAAAAAAACGAATTGGAATTACCCAAGATGCCCTGAGCTTATTAAGTAAGAGAGACTGGCAAGGTAATATTCGAGAGCTTAATAATATAGTACAACGGTTGGTCATCTTTGCAGACGGAGAGATTACAAAAGAAACTGTCGAAAACCACGTATAATATGGATGATTATTCTTTGGGAGATGCTATGAATAAAATGCTCGGCGAAAGTCGTTGGGGGAAGCGCTTTATGGCCATTAGTCTGGAAGAAGATTGGGCAGAGATAATGGGTGATACCATTGCAAAATATACGCGCTCCTTGAACCTAAGCGATAAAAAACTTAGTATTCAGACTGATATTGCCCCTCTTAAAAATGAGTTATCACTAAATAAAAAAAGCATCATCGATAAGATTAATGCTTTTTACAAAAAAGAATTAGTTACTGAAGTAACAATTTGCTAGTTCATTTTCTTAATAATTCCGATAAAGGAATGAGCTTCAAGAGAAGCTCCGCCGATTAACCCTCCATCAACGTTCTCCTTAGCGAATAACTCCTCAGCATTATCAGGTTTCACACTACCTCCATAAAGTATTGATACGTTTTCTGCTGCCTCTCCACCCCATTTTTTTTCAATGATACTACGAATAAAGGCATGCATATCCTCAGCTTGTTCTGCACTGGCTGTTCTACCCGTTCCAATCGCCCAAATAGGCTCGTAAGCAATTACAAGATTGGTAGATACAGTATCAGCATTTAAATGGAATAGACTCTCCTCTATTTGCTTTTGAACATATTCATTTTGATTTCCTTCCTCTCTTACTTCTAGAGGTTCTCCACAACAAAAAATTGGAGTCATTTTCGAAGTCAAGATGGCATCAACCTTTTTTTGTAACAACTCATTGCTTTCTCCAAACAGCTGCCTTCTTTCCGAATGCCCTACAATTACGTAGCGCACCTGTAAACTTTTAAGCATTTCGGCGCTAACCTCACCTGTAAATGCCCCAGAAGATTTATCCGAAATATTCTGAGCCCCTAAGCTAACCTTGGTATCTGCAGATTCATCAATTAGGTTTCCTATAACTCCAATCCCTGTAAAAGGTGGACAAACCACAACTGCGTGATTATACTTTAGGTCTACTTTTTCTTTTATGATTTCTTTTACCAGAGAAACACCTTCTGCTGGTGTCAAGTTCATTTTCCAGTTCCCCGCTACTATTTTCTTTCTCATATTAATTCTTAAAATAAATGGTTATTCTTGTTCTGATTTATTCATCAAATCAACAATTTCTTTGGTTATGTTTAAACTCGTATTGACGTAGATTATAGATCCATCCTTCGAATACGATAGAATATAATCATACTTGTTATCCTTATTAAAGTCTTTTACAACCTTATCCAGCTTTTTCTTTAGTTGCTTATTAAATGTATCCTGATCCTTAAGAAGTTTAGTGGTTAGATTATTTCTCAACTTTTCTAAATTCTCTTGACGTTTTAATAAGTTTTTTTGCTTCTTTTCACCCTCAGCTTGAGTTAAGGTTCCAGCTTGTGCTTGTTTCTGTAAAGCAAGGTAAGCTGACTCAATAGATTTTGCTTTAGAGGATAACTCGGTTTGAATTCTTTTTTCCCGAGATTCGAATTCCTTTTTCTTTTTTTGGAAAACTTTATATTTCGATTCTAAAGTATCCAAATCGATATATGCTACTCTAGTCGTAGTAATAGTCTCTTTAGATGTTGAATCTGCTTTTACAGCAGAGCCAGTTGTTTGCTTCCCATTGTCCTTACATGCCACAAGGCTAATACCAACCACGACAAGTAAACCCAAAATGCTTCCTAAATTTTTCATTTGTCAATTAATTTCTGAAAATCGGGCAAATATATTAGTATATCAGCAAGCAATGAAGAAATAACAATACTAAATTCTTCCCAAAACGTTATTATAATGGCTTAAATAGCCAAATATTGTTTTCCAGGAAGAGAACGTACCATACCAGCCATTTCTAGTTGCAACAAAACGGTAGAAAGCTTACTCATAGGGAGTTTTGTGCTAAAAAAAAGATCGTCAATATGCGTCTGTACTTGGTTTTGTAAGGTGTCATATATTAGCTTTTCCTCAGAAGATAGCTCTACAAATAATCTTCTTTGTACCTCATCAGGACTAGATTCTTTCTCCCAACCTAAGTTATAAACCACATCTTCCGCACTTGTAATGAGGCTAGCTCTTAGGCTTTTAATTAAGAAATTGCAGCCCTCACTCAGCTTATCTCCTACTTTACCAGGAACACAAAATATATCTCGATGATAAGAGTGTGCAATATTAGCTGTTATAATGGATCCACCTTTCTTTGCCGATTCTATAACAATAACTGCATCCGCCATGCCAGCGACTATTCTATTTCGTGCTGGAAAGTTCATCCTATCTGGTGTAGTTCCGCTAGAAAATTCTGTGAGCAGCCCACCCTGGTTCATCATGGCCATAGCTGTTTTCTTATGTTGAGCAGGATAAATCTGATCTAAACCAGTTGCCATAACTCCAATAGAGTCCATCCCATTTTTGAGCGCTGTACGATGTCCAACAATATCAATGCCATAAGCAAGTCCACTTACAATCAACGGATTGTAAGGTGCTAAGCCTTCTATTATCCGCTTGCAAACCCATTTCCCATATTCGCTACAAGCTCTAGTTCCAATAATTGAAACAACCCGTGTATTGTGTAGGGATTCTTTTCCTTTGTAGAATAAAAAAGCAGGGCAATCAATCGCTCGCTTTAGTTTAGCTGGGTAATCTTCTTGATCAAAGGCGAGAAACTGGATGTCATTTTCTTTCATATACTCTAGTTCCATCTGACATGACCGAAAATCATTAAACGCACGAATAGCATTCCAATGTACCTGCCCAATCTGCTCCAATTCCGTATGTTTTTTATTGTTAAACACAGCATCAGCTGATCCAAAATGAGTTATTAAACGTTTCGAACGAAGCGTCCCAATCCCTTTAACCTGTTGCAAAGCAAGACGATAAACTATTTCTTGATCAGTCATTTTCAGTTTGTAAAAAAAATATCATTAGCACGAACAAAGTAAATTATTTTGGTATATTTGGGTAAAGAAGCTTAAATAGAATGAAAAAAATATTTTTACCTGTCCTTAGTGTTGCGTTTGTGACTATTCTAGCTGTAAGTGCAACTTCTTGTAAGCAAGATATAAACGATCGTTTTGAGTACCAAGCTAGCCAAGATACAATCCCTCCAGTGATTGATTTGTCGGTACCTGCTTTTAACCAAACCTATAGTTATGGTAATCATGTTGCAATTGTGGGAACGGTGTCCGATCTCGAATCAGCTAAAAACGATATTCATGACCCTGGATTTCGTAAGGGACAATTAAGTAGTGTAAGTATTACTGTAGATGACATCACGAATGGTAAAAAACTATTAATTCGAAACTTAGACGTAAGAAATAAGGATGGTATTGGTTTTAATGAACGTGTTGAAATTGTTTCTGGGTCAGGTGTCACGGATTGCAGACTCATAATAGCAGCTTCTGATGCATCAGAAAAAGGTTACTCCGTAAGAGATACTGTTGAATTCACTTACCAATAAGAAAAATATTAATTAAAGAAAGAAGGTGCTAATTCGATTAGCACTTTTTTTATGACTTACTATGAAACATTCAATAACAAATAGAGTACGCTATGGCGAAACAGATCAAATGGGTTTTATGTACTATGGTAACTATTGTTTCTATTATGAAATAGCGCGAGCGGAAATGATTCGAGATTATGGCTATAGCTATGATGAACTGGAAAAAGATGGTATTCATATGCCTATTGTAAAGGTCAACTCCAAGTATCTACGACCGGCAAAATACGATGACCTCCTTACTATAAAAACAGAGATTAAACCTTTAGAAAGACTTCCCTTTATAACATTTTTGCATGAATTTTATAATGAAGAAAACAATCTAATTCATAAGGGAGAAGTAACTCTTGTCTTTGTAGATGCCCAAACAGGTAAAAGAAGAATTCCGAATGACCGAATGATGAATATATTAAAAAAAGGGTTCCAAAATGATTAGTGCTACAATTGTTACTATAGGGGACGAACTACTTATCGGTCAAACCGTTGACACAAACTCCGCCTGGATAGGACAAGAGTTTAACAAAATAGGAATTAAAATAAAACGTCGTATTGCTATAGCCGATGAAGAAAGTGAAATATTAAGCGCCCTTAAGGAAGCAAGCACGCTAAGCCCAATAGTAATTACTACAGGTGGCCTAGGCCCAACCAACGATGATATTACCAAAGACACACTTTGTAAATATTTTAATGCTACACTTAAAAGAGATCAAGCTACCTTAGATCATATCTCAAATTACTTTGCGAAACGCGGCAGAGCTCTTCTAAAGGTCAACGAAGATCAAGCGCTAGTTCCTGATAAATGTGAGATCCTTTACAATGCTGTGGGAACAGCACCAGGCATGTTTTTCAACAAGGATGAAATTCAATACTTCTCTTTACCTGGTGTACCATTTGAAATGAAACATCTGATAACCGAGAGAATTATACCTCGACTTAAAAAGTCTTTTGAACTAGGTGGTATCGTTCACAAAACGATTATCACTTCTGGTCTTGGTGAATCCTTCATTGCAAATAGACTTGTCGAATTCGAAAGTAATTTGCCCAAAGAAATTAGCTTAGCTTACTTACCCAATTTTGGTATGGTGAAGTTAAGATTAAGTGGGGAAGAAAAACATAAAGCCTTAATTGAACCAGCTTTTCATTTCCTAATAAAAGAATTAAACGACATTGCTATATCAGAACAAGACAATTCTTTAGAGCAAATTTTGTTTGATATCCTAAGCAATCAGAATAAAACAATTGCCATTGCTGAAAGCTGTACTGGAGGTAATATTGCTGCAAAGTTAGTGTCAATATCTGGGGCCTCTAAAGTATTTATGGGCTCTACGGTTACATATGCGCTTGAATCGAAGAAAAACATATTAGGTATCAAAGCAGAAACACTAGAGCAATTTACAGACGTCAGCAAAGAAACTGCCCATGAAATGGCACTAAATGTTCGTAAGAAGTTTAATGCCGATTATGGTTTATCAACAACTGGTTTTCTTGAAGGTTCGGAAAAATACTTTTTTTCGGGGGTCTCAAGCTCGGATACTAGCGTTATAACGAAACGGTTTAAACTCCCTTACAGTAGAAGATTGAACTCCAATCTTGCAGTGTCTACTGCACTCCAATTTTTAATCCGATTTCTTCTTAAAAAATAAAAAACGTACTGTAGAGTACGTTTTTTATAAATTTTGCTAAAGTGTATTTTCTTATTGCTTATTCAATTTAAAATCACTTTCACCATTTTTAGATTTTACCCGAAGTAAATAAATACCATTCATTAAATGTTCGTCTAATTCAACACGATAATGAACAGATTTTGAAGTCCCTTTGGTAATAAGTTTGCCCTTTATATCGGTGAGCTCAAATTGAAGCAATTCTCCACTAGGATTATCAATTACAAAATAGTTGTTTAATATAGGATTAGGTGAAACGGCTATAGGTAGGCCATCACCGCATTTCGCCTCAAGAACTTCACTATACGTGGCTTGGCCATTAAGATCAGAAAGTTTTAATCTAACATAAGTCTTAGCATAAGGCATTACAATAGAAGCTTTGTATGTCATCTCAATTTGAGAGTTTCCAGAAGCATTAATTGTTTTTGCATCTTCAAAGAATGATCCATCAGGGCTTACCTGAATCGTAAAGTCCTTAGAGTTTTGTTCATTATAGGTAGTCCAACTAACATTAAGGACATTGTTTGTCTCACACGAGGTTTTAAAATCGGCTAAATCTACTGGAAGAACAGTATTCGGGTTAATGACCAATTCCCAGCCTCCATTTATAGTACCTGCATCACCGCCACTGATATCAACTATCCATAATTTCCAAGTACCATTTGCTGTTGTGCCTCCAAAAACAGAAGCCATAGTCGCACTACCAGAGGCAGCGGGACCAGGGTTCGAATAACCCATACCGGGACCAGGAGAATTAAAGCTTACCAATGCACTGTTTGCAGTAGGTTTATACGTTCCATCAGCTGGTAAATCCCATATCCCAATCTGTGTGACACCTAGATCGCTCATCATATAGGAGATATTGTTAGCGGGAGCCCCCCATAAAGCTTCTTGGACTAGCATTTTATCTCCACTAGGAGCTTCTAAGCAAATGGCAACATCAGAAGGAGCACCATGTGTAAAGTTTCGAATAACAACTCCTACATCGTTAATAGTTCCAGTAAAGCCAGACACGACAATGTCACTTGAATAGACTGATGCAATTGTGTTATCCTCAATAATAATAGGCGTAGTATTACTATAAGTTACCATTTGTGCCTGTGAGGCAATACTGATAAATAGTAAAAAGAAAAGTAAGTAGAGCTGTTTCATAAATAAGGTTTTACCAAATTTACGTCTTTCTCCTATTTTTGTCAAAAAGAAGTATTCACTATTTATTCATCGTAGCTAAAAACTCCGCATTATCCTTAGTATTGCGCATCTGTTGACGAATGAAGGTCATGGCTTCTTCCGAGTTCATATCACCTAAATGCGCACGTAGGATATTTAATTTATTAATAACATCCTTACCGTGTAATAGATCATCACGTCGTGTGGAAGAAGATATGATATCGATGGCAGGGTATATACGCTTATTCGCAAGTTTTCGGTCTAATTGGAGTTCCATATTACCAGTCCCTTTAAATTCCTCAAAAATCACCTCGTCCATTTTACTACCGGTATCAATAAGCGCCGTAGCCAATATTGTAAGAGAGCCACCATCTTCGACCTTTCTTGCGGCACCAAAGAATCTCTTAGGTTTCTGCATGGCATTTGCTTCTACCCCACCGCTTAGTACTTTACCGCTTGAAGGCGATACTGTATTGTGCGCTCTGGCCAAACGTGTTATACTATCCAATAAGATCACAACATCGTGTCCAACCTCAACCAAGCGCTTCGCTTTTTGAAGAGCAATTGTCGAAACTTTTACGTGTTTGTCAGCTGGTTCGTCAAAAGTCGAAGAAATTACCTCAGCATTTACACTTCTTTCCATATCCGTAACTTCCTCAGGACGTTCATCTACAAGGACAATCATTAGGTAACATTCTGGATGATTCTTTGCAATTGCATTTGCCACCTCCTTTAAAAGAATTGTTTTACCCGTTTTAGGTTGTGCTACGATTAGTCCACGTTGACCTTTACCAATTGGCGAAAATAAATCCATAATCCGTGTACTAATATTCGTAGGATCAGAACACAAGTTTAATTTCTCATAAGGAAATAGAGGGGTTAGGTAATCGAAAGGAACCCGATCTCTTATCTCTTCAGGTTTCTTACCATTAATTGTCTCAACCTGTGTCATAGCAAAATATTTCTCTCCTTCTTTTGGAGGACGCACTTTACCGGTTATTGTATCTCCTGTTTTAAGACCAAATATTTTTATTTGAGAATGTGATACATACACGTCATCTGGAGAACTGAGGTAGTTATAATCACTACTTCTTAAAAAGCCATACCCGTCATTCATCATATCTAATACCCCCTCAGCATCAACAATACCGTCTAAATCGATTTTAAACTTTGGTTTTGGTTTTTGAGTTTGCTTAGGTTCTTTTCCAGAGTCTTTATCTCCTGTTTGATCAAAAGGAAGTTTATCCTGTGAAGTATCCCGATCATTTCTTCGTTGCTTTGGTCGTTGTTCACTACGTTCTTTTCTCTCTGGTTTGGACACTTTAGGGTCTATACCCTCTTGAACTTCTTTTTTTACAGCTTCTTCTTTTTCGCTGTCTTCTTTTTTTGTAACCGTCTTTTTCTTAGCCGCCTTTTTCTTGGCAGACACCTTCTCTTTCTTTACAACTGGTTTCTCTTCTGTTTTAGCCTTTGTAACTTTCTTTTTCGCTGTCTTCTTTTTGGGTTTTTCAACTTTCTCAATTTTTTCAGCCGCTTTCGTTGCACCAGAGGTTTGTAGCGCTTGGGCATCAAGAATTTTATATATAATATCTTGTTTCGATTGACCTTTAACGCCTTTAACGCCTAATTTATCTGCTAAATCTTGTAATTCTGGAACGATCATCTCGTTCAGTTGAATAATGTCATAACTCATTTGTAAAAAATATTATTTTGAAGGATTGATACAAGTACCAATTAGTTTTTGAAAGTAAATTTTGAATGAATTCGAATGGAACACAAGGATAGTGTCCCGCTCTTCTAATGCAAGGATAGGTCAAATAATAGAATTGGCAAAATATATTTCAAAAGCTTATTCACAAAAAAAAGCCCCAAAAATGGAGCTTTTATAGATAGGCCTTTTTGATTTTATTATTGAATTACAAGTTTTTCAAAGATCATATTTTCATTAATCTCAGCTTGTAAAATATAAGTCCCTGTTGCGATATTCGAAATATCTAATTTCATTGTATTCTTTTCGAAAGAAGTTTGCAATACCCTGACTTTTTTACCTCCCAAGGTTGTCAAATACGCCTGAGCAGTTTTAATATCCTCACCAAAACTAATACTGATACGATTACCATTTGCAGGGTTTGGATATACTTCGTAGGTTATTTTGTTGATATCAACGATCTGATTAGCAAAATTTGTTTTAAACGTTGCATCTGGACTGTTTGTTGTCCCTACGGCATTCGTTGCAGAAATTCTATAATGATACGTTGTATTAGGTGTCAGACCAGTTAAGTTAGCCGATGCTGCAGTAGCTGTTGAACCAGTAATTGACGCAGGAGTCATAGCCGCATTACTACCATACGATGTCGTTAATCCATACTCAACGTTGGCCGTTGTTGAAGCATTATTAGCGGTAATCATAGCAGATATTGCAGCGGCTACATCAGTTATACTTGCAGAAGCCACATTGGCCACTGTAGGTATCCCTGCCGATGTACCTGCCATTTGGAATGTTGTAGCCGTTGCATTATGTGCATCGTTCAATGTTCCTCCATCTCCGTCAGTGGCATTGCCTGCTACCGAGAAGACCACTGGACCAGTTGGTGCAGCCGGCGCTGTCCAATCAAATGTCCAAGAGGCAGAACCGGTTGAGGCCATAGTAACAGGCGTGGAGTGCGCCAATTCTTGTGTGCCGGTCAAGTTCATACCACTACCCGCAGCTAAGGTACCCGAGTTAACCGTAAGGTTAAACCCAGCCCGGTTAGCGGCGTTTGTATAACTCGTATTTGCAACGACTAAGGTCATTGTATAAGTTTGCCCCGCATTAAAACCACTTGAAGGAATTCCAGTTACCGTTATAGTCGTAGCCGTATTTAAGGTTGAGCCATGACAAGGTGTACAACTAGTAGTACTTTTACCAGTAATACCTCCGCTATTAGACCCTAGAATAGCATAGCTAAACGGCAATACAACTGCTAAAAAAACATAAAGTAAATTTTTATTTTTCATATAAGAAGAACGATTGTTTGATTCCTAAAGTTAAAGTAAATAAGGGAAAATGTCAAGTCACACTTATCCCGTAAGGTTATTTTCCTTAAAAAGTCCAATAGGTTTGTATAATAATACAAGCAGGAATAGATCAAACCGCTACTTCAGCTCTATTTCATCTATAAAGATATAAGCAGGATTTCCTCGACCAGGGTGCCATTCGGGCAATGCCCCATAGTTTTTGGCAGTTACTTTATAATAATGACCATTAGAAGAGCCATTCAAGGGTTTAGTTGTTGATACTTTATAAATAGAGATTTGATCATCGTCTCTACCCTTCCTATTAGCTAATGATACAGTTTCTACTAAGTTCCATTGCACAGAATCTTTACTTTCATAAAAGGAGACTTCAGTAGGGTAAAATATCCATGCCCTTTGATCCTGCAGAAAATTAGCATGTAAACTACTCACCTCTAGATCTCCAGTATAGTGAATTACTGTTTCAAAATCTTGACCTTGATAACCTTGCCAGTTTCCTGCACGCCAATTTTTTTTCCCATAAATTCCATCCACTAAACCCATAGGTCCCCCAGCATGATACGTTTTCGAGTATTTCGAGTTCAAATACACCTTCCTGTCATTTGGTAATTTGGTAAAGAATGTCGTCTGTTTAGGACTATATTGTATCCTAGCGCCCCCATCTTGTTTCGCCGCGAAAAATGTTAATCGGGCATCGTCATTAATTTTTAATTTAAGGCTACTATTTCCATGCACAATGGTTTGAGCGTTTCCTAAACGATAATAAATAGGTGCACCACTCGGAGATTGTATTTCAAACTCTAAAGCATCTTGAAAACTACGCTCTGCCTTGACGATAAAAGGATTGGCAACAAAGGCTCCAGAAGACTTAAAGGAACTTTGAGGTTGTTGAACATCATGAAATCTTGAATAAAAATTAGCACCCTCTTTAATCTGAGCATCTATTCCATTCCTAAAAGTATAAGCGGACTTATCCACGGAGATTTGGGTATCGTCTATCTTAAACGTCACATACTTGGAGTTGCCTGGACAAACAGGATAGGCTCCCATTCTATTCATAACGTACCAAGCACTCATCTGTCCACAATCTTCGTTACCTATGTATCCATCGGGAGAGTTTGTATAAAAATCACGCATAATCTTTTTAATCAATTCATTCCCTTTATCCTTCTTACCTATTAGATGATATAGATAGACAATATGATGACTAGGTTCATTACCATGTGCATATTGACCTATTAAACCAGTAATATCACTTTGCTGCCTTCCCTCTGTTTCTTTTTTTGCTGTAAATAGTTCATCCAACTTATTTTCAAATTTCTTTTTGCCACCATGAAGAGCCACTAATTGGTCTACATCGTGCGGCACATAAAAACTATATTGCCAAGAGTTTGCTTCTGTATAATTGTTATCTACCAAGTAAGGAGAAAATGGCTGCATAAGTGTTGCGTTTTTTCTTGCTCTCATAAAACCTGTGGTAGGATCGTATACATTCATCCAGTTATGAGAACGCTTCTCGAATAAAAGATATTCCTCTTTCTTTCCAAGTGCGTTGGCCATTTGGGCAATACACCAATCATTATAGGCATACTCCAAAGTCTTGCTTACGCTTTCATGATCATCTTCAGCACGAACATACCCATATCTCATATAGGATTTGAGTGCCTCAGAATCCTCTGTTGCGATACTTACCATAGCCTCCAAAGCCTTTTCCGCATCATAACCTCTTATTCCTTTGTTATACGCATCCCATATTACACTTACTACATGATATCCAATCATGCAATTCGTCTCATTACTACTTAATTCCCAAACGGGCAATCTTCCTCCTTCTTCATACTGCCTAATAAAAGTATTGATAAAGTCATTGGTTCTTTTTTTATCAATAATTGTAAGCAATGGATGCAGGGTTCTATAGGTATCCCAAAGTGAGAAAACCGTATAGTAATCAAACGTGCCATCTGTTGAATGTATTTGATCATCGCGCCCACGATATCGATGATCAACATCACTATAGATATTAGGTGCAATCATACTATGATAGAGCGCCGTGTAAAAAATAACCGTTTCATCAGCCCGTTTCCCAGTTGTCTTACTTCCAATTTTTATTTTACCTAGTTCTTTATTCCATTCTCTCTGTACTTTTTTTCTTGTTTTGTCAAAACTCCAATGAGGGATCTCTGCTTTCAAATTCTTTTTGGCCCCTTCCATATCAACCCCGCTTAAACCTACCTTTATCTTGACATTCCGATGTACTGTATTCTTTGCACTATTTATTGAATGCTTTAATCGTATCAGCGCTCTAGGACTCTTCTGTAAAGAAATGGCGTGAGTTTTACTCCTCTTTCTTATGGGTTCATATAATATGCGGTCTATCTCTTGTTCAAATTTTATTTCGAAAAAAACCTTTTGGTTTGTAGCCCAGGCTTTTGAAAAACGGTATCCTCTTATGGTATGTTTATCTACCATATCCATTCGACTATCTAGTAATTCATCACGATGTGCAAGATCCAATACCACATAATGATCAGCATTTTTAGGATAGGTGTATTGGTGAAAACCACAACGTTTGCTCGTGGTTAGTGCTACATGCACCTGCGGATCGTTCAAGTAGACTTCATAATACCCAGCTTCAGCTTTTTCCTTGTTATGCGAAAAGGAACTCTTATAATCATAATTATCTAAACGCATTTTTTTTGTGACTGGCATTAATAAAATATCACCGTAATCACTTACACCTGTACCACTTAAATGCGTATGACTAAAACCATAAATTATAGAGTCCGAGTAATGATACCCGCCACAGCCGTCCCAACTACCATCAATCCGAGTATCAGGACTTAATTGACAAAATCCGAATGGAGCCGTTGCCCCAGGAAAGGTATGACCGTGCCCACCTGTTCCTATGAAAGGATTTACATGCTTGGCCAAGTTCTGGGCAAAAGTTAAACTAGGGAGTAATAGAAAAAATAGAATACGCCGTATCACTTCACTAATGTAGCGCTTTTCTACATTAATTTGAGCGCAGCCAAACTTTTCTTAGTAAGCTCTATAATAGGAGTAGCTTTTACACCACTTCTTAAATTCTCTTTGGCTATCTGACGCGCAATCCGAATGTGTTGATATTGTGTTTTAAAAACATCTCGCAGTCTGTATTCTGGATCAAAAATGTGCGTCACATCTGAGGTTAGTCCATTCAATTCAAGAATTGAAATATTTTTACCTTTATACAAATCTTCCCAACTCGGTACTCGAATATCGAATCGACCATAGTAAAACCCATCTATTCTTTTTGCAATTTGGGTGAATACTAAATGTAGTTCATTATTGATTCTATGAGACTCATTGATAAACTTTGTACCCCTGCTATGATTTCCTATAGGTTCAAGTAGCACCTCTTCGTTTAATTTGGGGATTCGACTAAGATCAGTATGTTCTGCAATTCTATCTACTTGTTGTGACGCTCTTGCATCTAATGCCATCAATTGTCCAATGGTAGAGGAACCGTCTCCAAGAACGGATAAAAACCCTTTTGATGTTACTGAAGTAACCCAACCTGTGTGCTCATTTGGAATTCTTGTAAAAAAAACACCTAACTCTAAAGGAGCGTGAATCATCTCCTGGATCATATAATCCTCTCCAACCGTTTCGTTATAGTGCTCTAATTCGCTCGGATTATTTATAATAGAAATCTTTCTACCGCGACCACCAATATCAGGTTTTGCAATAAATGGATATGTTAGATCCAGTTGTTCTTTTACAGTAGAAAAAGGATTCGTTTTTGTTATATAAAATGTTCTAGGCTGTAGGTCTAAAGGGATAATTTCCTGAATGCTCTTCTTACTTTCTCCCATAAAACCTCCATCTTCAATACCAGGGTTTACCGTTGTAAACCATGTGAGACAACGAAGACGAAACCCATACCATATCCACAACGGCCATACAGGTATGACAAGCATCCACCAAGGCCAATACTCATGATGCGGTATCCCAATACGCTGTAAAATACTCTTACCACTTCTTTTCTTCAACTGTGGATTCAGTTTTATCGTTTTTTTTGTTGAAGCTGTAAGCGTACTCATTAGCATAAAATATAAAGAAGCCCCAGAAAGTTTTCTGGGGCATGAATCATTTATTTAAATGTACTTGAGATATTTACCGTAACAATATCTCCCATAGCGATCGTTTTGAGACCACCACCACCTAATTTCCAAGTGTTTCTATTGATTTTAAATGTGCTTGTAAGTTTATAACCTCCTGTTACTTTTTTTGCTAACATGGTTGTCTTAATCTTCTTAGTAATACCACGCATTGTCAAGTTCCAATATACAGTATATTTACCTGCTGCTTGTTTAACTACTTTAGTCGATTTCATAACAACCGTTGGTGTCTTAGAAATATTGAAGAAATCCTTTTTATTTCTCAGGTGTTTATCGCGTAAGGAGTTATCAGTAAAAACACTTTTTGCATACGCCGTACCTACTAAGGATATATTACTTGTTGTTTTAGGATCAAAGACTCCTTTTCCTTTTACGTTTTTAAACTTCCCATCAACGGTAATACCCGCATTCTTAATTTTAAATGTAATAGCTGTTGAAGTTGGTTTTGAAAATTTTTGAGCGTTTAGTCCAAAAGTTAAAAAGCTAAATAAAGTAATAATAGTAAGTATTCTCATGTTGTTTTTTTTATCTTACCTATTGACGTAAATTAGAATACATAGTTTACACCCACACCAAAAGTAAAATTCTTTGAACGATAGCGCTGCACTTCTTTAACTTGAGTACCATTAGAAGCTGTATAGGCGGCTGGTACTGTACCTAAGGAGTATTCGTTAAACAAAAACATAGCTCCTGCCTTAAATCTCCAGTTGGATTTATAACGATACGTTAGCAAAAATTCTGAATTCAAGTTCCCAATATCATTGTTTCCGATTAATAGTACGTTACCAGAAGTTGGAGTTCCATCTGTAGCCAACGTCTTTGCATCATTAAAGGTTAAAGTTCCTTTTTTCTCACCACCAAAACTTACGCCAGCTAAGTCTATATTAAATTCAACACCCCAACGTTCTGTTATATCATAACGAAGTGCTAAAAAAGCATTAAGTGCATTTGTTTGAGTTCCTTCAAGCAACAAAGAATCCGTGGTTGCTTCTTCCGCAGCTAAGTCCGCCGGTGCAGTAGTATATTGAATTGCGTCATTTCCAAAAGCGGAAGTCAGACGTAATCCTACTCCTACTTTAAAACGACGATTATGACGTCCAAATCCCCAATATTGCATTCCGTTTAATGCAACAGCACTTAGGTCACCATTTGAACTAACTGAAATACCAGCCTCTAAAGTGGTTCTTTTTACGAAGGGCTCTCCCTCAGTAGGATCATTTTCTTTTTCTTGTGCAAAAGCCACGAATGGCAACATCAGAAGTGCTAGAATAATTGTTCTTTTCATTTTGTATTTTATTTGAAATTTTTAGATAAATAGTAATTAAAAATATAATTGAGGCCTATGCCTAATTGTAACGATTTATTTCTGAAACGCTGAGCATCTATAACAGTACCTGTAGAGTTTACATAAACAGGTGGATTTGACACCTCGTACTCATTAAACAAGAATACACCGCCTATTTTAAAACGGAGTCTACTTTTATGTAAATAGGAGAACATAAGTTCAGAATTTAGTGTGCCAATATCATTGTCACTAATTAGTAGCACATTACCCGTTGTAGGATAAGCATTCAGCTGCTGCGATTTGCCATCATCATATTGTAGGACAGCATCTTGGCGCTTTCCAAAGCTTACACCGGCTAGGTCAATATTAAACTCAACTCCAAATCTTTTATCAAATTCATACCGTAATGCAAGAAAAATATTGGCAGCATGAATACGTGTAGAAGCAATGGACAATGTATCTATATTTTCTTCGACCTGATCAGCAAAGAAAACTGATGGTCCTGTTTTACCAGAGGTTAATTCAGCACGGGCAGTAATGTATTCTAGGTTACTGTTACCATATGAAGAAGAAACACGCCCCCCAAATCCAAATTTGAATCGTTGTTTTCGTTTGTCCACAGCCCAATACTGGAGTACGCTTGGAGAAAGGATTGTATTGTTTCCATTAGAGCTTACGGTCCAACCTCCTTCAAAAGTTGTTCGACCAAAAGGTTTTTTTACGCGCAATTTCTTCTGGGCTAGCGTAGGAAATGAGATGAAAATTAATAGGGTGTATAGCAATAAACGTTTCATAAATAGGTTTTCGTTTTAATGTTTTAATTTGTCTTTAAATACTTTTTTGAATTTCTCTAACTTGGGACCTACTACTCGTTGACAATAAGGATTATTGCCGTTTTGAGCGTAGTAATTTTGATGGTAATCTTCCGCAGGGTAAAACACATCCAAGGGTTCTACAGTTGTTACCACGGGACTATTAAATACTTCTTTATCATTAAACTCTTTAATCAGTTCCTCGGCAACTTTCTTTTGTGCAGCATCAACAGGCATAATGGTAGAACGATATTGTGTTCCCACGTCAGCACCTTGTCTATTCAGCTGTGTTGGATCATGCGCAATGAAGAAAGCTTGCAAAATTTCAGCATACGAAATCTTATCGGAATCATATTCAATCTTAATCACCTCAGCATGTCCAGTATTACCCGTACAAACTTCTTTATAAGTTGGATTCTTAACAGATCCACCTGCATAACCCGAAACGACTTTTTCAACCCCATCGAGTGCCAAGTACTGAGCCTCTGTACACCAAAAACATCCTCCTCCAATAATTGCGGTTTCCATCTTAAGATTCTTATTAATAGTTATTTCTTTTTTTTCTTCCTTCTTTTTTGTTACCGTTTGTTGTGTTTGAGCATTACAACTACCAAACATGATTAAAACCAATAACAATGCAAAATTATTTCTTTTCATCCTTATTAAATAATATTACCTTACTATTTATACAATATCTCTTTCCCGTAGGTGGAGGGCCATCATTAAAAATATGCCCTAAATGACTATCACATCGTCCGCAACGCACTTCAATACGGTGCATTCCATGGCTATTATCTTCTATATACTTCATACTTTCTTTGGAATAGGCTTCGAAAAAACTTGGCCATCCACAGCTACTGGCAAATTTAGCATCGCTTTTAAAGAGCATATTACCACATACCCGGCAGTGATAATCACCACCTTCAAAATGTTTGTTATAAATGCCAGAATGTGCGTATTCCGTGCCAGATTCTCGTGCAATTCTATATACCTCTGGATCTAAGATTTCTTTCCACTCAGCATCAGAAACATCAATTTTCTTTGTTTCGGTTGTAGAATAATATGGGTTTTTATCTTTCATTTTTTTTGTGTTTTGTTGATCTTGAGCGTTACTACATTGTGAAAACAGTGCAATAACGGAAAGGGTCGTCATAAGCGTCATGAACCCTTTTTTAAAAAGGCTGGCCGTGCGTTTTCCGAATAATAAATTTATGAATCTGCTTTGCATACTTTAATAGTTTAATGGACGCCTTATTTAGGCTTTTCTTACAGAAAAAATGCTGCAGTACACGCCCCGTTTTTATCCGTCCTGAGAAAGCCCTGTGCCAGTCATACCGGTAGCTTGACAAGGTTTGACTCATTGTCATTTTTCCGTCATAATAGGAACTTAAAGACTTCTTTAACAAATAGGCTGAACGAAAGGCGTTGCTCATCCCATTTCCACTCAACGGAGCAATAGTACCCGCACTGTCACCTAGGTAAAAAACACCAGCCTCTGTTGGCTTTTTTACATCAAAGGTTACATTTGAAATCACTTGAGGCTGATCGTACAAAAAAGTAGCTTCTTTAAAGATTTGATTTAAATGTGGATTGCGCCTAAGGACATTTTTTTCCAATAAGGCAATATCGTGCTCATTAGCTGCCAATTGTTTTTGTTGTACAATATAACAAAGACAACTCTTATCATCTTCTATCTTGCTCATGCCGCAATACCCTCCTTCAAAATTGTGCAGAACAATTTCATTAAGAGGATGAGCAAAACGAATGTGATACTTTATACCAACCCAATTATGTTTTTCTTGATTCTTCTTGTAAAAAAGTTTTGGCGCATATTTGCCAAAAGCTCCACACAAAACAGTAGAACAAAATACCCCCGCTGTTGTTTTTACAAAAAAAAGTTGTCCTTCTTTTTCATATGATACATACTTGGTATTCGTATGTACTTCTACTCCTAGTTCCAAGGCCCTTTTAAACAGCATATTCTCAAGTAAATAACGGCTGACTCCAAAACCTCCTAAGTCTAATTCAGACTTCAACTGAAGCCCACTTTCTGCGCTAATCCTTAATGAATCAATCTTGGGCAAATCCATACTACTGAGCGGAATGCCAAGGCGCTCCACAAAGTTCCAACTCTCCATAGAAATATATTCACCACAAACTTTATGTCTTGGGTAGGTGCCTTTTTCAACCAGAAGAATTGCTCTATGCTCTAAGGCAAGCTGAATTGCCAATGATAGGCCGGCTAAACCACCACCTATGATAATCGCGTCATATTTATTCCTTTCAGACATGCAGGTTACTTCATGCAATATTAGGTTAACGCACTTGCTTTTATTGCATCGAATATGTCATTTCATTGCCACTTTGATAAATTGCTCACTTAATTTTATGATAATTTAAACAGACGATCTTGATACTTTTATGCCAATGAGAATAAGGTCAGCGTTCTTCCTGCTTTTCCTATCTGTAAGTTGTTATGGTCAAATAATCGACCTAGGTTCTGCTTGTAAACCTAATAAGATTAATAGAAAAGGATTTGAACGCTTAAAAAAGATCATTGGCAATGCCCGATTCGTTGTAATTGGCGAACAGGTGCATGGTGTTGGAACGGATTACATAAATTTTGAACTCATGGTTAAGTTCTTACATGAAGAAATGGGATTTAATGTAATTGCTCAAGAATATTGCTTCCATCATTTTGGCAGGGTAAATAGCAGGATTGGACAAGGCACAAATGCTTATGACTACAACAAGGGGATGTATTGGCCACAGGCACTTGCCAAAGAAAACAGTCCCTTGTTCGACTACATTAATGATGAACGTAAAACAACTACCCCGTTGTATATGGAAGGGTTTGATCCTCGTATTTTTCAAAGAAAGGCGTTCTATACATTCTGTGACTCTCTGTTAAGTAATTCATACAAGATTAACCTCAAGACGAACACACGAATAAATTACTTAAAGACATTAGACCAAGTACTCAAACTTGAGTATAATGATACGCTCACAACCTCTTCAGAAAAAGCAACCTTTCTAAAAAACACAAATACTATAACAAACAAGCTACTCCAAATAGATAAAAAGTCCCGTCTTGCACAAACATTTAAAAATATTAGGGCATTTGCAAAAAATGCCTGGAACGAAAAGAAACTTGATGTCACTAATTTCGATCGGTTTCATGAACGAGAAAAAATGATGGCGAATAACATTTTTTGGTTGGCAGATGTAAAGTATCCAAATGAAAAAATTATTCTTCGCATGCACAACGGCCATGCCGCTAAAAATATACATAAACTTCGTGGTGCAATACCAGATTCTTTAATCAAAAAATCGCCTAATGTTGGATCAAGGCTATATAAACGATATGGCGATTCGTGCAAGTTTATAGCTTCTACCTACTACGCAGGGACATACTGCGGTTGGGATTATAAACCACAAAAAATCCCTCAACCCAAAAAGAATAGTTTAGAATTTGAACTCCATGATAAAGGCTATCAATATGCTTTTGTAACCTTACGGGATAAAAAACCGTTCTACCTGTATTTCAATGAGTTTAATGATTGGACACGAGATCGAACAATCAAAGCCCCGTTTGCATCCCTATTTGATGGCATCATCTTTATTAATCAGGTCAAGATGCCAACAAAGAAGGAGTAAGTTCAATACTTTTACATGTATGGAAGAAGCTCTACTTAAACTTTTTGAGTCCTTTCCTTCCTTGAACAAGGAGGAGATACAGGCGATTGCCAGTAATATAACAACACGCGAGGCCTCGAAGGGGACTATCCTTTTAAGAGCTGGTAATATATCCAGAGAATGCTTCTCTGTACTCAAAGGTTGCGTTCGTCAATATCATATTAAAGATGGCGAAGAAATTACGACAGCTTTTTTTACAGAAGGAGAACCTGTTGCTTCATTTACAAGTTATATAGAGCAAACACCCGCTGATCATTTCTTGGTTTGCTCTGAAGATTGCCTACTAACTGTTGGCACAAAGGAAAAGGAAGATGCCATGATCGCTCAATTCCCAAAACTAGAAGGCATCATTCGTTCAGAAATGGAAAAGAACTCGGGAAAGGCACAAAAAGAATTTGCTACTTTTATTTCATCTTCACCCGAAGAGCGATATACTAATCTACTCAACAACCGACCCGATTTATTAAATCGTGTCCCACAACATCAGATTGCAAGTTATTTAGGTATAAAACCAGAGTCTTTGAGCAGATTGCGAAAACGCTTATCTTCTAAAAAGTAATCTGCTGGGCTCCTGAATCGGTTGGTTTAACTCCTCTTATCAACAACCAAAACGTAAATACAAGTTCACCTATTGTTGCAATGGCTAAGAATACCCCATTAGCGATGTTTATAAATTGTCCTTCAATCAATAATAGTTTACTAATACAATCGCTTGCATAACCTAGACTGCCTATTAGCATGGTGTAACCTAATAGCTTTGGTACAAAGTTTGACTTGATTGCCAAACTACCCAAAACAAGAAGATGCAGACTAAAAAACAATTGCCATATAAACTCTCCATACTTATGCGATTTTAAAAAAAGCAAAACCAAAGAATTAATCTGTTCTGGTTCAAAACTTCCTATAAATACTATGTCTTTTACTAGCATTATAGGAATTAAATAGTTCAGTAGATTTAGCCCCATTACAATACTCATGGCCATTCGTGACAAAGTAGCGATCAAGGCAAACGTTTTATTGACCTGCTTAAATATTCGATAAAGAAATACAGTTAATATAACCTCTAAAAGAAGGACGATAATATCCCCCGCTATACCCAAACGAAATATATTATAATACTCTTGAATATTCTGCACGGTTTGTAAAGCATTATCTGGTATGACGATCAAACTAGGCATATAACCTATACTCCAACCACCAGCAATGGCAATGAATAAATACAATAAACCTGCAACTCTAGTATAGGTTCTAAGTGAAATTTGCTTTGCTAACAACATTATGTCTATCTTTTTTGATTTATACGTACAAAAGTATTTTGCTCAAAAAAGCTAGACGTTGACTTTAGTTAAGAAATGCAGTTTCCCCAACTAAAAGGTTATACCTTTTGGTTAACATAATCATCTACATTGCTAAAAAAGAAATCAGGATATTCCTTAGAAAATTTTTCCGTGAGCAAACCAGCTGTCAATGGACGAGCAGCCGCTTGGTTTAAGTCGGCCGTTAACATAGGTTTTAATTTATACTGAGCATTGGGGAAATACTTTAACACACGAAGCGCAAGTTCAATCCGGTTCACATAATCTGTAGAAGCTATATGATACACCCCCTCCTTACGATCTTGCAGCAACAACCACATACTCTTTGCCACATCTAAAGCATTGACCGGAGTAGCATATTGATCCATTGGTAATTTCAAGTTGAGTTCCTTACCTTCCTGACATTGTTGAATGATCCGTGACACAAAATTTTTATTCCGAATTTCATCACCATAAACATTTGTAATCCGAAGGATCAAATATGAAACATCAGAAGCACGAACGGCATCTTCACCTACCAATTTGTGCTCCGCATAAACACCTAATGGATTGAACGCATCCTCTTCTTTGTAAGGGCCGTCTACACCGTCAAAAACATAATCTGTAGATATATATACAAACCGAGCATCACATTCTTTAGCAAGCCGCAATAAATTTATAGTGGATTGCACTGTTTTTTGATAACTTTCTTCTTCATGATCCTCACAATAATCTACATGTGTCAGGGCTCCACAATGTACAATTACATCAGGGTTAAAGGCCTTAACATCTGCATTATTTTTATCTTCTAAATTTAGTGAATTAAAGAAAACAGTATCACCAGTAGGAAAAGAGAAATAGGTACCCAGTACCTTTGCACCTTGTTCTAAAAAATACTTCTGACAATTACTCCCCACTAAGCCTGAAGCCCCTGAAATGAAAATTTTCATATTTCAAAAATACCCCATTCAAACTCTTTTTCAATAGATCTTAATAAGATCCGAGAAGTTATTTAAAGATGTTTTTTCACGAATGCATGCCCATTCTTAAAGAATAGTTTATCAATTAAAGTCTTCGTTTCAAAAGTTCCAAAGTACTTTTTGAAACGTCCTTCATACCTAAACTCTTCAAAGACTTCGAAAAGCTCGTTCTTCAAAGACGGAAATTGGCTCGCGTTGGCATATCGTTCTATTGTTCTGATAAGACCGTCAGAGTCTGTTCCGAGAACAATATGATCCCAAGCTTTCAAGGAACCACTATTGTTGGTTGCATAGGTCTTAACAATATGAATAATATTCGCAAATAAATGTTTAATTCCTCGATCTCCTCTATTGGGGTCAAAAGTAACAGAGGAATTCGCAAAATCATCACCCGCGTCAAGTTCAACGCTATCTTCAGCATCTTTTACGTAACCCTTTTGCTTTAAATATTCATAATCGGCCTCTGAAATAATTTCTTCACCTTCGTCTTTGAAGCCAGCTCCTAACACACGTTCGTCCAGAATCATTCCCATTAGTCCCCCAGAATCTATAATCTCTAAAAACTCCTCATCATGCAGGTTAAGTGTCCAGGCATTCAACTCGCAATAGTTTTGTATAGGCGAGTTCTGTTCATAATATTCAACAGGATAGAAAGAATCGTGATGGGTAATTCTGTAATAATTTCTACTAGAGACCTTTCTCTCATTAGACACTCGAATCGATTTATAAGATCTACCTGTAACACCAATATGAGAAGCAATAATGGGGATACGGCTATACCCATTATCTTTTCTGAATTGGTAAAAATCTAAACGTGACTTTAAGCTCATATGCTTGATATCAACGAAAGTTCTTTTGCCATGCTTATTGTTCTTTTTATAACAATGTTCGACAAACTCTTCTCCGAAAGAAGTCATTCCAAAACCTTTAGGCGCAAACTCTATGTCCTTGATCAACTTCATGGCATATGCATGAGTCCCAATCAAATTTCTTGTAAGGTGAATTGGTGACACATAAAGTAGTCTCTCCTTCTCTTTTAATGCATGCAAATTTTTAAGTGTACTACTCTTCAAACTTTCAGTATCACCAACATATTTGTCTTGAAAACTATGCGCTCCCTCAACACATAACACCAAATTAATTCGACCTTCCTTTATCTGACTCCATTGCTGAACTACTTTCATTCCAGCATTTTGAGCTGCTTTTAAATGCTCAATCTCATCCAAGGCATTTCGATAAGGCGATAACGTATTATTTAAAATTTTATTTAAATAGGCTCTACTGAGATGTTTTTCAAGAATAGCGCCTAGTTTGATCTTCCAATTTTTTGAGACTGGACGCTCCAAACTATAAATGGCAGATATCGCCAAAAAAACTTGTCCAAACTCCATTTGCCTCAAACTACTTTGTGATGAAATAACCCCCTGAGTCAATGGGTCAAGCAAAGGACTTTTAAGAACTGTCCAACAGTCTTTTCGTTGAGTATTCTTAGTACCCCCCAACATAGTTTTGAGACTGACGTGCGTGTGTAAATCAAAATGCATAAAGTTGTATTTTAGGTTATAAATGCTCATTCCTTAAACCTGAACAAAGCAGTTATAAAGATACAAACCTTATCCTGTGATCATATAGTACTTTTGTGTAATCGAAAAAAGCACCACGGCTGTTTCTAAAAAGGTGAATCAAACTCCTGAAGTGTAGGAAAAGCTTTATCCCTAGGGCTCAAAATCGCATGTCCAGTTAAAGGCCAATCTAATCCAAAACTATCATAACGAACTCCGCCATCTGCCTTTGCATGATACATGCCATCTACAAAATAGAATAACGTACTCTCTTGAGTCAAACTTATAAAACCATGTGCAAATCCCTCTGGAATATAAAGCGCTTGGTTATTTTGAAAGCATAGTTCTGCCGTGGTAAACTTACCATAAGTAGAAGAACCCTTTCGTAAATCCAGCGCTACATCTAGAACACAACCCGCAGTACAAAAAACAATTTTACTATGCTGATATGGAGGTGCATGAAAATGCATCCCCCGAATCACATTTTTTACTGATGTAGAGTAGAAGCTTTCCTTTAACTCAAATTCAATACCCGCTTCTTTAAAGTCAGTATCATGAAATGGTTTTACAAAAGCACCACGTTCATCATCATGTCTAAATTGATGAATTAACTGTACTCCCTCAATGTCTGTTTTTTCAACTCTCATGGGCTCCATCAATCTTTGCACTGAAATATTCCTGAATTTGTAATAAACACTTAACGTCGGCATCGCCTTTGGCCATATGCCAACCGAAAGTCACTTTAATTGCTTCTTTTGCCGTCCATTTCGGTTCCCAACCTATTGCCTCTTTTATCTTCGTATTATCAAGCGCTAAAAAATTAGCTTCATGCTTTTGACCAACCGCTTTATTCGACTTGTAGGAACCTTTCCCCATAACATCGATGCCCATCTTTGTTAATTGTTCTACTGTCAACACATCATCTTTATCTGGACCAATATTATAAGCCTGACTATAAGTAATGGGGTCATCAACCATTTTAGTAGCCAACAAAAGATAGGCACCTAAAGGTTCCAATACATGTTGCCAAGGACGTGTTGCTTGTGGATTGCGTAGCTCCACGTCCTTGTTTTGGGTAATTGCTCTTACAATATCGGGTACAATTCTATTCTCTGCATAATCACCGCCACCAATTACATTACCAGCGCGAACAGATGCTATAGCTTTCTTATGCTCATCATAATTATCAGGTGAGAAGAACGATTTGCGATACGAATCTATAATGATTTCACAGGCTGCTTTACTAGCCGAGTACGGATCAAAACCACCTAATTTATCAGATTCTACAAAGGCTCTGTTTTCTTCTAAATTCTCATAGACCTTATCAGTGGTGACCATAACCACAGTACAAGGATTCTTCAATTTACGCACCATTTCTAGTACAATAGCCGTGCCATAAGAATTGGTTTCGAAGGTTTTTAAAGGGTTTGTATAACTTTCTAAAACCAAAGATTGGGCGGCCAAGTGAAACACGAAATCAGGTTCACAATCAACTAAACATTCTTCTAAATATTCTACATCATTAATATCTTCTAAAGTAGAACGCTCGCACATAAAATCACCATCGATAAGATCGAATAAATGATCTTGCTCGCTATCTAATGAATAGCCATAAATCTTAGCACCCATACGTGCTAAAACCTGAGTAAGCCAAGCGCCTTTAAAACCAGTATGGCCTGTAATAAAAACTTTCTTGTCTTTGAAATAAGGAGTCAGGTATTTGAAATTTACTTGTGACATAATTGAAGACGCAAGATAAGGAGGGCATTTGAGATTCTCTTTTAAAATAAACCCAATTTAGTATTTAAACTTTCAGAGAACCGTTTATTGAACAAAAACAGCATTAAATTTTAGTCCCGCAATTCAACAATATTTACCCCCTTGCTTCCGTTTATTTACTTTCTGGGCTAATTGAAATATAGTATTTTCACAAATACTATGCTAACGCCTTTATTTCATAGACTTTGAACAGTATGAAAAGAATAACACTTCTCTTATTACTCCAACTTGTTTTTGTATGTTCTTGCCAAAAGAAAGAAATAAGTAGCTGTGCTTATCAAGAGAATAGTTTAAAAGATCTTGTAGACTTTTATTGCGGTACGGTTATTGACCTTGACAAACTAAACCAGAATTCCGCTTATCAACAAATTGCCACTCATCAGTTTAATAGTGTAACAGCAGAGAATATCATGAAACCTGACTGGTTGCACCCGTCCCGAAATGTATATAACTGGTCTGCTGCTGATCAACTTGCTGCATACTGCCTGACAAACAATAAAAGACTCCATGGCCACACGCTGATTTGGCATCAACAAATTCCTTACTGGTTAGAACAATTCAACGGTTCTAAAGCTGATTGGGAACATCTGTTTAAAGATCATATCACACAAATTGTACAGCATTTTAAAGGTAAAGTATCAAGTTGGGATGTCGTTAATGAAGCGTTCAATGATGACGGAACCCTAAGAACAACTATCTGGAAAACAAATATTGGAAACGACTATATTGAAAAGGCATTTCATTACGCTCATGAAGCTGATCCCGAGGCTAAGCTATTTTACAATGATTACTCGATAGCCATCAACCCTACAAAGCGTGCTGCCATACTACAATACTTAAACCGCCTTAAGGCGAAAGGAGTTCCCATCCATGGCATTGGAATGCAAATGCATATTTTTACTGGATTTCCTACAAACTCAAGTATATCTCAGGCTATAAATGACTTGTGGCAGAATGACTACCTTGTGCACATTTCGGAATTAGATATTTCTATGAATCCCCTCGCTCAGGATATGGATCATGCTCCAAAAAGAGAGCTTATCAGACAAGCAGAAAAATACCTTTCTATTTTCAAAACCTATGACAGAATTCCTGATCGATACAAGTTTGGAATCACAATTTGGGGCGTCAGCGATCAAGATTCATGGATACCGTATTTCTATAACAGAGACGACTTTCCTTTATTATTTGACGTGAACTATCAAGCAAAACCTGCCTACTGTAAACTAATCTTGAATCTATGAAAAGAATCTTAACCATACTTCTACTAACAAGTATACTCTCGGTAAAACAAAGCACCGCTCAGATAGGAATTGCCTATTACCCATTCCAATCTGAAATAGCACTTAACACTAATATCGAACATATGATTTGGGGAGATCTCAGGATTGCGACCAATACATTTTGGGGTAATATTACAAAAGAGCCTATACTCATGACAAATATCAAAAGAACCTCTACGGCAAATTATTATGCTGGTCTTGGTGCCAACTTTAATTTTTTTAATGGCTTTAGTGATAACAATGTGGTTAATGGCTACACACTGCACGCTGGGGCCAGAATAAAACCACTTAGGTCATATCGAAATATTCAATGCATTTTTGAGCTTTCCCCTTATGTAAACCCAGCCTTTGATGGCGGACTATTCCGAACAAGGTTGGGCTTAGCCTATCAGTTTACGAGAAGAAAAAAGTGATAAAGTGCATACACAAAAAGTCTATAACTTCATTTAACGAAGCGATCGATATATCAGCAATTCCTAATGAAGACCTTACAGAAACAATGCATCAAAATCTAATTGTATTAGATCCTACATTACGGCAAGTAAGGTATTGAAAAAGTAAATAGATGCTTTACATAATCAATATTCAGTACCTTCATTTTTTGTTATGAACGTCCTTTTTTACGCACCAGAATATCGACCTAATTTATCGAATATGATTCGCACAGCCGAATTTTATGGATTAAAGCAAGTGTATATCTATGATCAAAATAATTTACTGAATCCCCCTAACAATAAAGTAAGCAGGGCGGATATGGACCACATGGCTCGTGTCTGGACTGCCGGTGCGATAGAGCACATTCAAATAATTGTGACAGAAGACATTGAAGACTTTCTAAAAGAGTACTCAGGTCGAAAAGTAGCAACATTGGTTAAGGATAGTGCAACACTTTTAAACCACTTTGTTTTTGAACAAGATGACCTAATCATTATGGGTAGTGAGAAAGATGGGCTACCAGAATCAGTTTTAAAACTTTGTAACGAGGCAATATATATCCAACAAAAAGGGCATACAAACTGCTTAAATGTAAGCGTAACCTTTGGCATTGTGTTAAATCAAGCTATTACTTCTAATTAAAACCCTTTACATTCTCTTCATGATTATAGCCGAAACAGACAGACTCAACATAAGAACGTGGCAAGAGAGGGACATCGAAGATTATGCAAAAATAGTATCTGACCCTCACGTCATGCGATATATTGGCAACGGCCTTCCCCAGCATTTTGAAACGGCTGAAAAATATGTCCGAAACTGCATGTCACATATCGAAACAAGAGGCTGGGCACGTTTTGCGGTTGAGATCAAAGCAACAAAGGAACTTGCTGGTTTCTGCGGATATGCCGAATACAATAACGAACTTGACTTAGGTTGGCGTTATGCAAAAAAATACTGGCATCAAGGTTACGGTACAGAAGCGGCACAAAAAGTCCTAGACCTAGGATTGGACCACTTTGGTTTTAAACGAATTGTTTGTATCGCAGATATAAACAATCACGCCTCTATTAAAATCATAAAAAAAATAGGTCTGGTATTTGAAAAACAATTCATACTTGAAGAACGAGACATAAAGCAATACACAATAGTCAATTAGTACTGGACTATTTATTTCTTATTCAGTTTATTAAATTGCGTAATTACCTCCGAGATTTTTTGAGGAGCTTTGGCAATAATCCTTAAATCTTTGCTTACGAATAGGCTTATAGGTACTCCAAATTGCTGTTCGAGCTTTAGATCTTTATAACCTTTCAAATTACTTCTAATAAATCTCCTGATGCGCTTGCGATCAGGATGCTCTAAAAAGAATTCATTATCCCCCTTCTTAGGCAAAAGGTAATATGGGCAAGAAACCCCAATCTTCTGTAAATACTTACTAAAACGCCCCTCTTTCTCCGAGGCACAAATAACAACTACATTGATCTGATCTTTCAAGCTATCGCAGAGTACCGTATATGTACTTTTAAGGATAAATTTTGATGCCGAACACCAATCTGTAGTTAATAGAACAAGATTAACATCTTCATGAATTAATTCATTAATGTTCAAAGCATCTATGAGATTTACAGGTTGTTGAACTACCTTCTTAGTTTTTTGTTGACCACAGGCCATGTTAAAACTAACAATAAAACAGAAAAATAATCGAAACAGTATTAAGAACCTCATGTCAAAAATCTACCATTTTTTCCAAAGTGGATTAGTCGCCCAATGCTTTTCTAATTCTTCTTTATCACGAATGGTGTCCATACATTTCCAAAAGCCATTGTACTTATAACCAACCAAATTGCCTTCTTGAGCCAGATCATGTAAAGGTTGACGTTCCCACATAATATCGTTTGCATCATCATGCAAATAATTTTTAATCTCCGGGTTTACAACAAAGAATCCTCCATTAATCCAAGTACCGCTATCCGCAGGCTTCTCTTCAAAAGAAGAAACAACATGATTATCATCCATAGCTAGCACGCCAAAACGGCTTGAAGGTTGAATAGCCGTCATGGTACAAACCTTTCCATGCGACTTATGAAACGCTACAAGTTTATTAATATCAATATCACAAACCCCATCGCCGTATGTCAACATAAAAGGTTCGTCATTGGTATACTTCAACACCTGACGTAGACGTCCTGCAGTCATTGTATGCAACCCTGTATCAACAAGTGTTACCTTAAAGGTCTCGCCAGCATCGTTATTATGTACTTCAATATCATTGTTGCTTAAATCAACCGTAATATCCGCGCTCCGATTAAAATAATTAGCAAAATACTCTTTAATCATCCAACCCTTATAGCCACAACACACAATAAACTCGTTAAAACCATAGGCTTCATAAGACTTCATAATATGCCACAAAATAGGTTTTCCACCTATTTCGATCATGGGCTTAGGTCGTAAATGACTTTCCTCAGAAATGCGCGTACCAAAACCGCCTGCAAATAGTACTACTTTCATAAATCAGCTGCAAGATATGCATTTATAGAAGAAGAAAAACTAAGATTGTGCTAAGAAATGACTACTTAATACTAGTTTTAATTTTCTAGCACATGAATCAGGACAAAGCACTTGCCATACTTAAATCTGGCCAAAATGTATTTCTCACAGGCTCTGCAGGTGCCGGTAAAACATACGTACTGAATCAATACATAAACTACCTTAAAGAACGAAAAGTGGGTGTTGCTATTACAGCATCCACAGGTATTGCGGCAACTCATATTAATGGCCAAACGATCCACTCTTGGAGTGGAATGGGGATCAAGGATAGTATCAGCAATGCACAATTACGAGACTTAGGCAAGAAACAATATATCAAGAAAAACATGGAAAACGTGGAGGTCTTGATCCTAGATGAAATTTCCATGCTCCATAAGAGACAGCTCGAAATGCTTAACGATATTATGATCTTCTTTAAGGAAAACATACAACCTTTTGGAGGAGTTCAAATCATTTTTTCCGGAGACTTCTTTCAGCTCCCTCCTATTAGTAGAGAAGAACAAGATGATAAAGATAAGTTCTGTTTTATGGCTAAGGCATGGGCTGAAGCAAAACTCACGGTATGCTATCTGACTCAACAGTTTAGACAAAGTGATCAAGATTTTAATAACATCCTCAATGAGATTAGAAGTCGGTCATTATCGAAAAAAAGTATTGCCGCCCTCGAAGAAACCATGTACAATCAGCAAACAATTGCTACAAAATTGTATACACATAATGCAGATGTAGATAGGATTAATACGGAACATCTGCTTGAGTTATCTTCTGACCTTTTTACGTTTCATGCAAATGCCAAGGGAAACAATGCGCTTTTTGAAACACTTAAGAAGTCCATACTTGCTCCTGAAGTCTTACAAATCAAAATAGGCGCCAAAGTAATGCTTGTCCGTAACAATTTTGAAAAAGGTTACAGCAATGGAACACTAGGTAAAATCATTGATATAAAAGAAGATGAAGAAGGGGATGAATACCCTGTGGTGCAAACGCTAGAAGGCAAAAACTTACACCTTGAAAGAGAAATATGGTCTATAGAAAATGAAGTTGGTAAGACCATAGCCTCTTTCGAACAATTCCCGCTTCGGCTGGCCTGGGCAATCACCGTTCATAAAAGCCAAGGTATGACACTTGATGAAGCTGAAATAGATCTTAGTAAAAGTTTTGAAACGGGGCAGGGATATGTTGCGCTTTCACGTGTAAAATCGCTTGACGGTTTAAAACTCATTGGTCATAATGATTTTTCCTTTGTTTTAAATGACCTTGCCTTTAAAGCTAATCATCGGTTCATGGAATTAAGCGAAGCTGCGGACACCCAAAATGATATCGCATTTTTAGAAACCTTACATGAAGGTTTTATAAAGAAATGCGGAGGTATTACTGACCAAGAAGAAATAGAAAAAAATAGGCTCAAACGAATAGCCAAAAAGAAAAAAATTAATACCTACCAACAAACGAAATATTTTGTTGACAAAGGATATACGCTTGAAGAAATTGCTAAACAACGAGGACTTACCCGAGGTACCGTTATTGGACATTTGCTCAAACTAGCAGAAACCAATCCTGAAATGGATATATCTCAATTCAAACCAGACGACCAAATCGTGGAAGACATCGCTGTAGCGGCCGCCAAATTAGTTCAGAATAAAAATAATCTATATCAAGACGGAACAATCAAATCCTCTCCGATCTATAACTATTTTAATAAGAAATACTCTTATGATCAAATTAAGCTAGCGCTCTTATTCTTTAAAACTAAAGTTTAATAAGTCGCTTGATTAGTTTACCATTATTAAATATCCAGTTGATTAAGAACGGAAACTTCATTAAAAACTGAACTCTTTTATAGTTCTTGTTAAACCCCTTCTTAAATTTTTCATGTATGCGCTGATCATAACTTTTCATAAACTCTGCGGAGAAATTATCTTTTTGAAAGCATTGCAATACTTGCTGCGCAGCATAATATCCGCTCCACATGGCAGTGTCTATACCATGTCCACCTATGGGATTAATCAACGAAGCGGCATCTCCACATAACATAAACCGTTCTCCAGATATCGTACGCTCCTGCGTACTAATAGGAAGGGCACAACCCTTTATTGGATCTTTTAAGTTGGCTTCTTTAAACCTAGGCGCTATACTTGGATGTTCATTTATAATATGATCTAGTGTTCTTTTCATATTTGGTGCAGCCTTATCAGTTGTCTTCGCGAGTAAGCCAAAACCTACATTGACCCAATTATCATCAACTGGAAAAATCCAGAAGTAACCTGGCATAATTTCCTTGAAAAAGTGAAATTCGTTCGTATCAGTCTGAACATCTCTCACGTTCTGATAATATGCTCGCATAGCCACGAATGGTTCTTCTTTTTTTATATCATAGTTTGCCAATGTCCGACCGACCAGAGACCGTCCACCATCACAACCTATTACAATTTTGGCTTGCACAAACGTTCCATCTTGAAATTGGCAATCTACAAAAGAGTCATGCTGTTCAATCTTTTTGAGCTGCTTATTCAATACAATATCGGCCTGGGTATCTTTTTGAACAAGTTCAAAAAGAAAATGATCAAAATTTACACGCTTGCTATTGTACGAAAAAGTCTCCCAACCTACCGTAAAAGTTTCTCCATTGGGAGAATATCCTTTGGAATACTGCACATGCGCAGTATCTGAAAATTCTCGCATCGCATTGCCCCAGCTTGGGTCCATTTGATTCAGCAACTTGAAAGCAGGACCAGGAATTGCATCTCCGCAAATCTTGTCTCGGGGAAACGAAGACTTATCAATCAGTAGGACATCAAGCCCTGAATTTTTCATAGCTAATGCACACGCAGTTCCAGCCGGACCTGCACCAATAATGGCAACATCATAGATCGGTTTCATTTCAGTGGATAGAGCGTCTAATGTACACCATCTTAGTGTTTCTACGAACTTATTAAAATAATAGATCAATTTTTTATGACTACACTAGGGGTTTCTAATCATTGAGTTGTCATACTACCATGAAAACGACGAAAACCATTTATGTACTGGCACTTTTGTGCTGCTTTTCTGTAATGAAAGCTCAAAATTTGACACAAACTATAAGAGGAACTGTTATAGACGCTGATGGGAAACTGCCTATTATTGGTGCATCTATTCTCGTTCTGGATTCTACTAATACCAACGGAGCACGAACTGATGTCAACGGTGATTTTATAATTCGTGATATACCTATTGGTAGAACCGCTTTAAAATTAACTGCAATTGGATATAAAATGCAGGTAGTTCCGAATGTTATCGTAACATCAGGGAAAGAAGTAATCCTCAACATAAGTATGCAAGAAAAACTGAAGAAACTAAAGAAGTTGGTCATAAAGTCCCGAAAAAAGGGTGCAGTAGGTAATGAAATGTCATTGGTTAGCGGCAATTCAATTACGGTAGATGAAACCCAACGCTTCGCGGGTTCCTTTCAAGACCCTTCTCGAATGGTTTCATCATTGGCAGGTGTTTCAGGCCTTGGTTCTGAATATGATAATGATATTATTGTCCGAGGTAACTCTCCCAAATATGTACAATGGCGCCTTGAAGGTATTGAGATTCCTAGTCCAAACCATTTTGCTCAACTAGGTGGCAGTGGTGGTGCAATTAGTGCCTTAAACAGTAACCTCCTTGCCACGTCTGATTTCTACACAGGTGCGTTTACCGCAGAATATGGAAATGTACTATCTGGAGTTATGGATATGAAATTACGTAAAGGAAACAATAAGAAACGAGAGTACTCCTTCGGCTTAGGCCTACTAGGAATTGATGGTACGGCCGAAGGTCCTTTCAAAAAAGGTTATAGAGGTTCATATCTTGCCAATGTACGTTACTCAACGCTAGCACCAGCACAAGCTATAGGCTTATTTGATGACACCGATGGGATTCCGAAATATCGCGATGCCGCCTTTAAGCTATTCCTACCGACTAATAAACTAGGAACCTTTTCTGTTTATGGATTAATGGGAGTAAGTAGTTCCGGAGACACTGGTAAAGATTCTATTAGTCGAAAAATTAAGGATAACTTACATGGTAACTTTGAACGAAATTGGTCAGAAGAGTTCGGAACGAATTTCTATACTACTGGCATAAATCACTTCTATCCTATCTCTCAAAAAACCTTCTTAGAAACGAGTCTATCTTATGCTGAAAACGGCATTAAGTTTATCAGCAAAGCAAGCGTAAAGGGTCAACTAGTTGATGATAATAGATCTTACATCAGAGATACCACAAAATCCGAATACGATGACTTTTATGGCAATGCACTACAACGTACTTTAAGAGTTGGCACAAAACTTAATCTTAAATTAAACGCGCAGCATAAGGTTTTGGTAGGTACAAAGTACATCCGTGCCAATCATAAAATAAAAGAGACGGACTTTGATAATGAGGTAAATGCTCAAAAAACGCTAATTGACTTCAATGAAGGTATTAATTCTATTAGAAGCTTTGCTAGTTGGAAATATAGAATATCAGACAAAGTTACCCTAGTATCTGGGCTTCATCATTTTCATGTTCTACTCAACAACGAAAACTCAATTGAACCGCGTATTGCATTGAAATGGCAACTGGATCGAAAAAGCTATATCAGTGCGGGGTATGGAAAACATAGTACTATGGAAGCTATTCCTAATTATTTTGCCAAAGTAGAGATGCCTGATGGCACTCTTCAAGAACCAAATAGAAATTTAGAACTTCTTAAAGCTGATCATTATGTACTGGGGTATAACAGAAGAATTGGTAAAAATTTAAACGCCAAAGTAGAAGTTTATTATCAAAGTCTTTACAATCTTCCTGTAGCCAATAATGATAGCAGCAGCTTTTCAACGATAAACGAAACCAGCGATTTCTCAAACCTAGACTTAGTAAATAAAGGGACTGGTACGAATTACGGGGTTGAATTGACCTTAGAAAAATTCTTCTCGAAAAACTATTATTACATGCTCAATGCATCTTTATATAATTCCAAGTATACCGCTCTAGATAATATTGAACGCAATACTGCTTATAACGGAAATTATACCTTTAATGCTTTATTCGGTAAAGAGTTTGTAAAGCTTGGCAAAAAGAAAAATAAAATATTTGGGTTTAACGGCCGCTTAATTCACTCAGGTGCCAAAAAAATTATCCCATTGCTCAGAAATCCTGACGGCTCCTTAGCCGTGGACCCTACAACGAACTCATATAGAGATTTTAACAAAGCCTATAACGATGGACTTGATGACCTCTTTCAGGTCAACTTATCTTGCAGCTATAAAATCAATCGCCCTAAAGCAACACATGAAATTTCTATAGACATTATGAACGTCCTTAATGGTAAAGCTCGAGTTCATGAGTTCTACAACTCAAATGTTGAAGGAAATATAGATTATGTAAGACAGTTGAGTATGCTACCAAACTTTTTGTATAGAGTATATTTCTAAAGTATAAACATAGTTTATATATCAAATAAAAAATATAAATTATGATTAATAATAAAATTTCCCACCTTTGTATTCGTAAACAAAAAAATAATGAAACGAATTACAATTGCCAAGGGAGACGGAATCGGTCCAGAAATAATGGATGCCACTTTATCAATCTTAAAAGCATCAGGTGTTGAATTAGCATACGATGAAATTGAAATTGGAGAAAAGGTATATTTAAGTGGTAATACCTCCGGTATATCACCTAAAGCATGGGATAGTATAAGAAAGAACAAAGTTTTTCTCAAAGCTCCTATTACAACACCTCAAGGAGGTGGTTACAAAAGTTTAAATGTAACCATGCGCAAGACGTTAGGTCTTTATGCAAATGTGCGTCCGTGTAAGAGTTTACCACCTTTCGTTGATACCAAGCACCCCAAATTAGACCTTGTAGTCGTTCGAGAAAATGAAGAAGATCTTTATGCGGGTATTGAACATCAACAGACAGATGAAGTAGTACAGTGCCTAAAACTCATTAGTCGTCCGGGATGTGAAAAGATCATCCGATATGCTTTTGAATATGCAAAAGCTTATGGTAGAAAAAAAGTAACTTGTTTCTCTAAGGACAATATCATGAAACAAACAGATGGATTGTTTCATCAAGTCTTTAATGAAATCGCGGTGGAATATCCTGAGGTAGAAAATGAACATTGGATTATTGATATCGCAACAGCTAAACTAGCCGATACGCCTGAGCATTTTGATGTAGTTGTAACAGCCAACTTATACGGAGATATTATCTCAGACGTTGCAGCTCAGATTGCTGGATCTGTTGGGCTAGCAGGATCTTCGAATATTGGAGAAGAGGTAGCAATGTTTGAAGCTATTCATGGATCGGCGCCAGACATTGCGGGCAAGGCTATTGCTAATCCTTCTGGTTTGTTACAAGGAGCTATACTGATGCTAAATCATATTAATGAATCTGAAGCTGCAGAAAAAATTCAAAATGCATGGCTCAAAACTATTGAAGAAGGTTTGCATACGGCAGATATTTATAAGGAAGGTGTTAGCACCAAACTTGTAAACACTCAAGAATTTGCGCAAGCCGTTATCAATAACCTTGGAGAGCAGCCCAGCCAATTTGAAGCGGCGAACTATCCGAAAGATGTTGTTATGAACTTACCCAAATACACGAAAAAAGAACCCATCTTAAAAGAACTTAAAGGGGTCGATTTATTTGTTCATTGGGCGGGAGAATCGGCTGATACGTTAGGAGAGATCCTTAAGAAAATCAATCTCGAAAACGTACAACTTCAAATGATCACAAACCGAGGAGTAAAAGTTTGGCCAAATGGTTTTGACGAAACATTCTTTACAGACCACTGGCGTTGTAGATATATCACTCAAGATGGTACGAATATTAAGAACGAACAGATAATACAACTATTACAACGTGCAATTCTAGAAAAAATTGATGTTATCAAGACAGAAAACTTATATGCCTTTGAAGGAAAAATTTCTTTTTCTCTCGGGCAGGGACAATAGTAGTTTGATAATTTAGTGAGTTCGTCGTATTTCTTGCTAGATTAAGAGTCGGAACAGCAACCTTTACGGTTGCTGTTCTTAGTCTGTTGAATATTGACGGCTGACGGTTTCAAGTTAAATGCCAATTATGCTTTGGGCGTTCTTTTTAAAACTTCCAAAAGGAATTTCCAAAATTTCTGGACTGAAGCAATGCTCACTTTCTCATCGGGGGAATGCGGATTTTTAATCGTAGGACCAAAGGATATCATATCTAAACCAGGATATCGTTCTCCCAAAATCCCACACTCTAAACCAGCATGTATCGCCATAACCTTAGGCTTCTCATTAAAAAGCTCTTCATAAGTCGATTCTAAAACAGTAAGGATTTCAGAATTCGGATTTGGTGCCCAACCTGGATATGCGCCACCATGCTCCACCTCACACCCCATCAAATGAAAAGGTGCAGCTACTGTATGTGCAACATCATCTTTAGCACTATCTACAGATGAACGTTGTAAACTTTGGGTACTAAAGACTCCATCCTTAACAATAACTCTTGCCAATGAAGAGGATGTCTCTACTAAACCTTCTATAGCCGAGCTCATACAAAACACACCATTATGACATCCGGCTATAGCCAGACAAATATTACGCGACTCATCCGCAGAAACACAATGTGTTGGTAAATCACATGGTTCTAAAACAATATTTAATTGGTCATCCTGAAGTGCGAACTCTGCTTTTAGAACTTCAGCCATACACTGAAAAGTCTCTTCATAGGCTTTACTCTTTACTACAACGGTTGCAAAAGACTCTCTTGGGATTGCATTTCGTAAACTACCTCCATTGATTTCAACAATGCGTAAATCATGTTCTTTACCAGACAGCATCATACGATTCATGATCTTATTAGCATTTCCTCGTTCTAGATTAATATCAACTCCTGAATGTCCTCCTTTCAGTCCATTCACCGTTATTTTATAGGCTGAATAGTCCTGCGGACATTCTTCGACATTATATTTATAGGTAGTATTCGTATCTACTCCGCCTGCACACCCAATTGAAAATTCATCGTCATCCTCGGTATCTAAGTTTAACAATATCGTGCCATCAAGCTTTCCTTTTTCCAACTCAAATGCACCTGTCATACCAGTTTCTTCATCGATCGTAAATAAAGCTTCTAAAGCAGGGTGAGCAATGTCTGTCGAGCTCATCAGGGCCATAATAGCCGCGACACCCATACCATTATCAGCTCCTAAAGTTGTCCCCCTTGCCTTGACCCAATCCTCATCGATATAAGATTGAATTCCTTGTGTAGCAAAATCAAAATCTGTATCAGCATTTTTTTGATGTACCATATCCAAATGCGCCTGTAGGATCACTGTTTTTCTATCTTTCATACCTACACTAGCTGGCTTTTTGATGATTACATTACCTGTAGGATCTACATAAGTATCTAAACCGAGTCCCTCTCCAAACTCTTTAGCAAAAGCAATTACACGTTCTTCTTTTTTTGAAGGGCGTGGCACAAGGTTTAAATCTTCAAAATGATTCCAAACTACCTTAGGTTCTAAACTTCTAGTTTCTGACATAATATTTCTGTGTTTATTTCTTTTTTAAAAAGGTCTTCACAGCTTTCCAATAGCTTTCATGATCATCAAATTTCGACCATAAGGCCCGAGAACCATGATTCCCTTTTGTTGTTGGTTTAAAAAATGTTTTATTCTTAGATGGTATAACATTAAAAATGGGTTCCGTTCGTTCAATTTCACTTTTAGCACATGTAATAAAAACTGGTTTTGTAAGCTCATCTATTGTAGATTTCAACTGCAGTTTATTGCCAAAATACTCCCCAGGGCTAAAACTTAAGACCTTAATAACCGAACTTTCTTCTGCTGCCACTTTTAAAACCAAAGAAGAAGAATACGAACTCCCCCACAAAATAATAGACTCCTTTTTTTTACTCCCCCATCTAACCGCAGCAATAATATCCTGCTCCGCATCTAAATAAGTTGTTGGTTTTTTCTCCTCTCTTGCTCTCTTTGCTGTCTCATTTATAACACCATTAACCTTACCACCAGACCGTTGATCAATGGCGAGACAACTGTATCCCAACAAGACAAGCTCCTTAATTATTTCTTGATATTCGCCTCGGCTCCAACCAGCCTGATGGCATAAAACAACTAATTTCTTTGACCGTTTTACATCATAGTAGTCTCCTGTAATTTTTAACCCATCCAGCGAAGAAAACTCCACGATACTTTGTTTGGACTCGTATCCATTATCTGGAATAGGTCTAACAAAAGCCGAGCATACTAAAAGCAATATTCCATACAAAACGTAAACGCTACTTGTTTTTCTTTCTGCAATTATTTTCATATTCGAACTCGTCCTTATGATTTTAAAAAATCAATTGTTGCCTCTACTACAAACTTAGTCTGTTCAGGAAGATAATCATGGTCCCAAGGATGTTTTCTTCCGAAAACATGATCTCCTTCACATAATAGCAATTGCGTATTCGTCGTATTCGCTCTATGCAAACGCTCCGCCGATTGAAAAGGTACTGCAGCATCTTCCTTACCATGTATAAACAGCATAGGTTTATTCGTATTAGATACTGCTTTTTCTAAATCATAATCATCCTTATGTCTTAAATAGTCCTCATAAATTTGATAATCAATTGGCATCTTTTGATTTGTTCTTTTGTTTTCGTAGAAGAACGTGCCCTTTGTCTTCCATGTTTCCATTTGTTGCTCCGTAAATCTGGTCCATGGAGATGTGCATTGTGCAATACTTGCCCAAGTGACAATTTTCTTTATGTTAGGATCAAGCCCACCTAAAATCGAAATCGCCCCTCCCTTACTATGGCCTAGCAGATAAATCTTATTCTTATCAATAATATGCTTATACTTAAAGCTAGCTGATAAGACATACGAGATTACTGCATGAAGATCAAATAGCTCTTTAGAGTAGTTATTAACTCTATATTTTTGCAAATCGACAAACTCAGAAACATTTTCTGCATTGGTTCCATTGTGAGAAAGGTTATATTTTAGAAAGAAAAAGCCGGCCCGAGCAAATTCTTTGGCAATCAAATCAAAATTCCCCCAATCTTTAAACCCATTAAAACCATGCGTATAAATCACGACGGGTAGGTTTGTCGCTCCTTCTTGAAACATGTAATCGGTGGCCATTCCCACATCCATTGAGCCCTTAATTGTTTCATCTTTGTCTGATATCATAAGTCTCCAAAAATACTAATAAGTCAAGCACTTATCTCGAAGTCTGAAAACTCTTACAAGAACTAGTTTCAATTTACATTTGCATGCGTGTTACTTTCACTAAATAATATCACGTTTGAGTTTGGAGCAAGAGCTATCTTAAAGGATGCTACCTGGCATATATACGCAAATGAGCGTATTGGTCTTATAGGGCTTAATGGGGCGGGCAAATCTACACTTTTGAAAATACTTGTTGGAGAATATTCTATCAATGGTGGTCAGCTTAATAAATCCAATGCTCTTAAAATTGGATACTTTCATCAAAATCTTCAAAGCGAAGATGTCGAAGAAACCATTTTGAATATTGCAATGGGAGCTTATAATGAAGCCCTCAAAATAAAACAAAAGCTCGATGAAGTTAATGACAAAATGGAGCTAGAGGTCACGGATAAGTTGATTGAACAACAAGCTGACCTGCTCGAAAAATTTGAAATTGCTGGTGGTTATGAAATGGAATACAAATCTGCTGAGGTCTTAGAAGGCTTAGGGTTCTCGACCAAAGACCTAAACCGCCCTTTTAAGGAATTTTCAGGCGGTTGGCGCATGCGTGTATTATTAGGTAAAATGATTTTGCAACAACCTGATATTTTACTTCTAGATGAGCCTACCAACCACTTAGACCTACCGAGTATCGAATGGATTGAACGATACTTACAGTCTTATGCTGGCACCATTGTAATTGTTTCGCATGATCGATTTTTCTTGGACCGAATGGTTACAAAGGTGGTTGAAATCTCAGGGAATACACTAAATCATTATACAGGCAACTATAGTAAGTATGAAGAAGAAAAGGAGATTCGAGCAGAATTTCAGAGACGAGAGTATGAAAATCAACAAGACTATATAAAACAACAAGAACGCTTTGTTGAACGCTTCAAAGCCAAGGCATCTAAAGCCACACAAGCTCAAAGTATTGTAAAAAAACTTGACCGACTTGATCGTGTTGAGGCTCCAGATAGTGACGCCAAACGAATTGACTTCAAATTTGAAATGGGGCATCAACCGGGTAAGATCATTGCTACTTTAAAAGATGTTTCAAAAGCTTATGGTGAAAGTATTATTTTCGAAGGTGCTAATGCGATCATCAACCGTGGAGATAAAATTGCCTTGATTGGACCGAACGGACAGGGTAAATCCACACTCCTTAGAATTATCTCGGGGCATGAAGCGATTCAAGGAGAACGTATTGAGGGACATAATGTTGCCACTTCATTTTACGCTCAGCACCAATTAGAAGCTTTAACCATTGAAAATGAAATTCTAAAAGAACTTAGCACTAGCGGTAGCAAGAGAACTGATCTAGAGCTAAGGCAATTACTTGGCTGCTTCTTATTTAATGGAGATGATGTCTTCAAGAAAATTAGGGTTTTAAGCGGAGGGGAAAAAGCACGAGTTGCTTTAGCCAAAACCATTATTCAAGAATCTAACTTTCTCATGTTGGATGAACCTACTAATCACCTTGACATCAACTCTGTAGAATCATTAGTAAATGCACTAAATGCTTATGAAGGAACATTTGTTGTTGTATCACATGATCGTTTTTTTATTCAAAAAACGGCAACCGTAATATGGGAAATTGAAGACAAAAAGATAAGAGTTTTCGAAGGAACCTATGACGAATGGCTCTTATTCAAAGAAAAGCAAAAAGCATCTACATCCGCAAAACAAAAAACCGAGAATGCCTTCATGGCGGAACGCAAAAAAGAAAAGAAGAAGCAACAACCCAAAGGACAGGCTATTGACAAAGAAGCACAAAAAGCAGAAAAACGCTTGAGAAATCAGTTTAGTAAAATTGAATCGGTTATTGTAGATTTGGAAAAACAATTGTCTAGCAAGGAAACTGAGTTAGCAAGCCCTGAAGTCTACGCCGATAAGGATAAATTCAAGTCTACCGAAGCTGAATATAATACGATTAAAGAAACCCTCTTGGAACAGAAAAAAGAATATGAAATCCTCTTTGAAAAATTACTCGATTATGAAGATTAAATACGCAGTACTCCTTCTTGTTATTCCTTTTATTGCGCAAGCGCAAAAGCAGGAGAAAAAAGCCTTGACCATGCAGCAAGCTGTTATTGGCCTATACACAGATCTTAAAGTTGCTAATTTATCACAACTACAGTTTTGTGGCAGCTCTGACCAATACGCATATACCCGAAAAAAAGACGATACCTATGTCCTATTTCAAGCAAATCCAACAGATCACAAACCAACAGTTTTTATGGACTTATTGGATTTAAACGCAATGTTGTCAAGCAAAGGAGAGCAAGAGGCTAAAAGACTACCGCGCATTCAATGGATTGATGCAAGTTCATTTTATTTTCATAAAGATGGCAAAACATTTTGGGTGGATAAGAATGGAGACCGAATGAAAATGGAACAACTTTGGGAACTTCCTAAAGGTTCAAACATTACATCTGAAGATCATAACAAACCACAACTCGCTTTTGTTCAAAAACACAACCTTAGCATTGTAACACCTAAGGAAACAATGCAAATAACCACTGACGGGAATGAAAATATTGTTTATGGACAAGCGGTTCATAGAAATGAATTTGGTATTAATGGTGGCAGTTTTTGGAGTCCGAAATCGAACTACCTTGCTTTTTATAGAATGGATCAAAGTATGGTTAATGACTACCCTATCATAGATTGGTCAGATATCCCTGCGACGTCGAAGAACATCAAGTACCCCATGGCAGGCGGAACGTCTCATCAGGTCACTATAGGCATTTATGATTTGAAAAATAAATCAACACGTTATCTTCAAATTGACGGCCCTAAGGATCAATACCTAACTTCTGTTACTTGGAGCCCAGACGAACAGCATATCTATGTAGGAGTACTCAGTCGAAATCAAAAACGCTTAGACTTCAATAAATACAATGTAACAACGGGTCAGAAAGTAAAAACAATTTTTACTGATGAAAATGATCGTTATGTAGAACCACAACATCCTCTATGGTTTTACAATAACACCCCTGGTGAATTTATATGGTTGAGCCAACGTGATGGCTATATGCATATGTACCGCTATAAGAATGATGCCTTGGACAAACAAATCACTAAAGGGGACTGGATTGTAAATAGTACATTGGGCTATTATAAGGAGTTAGACGAGGTCATTTTTAGTGCCACAAAAGATGATGCCATGCAAAAAAATATATATGGCGTTACTCTAAGTAATAATAAAATTAGAAAAATAAATACTGAAGGTGGATGGCACTCCCCACAACTGAGCAGTAGTGGGAAGCAACTTATTGATGCCTACTCTAATTACGCAACACCGCGTAATATCGATGTAGTGAATGTTGCCAATCCGAAAACTCAAAAAAGATTGCTTACTGCAAAGAATCCTTTAGCAGACTATGAGACGGCAAAAGTAAAATTGGTGAAGCTTCGAGTAGAAAATAATATCGTACTGAATGGTAAGTTGATTTACCCGATTGACTTTGACTCAACCCTAAAATACCCTGCCATTATCTATGTTTATAATGGCCCGCATGTGCAATTAGTAAAAGATGCATTCCCTTATTCTGGGAACTTATGGCGTGACTATATGGCTGCCAAAGGCTATTTTATTTTTGTTTTAGACGGTAGAGGATCTAGTAACAGGGGGTTTGAATTTGAAAGTGCTACGCATCGAAGACTAGGAGAGTTAGAAATGCGAGATCAACTAAAAGGTGCCGAATTTTTGACTTCACTTCCTTACATTGATGCCAAACGATTAGGTGTTCACGGATGGAGCTATGGAGGTTATATGACAACCTCACTTATGACACGGTATCCTGATGTATTTAAATGCGGAGTTGCTGGAGGTCCAGTAATGGACTGGGGAATGTACGAAATCATGTATACCGAACGTTATATGGATTCACCTGATTCAAACTCGAACAAATCAGGTTACGACAAAACACGCCTTTGGGACAAATCAGACCAATTAAAAAATAATCTATTAATCATCCATGGGGCACAGGATGATGTGGTGGTTTGGCAACATAGCATGAAGTTTATTCGCAATGCTGTAAAAAAGAACAAACCTGTAGATTATTTTGTTTATCCAGCCCATCCTCACAATGTTCGCGGACGAGATCGGATACATCTTATGCAAAAAATTTCGGACTATTTCGATTTATATTTGAAATAGTCAACTCTATTTAAAATTTTAGCATTGAAATGTTTATTAATACTGTAAATGCGCTTACCATCTTTGGATTGGTTGGTTAACGTTGTATCTACCCGAGCTCTTGCTACCTTATATTTTATGTAGCTTATCGGACTGGCATAACCATTGCCATAGTATGCTTTCTTTTTGTAACTAGTGGCATGTAATCTCTTGGTCACTTTGTTAAACTTAATATCGTAGATGATCGAATCATTAGGACTATACTGGTTTCCACCTCCTCTGACATAAGGTATATCCTTACCTATCTCTTCAAGGTTAAAATATATTTCTTTGTTTTTCTTATATATTGACTGTGCATTAGTTGCATTACAAGAAAATAAAAATCCAGTAAGCATTACGATAAATAGTTTTACATTATCAATCATCTTACATGCTAATGTAAGGCACTATTCCGAAGCCGAAATCGATATATCTTGCTTTTCTTTCAAGAAGCTCCAATTTAATCCAAACAAAGCAAGTAAATTTTTGGCATCTCCAAAGTTCTTTCCATATGCTCCTGTGAGATACAGGTTTGGAGTAAGTTTATACTGAACAACTGCATTCGATCTAAATGTGGAGTAAGTATTAGTACGTCCTTCTCTACCAACGTACTCATATCCGATGGATAGTTTATTTACTTCTATCTCCACCTTACCGCCAAAATCGAAATAAGTCTGCTGTTCAAAAAAACCTATATCATTAACTACCTGTCGATCATCCAAATACCTCCCTAATGCATAAAAATTTATGTAACCATCTGTTTTCTGATCAAGTCCAATGGACTTTCCCAATGGTATGCTTCCTATCGCCGTCAACCAAGCCCCTAGTTTTCCAAAACGATTTTTAGAATAGTCGTTATCCAAATAAAATGTACTTACCCCAACTGCACCATCCAGAGAAAACAAAGGTCGCTCATTAACCTGAGTAATAAGAGTATCTACATCACCGTCTATAGCTTCGTCAATCTCCTGTTGAAGATGGTAATGATAAATACTATCGACTGCACGCTTAACACTACTTTTAATCTGTTTTCTTTCTTGGAAATTGAGTGTCTCAATAGTTTTTCCGGGAAAATATTCTTTAAGAAAAAAAGTCCAAAGCTTAGTGCTATATTTATTATTCACTACCGCATACTTATCACTAAAGACTCGTGCAATATCATTATTTCTAGCTACAATGTTATCCGCGGTCCCCTTTGGATATATGGATAAAATATTTAAGTGTCCACCAGCAGAAAAAGTACTTACTGGCAAGTCAAGTTCAGGATGATTTTGTGTAACAAATGCTCCAGATAATGTAATTAATTTCCAGCCCGCTATAGGGTTCATTCTGAACTGTCTTCCATCTTCATCTCCCTTTTTATCTCGAGTGAGTACACCAGCATACCGTATGGCAGATTTATTTCTTCTTTTAAAATACCAAAATGGTGTAATAGAAGCGGCATAATTCGACCCATTGAACTGGCTAAATGCAAATGCACTCCCTCCATTTTTTCGATCCATCGTAGTTGGAGCTTCGTCCAGTAGCATTAAGCTTGGAGCATTATTAACCTCTAATTCGTTGAGTTCTATTGTTCCTTCATTAGAAACATCTGTGTTCTGAGCTTGCATCGAATAAGTGGACAGAACAACCAACAGGACTATATATAACTTCTTCATATCAGACAAATTGTTTTATTATATGTATAGAACAGGAATTTCTTCCCACCTATAGTCACAACAGATCCTTTTTTAATCTCATGTTTCATATGCCCATAGGTATGCTCTCCATCCTCACCTCCGGAAAGAATAATGTCTATATCTGTCTGTTTTAATGCTTGTTTAATGGCCGAGTCATCAAATTTCGAAAGATCGAAATATAAGGTCATATGAACATCAAGACACTTCTCTTCAAGCTTGCTTGCTATGCCAATCTTTTTGGCTGGCGAAACCTGCCCGTGAGCATTTGCTTTGATATTATCCAACTGTTTTGGTGCACTTCCGTTAAGACTATCAATGGCAGCACTAATTGCAACCCCAGCATCTGTATCTGTAAGTACTTTTAACTTAATCTCCTTATTACTACTCCCTACATTATACTCTGGGAATATCAGTATTCTTTCCATAAATAATTGATTTGTTTGGTTCAAATTTATAAGCTCTTTAATAGAAAGAACAAGTACTTTGCCCTACAATTGTTCCACTTACCACAAAAGTGGTATAACCAAACCGTACACTTGATCGAATAATTCATTCTAAACATATACTACAAAAGTGGTATTGACTTAGGCTATTCAAATTGGCAATTTTGTAAGTAAATAGATCAAAATGGAAACTTTCGAATGTAAAGGAAAACTAGAGGATGGTACAGATTGCCCACACAGGGTAAAGTATATACCCCAAAAAGACGTTCCTGGTGTCGCCAAAATCGAAACCTACAACGATGCATCTACTGAAGAAGTGGTACTGTGTTGTCCGTTAGGTCATTGCTTAACCTACGTTATTAAAAAATCATAATTGTTATGAGCTTAAAACTTAAATTAACTCCCCAGTTCTGGCTTGATTACGAACTTGAACTTGTCAAAGGAGCTAGCGGTCGATTGGACAAATCAATAGAAAATATAAAGAATTACAATAACACTTTACTTATATTGTTTACGGCCTCTTCTACTACACTTACTATATTTCCTGTAAATGATGAGCAAAACTTTGCCAATCCATTGTTCTTAACCTTCTTTGCAACCACATATGCTTTCGTTTTGATTAGTCGCTGGCAAACTCAACTTGCCACACGATCAATCACTGTACGCTTTGAGCCAAATAATATTTCCCGGATCAAGCAGGCCTATTCAAAAGTGATCAACTATAAAACGACTCATTTAAACCTAGCACTTGTTCTATCTTGCATAGCAACGGTAACCGCAGTGGTCGCAGTAGTTATTGGACTATCCCTGAATGGAGGTAGAACGATAGAAAAGAATATAGCCAAACACAAGAAAGAACTAGCTAAGATAGAAGCTGAAAAGGCCAAATCCGAAGCTGAAACTGCTAAAATAGTTGCAGAAACAGAAAAGAGTTATCACCTCTATACTTCCTTTGACAAGGAAGACAATACGATCTTCCTATCTGGTCTGAACAAACCCAAAGCTAAAACAAGGGTATCGTTCAGATTTTTCTCTAAGAAGGATACATCGGCTCTTTACGAGACCATTCTATTAAGTACCCCGAAAGGCTTTTTAGGATACAGTATCCCGAAAGAACAAATTTTGGGTGACAGCTGTATCATAGAATGGGAATGGGAAGCAGCGAATGAAACACGCCTATACCGAAGGGTTCTTGATTGCAAAATTGATAACAAAAAACAGGACTCAACGACTTCTTCGGATACTACAATAGCTCAGCAGAAGCTTGATCCATAGAGCTCATTATAACTTAACAACAAGGCTTACTATGGTACCACTTGGCTTATTCTTTTTAATGGAACAGGTACCCCCTATACCAACTAAACGTTTTTTCATAATATGTAGGCCATTACCAAATTCGTTGACCTTAGTAATCCCACATCCGTTATCAGCAATATTTACAAAGACCTGTTCATTGGTATCTATTCCAAGATCAAAAGTTATTACATCTGCCTTGCTATGTTTTACCGCATTGTTAAGAGCCTCTTTGATCGTTAGAAATAAAGATCGTCTTATTGAACTATTCATTTCAGTGTTCGGCAAATTGGTATCAATATTCGTTTTAAGCTCAATGGAAGTCATCGATAAAAAATCAACAGCATATTCCTTAACGTAACTAGCAAAACTATCAAGAGTGTCATATTGCGCATTCAAACTCCAAACAACATCGCGCACGATATTACTTAGTTGCCGCGACTGGTCTACTACATGAGCTACCTTAACCTTATCATCCTCCGTGTCAAAAGAGTTGTGCAAGAATTCTAATTCAAGACGAATAGCCGACAATCTGGAACCCAAATCATCATGTAAATCATCACCAATACGATCCCTTTCCTTCTGTATAGCTTTAATCGTTTCCACCTCTCTTTTTAGTAGTACATTCTCAAACTCTGTTTCCTTCAGTTGCTTAGCTATCAAAAGAGCATTCTGACGTTTTTTGTAAAAAAGAATAAAAGCAATAATAAATATCACAAAGGTGCCTAGGATAAGAAACCCTATTATAAAGGCAAATTCTATTTCTTCGTTGGTTTTAAACATAACAATGCTTTTAAGTAGAGAGAATAAGTAATAAGATTAATAATATCGACAAAACCAGCCATACGAAATAGAAATATCTTATCATAGTCGTTAAAGAAACTCATCCCTGCAAAACGTAACCATACCATTACGCTCCAAACAAATATTCCCATCACAACCCAAAAATTAAAAGAAGAACGCAATCTTACATTTCCACTTCCTCCAATAATATCTAAGAAATAGATAAGGCACATCCAAATAAGGCCGATCAATAAAATAAGCGTACTTCTAATTGCAAAGTCACTTTTGAGGCTAAAAAAATTATTTGGAACGAATAAAAAGTATATGATTAAAAAGGAAGTCAACAAAAAAACGACAATTCGTTTTAGCACCTTTAATTGATAGGTCAAATAAAAAAAACCAGCGAAGTAAATTAAGGTCAAGATTAAGTAAACATTGTATATCCAGGCATTCGAGACATCAAGGTATTTATCAAAATATAATCCCAGAGACTCAGCTACTACTACAAGGGTCAAATAGAACACAAAGTAATATTGTACCCGACTATTCCATTGAAAGGAATACCGAATACTGAGTAGTAGTAATATTACGAGTAATACATGATAACTATCTTTCAGCCAGATCATTGTGTTTTATAGGTAAAGCAATGTTCGATGCTGCAAACAATGCTTATAAAATAATACTTTATCTAATCACATCCACTTCCTGGAGGACATAGATGACTCACATCATAATATGCAGTATCCGCGATCTTCTCACGTGCTTCTACCACACCAGAATAAATTGCAGTTAGTCTATTAGCTTTTAATCGAGGGATATAAGCAGCATTGGAAGTAAGCCAATCTTTTATCTTCTGATTGTCGCTATCTAATATATCCATATCGACTTGCGCAAGCTCAATATGTATCTGATCAAAATCAACACCTGCTTGCGTAGCGGCCGTATCAATATTCTGGATAAAGGTATCTAACTCGGTCTTAGGTATAAAAATGGCCTTCGTATTGACCTTGTCTGTGGGTAGCACTTCATTCATTTTATCTAAGGTTTGACCTGGTGCCTCATAACGAGTCGTAAAATCAACTAGCATAGTATCACTTACGACTTTTTTATTAGCCAATCCAGCATCTAGATTGTAATTATCAGAAATCGCATCCCGAGCATCATTCACTAAAGTAAACACAAGTAACAACTTGTTATCGTTACCAACGAACTCTGGATTAGTCGTTGGATTATATTTATCAGGGTCAATTTGAACAAATTTTATCCGTAGTTCACTATAGGTCACACCATCAATTAATTCTTTTAAAAAAGAAGTTTTGATATAGAGTGCTTGGATATTAGCGTTTGGAGGCACACAATCAATCTTATCTCTTAATTGTTTTTGCGTTTCAAACTTTGTAATAAAGGATTTTCGGATGGCATCTGGTATTGGAATCATATAGGTATTTTTATAGGTAAAACAAAGATATTATTATTTGCGGTTATAGTATTTATTTAGTGCTTCTGTTCGATTACTCACCTGTAGTTTCTTATAAATATTATGAACATGCTTTCTTACTGTTTCAATTGATATATTCAGTTTAACAGCAACTTCTTTGTAAAGCAAACCTTTAGCAAGGTGGTTCAACAACTCATCTTCTCGCTTAGATAAAATTTCTTTTTTAGGATTAACCTCTTGTTTCCTGCTAAAAAAAGAAACAACCTTTCTAGCTATTTGAGAACTCATAGGTGAACCTCCATTGATAACATCTCTAATTGAATCTGTGGCCCTAGCCGATATGTCATTTTTTAAGATATAACCTAAAGCGCCTTGAAGTAAAGATTCATATACGTTCTTGTCATCATCAAAACTGGTACACATAATGATATAGCTATCTAATCCTTTTTTCTTTAAGAAACTTACTATATCTACTCCACTACCATCTGGTAATTTTATATCTAAAAGAATAACGTCAGGCTTATCTTTAAGAAGATTCTTTTTCGCACTACTTGTATTGGCATACTGTGAAATACACTTCATGTCCTTTTCAGCGTTAATCCTCCGTTTAAGAATTTCACTATACTCAACTGAATCTTCAACTATTGATACTGTAATCATTTAAAAAGTTAATTTGCTCATTTTGTTTAAGTTATGTATTCAGAACTTCACAAAATAAGTAGTTTCATACAATTCTATCAATACCACTTAAGTGGTATTTTTAACAAAGCGAAGATTTCGTTGCAGCCCGTAGAGCCCAGCTCGTTTTATGGGAGATGCCTGACTAAATTCTACAAAAAACTCTTCCGTCATTGCCTCCCACTCCTTATGAGTTGTTTCTAGAATATCTTTTCTAGGTGCAAAGGCCTCTTCGGAATGTAAGGTAGAAAAACGATTCCAAGGACAAACATTCTGGCATATATCACATCCAAAGATCCAATCATCCCACCTCCTATCTGTTTCGATAAGCGCGTCTTTTAATTCAATCGTGAAATACGATATACATTGAGCTCCATTAATTTCCTTATTGGGTAAAATCGCCTCTGTCGGACAAGCATCAATACATTTAGTACAAGTGCCACAATGATCCGTAGGAAACGCTTCATTGTATTCTAGCTCAATATCAAGTAATAAAACTCCGATAAAGTAAAACGAACCCAATTTCTTATTGATAAGCATTCCGTTTTTACCAACCCATCCCATTCCTGCTTTTTGCGCCCAACTACGTTCTAAAATAGGTGCGCTATCCGTAAAAGCTCTTCCTTGTATATTTCCAAATTGTTGTAGCTCTTGTAGTAGATTGTTTAACTTCTTCTTGATCACTTTGTGGTAGTCCTTTCCATAGGCATATTTCGATATCTTAGGACCTCCTACAGGCTGTTCATAATCGGAATAGTAATTTTGAAAAACCGTTAATACTGTTTTAGTACCGTTCAACAATTTTCTTGGATCTAAACGCTTATCAAAATGGTTTTCCATATAGCTCATCGAGCCGTGGTGATTCTTTTTGAGCCAGTTATCTAAGCGTGGTGCGTCTTCTGATAAAAAACCTGCTTTTGCCATGCCATGGGCATCAAAACCTAATTCTTGGCATTTTTGTTTAATAAATTGTGATATTCTAGCCTTTGCTGGCATTAATTATGGCTTTGTTAACGCTAAAGCTATTAACTTTACAAGGAATTATATCGTTATGGCTAAGAAAAATTTTTTGATCGTGACCTTCGTTGCTGCACTGGCACTTTTCTTTTCGTTCAATATTGTTGCGAATAGAAATCATACGCAATATGAAGATGCTATAGATAACATTAACATTGAAGAACTCAATGCAAATCTAAACGGCAAAGACAACAAACGTCAAGCTTTATTTGCTACACTCTCGGGTTTACTTCGAGAAGGACATTACGCACCTAAAAAAATAAATGATCCTTTCTCAGAAGCTGTTTATAATAAATTTATCGAACGCCTAGATTATGCTAAAACTTTTTTCATTCAATCAGACATCAACGAATTCAAAATTTATAAGCATGAAATCGATAACCAAATAGAAAAGGGCAGTTCGGAATTCTTTGATTTAGTATCAAGCATATATGACAAAAGAAAAAAAGAAGCAGAAGGATACTTCAAGAAACACATTGAGATGCCAATGGACTTCACGTCCAACAAAAATATCGAACTTGATGGCAAAAAATTGAATTGGGTAGGTTCCATTGACCAAATGGATGATCGCTGGAAAATCAATATTGAATATCGTCTACTATCAAGATATAATGAATTAAGAGAAACTCAAAAAGAGCAAATTGCTAAGAAGGAAATCAAGCAAGCTGATATCAAGTCAGATTTAGAATTGAAAAACGATGCACGCAAGACCATCAAAAAAAGTATGGAATATTACTTCCGTCGTTTAAATAAAATTACTGAAAAAGAAAAGTTCTCCTTTTTCTTGAATGCAATTACCCAAAACTATGACCCACATACTACCTACTTAGCACCATTAGACAAGAAGCGTTTTGATGAAGAAATGAGCGGATCTTTCTTTGGCATAGGAGCCGTACTCAAAATGGAGGATAACATCTGTGAGATCACTCAAATCGTAACAGGTTCTCCATGCTATAAGCAAGGATCACTTAAAGTAGGTGATGGTATCCTTAAAGTTGCTCAAGGCGATGAAGATCCTGTTGAGGTCATCGGTTGGGACTTAGAAGACATTGTAAAAATCATTCGTGGAAAAAAAGGCACAACAGTAAAACTTACCGTTAAACATTTAAATGGTAGTGAAGAGGTAATTCCTATCGTAAGAGATCGAGTTGAAATGGAAGCCACTTTTGCGAAGAGTGTTATTATAAAGGATAACAATAATAAAATTGGTTATATCTCATTGCCTTCCTTCTACGCAAACTTTAATGACTTTAATAGCAGAAGATGTTCTACAGACATGAAAGCTGAAATTGAAAAACTAAAGGCGTCCGCAGTAGACGGTATTGTTATCGACTTAAGAAATAATGGTGGAGGTTCATTAGGTGACGTTGTTGATATTGCTGGATATTTTATTGAAGACGGCCCGGTTGTGCAAGTAAAATCACAACACTCTAGACCACAAGAAATGAAGGATAGAGATCCTAGCATTTTGTATAATGGACCGTTGGCTATTTTAATTAATAGCAATAGTGCATCGGCAAGTGAGATTTTAGCTGCTGCTTTACAGGATTATAAGAGAGCAATCATTTTAGGTTCAACAAGTTTTGGGAAAGGCACTGTTCAACGTATTGTGAATTTAGATGACTATTTTAAGGGCAATGCAGAATACAAACCTTTAGGAAACCTAAAGATTACTACTCAAAAATTCTATCGAGTGAATGGTGGTGCAACTCAATTAAGAGGAGTAGAACCCGATATTAAAATTCCAACAACTTTTGAATTGTTAGATCAAGGCGAGCGCAAAGATGACAATGCGATGCCTTGGGATCAGATCATGAGTGCTGATTACAGCTCCTACGGTTTGAACTTTGATAAACTGATAGACAAAAGTCAAAAAAGAATTGCAAGTGACAAACATTTTGGACTTATAAAGCAGAATGCGGTTCGCATTAAGAAACGCAATGAAAACAATCGTTATCCGTTAAACCTTATGGCTTATAACAAAGAAATTGAGAAAGCTAAAAAGTTTGCAAAGGAATATGAGAAGTTAGAAAAAGGCAAGAAAAAACTTACCTTGGAAAACCTTCCTCTTATTGCAGCCAAAGTTGCTAAGGATACTACCGAAAAAACAAAAAATAAAACTTGGCACGAGGCAATTGAAAAGGACCCTTATATTACAGAAGCTGTAAATGTTTTAAACGATTGGATTTCGCTCTTACCAAGAGAAATTTCCAAAAAGTAGTCACTGTTTATGGATACTAATTTGGTGGTAGAGCTAGAACAAGCTCAAATTTATCAAGGGGATAGTTTAATACTTAAGGATGTCAACCTTAAAATACACAAAGGCGAATTCGTTTACCTAATTGGTAAGACAGGAACGGGCAAATCCTCCTTGCTCAAAACTTTGTACGGCAACATCCCTTTAAAAGAAGGCAAAGGGATAGTGGCGGACAATGACCTATCTAAATTAACCTGGAAAACGGTCCCCTTTCTAAGAAGAAATCTTGGAATCGTCTTTCAAGATTTTCAATTATTGACGGACAGGAATGTATATGGGAACTTAGAATTTGTTCTAAAATCTACTGGTTGGACGGATAAGGAAAAGATTAATAATAAAATTCATTCTGTATTGGATAAGGTTGGACTAAAGGGACAACAAGAAAAAATGACTTATGAAATGAGTGGTGGCGAACAGCAACGTGTTGATATCGCACGAGCTCTTCTGAATAACCCAAAGCTTATCCTAGCGGATGAGCCTACGGGAAACTTAGATCCGGATACTGCAGATGAAATCATGTACCTCTTACATAGTATTTGTCAGGATTATGGTTCTGCTATTATGATGGCTACACATGACTACAATATTATTCAAAAATTTCGGTCAAGAGTTGTTCGAACTGAGCATGGGCAAGTACTTGACCATGCAATGGTTATATAGGATAGATTACCTCCAACATATCTCGAACACTGCGTTGATTAGAGAACATACTACGCATGATTTGTTCTCTTTGCTCTAAATCCTTATTTGTAAAGACATCAAGATATAAATCTTGAATAACATCAATGTATGCCTCCCAACTATTTACTTCAATAGCCGCCTTTTTTAGTATATCATCGACTAAAATATTGTCATTAGCAATAACGAAACGTCCTTGGCAAAGGCTATCGATTACTTTGAGCTTGGTACCAGTATTCTGAGTAGAATATAATACATGAATATGTGCATCCCGTTTCAATATCATCATTTCATCTTCTGTAGGGTTGGCTACTAGTTGAACTTGGTCGAAACTTTCTACTACTTCCTTCAAAGCCTTTGAAGGATTTGCACCAGCAATAATCACTGAGAAATCCAAATGAGGAAATACGTGTTCTAATAGAAGCATTACTGCCTTTTCATTTTCAGCAACAGCAAGGTTTCCATGAAACAAACAATAGTCTCCTGAACCAAGCTTGGAGTATATCTGATCATTTCCATGAAATGCAGGTACGAACCTCGTTGTGTTGATATTTGAAAAATAATCGCTGTCTTGCTCAGAAATCGCGAATAGGCAGTCCGCCTCTTTCAAAATAATTTCGTACCGTTTGAGTAGGGCTGATTCAACCTTATAGTAGAGTCGTTTCAACCATTTTTGTTCAACACGAGCTAATCCCATATAATAGTCGTGCTCTATATTATGTGTACGTACATACCTCTTTCGATCACGAAGACTAGGATGGTTCAGGTAATAACAGGTATGTAGGCCTTCAAACAAAATTGGTGCATGGTCCTGTAACAAGTTCTTTAAAAGGCGCGTATCTCTTCGAGAGTTGACAATGTATGGTCTTAGTAAAGACACCCCTTGCATTCCTTTTAAACGCTTATAATAATGCACTTGTTCACAATATAATTCAATCTCACTCTGTCGTTTTCTTTGTCCATATTCAAAACAGTGCAATACAATACGAATACCATTTTTATGCAATGTTCTAAGCTTATGAAATACGTCAATAACACCACCGTAGTTCGCTGGCCAAGGAACATCAAAAGAGACAATATGTAGTTTCTTATCCAAAAAGTTTTTTATAAAATAGTATTAGTTTCTTCTCTTCGTTCTGCCAGTTATATGCTTCACGCGCGTTAAAGCAATTGGCCTTCAATCTTCTGTAATAATCATCCTGTTCTAACAATGTATTCATAGCATTGGCCAAAGTATCAACATCTGTATTTTCCACCAATACAGCAATTTCATATTGCTCGTTTACTCTTTGATATTCTGGGAATTTAACAGTTATCTGTGGAACACAAAAATGCATATAATCGAAAAAACGGTTTGCCATAGAAAGGTAATTGCTTTTTCCCGTCCTTTCGAATAAGGTTAAACCAACATAGGCCTCCTGAGTATACTTCTTTAATTTGTTAGGTGGGATATACCCTTTAAATAATACCTTATCTTCTACACCGTGCTCAATAACCAATTCCTTAGCTTGTTGCATAAAATTACCGTCTCCGCATATGATAAGTTGAGCCAATACAGTTTTCATGGCTGGGATTAAAGATTCGAAACACCGACCTTCATTTACAGCTCCCTGATAAAAAATATGTTTTACTTTTTGTTCACTTGGTTTATTTTCTTGGTCTAATACTGTGGCGTTTCTTACTATTTCATAAGAGTGTCCATACATTCGGTTAAACTCTTCTTGATAACAAGAGCCTATTGTGTACCCATTATCGAACTTTGGAAGCGCGTATTGCTCAATTCGCTTCCAAAGTTTATAAATCCGAGGGCGAGAAATAATCTCCTCCATCTCACAAAACAGTTCGTGTGCATCGTATACTCTTCGTTTCTTTCTCAGTTTACTTGCCCATAGGTTGGGTAATATAGTGTCTAAATCAATAGCCGTGAAGCAATCTACTTTTGCAAAAAGAAGAAAAAAGAATAATCTAATATTATATTCCACATAAAACCACTTTCCTTTTTGGGTAAAACAATACAGTCTCTTCTGTCTAAAAGACTTTTTTTCTAAAGGTCGAGACTCTTTCTTTTTTCGACCCACGAGTAATACATCGTAACCAGCATCTACAAGAGAAGAGCAAATTCGAATCATGCGTTGATCATAATTCAAATCGTTAGTAACTGTACAAATTATTGTCTTCTTCACTACAAGAAAGATTTTTTATCATAGTATTTCTTTACCCCGTCCGCAATAGAAAAAGGCGGTTCAAAGCCTCGTTTAAATGTAGCTCGGACGTGAAGCAACTTCTTATCGGCAGGCCAATTTTCATCAATTATCTTTAGTTTATTTATGTCCTTACGAAAATGATAACTTGTCCCTCTTTCTTCAAGTAAACTTTCCTGTGCAACGGTTTGATAACTACCCGAAATAATGGCCTTGGCCTGCTCTTCAAATAATAGCTTACTCTCTTTCAAGGTAAGTTCGTATAAATCCTCCACCCAAATATCACCGGCGATAGGAAAACGTCTTTCTGCTATAATATCCCCCTCATCAATGCCTGTTGTTATTTTATGTAATGTGGTACCAAATGACTTCCTACCATCGATAATTGCGAATGAAAACTGATTACAACCTCTATATTCTGGTAAGGGTGCCATATGCAAATTTACTGCTAGTTCGTCTGCCTTATTAATATCTTCTTGTTTTAGAATTTCGTGATGCTGTACACTTAGAATAATATTGGTTTGAGGAATATCTCGTACTGAATCAAATGTTGGTACTTGATATCTAGTACACAAATTTTCTACTGTTTCTGTATCGTCTAACCCAGCATTAGGCTTGGTAACCGCCGCAATAATCTCAACCTGATACTTATCTCTATTTTCCAATAAATGCTTGAGGCAAAAGGCCCCGATTGCCTTACTCCCTAAAAAAACGATTTGCTTTCTTGACACGAGGTAAAAATAATTGTTTTACAACTCCTTATGCCGTTATTTTGATACAAAGATGTCTAAAAGCATTTTAATCATAACACCTAGAGTGCCCTATCCCTTGCGTGATGGCGGGGCATTGGCTATGTATCAATGCATTGAAATGTACAAGAAGCTGAACTATGAGGTCCACTTATTGAGCATAAACACCCATAAACATTGGCTTAGCGAAAGCGACTATCCTTTACTATTCAAACAACTAGCTTCGTTCGGTACCGTTGCCGTAAATACAAATGTTCGCGTTCGGGGGGCGTTTATCAATCTTTTTTCAAAAAGGTCTTACAATGTAGAGCGTTTCGTAAATAAAGAGTTCGAACAGGCGCTACGCAACAAATTAAAGGAGCAAGAATTCGACTTTATTCAGTTCGAAAGTGTTTTCACCGCCCCTTATTTAGGTGTGGCTCAAGGACTATCTAATGCACAAATGATTTGCCGTGTCCATAACATTGAACATATCATTTGGTATCAAATAATGGAAAGTGAAAAAGGCCTTTTTAAGAAACGATATCTCAAACTACTTGCTGATCGACTAAAAAAATATGAACTCGATGTGCTCAATCAATTTGATATACTCTTGAATATCTCCAGAATCGAAGGCAGTCAACTTGAAAAACTAGGCATCAAAACAAAACAATATCATCTAGCCTATGGAGTTGAACGACCAAGATTTCAAACAAATCAAGTAATTTCTGAAAGTAATTCAGTTTATCATTTAGGTAGTATGGATTGGCTTCCTAACCAAGAAGGAGTTGCTTGGTTTATCCAACGTGTATGGAAAAAAGTATTGGAGGCACAGCCTAATCTAAAACTTTATATAGCTGGACGGAATATGCCGAATGCGTTCTATAAATATAATTCCAAGTCTATTGAGGTCGTGGGAGAAGTAGAAGACATGATTAGCTTTAGTTTTGAAAAAAATCTTATGATCATTCCATTATTAAGTGGTGCTGGGCTTCGTATAAAAGTATTAGAGGCTATGATGCTGGGTAAAACTATTATTAGCACAAAGAAGGGCATTCAAGGGTTTGATCTCATAGATCAACAACATGTTCTCATTGCGCAATCACCTGAAGAGTTTGCCGAAAAAATTGATTGGTGTATACAAAATAAAGGAGCGGCTAAGTCCATTGGAGAAAACGCACAATCTTTTGCTCTTGAGCACTATGACAAAAGAAAAATATACAAAGAATTAAATAGCTTCTTAACAGATTTCCCAAATCATGATCGTTAAAAAAAGACTCGCCGTCATAGCGTCTCGTTTTCCTTATCCTCTCAACAAAGGTGACAAGCTCCGTTTATTTTATCAGATCAAATATCTTTCTAAGCATTTTGACATCTACCTCTTTGCCATAAATGAAGAACATATTAACTACAATGAACAAACAGTTGTACGCGACCTTTGCAAAAAGGTCACACTGTTTAATTTGAATTTTTTTCAAAAAAGTGTAGGTATTATTGGGAGTTTAATAAAAAGCGAACCTCTTCAGGTTGGTTATTTTTATTCAAAAAAAATTGAACGAAGTATTACCAAATCATTTAAGGAGCAAAAAATTGATATCGTTTATTGCCAGCTTTCACGAACAGCTGTTTATGGGCGCGCATTTAACGGGCCTGTAGCATTTGATTATCAAGACTGTTTCTCTAAAAACTATGAACGAGCCTATCGCCACTCAAAGGGTTTAAGAAAAATATTCTATAAACGTGAATGGAAATCTATGCTCCATTATGAGCGCAGAATCAATCAGGACTTTCTAGCCAAAACGATTATTTCCGAGTTTGATAAAGAAAGTTTACCTTTTAATACCAGCGGTATTCATGTAATTCCTAATGGGGTTGACCAGACATTATATAAAGAGCAGAATGTCCAAAAAGAATTTGATATTCTATTCAGCGGCAATTTAAATTACCAACCGAATGTGGATGCGGCTCTTTTGATTATAGAAAAACTTTATCCGATTTTAAAAGCGAAAAGACCCAATATAAAAATTGGCTTAGCTGGCAATACATCCAATAAAACTATTTTAGCCTCGGGAAATGCGAATATATTTGTAATCAACCATGTCGCAGATATGCGCGCTGTTTATGCAAAAACAAAAATCTATATCGCTCCTTTGTTTACAGGAGCAGGCCTTCAGAACAAGCTTCTTGAAGCAATGAGCATGAAGATTCCTTGTATTGCAACACATGTATCCAACCTATCCTTACGGGCCACGCCCGATCAGGAAATTATTGAAGTACAAAATATAGAACAACTAGCAACATCAGTGCTTGAACTATTAAACCAACCGGCAAAACAACTATCCATTGCAGAAAAGGGGCAGTACTTTGTTCATGAACATTACTCTTGGGACAAGGCAAACGATCAACTCAGACAAGTCATAGAAGAATTACTTTAGTGTTATTTGATCCAACAATTCATAATTAGTTAGATCAAATTGCACAGGCACCACAGAAGCGTAATTGTGTTTTAACGCATACTCATCGGTGTCCTGTTTACGATCGCGGTTTATAAACTGACCAGTAAGCCAAAAATATTTGTTGCCATGAGGATCTGTCCTCTCAACAAAATTTTCCTTCCATTTGGCATTAGCCTGTCTGCAAACTTTAAGACCCATATATTCCTTTGGACTAACCCTAGGAATATTTACGTTATAAAGTGCTTGCATTGGTAACTTACCAGAAAACATATCTTTTAAAACTTGGGCCACTACCTTTTTCCCAAGAGTAAAATCTGCTTCTGCAGCATAATCCAAATAAGAAAACCCAACGGCCGGAATTCCTTCAATGGCAGCTTCCATAGCTGCGGACATTGTACCAGAATAAATAACGTTTATAGAAGAATTTGAACCATGATTTATTCCACTTAAGCAAATATCGGGCTTACCACCAATAACCTTATCCACGGCAAGTTTTACACAATCTACTGGTGTACCACTACATTCATAAGCCTCAATATCTTTAAAAATGGATACGCTTCTCAATCGCAAGGGCTTACCAATGGTTATAGCATGCCCCATGCCGCTTTGAGGACTATCTGGTGCCACAACAACAACCTTACCAAAACGCTTGGCTACAGTTACTAACGCGGCTACCCCTTTGGAAGTAATACCATCATCGTTCGTTACTAAGATTAAGGGTTTCTTTTTACTCATCACGCAAAGGTACTTGTTATTAGAAATGAAATGATTCGTTCGTATTAAGATTATCTAAAGAAATAAAAAGAAGCATTCTCAAGAAAGATTGTACTATCCGAATTCCGCCTAAACAATAACTCTTTGAAGATCAGTTGCCCCTTCTTGTCAACAGACTGAAAGACTAGTTTTGAAAGGGCTGCCCGAATATTCACATATTCATCAAATGGTAAATTGGTTAAGTCCGGCTGCGAAATATAAAAAGCAGTAAGTGAATCTAAGTATGGGAAAAGTGAAAAAAGTAATGTGTCTTTTTCATGAACAAAACTTAGGGTATCCTTTTTCATAAAAAAGTTGCTATCCCTTTGCGAATAACGACTATCGAAATCATAGATCTTAAACGAACTGTAGTCCACAATATTTAACTCAAAACGATCGGTCTCATCTGTATAGAAATGGTATCGCCTATAATCAGGTAATTGTTCATTTTCAGGGAGACTAAATGTGCTAGTCAAAAACTCATTAAATGAGTTAATCTTATTGGAACTGCTTCTAATAGAATCTATATGTGCCTTTTCAGTCTCAGCTAAAATTGGGTATACCAAGTCGATCTTTTCTCGATAGAAGAGATACTTATTAATTGAGCCAATTTCACTTGCCAACGAGTCCGTAATCTTTTCCTGCAAACGATCTACTGAGAGTACCTTTTTATCTATTAAACCTTCAGTTTCTAGAATATTACACAATCGGATAAATTGAGACCGCGCACTCAGCTGATACATCCCCCAAGGTCCTACAGAACCTAGCAGCAACAAAAGAAACAAGGAAACTGGAAAGACAACTAAACTAACCTCACGCCTTAAAATTGTGTACAGCGTAATAATTAATAACCAAACTCCTAGCAGTAATCCTAAGTAACGATATTCGGTCAATCCATACTCAAATACTCTTGTCAAAATCACCGCAAAAAGAAGTGTGATTAAAGGAAGCATAAAGTAAAAAAAATACAACACGAAAAAACGGATACTTTTATTTCCTTTATCATAACTAAACGGATAAGCCAAGAAAAAGGTAAGTGTTCCAAGCGCTGAGAATATTAGAATGGGCAGAGCAGCTCTTCCGTTTGGCAAAACCCCTGACAGTACGATCTTGCCAAGATATACCAATAAAATAGAATAGTAAATCAAAAGAACAGGAAGTAATACATAGCGAATAAAAATCCTGAGCGGCTTTTTAAAAGATTGCTGTTCCTTGAACGAATCCAAATTATTTGGTAGAGAGGCCGAAAAGAACAAGGTGTTAATCACTATTCCCAAAAACGCCAATAAATCAATATAATAGGCATTAGGAATTGGGATGCTGAAGAGCTTCTCTATAGCGTAAAGAGAACTTCCCAAACCCACAAACAGCGCTAAACTGAAAGATGATGATAAAAAGAACTGAATGAAAATGTATTGGTTGAATTGCCAAAAAGCAAGTTTATCATCTTCTTTATAAAACAATACGAAAGAAACCAACAAGGAAAAAATAACCCAGAATGTAAAAAATCGTAAAAAATATGTAGTATCAATGGTTATGGCCCAATTCGGTAATGCAAAATAATGTAACCCCAAAATACAGATCCCGAGTAACCCTAACCCTATTCGCTTACCGATGTCCAATTTATATTGCTCGCTAAACATAGCAAATCCAAGAAAAAGAGAAATCCCTACTATGCATTCATAAGCAATGAAAATCCATTGTTTACGCGAAACCGCAAAATGATCAAAAAAATGAAAGTATACCACAATAAATACAAAAGACAACAAAGCACTTAAAGTGACTAAAGGAAATCTACTTGCTGCTTTAACAACTTTAGATAAAGAATTTTTTATGTATTTTATAAGATACACTAGATGTAAAATAACATGAATTCATTCAGAAAATGTTTAATTTTGATAGAAGATGTATCGAAAAATAATTATCATACTTTTCTTTCCTATCGTTCTGGTTGTAGGTTGTTTAAAAGATCCAAAACATAATATAACAGTCATTGGGCATACTCCAGTCAACCTGAATGTACCTCCTGGGCTTCCAGAAATGATCATACCGGAGGATAACCCGCTTACTGCAGAAGGCATTGAGTTAGGACGCAAATTGTTTTTTGATGAAATATTATCGGCTGATAGCACACAAAGTTGTGCCTCATGTCATAATCCCAAGGACTATTTCGTAGATGACGAAGAACGTTTTAGTACTGGTATAGATGGCATTGAAGGCACTCGGAATAGCATGCCTTTATTTAATGTTGGTTATGGTAAAAACTTTTTCTGGGATGGAGGAGCACTCACCTTGGAAGACCAAGCTATTGATCCCGTGGTGAATGTAATTGAAATGCATAATACTTGGAAGAAGGTAGTTACCGACTTAAATAAACATCCTCTCTATCCTACACTTTTTAAAGCGGCTTTCCCAGAAAGTGATAGCGTAGAAACCAAGTATGTAGTTCGTGCTATTGCGCAATTTGAACGAACACTTCTATCGGCAAACTCTAAGTTTGATCAATACAAAGCAGGAACTTATGATTTAACGGACCAAGAACAGCGTGGCCTAGAGGTATATATATCAGAAGAGAAAGGAGATTGCTTTCACTGCCATAGTTTTGGCGGTACGTTTACTGATTTTGAAATGCGTAATAATGGCTTGGACTTAGTGTACAAAGATTCTGGCAGATTTAGAATAACAAATAATCCAGCAGATATTGGTAAATTTAAAACCCCAAGCTTACGCAATATTATGTTTACGGCCCCTTATATGCATGATGGCCGATTCAAAACAGTTAAAGAATGTATAGAACATTATAACACTGGTGTAAAAAATCACCCCAATGCATCTCCTTTGGTGACTACGAAGCCTAAAGGCCGAATGAGCACGGATGATATTGATGATTTAATTGCATTTCTTAAAACATTAAATGACTATGATTTTGTCAACAACCCTAAATTCCAAAATCCGAATCCGTAGTCTCGTTCTATTCTTATTTTTTGCATTCTTTAGTCTATCGGCACGAGCTCAGCTAAAAATAGGTGATCCCGCACCAGAGATTAGATTACCAGATTCATTAGGTAAATGGACAAAACTTTCTGATGTGAATGCCGATATTATTTTGTTAGATTTTTGGGCCGCCTGGTGCCCACCTTGCATCGTAGCTGTTCAGGAGCTAAAAAAAATAAAGGAGGAATTCGCAAATGAATCCTTTGAAATATTCGCATTGAGTCTAGATCGTGACTATTGGAAGTGGGTTAATCTCGTGAGGAAATTAGAGCTTCCATTTATTCATGTTAATGATGCCTATGGCAGAAAAAGTCCGCGGTGCAAGGCGTACAATGTCACTGCGATTCCTAAAAAATTCTTGATAAAAAAAGGTAAGGTTCTAGCAATCAACCCTTCCTATGAGGAAATTAGAAGCATTCTAAGAAAAAAATAATAATATGGCATACGACGAACACCTTGCAGATAGAATTAGAAACTCCTTTAAAGACCAAAGCACACTTTATACAGAAAAAAAAATGTTTGGAGGACTTTGTTTTATGGTGAACGATAAAATGTGCGTAGGCATTGTAAAAGATGAACTCATGGCTCGAGTTGGTGAAGCTTCATATGAAATATGCTTATCAAAACAGCACTGTCGAGAAATGGATTTTACAGGAAGAGCCATGAAGGGATATGTTTATGTAAGCCCTGAGGGCATAGACACAGAAACTAAACTTTCCTTCTACATAGCTAAGGCTATTGAGTTTAACCCTTTAGCAAAATCAAGTAAGAAAAAGAAGAAAGGATAAATACAACGTTCTTCATTGTACTTTCTAGTTTAGAGCTTAATTGTAGTTCGTGTAAAAGGATCTGTTTCCAACCTATATTGGTAGCTTAAATAGTAAATTTGTCCCCTTACTATGAATGAGAAAATAAATATCACCATCATTGGTTCAGGTAATGTAGGACGAACGATTGTTAAAGAGTTAATAGACTTAGCGATTCCGATGCACATTAATATTCAAGACCCCGCTGAACATATAGATGCTATAAAAGAAGACCTCCGACACGCCACATCTTATAGTAAAACCTGTACAATTTCATGGAACGAAGATCAACTGAACAAAGCTGATTACATTTTCATTGCAGCGGCCCAACAGGCCACCACCATTGGTAATAGGTTGGACAAAGCACAAGGACATATTGATATGACCTATAATCTATTTAAAGATTACGCACCTCAAAAGGATCCAAGAATTATTGTGATAACCAATCCTGTTGATGTAATAACATACCATACCTGGAAAGCCAGTGGTTTACCCGAAAATAGGATAATTGGTACGGGAACATTTCTAGAGACATTACGTTTCGATTACTATCTGGCTGATCAATTTAAAGTTGCACCTTCTGAAGCAAAAGGTATCTTATTAGGAGAACATGGTAACTCAGCAGTTATTGCTTATTCACTCTGTTCAATCCAAGGACAAGACTTAAACAAAGAAAAAGTTCAAGAAGCAGCAACACTAGCCATACAAGCGCCGTATAAAATTCGTCAAGCGGGCGAATACACAAAATATGCCATTGCTAAATGCGCAGTTGGAATTTTTAAGGGAATTCATTTAAAGCAAGAAATGACCATTCCGGCAGGGTTAATACTAAATAAAAAAAATAGTGCTTTACTCTCTTGTGATACAATATGTCTTAGTACTTTGGTTTCAATTAAAGATGGGAACTTCACTCAGGGTGACCTATCTTCTTTACCCTCAGAAGAACTTGAAGAACTAAAAAAAGGAGCTAAAATTCTTCAGGAGCATACTTTGTAACCCATAAAATAACTATGGAACTATTTCACCTTTTTTCGATTCTAATTGTTTTAGTTGCAGCATTTGCTTACATCAACTATCGCTACATAAAACTGCCTGCAGCTATAGGTCTTATGTTAGTTGCCTTGGTATTCTCCATAGGCTTGATCATTCTTGGGTACCTAAATACTGGAGTGACGGCTCAGATGCGCGACTGGTTAAGCCAATTTCATTTTTCTGAACTTCTTCTTGATTCAATGTTAAGCTTCATGCTTTTTGCAGGCGCTATTCATATCAGATTTGAAGATCTAAAACAAGAACGCCTTTCTATTATTTTGTTTTCTACACTTAGTGTTGTTTTGAATACAATCTTGGTTGGTTCGTTATTCTATTACCTCTTCCCTTTATTCGGTTTTGAGATCCCATATATTCATTGTTTACTCTTTGGGTCTCTTGTTTCGCCAACAGACCCTATTGCTGTACTAAGTATTTTAAAACAAGCAGGTGTGTCTAAATCTTTAGAAACCAAAATTGCTGGTGAATCCCTTTTTAACGACGGCGTTGCGGTTGTTGTCTTTCTATCCTTACTTCATGTAGCACAAAGTAGCTCTGGCGAATTTCATCTTGATGCGGTTCTTAAATTGTTTGCAATAGAGGCTTTAGGAGGCTTGTTACTTGGTGCGGCTTTTGGTTGGATAGGTTATAAGCTAATTTCTAGTATTGATAATTATCAAGTTGAAATCATGATCACCTTAGCGGTTGTTATGGGCGGTTACACCCTAGCCTACTATACGCACGTTTCAGGACCTTTAGCTATGGTAGTTGCTGGACTTATTACAGGTAACCATGGTAAAACATTGGGCATGAGTAATGTAACCGCGGATTACGTAGATAAGTTTTGGGAAATCATTGATGAAATTCTTAATGCAACATTGTTCGTCTTAATAGGTTTGGAACTGATTCTTGTAGAGATTAGTACAACTACTCTTATAATAAGCTGTATAGCCATCGCTGTAGGACTTGTTTCCCGATATGTAACACTATTTATTCCATCCTTGTTTATTCGCTTCAAAGAGAGAATTGGCCATAGAACATTATTGCTTCTAACATGGGGAGGCTTACGCGGTGGTATATCTGTTGCCCTTGCTTTATCACTAACAACAGAATTAAACAAGGATTTATTTGTAACAATTACCTACCTTGTCGTTTGTTTCTCAATTCTGGTTCAGGGTCTAACTGTTGGAAAATTAGCAAAAAAATTAAGATAATTACTCACTCCAACGGTATCCGTCATGTTTGATATCAGCAAGACTTAAAACTCTATCAACAACTGTGGAGGCCAATTCTTCAAAAGTCTCAGGTTTTGAATAAAATGATGGCGAGGCAGGACAAATAACTCCTCCAGCTTCAGTAATTGATTTCATATTATTTATATGAATCAAATTATAAGGTGTATCTCTGGCCACACAAATTAACTTTCTTCTTTCCTTTAACATGACATCCGCTGCTCTAGTTATTAAGTTATCACTTGTACCAGAGGCAATGCGTCCCATAGTTCCCATACTGCATGGACATATAATAAGTGTATCAAAAGTACTACTACCACTAGCAAATGGTGCGTAATAATCTTTAGGGTCGTAAACTTTAAAAGGCAAGTTCTCATAGTCCGAATTATCCAATTCGTACTTCCATACATCTTGCGCATTGGAACTCATAACCACTGCTGTTTCGACATCTGTACTTGTTTCTAATTTAGCTAACAAAACTTTAGCATAAATAGATCCTGATGCACCTGTAACTCCCACGACAATTTTGCGTCTCATATTTAGCAAAAATATCGATTCGATTTAGGAAATGACTGCTTAAATTAGCAATTCTCTAAAATAGAACCAAACTAAATACTTTAATACCATGAAAAAAATACTTGTTTTTGTAGGCTTATTGTTATTCGGCTTTACACTTAGTCTAAGCATTCCAACAAATATCACTGCTACGCCCACACCTGCCGCAAAAGTCAGTTGGATGAGTTTTGATAAAGCACAAGCCTACATGAAACAAACGCCCAAAAAAGTATATATTGATATGTATACTACTTGGTGTCATTGGTGCAAAGTTATGGACAAGAAAACGCTGTCTAATCCACATGTAATCAAATATCTTAATGAGAACTTCTACTGCATAAAGTTCAATGCCGAATCTAAACAAGATATTACGTTTCAAGGAAAAGTGTACAGCTATGATAAAAAAAGAAGGGCGCATGAATTGGCCATAGAGTTAATGAATGGTCGCTTAAGTTTTCCGACTTCAGTCTTTCTTGAAGAGAATTTTAAGAAAGCACAACCCGTTCCAGGTTACCTAAAAGTAAAGGATATGGAGATGATTTTGAAGTATATGGGCGAAGGAAAGAATAGAACGATGCCATGGACTAAATGGCAATCCGAGTTTAAATCAACTTGGAATAATTAATAATAAAAAGCAATAAAAAAGTGGCGTCCAAAGACTGTACTTTTTTATCGCTTTATGATTGTAGGATATCAGACAAATAATCGGAATTTTACTACTTTTACTAAATGGGAAGAATATTTGAGGTAAGAAAAGCTGCAATGTTTGCTCGTTATGATAAAATGGCCAAACAATTTACGCGTATAGGAAAGGAAATCGTTATTGCTGTTAAAGCGGGTGGTCCCGATCCTGATACGAATGCAAGCTTACGCCGTTGTATGCAGAATGCGAAGTCCGTCAATATGCCCAAAGATCGTGTCGAAGCAGCAATCAAAAGAGCTTTAGGCAAGGACACTACCGATTATGACGAGGTTTTGTACGAAGGCTATGGCCCACATGGCGTTGCTATTCTTGTTGAAACGGCTACCGATAATACTACACGAACAGTAGCAAATGTTAGAATGATTTTTAATAAAGGGAATGGTTCAATGGGCAATAGCGGCAGTGTAGCCTTTCAATTTAATCGTATCGGTGAATTCAAAATAAAAAATGAAGATATCAACCTAGAAGAATTTGAACTCGAAGGTATTGACTACGGTATGGAGGATATTGGAGAAGATGAAGAAGGTAATATCATTGTACGAACAAATTTTCAAGATTTTGGCTCTATGAGCGACTTTTTGGAGGAGAAAAAGATTGAAGTGATTAATTCTGAACCCGTTTATTTACCAACAACTACGGTTTCGCTTGAGGAAGAACCAGGCAATGAAGTTCTTGAACTGGTTGCAAAACTAGAAGAAGACGAAGACGTTCAAAAAGTATACCACAACCTGGCTTAGGAATCAACTGTGCCTAAAAGACTAAGAACTCTTCTCTGAATGTCTTTTTCGTCTAAACTGTTCATACACTTAAAATGTTCTTTAGGGCATTTAGCATACCCTATTTTACTGCATGGACGACAACGCAGTTTATTATTTTCTATATGAATCAAACTAGGTGAAACATTAGATTTCATATTATTGTATCCATAATAAGGAAACATTCCTAAACTTGGTGTTGTATTACCCCAAATAGAAATAATCTTTCTTTGATACGCTGCTGCAATATGCATTAATCCAGTATCATGAGTAACAACTACTTTGGCACATCTTATGATATCAGCACTTTCGTTTAAAGTGAATTTACCACAGCTATTGTATATTCTAATAGGGTCAATACGCTTGAGTTCTTCTGCCACCACTACATCCTCAGGGCCTCCTTGTAAAATAATTGGATAATCTATTTGCTCACAAAGTACTTTCCATTTATCCATAGGCATTTTCTTAGTACCTTTTGTGCCTCCAATTACAAAAGAAATATAACCAGCGCTGTGACTCATAGGCAAATCCTTTTGTTCTATCTTTTCACTTTCTGGGATAAAGTAATCTAACCCCTGACCATCATTAGTCACGTCGAGTTTTCTAGCTGTATATAAATACCTTTCAACAATACTTTTATCAGGCAATAGGTTAAGCTTAAGCTTGGTGTAAAGCAATTTTCGAAAATTCAGCTTATTAACTCGGTAGGTTTTCACGTTTGAATTAAACGCTTGTTTGAGCATTGAGGTAATATTTAACGACCTAAAGTTATTCTGTAAATCCAAAACAAAGTCATACTGCTCACTTAGAAGGTCTAACACCGTATCTCTTAAATCTCCTTCAAAGTAAATCAACTTGTCCAGATAAGGATTAGCTTCGAGAACAGTTCTAAACTTAGCTTTCACTAAAAAATGAATTTTACTTTCAGGGTATTTCTTCCGCAAACATCTGATTACAGGTGTTGTTAAAACAATATCGCCTATCGAGGAAAAACGTATGATTAATATTTTCATAAACTAATAGTTGACCTTGGCAGTAAAAAAATTTGATTTAACACCAATTAACCTACGCGAATTATCGGATAGTGAAACAATATACCCCTGTTTTCTATCCGTTTCAGGAAGTGGACCAATTACCTTGGCCAGAATGTATTTATTATTGGAAAGGTTTGTTAGCTTGATAATTCCTCCTTTATTAGCTAAATTAGTAAATACATAAAATTTAGCGCCTGCAGTCCCTGAGTAAAAAAAAGACACACGTCCTTTCATACTTTTTAACAACGTCAAGCGTTGTAATTTATTTTCAACATATACCGGTTTTGTACTCTTTTCCACTTCAACTACTTTCACCGGTTCTACCGCATACGATTTGTCTATTAGTTCACCCTTTTTTTTATCTTGAGCAATGGTCTGGTTCGGAGCTTTTGTTGAGACTGTTTTTGTAAATGGGACAACTTCTCTTTTGTTTTGCTTAGCTTCTCTTATATTTTGCTTCTCTCGCTGTTTTAGCTTATCGCGCGCATAAGAGTTTCTTGTAAAAGATCTCATCTTTGTAATCAGTCCACCTTCCTTCTTCTGCTTTGTTTTTTTTTCTTTCTTTCTTAAGTAGTTCTGTTCAGCTTTCGTTATAAACTGCTCTTTTGTGAGACTACGTTTGTCATCTTCATTGATCCGTTTTTTAGTTGGGTCATTTTCCAAAATAGACGAACTCGCACTCTTATTTTGCTGCTCATTTTGTACTTGTACTAACGGTTCTTTCAAAATTTCTATTTCATTATCGGGAACCAAGTCATTGGGAACTGAATAATTTGGAAACTCCTTGGCTACCGAACGAGATTCTTTTCTTCGACTCGATTGTCTAGCTTCGATTCGTTCTAGTTTATTTCCATATACACGTTTTTCCTTGCTTACGAATAAAGGAGTGGTGTTGTCATCAACGTATGTTTCAAACTTAACCCACCCCACCACGATCTTGTCTCCGCGGTGCATGGGTAATCTTGATTTGTTCCAGACCTGAAGATTTTTTATACTAACGAAAAAAGTTTCTGCTACTTCTGATAGTTTAGACTCACTGACAATTTGATAATATACTGGTTTAAAAGAAAGACTTTTAGTATTAATCCCCTTTGTTGTATAAAAATTTGTCTCCGTAAGAGGTATATAAAGCAATGTGCCCTTACGAACCGTCTCAACATCATCTATGCTATTAACCACTGCCAAAGTAGACGGACGTATGAAATACTTCTGTGCTATCTTATAAAACGTTTCATTACCAGAGACTGTATGTTTTAGACAATTAACTCCGAGATGGTTATGTATGACGAATTCACCTGCATAAGAATACATGGATACAACAAGCATAAAAACCAATACAGTAAAATTCTTATTCATAATACAGCGGGGAACAAAGTAACAATAAATCGAATGACTTCAAAAACCTATAGGATTAATTTAGCCAGAATATTGATAAAATAGTAATTTCACCGCTCATGAATAGGCCATTAGTTCTGTTAGGTTTGCCAGGAAGTGGAAAAACTTTTTGGGGTAAAAAACTTGCTACACATTTGAACATTCCGTTCTACGATCTGGATGAACTTATCGTTCAAGAAGCGGGCCTAACGATAAAGGAAATATTTGATGAAGGAGGTGAATCTTTATTTAGAAGTATCGAATCTTCAACTTTATTCAATATTTGTCAAGCCAAAATTCAAGACAATTATATTCTAGCCTTAGGTGGTGGCACACCAGCCTTTAATAATAATATGGAACGGGTTAATACAAGTTGTACCTCTGTATTTCTAGATGTAAGCATTTCTACCGTTGTACACAACCTAGAGCATGACAAAGGAAACCATCGACCATTACTTGAACAGGCTGACAAGAAACTTCTAACTACTTTGTTGGAAAAATTACGAAGTGAACGAATATTGGCATATAATCAGGCCAACTACTTATTATATGAGGAAGAAATATCAATAGCTAATTTTGAAAAAATTATAACAGACGCACAATGAAGAAAATAATAGTAATAGGAAGTATTTTGGCTGGTACAGCAGTTATTCTTGGTGCTTTGAATGCGCATGCTTTAAAGGCATACTTTACTCCAGACACAACAAGTAGTTTTGCAACAGGTGTTCGCTATCAAATGTATCACGCATTAGCCATCCTCCTCTTAGGCACACTGAACTCATATCTTGGAAATAGGGCTAGCAAGAGAGTGCTTATTTTTTTCCTTTCAGGAACTATACTTTTTTCTGGGTCTATATACGCTTTATGTGTCTTGAAAAGCAATGGTATTATCGGCCTAACCGGTTTAGGTATTCTAACACCCATTGGTGGTGTACTACTTATAATAGGTTGGCTCTCCCTCATCATTTCTGCTTTAAAGAAATAAAAAAAGAGCAACCTTAGGTCGCTCTTTACTAATTAATTTAATAACTGATAGTTAGTACTGTTCACCGTCAACGGCAGTATCTCTTGCCCTTGCGCTATCTCCAGACTTGTCAATGTACTCAGGACGATTTTGATCATAAATGATTCTCTTGCCCGATACATCTCCAATGATACGGAACTCAGTACGACGGTTGTATTGCATAAACTCTTCAGTCGTATTAGGTTTGATTGGATCTTTTTCTCCCAAACCTCGTGCTATCATTCTAGATCGCTCAACGCCTTTTTTCGTTAAGTAATCCAAAACAACCTGCGCTCTCTGCAATGATAAGTCTTTGTTGTATGTGTCACCTCCTCTATTATCCGTATATGACCTAATCTCAACACTTATAGAAGGGTTATCTTTCATGAATGAAACAAGTGTGTCCATAGCCTTATATGAACCAGGATGGAATTTGTCGGTGTCAAAATCGTAATAAACATTTTGAACGACGAACTCAGAACCGCTGCTCGCTTTACTCATATAAATGGTAACAGTTGTTGTATCATCAGGATCAATAACTGAACGACTAGAAGTGTTTACGATTGTTCTACCTGATACATAGCCTGCTTTATCCGCAGCGAGTGAATAGTCACTTCCAATTGGAGTATACATCAAGAAATTACCCGTTTTTGAGAAAAAGGTGTCCTGCATTTTACCGGATGTTTCATTCGACATCTTTACAACAACCTTATCAATTAATTCATTAGTTGATTCATCAATTACACGACCTCGAACATAAAAACTTGGTTCCTTAATTACACGCCAAATGTCATCACAACAAGTTGGGTTTTTCACGTAATAACTACCTAAACGATTCGATACGACATAACCATTTTGCTTTTCGTTCTGATCCTCTATATAGTACATATCGTCGGCTGGTGAATTAATTGGAAATCCTAGGTTTCGTGCATTATAATAACGTGACGGGCCACCATCGGCACAAAAAACATCAAAACCACCTACACCTACTAAACCATTAGAAGACCAGTATAACTTACCGCCTTTGGAATCATAGTAAGGTGTTATTTCGTCACCTGTCGTATTCACACGTTTACCACAATTCTGTGGTCTACGATATTGTCTATCCTCATCACGAGTAGAATCATATACGGTATACCAGATATCAAATCCACCTACACCTTGTAGTTTACGATTAGAAGAAAAGAAAAGTACTTCTTTCTTACCTACATAAGCCATATAAGGATTCGTTACTGAAATCTTAGGATTCTCATCATCCTTCATGAAATCTTGTGTTATTTGTAAACGCTTTGGTTTACCCCACAAACCAATCTTTCTATTGAACTTGGCTACCCAAATTTCACACTTTGTTTCCATGCTATCAAGTTCAACACACTTAGTGAAATAGAAACGATCTCCTCCTGGGCTCCAACAGCCATTACCAATATGATGTGACTTGGACTTAAATCGTCCCGCATCATCTTTAAAGTCCATAGCTACTTCAAAACTATCTTTTACTTTTGTGCGATCAAACTCCTTCGGTGCCCACTTAAATTTTGAATAATAATCCCGACGTTTGTCTTTCCCTTTATACAAAATTTTATTGGACTTCATTGTAGCGAATAAAAGGGCTGTATCACCTAAAGGTACTGGAGCATAATCAGTATATGCACTATTCACATTTGGACCAGCATTTTTAACATAAGCTCTTTCTGGATTTAAAATTGACTTCATAGCCATTTTACAACCAGCAATTTCTCTGTTTATTTGCTTGAATAATTTTCTTCTATCACGAGCTCTATAGGTTCTTTTAAATTCCTCAAAACGCTCAATCGCTACTTCATACTCCCCATTCATTTTACGCATAATACCCTCTCTATAAGGCGCTTTTACGTAAATAGCAGATGCTAAATTATAGGCCATAAGGTAATGTTCTGCGGCCGGGCCGTAGTCACGATTCATCCTATACGACTCCGCTAATTTATAATGTACGTAAGGATTCCGTGGCTGTTCTTTTAAAAGCTGCACATAATAATCCTCTGCAGTATAGTAACTCCATTGGTCAAAGAGACGGTCTGCATACTTCAACTTCTTTTTAAATGGAAGTTTAGAAGCAGGATCTTCTTTTTTATTAATTAGTCGTTGAGCATTTACGTTTCCTCCAAAAATGAGGAGCGATACCAGTGTTAAAAGCAATAGATTCTTATTCATTTCTCTGAAATGTTGATGCTGTAAATATAGTTATTGAATTGATAAAAGCGAAAAGCTTTTAGCTTATTTTTTTAGAAACGCGCGCATGGATAGCTTTGGTTTCTAAATCTGTCCAGAGCATTCGCCATAATGTATTGCAAGGCTATTTCAAAACCACCATAATTCGATACTCGTCCTAAGTTCTCAGCATTTCCCATATAGTCATAACCTACACCTACTCTGAAACCATTCCATTCCATTCCGGCAGTAATTAATACAGAACCGTTGTCATCCATGCGAGTATAACCTCCAACAAAAACAGCAGGAGCCAAAGCTCTTAAAGCATTTGGGTCTATAACATAATGTGCTTCCATACCCGCAACTAACTCTTGGGCTGAAGACTGTGTTTGGAACATAACCGCGGGCTTTAACGTCAATTGTTGAGACTCTCCTAAACTCCAAGCTAATCCAGCTTGACCTCCTAAGCGAATATCTAAACCAACTTCGTTATTGGCCTTGGTTAAAAATGAAATTTTAGGTTGGTTTAAATTAAATACAGAACCTCCTAAGAAATAAGATAAATTATCTCTAAGCGTATGAGACCATTTTAAGCCAACATTCGCTGTAAAATAGTTATGTTTTGGATCTAATACTTCACCTGTAGTACCTGGTTGGAAACCTCCATTAAAAAATTCATCTCCCCAGTACAAATTAGCTAAGTCTACGCTTAAAGAGTGATACCCACCTTGCATCCCTAAAGAAAGCCTAGTCTTAGACTGGTCATCTAAAGTAAGATGGTAGGCTATAGAGGCTAAAAATGCAGTTTGCTGCAAATTTCCGTCTCCAGCTTGGTCATTAAAAAACTGAACGCCAGCAGCCAAATAATTATCATCTCCTAAAGCTCTTGTAATTGGAGCATCAAAAGAAGCACCAAAGGTTACAAAAGGTACAGTAACACTATTCCATTGATTACGATAAATAGCATTCGCGCGCCATAAACCATCATGCCCCCCTGTATTTGCTGGATTTAGCGTTAAAGGAGACATATTAAATTGAGTAAAATGGATATCCTGTGCAGTACCCGTGTACCCAATACCCATCACTAAAAAGAATAAGAATGATTTTACTACTGTTTTCATTGTTCTAAATCTTGGCATAAATATATAAATTATCTAATTAAATAAATGTGTTTCTATGTTTTATTCTTTCTCTGTCAATAGAATTAAACAAATGTAAGGTTTAATTCTTAGTTATCATTCATAGCCAAATAGAAGATTTAAGCCCTAATTATACACAGTATAGTGGATATTTAGTACATGCTCTCATATCTCCGAATGGCGTTTTCTTAAGGCTTCTTAGTAGGTTTGTTGAATATTTTATGGCTAAAAAAACCAACAAAAAAAAATCAACGAAAAAAACCGTACAGCAGTCCTCTGCTTTTAAAGACGGACGCGCGAAAAAAATCGTTGGGATCGTACTTCTTCTTTTTATTTTCTTTTTGGTAACAGCCCTATTTTCTTACCTGTTTACCTGGCAACAAGATCAGGATAAAGTGCTGAGTGCAAAAAGTATCTGGCATTTTGTAAGTAATCAACATATTTTAGTGGAAAATGCTGCTGGGCGGTTGGGTGCCATTGCATCACATAGTATAATATATAAAGGTTTTGGACTAGCCTCCTATTTGTTCATAGTACTGTTAATTATCTATACAATTAACCTTTTTGCACCCAAAAAATGGATACATTACCTAAAAACAACCTTCTATATACTAGTTAGTATTCTTGTTCTGAGTCCCATGCTCTCCTACTTCCTAAGCTCCGATGTTCTTGGTTTAACTACCTTTCGATATGGTGGCGCATTTGGAAATAAGATTGTATCCTTATTAAATGGTGCTCTTGGTTCAGGAGGTACCTTAGCAATCTTTATTGGATTAGCTCTTTCATTAATAATCTTTTGGTTTAACCCCATTCTCCGTATGCCTTTGTGGGATAAGTTGAAGGCTCGAAGATCTCAAAACGAAATAAGTCATACTGAGCATCATAAAGACTCACAAGATCAGACCTTAGATGATCTAATAATCGAAGAAAAGAAATCAGAACCTGTGATCTTAGAGCCCAATCCAATTCCTATAAAGGAGGACAAACCAGATATGGTACAGTTCGAAAACACAAAGGAAGAACAACAAGAATCTGTCGAAGAACCTGTTGTTGAAAATCCATTTGAGAATGAAAATGTTTCTAAAGTTGAACTAGAAACTGAAACGCCAGAAAAGGAAAAAGTCGATGGAGATTTAGAACTTGAGGTTCAAGAAGCTATACAGGAAGAAGCAGAAATTTCTTCTTCAGGACAAATAGCCTCCGATGAACCTTACGACCCTTCTCTTGATTTAAGGAATTATAAATTCCCAACGATTGACTTATTGGAAGATCGAAAGAGCTCAGGTGTAAATATCGACAAAAACGAACTAGAGAATAATAAGAATCAAATTATTCAAACCCTCAAGAGCTTTAAAATTGATATTCAAAAAATCTCAGCTACAGTAGGGCCTACTGTTACTTTGTATGAAATTGTTCCAGCTGAAGGAGTGCGCATTTCTAAAATCAGAAACCTTGAAGATGATATTGCCTTAAACCTTGCAGCACTTGGCATTCGGATTATTGCCCCTATTCCTGGCAAGGGAACTATTGGTATAGAAGTTCCCAATAAGAAAAAGCAAATCGTAAATATGCGCACGCTTTTGTCTTCAGATAAATTTAAGACTACAGATGCAGCCCTGCCAATTGCTATCGGTAAAAAAATCGACAACGAAAACTATATTGTTGACTTAGCTAAAATGCCTCACTTGTTGATGGCAGGGGCAACAGGACAAGGTAAATCTGTTGGTATCAATGCGCTTCTCGTTTCGCTTCTTTATAAAAAACACCCAGCGCAACTAAAATTTGTTTTAGTTGATCCAAAGAAAGTTGAGCTTTCTGTTTATCGTCATATAGAAAAACACTTCCTTGCTAAACTGCCAAATGAAGAAGAGGCCATTATTACGGACACTAAAAAAGTGATCAATACTGTTAATGCACTCTGTATTGAAATGGATGAGCGCTATGAACTTTTGAAAAATGCAGGCGCAAGAAACTTAGCAGAGTACAACGCTAAATTTATTAAACGAAAACTAAATCCAGAAAAGGGACATAAATACCTTCCTTATATTGTACTTATCATTGATGAGTTTGCTGATCTCATTATGACGGCTGGTAAAGAAATTGAAACACCTATCGCCCGTCTTGCACAGCTGGCTCGAGCTATTGGCATTCACTTAATCGTAGCTACACAAAGACCATCTGTAAATGTGATTACGGGTACGATTAAAGCAAATTTCCCTGCCAGAATGGCTTTTAAAGTATCTTCAAAAATTGACTCTAGAACAATTTTAGATACTGGTGGAGCAGATCAATTGATTGGTCGTGGTGATTTGTTGATATCTAATGGTGGGGAACTTGTGCGTCTACAATGTGCTTTTGTTGATACCCCTGAAGTAGAAGCGGTTGTTGAATTTATAGGAGACCAAAGAGGATACCCTACTGCGCATGACCTCCCAGAATATATAGGTGCCGATGAAGAGAATAGTGCTCCAGGCCAAATGGATGTAAAGAATTTTGATAAAATCTTTAAAGATGCGGCTCTATTGGTGGTCACCTCTGAAAGCGGAAGTACCAGTATGTTACAACGAAGATTTAACCTTGGATACAATCGTGCAGGACGGATTATGGACCAACTAGAAGCTGTGGGTATTGTCGGCCCTAGTATTGGTAGCAAGGCGCGTGAGGTTATGGTAAAAACGGAGGCTGAGCTCATGCAAGTACTTTCGGAAATAGGCGTCCAGTAAACCTATGGATATACATGTAACATGCTGATGCATCAGTTTAAAATTGGTTAGATTTGATTTCGATATATTTTACGCGAACTTGATCTAATGAAAAATAAGCTATCCTACATCACGCTCTTATGTATTACAGCTTTTTCATTGTTATGGGGAACGGTTCAATTAAATGATATTGTCGAGGCTAAAAAATCTCTTATTAACTGGGATGGATATGGATATTACCTTCATTTACCATCAATTTTTATCTATGATGATCTTACAGATTATCAAAAGGTTCATACTGCGGCCAAAAAATATCAAATCAATACCGACTATCAAACAAGACCTTTAAACGATAGTATTCAATATCCAGTATATCCTGTAGGTCAGGCATTAACCTGGACACCATTCTTTGGTTTAGCACATACCATTGCCAAACAAACCGACCATGAAGCGGATGGTTTTTCAGCCCCATATCAGATTGCAATTCTCAGCTCCAGTATTCTATTTATTTTTTTAGGGTTTTATTTTAACCGGAAACTATTACTGTACTTCTTCTCAGATAAAATTGTTGCACTTGCTATGTTGTGTATTTATCTGGCAACAAATTACTTGTATTATTCCCACTACGAGATTTCAATTACCCATGTTTATTTATACGGCTACTTATCCATCTTCTTGTATGCAATATACAGGTACCACCTCGAGAAAACTAAAAAGCACCTATGGATAGCTGGGATTTGTTTTGGGATAGGAGTCCTTACAAGGAACTCAGAAGTTTTTTGGCTTTTCATTCCCTTCTTTCTTGGTATAGATATAAAAAACATCAGATCATTCCAAAGTTTCATTCCAAGGATTAAACAAGCATTCTTCTTTATCGCGGTGAGCTTATTACTCTACACCATGTTTCAAATATCCTATTTTAAAGTAAGTACGAATCAATGGTTTGTAAACGGTTATGGTGATCATAGTTTTAATTTATTGGAACCTCATTTCTACAATTGCCTTTTGGGTTTTTATAAAGGTTGGTTCATCTACACCCCCATTGCTGTTGCCTTTATCGTTGGACTCATTTTTGTCTATCAAAAAAACAAGACCTGGTTTTATTCAATACTCATTTATACCGCTTTATATATATACCTTTTGATCAGTTGGGATGACTGGACCTATGGAAGTACGTTTGGGTTTCGTCCCATTGTTCAATCTTACAGTTTGCTAATTCTTCCTTTAGCATATACTATCCAGTTCTTTTTTGATCGAGTAAAATGGATTGGAGGTATACTGCTGTTGGGAATTATCTCACTACACTTAATTCAGTTGAGACAATACAACACGCGGATATTTCTAAGAGAAAACTACTCATACGCCTATTACAAAAGGGTCTTTCTAAAACTTAAAGTGGATAAACATGACCGTATTGTAATTGATATTCCGAGTCACCAATTCGATAAAAAAGTTAGACAAATAAGAAACATTTACACACAAACAAACCCGCTCATAATACCTCCTACTGAAATCGAAAAAAAATATCCAATTACCACAATAAGTTCAGACCAAGATATTCGCCTACAAATTCATATGATATATAGTTATTTTGGAGACTCATATGGTGCATGGAACCAACCTAGACTTATTACGCAAACTAAGTCGAATTCGGGATCATCTTATTGGACTGGGCTTCGTCTTCCAGAGATCATGCGCAATAAGAAAAGGGATACCATTCTATTCAACCAACTTATACCAGGTAGCCCTAATGATAGTCTATCTTGTTTTCTTACAACTCAGGTACAGGATAGTATTATTATTCATGAATTACAAATTGATGAAATAGCACCTTAGTATCTAACAATTAGAAAAGATGCGTAATTTTGCGCCGTGAATATTGAAGAATATCGGGATTATTGTCTTTCGTTACCGGCTACCTCAGAAGGCTTTCCGTTTGATGAAAAAGTTCTTGTTTTTAAAGTCTGTGGTAAAATATTTGCACTTACAAACGTAGATGCATTCGAGTCTATTAATCTAAAATGTGACCCAGAATATGCTCTTGAATTAAGAGAACAATACCCAGCCGTGCGTGGAGGCTATCATATGAGTAAGAAACACTGGAATACCATAGACCTTGATGGCTCTATTTCTAAAGCACAACTTCAAGAGTGGATTAAACATTCCTATGACATGGTGGTAAAGAGTCTACCCAAAAAAGTTAGGCTAGAACTTGAAAAGTAGTTCTTGTTAATTCATCTTTTTTTAGTCTACAATTCGCGCAGCTTCACTTTATATTTACAACTCAATGATCAGTCGTTCCACAGTACAACAAGTGATTGACACAGCCGATGTGGTTGATGTAGTGGGAAATTTTGTTTCGTTAAAGAAGAGAGGAGCCAATCTCTTGGGGCTATGTCCTTTTCATAATGAGAAGACACCCTCCTTTACAGTTTCTCCGAGTAAGGGCATCTATAAATGCTTTGGGTGTGGTCAGGCTGGTAATGCCGTAAAGTTCATTCAGGAACATGAAAAACTCTCTTTTCCTGAAGCTATTAAGTGGCTTGCCAAACGTTATAATATTGAGATTGAAGAAAAGGAACGAACACCTGAAGAACTCCAACAACAAAAGGAAGAAGAGAGCCTTCGCATTATAAACGATTTTGCGGCTTCATTCTTTCATAAGACGCTTAAGGAAGATAAAGAAGGACAGCGGATTGGCCTTGCCTATTTTAAAGAACGCGGTTTTATTAACCAAACGGTTGATACCTTTCAGCTAGGATATGCACCAGAAGATAGACAGGCTTTCACGAATGCTGCTATAAGTAAAGGATATAAGAAAGAACTCCTCATCTTGGCTGGACTGATTGGCGAGCGAAACGGGGAACTTTTTGATAAGTACAGCGGCAGAGTAATTTTTCCGATCAATAACCAAAGTGGAAAGACAATAGGATTTGGAGCTCGAATTCTAAAAAGTAATACCAAAGCTCCAAAGTATATTAATACACCCGAAAATCCACTCTATCATAAGAGTAAGACGTTATATGGTATATACCAATCCAAAAAGGCTATAACGCAAAATGATGAATGCTTCTTAGTAGAGGGCTATACCGATGTGATCTCCTTGCATCAGGGGGGAGTAGAAAATGTGGTGGCCAGCAGTGGAACGTCGTTAACAGAAGGGCAACTCTACCTCCTAAAGAGGTATACGAAACACCTGACAATATTATACGATGGAGATGCCGCGGGGGTAAAGGCTGCCTTGCGTGGAATGGATATTGCTCTAGAAGTAGGTCTTAACGTAAAATTGGTTCTTCTTCCCGAAAACCATGATCCGGACTCTTTTATTCAGGAAAAAGGAGCCGAAGGGTTCCGTGCGTTTGTAACAGAGAATAAAAAGGATTTTGTTGTTTTCAAACTGGAAGCCTCACTCAAAGAAGCTCAAGGAGATAATCTAAAGAAATCACAACTTATTAATGATATTGCCGAGACCATCTCTAAAATCAACAAGATTGAAGAATTTTCGAAGCAGCAAGATTATATAAGACGCTGTGCGCAGCTGCTCCAAATTGAAGAAGCTGGCCTTGTTGCCTTAGTCAATAAGAAAATTAGAACAAACCTAGGTAAGAAAAAAAATGAGCATGAGCGAGAGGAGTTAAAACAACTAGAACAAGAAGCAGCCCCAGCAATTTCTCACGAACAAGACCCTGCGTTAACATTAACGCAAAAAGACTATAAACAAGAACAAGGCTTGATACGTGTTCTTATGCAATATGGTAACCGAGAGTATGACGACAACAATAGTGTGGCGGATTTCGTTTTTAGTCTAATACAGGCAGACGACTTCATTAATGAAAAGTGGCAAGCTTTGTTTTCATTGTATAAAAAAATGTATGAAGAAAGTTTACAATTCCCTGAACTGAAGAACTTTACACATGCTCCTGAAGATAGCATTAATCAAGCCGCCATCGAAGCTATTCAATTAGATCTTGATTTCGAACCGAGTAAAAATTGGAAGGAAAAGCATCATATTGACATCCCTTCACGCGATGAAACGTTTATGGATGATGTTGCAAAGACAGTAGACTATTTCTATTTAAGAAAAATCAAAAGTATCTATAAAGAACATATTGAAGAGCTAAAAGATTTTAAACCTGAGGAGAACGCAGAAGAAATTTATATCACCCAACAGACGATTCTTGAGATCAAGAATAGAGAAAAAGAAATCTTGAAGAAATGGAAAATTGCAAGTATCGGTTAGAAGCCAATACCTACATGAAACTGTAATCTTTGATTACGCCATTTGGCCTGATTTCCTAAATCGTTTATATTGTTGATACTGGTAATAAAACGCCCTCCAATATTCAATTTAGGAAGTGGCCCTACTTTACCAACATTGATCCAAGCTCCTGCTACTGCAGAGAGCTCACCTTTACTAAAAACAGTACGGCCAGATTCTATTAAATCATTATTGTCAAGCTCACCAATCCTGCTTGTATATTGCGGACCAGCTTGCAACCATAGGATCTCATTTAGTTTTAAGTTAAATAAAACGGGAATAGAGAAATTGTGAAATGTAAACTTACCTGTAGCAATACTATCCTTTCCGGCATTAAAGTATTGACTATACAATCCTCCGAATGTCGTATCACTCACTGCCGTGTTCATACTCCAAAGTCCTTCAATTTGAATACCAGTCTTTCGACCATTAATTGCTAGGAACAAACCAGCTAGCATATTTGTATTATAGGTTTCTAACCACTCTTCTCCTTTTATTTTATTAAAATTGGCACCCACTTTAGCACCTACAAGAATATCATAGCCATAAGGTACTTTTTTGTCAGTTCGTTGAGCATATGAAAACTGGCAAAAAGAAACCAAAAAGGTTAATAGAAGAAATACTTTAGATTTCATGGCGAAAAGTTTCTATAAAATTAAAAAAACACAACCACTTCTGATCGAAGGTTATCCCAAGAATTCAGTAAAATGTGAATTAACAATGGTGATAACAAAAACCCTAACAAAAATGTTAGGGTTTTAAGTATGTGCCCGAGACTAGATTCGAACTAGCAAGCCCAAAAACAGAGCACTACGACCTCAACGTAGCGTGTCTACCAATTTCACCACCCGGGCAAGTTGTGAGCCGCAAATTTAGTTAAATTTTATTGAGAACAATTCTAAATGTGGTTCCTTTTCCAAGTTCACTATTTTTTACAAAAATCTCTCCCCGATGATATTCTTTAATGATTCTACGTGAAAGTGATAATCCAAGCCCCCAGCCTCTTTTCTTGGTTGAGTACCCTGGTTTAAATACAGACTCCCATTTTCCTTTAGGAATTCCCTTTCCTGTATCCGTTACGTCAATCGTTATGCGACTGGCGCTTTCCGAAAGACGAAGAGTAATTTCACCCTGCCCCTGTAGCGAATCTATTGCATTTCGAATTAGATTTTCTATAACCCACTCAAACAATGGCTTACTCATTTCAATAGGAGCCTGACTCTCATAATTTTTAAACAATTGTACCACAACCTTCTTAGGTGCACGCATCTTCATGTAGTTCACTATATTCGAAAGCACCTCTTCTATGTTTTCAACCTGTAATGTTGGTTGACTACCAATTTTGGAAAACCGATCAGCAATTGTCTGTAAGCGTGCGACATCATTTTCCATCTCGATGGTTATATCTTCGTAACCTCCCTTATCTCTAAGTAATTGCAACCAGCCTAACAAGGAGGTTAATGGAGTTCCCAATTGATGGGCTGTTTCCTTACTCATGCCAACCCAAACCTTGTCCTGAATATACTTATTACTATTGTTCAAAAAGTAGAAGAGTAAAATGACAAATAAGAACATAACCCCTAATACCCCATAAGGAAACAACCTTAGATTTTTTGTTAGCGCAGACTCTCCATAAAATACGTATTGCGTTGTAGTTGAATCAATATAGATTGGAATACTATTATTCTTAGCCTCATATTTTTTGAGCTGTTCGAGCAAAAAATCATTCTTGACTTTGGCATCCATTTTTTCATCAAGTTCCTTATGGTTGACCTCTTCAATAATTTTCTTATCACTATTAGTTATTATTATAGGAACAGTGGTATTCTTAATAAGAACAACAGAGGATAAAGTATTGGCTAATTCATCTTCAGAACGGGCTAATGTTTCTAATGATTTTGCTACGACTTCTACTTTCTTAACCTCCTCGGCTGCCAGTTTTTTTGATAGATCATTAGCATAGTACATTGAGTAAACAGCAATGACTATAGCCACTAAAACAAAAAAGGTTCGCCAATTTAAGAAACGTTGTAACAAATCGAGGTCGTAAAAATATACAAAAAAGCCGTCTCCTACTAAGTAGAAGACGGCTTATTCAGTTTATAGGGTCCTTACTTAATTGTAAACTTAACAGTCGTTTTAGCCTGTTCGTTATTTACCTTAAGGAAGTACATTCCGCTGTTCAAAGCAGAAATATCAAAGCGATGTAATTGCTTGCCAGTTTCAATATTAAGAGCTCCTCTTTCTACAGCTCTACCCGTCATATCTAGGATAGCATAGCTTAGGTTTCTTGCTTTCGCAGAATTGGTTTGTACATTTAAATCCGTAGCAACATCTCCTAGAACCAATACGCTTAAGTCACTTGCTACAAATGTTCCTATACTTAATGGACCGTCAGTTACAAGAAGGTCATCCAAAGACCACTCATCAGCGTTTAAGGTATCCGAAGTATATTTAAATGCTATATGAAAATTTGCTGACTTATACTGTGTAAGATCAGTATTTCTAAACTCTCTCCAAATAGTATCTAAACTAGACCAGTTGCTCACTTGAACAGCATTCCACGTAGCAGCAGTTGGATTTCCTAGCCCCGTATAGTTTGTAGAAACCATCAACTCTTTGGCAGTTGCGGCAGGAAAACGAAGTTTGCTCCAAAAATGTAAATGTGGAGAAGTCATTGCACTAAAATCAAGAGGGGGTGATACTAACCAATCTTCATTATCTCGTGGTCCACCAGAGAAACCATTCATTCTTACGGCGTTTGAATCGTTATGACCAAATGTAGTACATCTCCAATTTTGATTCCCTACCTCAGAATGTGCTTTGAATACCCCAAAATTTGGATCTTGGCAACCAGTGAATGTTTCATTCAAGCTTGTAATTGCAGGAGGTGGTGTTGTGTTCTCTGCCTTAAAATTCCAAGTCGTACTATCCTTAATCCCAGCATAAGCACCATTAGCAGCTATGAACAAACCTGAGTCTATTTGAACTGAGTAGTCATTATTTGATATCAGAGTAACACCCGCTAACGTAGCCGTTGATCCAGAATATGTTATACTACCTACTGGAATATTCACGGAGCTCATTGCAGTCATATTCGTCAATCTTGCAGTTCCAGATCCTAGAGAAGTAATAGCTTGGTCTAGAGTAATTGTTAATGAAGTAGTGCTTAAAGGAACATTTGTTGCATTATCAGCAGGTGTTGTGCTCACCATAGATGGTGGTAACGGCCCACCACTTGTTGCAATAGTCATAGAGAAATCATCAACGGATAAACCATCATCACTACCCGAAATATTAATATCTCTCCAACGGAAACGAACCGTATCTCCACTAGCAACGTTTACTGTAATCATAGAATTGATACTTGTTTTATTTCCTGCCATATTGCCATCTAAAGCACCAGAAGAACCACCTCCAGTTGGATTTGGTGATAAGAAATTTAGTGCTGACACAGCCGTCCAAGTAGCATTGGCATCTCCAATAGAAGTTGCATTTAATGAGTACTCAAACAGTAAAGAATCTACAAGAGGGTTTGTATCTCCTGCACGCCATTGTTCTCCAACATAGCTTACATTCATTGAAGTAATTGTACTTCCTGTACCGTTTCTGAAAGCAAAACCTAGCATGGGTTGTACGCTTCCAGAAGCAACCCCACCAAATGCTCTTTCTTGAGATCCTGACATCCCAAAACTGCGTGCATCACCAGCATTAGAACTCCCGCTACCTGCACGATAGAAACCATTCGCATTACTACCCGAGCCAAGTTCATCCAGTCCCCAACCTGCAGGAAAGGTGTTTAGCAGGCTACCAGAACCATTGTCTAAACTACCACCATCAAAGTTGGTAGCCGTAGTTGCTCCTGTAACATTTACAGGAGTTTGCGCCCATGCCAATGTGCTCAGCGCAAGAAAAAGTGAAAGAAGTTTAAGTTTTTTCATGATAAGTGTTTTTAGTTTAAATTATTAGGTTGTTGTTTTAAAGAATTAAGGAGTTACATCTGTCAAACGGCGAATAGAAATTCGATCTGTACTTGTTATACTATATAAGAATCCAGTAATATTTTTCACCTGACCTGTTGTAATAGGTGTATTAGAAAACTTCGCATAGGACTGAGTAAACATTGGAAAATCTGATGCTGTACTATTATCATTTAAAAGCACGGTACCTCTATACGTACCACTAGAAGAAGAAACTAATGTTGCATTTTGAATGGTAACTAAAGTACTTTCCCAAGCCTCAAAGTTTGTAATTATCTCTTGGATAGTAGCAACTCTAGGTACAACAGTTCCTTGACCAAGCTTTTGTACATCAGAAGCTTTTAATTGATCACCAACTTGAAGTAATCTTCCGAACTCACTTAAAGTATGACCGCTTATAACGACCTCTAAACTGTCTCCCATTTCCCAAGAGTTATCCGCAGAAGAGGCAAAGCGTAAAACAATTCCTCTGTCTCCGTCTTGCAATACCATATTCTTAGAAGTAATATTATTACCAAATGTGTCATCACCATCGCTTATGACCACACCTCTGATTCTTCTATTTTGAATAAGCTGCGGTAACCCTGTGAACATATTTCTTAATTCTCCTATTCTTATTAAGGTATCACTTGCCGTACCAAAAGGACAACGATCTTGGGTAAACTGCGCATCCTTTGTATCTCTTACCAGTACTTGAGCATCATCGTTAAATCTTGAGTAAATTCCCGTTAGCTTACCAGATCCTTGTGGTAATACTGCAGACTGAAATTGGCTATAATTACTTGTACGCAATAAAATCGTGGCATCATCACAAGACTTCAGGGTACGATTTGTTCCAGAACCAGAATTAGGAGATTCAGCATAGGTATTTCCTAACTCACTACTAATGAACTGCACGCGTTCAAATTGAATAAGCATTCCAACCAAATCAACATTATCTGAGGTACTATTTTCAACTGTATCAACATCACTTACCGTAACAACTTTAGGTTCTACAACATGAGGGAATGATGCTTGTACAATGAAGTCATCCATCAGAATTGAAGGAATATCTCCTAAGTTCCCATTGGCATCAAGACCATAACCCAATTGAATAAACTTACCATAGTCTCCTAATGAAAGCCCTTGACACTTAATATAAACTTTTCTTCCAACCGGAAAATCTCCATACAATCCAGTTCTATTAATGTTCACAGCGATAGCTCCAGTGCTATCCTGAATCATAAGCTGCTTATAAAAATTACCAGACTTATCATTTGCTGTTACGATACCATAAATGGTAAGGTTTTCTCCTATACTCGTGGGCTTTCTATCAAAAGCATTTAAGTCATAACGTGCTTTCAACTCTTTAATGGTCGTATTTACGGGGATATTAGGATCTACATCACCAGAATAAGGTGGTTCGTCAAAATCCTTCTTTACACAAGCCGTAAACCCAATTAGTAAGGTTACGGTAATTAATAATACTGCTTGAATGTTTCTCATTGTTATATATTAAAAAGTAAATGCTATGTTTAAGTAATATTGAAACCCTAGGGAATGGGCAAAACGATTATCAAATGCTCTAAGGCGCTCTTGTTGCACCGTTCCTTGACGTAAATTTTCAAACCCATAAAGTACAATATCTCTTTTATTTAAGATATTATTCAACCCTAAATTTACAAAAAGGTACATGCCATTCGTCGCTTTGTCAAAATATTTATTCAGTTTGAATGATTTTCCTGCAAAGGCTCCTAACGTGAAATAAGGCTCAACACGTTCCTGACCAACCAAGTCAGCATAGGCCTGACTATTTCTATTAATCGTACCTGTTCCTTCAACCGTTCTTGCAGTTGGTGCGATATCTAACCACTTACCTGCCATATAATTCAACGTAACCGAACCAAACCAATACTTGGGCGAACGATAGAATAAATTAGCTTGAAAGGCTGTTTGAGGCCCTTTAGGAATATGAAAATTAGCAATATAAGCAGTGTCATATTCTGGAACCAAATTAGTACTTACCTGCTGTAGTGTATCGTTATCGATATACTCACTAATGCGCACACGACTTGTATAGAATGCCTGTCCTAGGTTGGCTGCCAAATTGAGGCTTAGTGAGGGGGACACTTTGATCTCAGAACCAATCTCAATACCTGTTGAACGTCTGCTCACTCCTTGTAAAACCATATTGGCAAAAGAACGAGCGTCATCGTTAAAGTAACGCTTAATATCTACACCGTCTTTTGTTTCTGTAACATATCCGGTAATACGTGTTTTGAAATTAGGGGAACGTAATAAATAACCTACTTCTGCCGAGCGGATACGTTCAACTCTTGGGTTTTCTACAATCTGATTACGTGTCCGGTTGGAGACAAACATATCGTCAGCGAAAGGTGCCTTGGTACCTACAGCACCATTTGCATAAACATAGTTTCTACCATTTATTTTGTACGTCACACCAGCCTTGCTTCTATTGGTATTAAAGTTTAGCTGCTCTGATTCGCCAAAGGAATTATTCGGGTATAAACCAGATCTATAATTTCCTGTACGTTGCATTACGCTGTTTCCAATCTCATGTGTGATAAAAAAGTCGAAGTGGTTGTATTTGAAAACCGCTTGCGTAAAGAACGATACATTCCTAAAATTCATATCATAGTTATAACCATAGGAATCACCTACCGTTTTTCTTTGGCTCGGGTTATTTAAATCTAGCTGAGACACATTTGGATTCGCTCTAAAATCACGCTCAGCAAACTGATTAATATTCAACCAGTAATTTGCTCCTAAAAGATCCTCCACTCTTCTATAGTTCTGAGTTTCTTGGTTCTGGTAAATTACCCCTGTATTAAATGTAATGTGATCATTAACCAAATGCTGTAAATTAATGTTACTACTTATATTTCTTGAATTCTTTACATCAGCTCCAAGTATATACGAAGCACGGCCATCACCTGTTCGTTGGTTAAAATAGTTTGCTTGATATAACCGATCCCAATCTACTTGAAGAAACTTTTCTGGATCGCTGATTACCCGGTTTCTTAATATATCTTCTATCTCAGTAGACTCCCGATCAATCCCTTCCCAACTTGGTAAGTATCTGTAATAATCAGGTCTCGGATCAGCAGCATTATACCAATCAAATGTAGTTGTTGAAGACTCCCCAGCCTGATAACTCACAGCTGCATTTACCCTTGTTTTTTCAGAGAGTTGCCATTTATCGGATAAGATAAACATAGGCATATGGTTTCTAAAAACCCTGGAGTTTCTTACTTCTCCATTCTGGTATCCCCAATAAGGATTATAGTACGTTGAACCTGCCAGATCAAAAGCTTCTGCGGTAGTAGGTCCATTCTTACCTCTTTCTATTGGAGCTCCTACTGCCATTAAGCTTATATCATGACTCTTATATTTTTTCTCTACTGCAGCAAAATAGCCATAGGCATTGTAATAAGTTCCTTTAATAGGACCTTGATTCGCCCATCTTCGTGATAACGAAAAAGAGTAGGCCCAACCTTTTTTGTTGAAGCCTGACGAATGCGTAAGCATTAAACGATTACGATAGTTACGATTCGTACTGGCGTAAGATATTCTTGTTTGCGCTCTTTGAGCACTGGCAGATGCATCAATATAAGAGTTTAATCCATATCCTCCATAAGCATATTCATTAGCCTGTAGGCCAAGATTGAAAGTTCTTCCTCTGAATACATCATTCAAACCGGAATATGTATTATAAGACACCCGTCCGTTTTCTAAATCATTCATTGGAATCCCATTTAGAAACTGCGCATGTTGCTCACTTTCAAGCCCTCTAATACTAAAAAAGAAAGAACCCCAGCCGAAAGAAGCGGCGCTTAAAAAGGGATCACGCGATGCACTTAAAACACTGGCTACATTTTGCCCTGTTGCTATACCTACACCATCATCAGAAGCAGCATCTTCCATACTTAATCCTGCATTATCACCTACCCAAAGATCAATCTCGTCACCTTTTTTCATTTCTATTTCAAAAGGTTCTAAGGTGTTTCTGCCCTCACCAACAGAAAGGGATACTTTGAATTCGTTCAAACCATTTGTACTAATAGTGGCATCAAAAGTTCCCGTTTTTTGTGTCACAAAACTAAACTTTCCATTACCATCTGTTGAAGTAATGATGCGCAGTTCAGGTATAGATATTGTTGCCTCGGCAATAGGTTCTTTTGTATTCTTATTAAGTATCGTTCCTATAATAAAGTTATTTTGAGCAAAAGCAGCGTTGGAAGCTCCCAAAAGCAGTATGAATAGGATGGATAAAGACTTTAATTTCACCATAAGAGAGTGCAAAGGTAGAAATTTAGTGCTTCGAACAAATTAATAAATCGTTACCTAGGCCTTTTGTGGATAAAAGCTAAAATTATGGTAATAGCTGAATTGGATAACAAATAGATAATCCTAAAACACTCATATTCTTAGTTTCTTTGCCTCATGCGAAAGCTTATATTGTTAATTTTCTTCATTTCTTTAGCCTATATATCTCAAGGGCAACGTTATACTGTAGTTGGCTTCTATAATTTAGAGAATCTTTTTGATACGGTAGATGACTCCTTAAAAAACGATGATGATTTTACGCCGAACGGACGAAATGCCAATACTGAAAAAGTCTTTAGAAAAAAATTAAAAAACATAGCCGACGTAATTTCCATAATGGGTGTCGAGAAAAACGCGGACGGCCCGGCATTACTAGGTGTTGCCGAAATAGAGAATCGATTTGTTCTAGAAGAACTAACCAAACAAAGGAAACTGAAAGATCGAAATTACAAAATTGTTCATTTCGAATCGCCAGATAAAAGAGGTATTGATGTAGCACTTCTTTATCAACCTAAATATTTTCGAGTATTAGCAGCGCAAGCCCTTACGGTTTCATTGGCCAGACTTGGAGACTCCTACCCTACGCGTGACGTTCTTTGGGTAAAAGGAAAACTGCGCGGTGAAGAGATACATGTATTTGTGAATCACTGGCCTTCACGAAGAGGTGGCGAAGCGGCTACAAGAGAAAAAAGAAAAGAAGCCGCAAGAGTTTGTAAACGCATGATTGACTCACTTAAGAAATCTAACCCCAATATCAAATCAATTGTGATGGGCGATTTAAACGATGACCCCATCAACGCATCCGTTACCGAAGTATTACAGGCTACTGGAAAAATAAAAAAACTGACTCCTGAGAAAATGTACAACCCTTGGTTAAAATTCTTTAAACAAGGAATTGGGACCATTGCCTGGCAAGATGCTTGGGGGCTTTTCGATCAGATCATATTAAGCTCCAACTGGGTACTTGATAAAGAAACAAAAGGTTTAAAATATCATTCGGCCGAAGTCTTTAATAAGAGTTTTCTTTTTCAAAAAGATGGCCGATACAAAGGATACCCTAAGCGTAGTTTTTCTTGGGGTAAGTGGAATGATGGCTATAGCGATCATTTTCCTACTATGATTTATTTGAAATAAGCACCTCTTGAAGTTTGCATTAATTCTGGCTTGACAAGCTGGGGTATTTTGCAATAGCAACTTGTTTTGCGTAAATTTGAGAGAAACCATACTTCATGTTCTCAAAATATACCGTCCTGCTTACAGCCTTAATTGTTTGTGCGCTGTCCTTTCAGAGTAATGCGCAGATGACGAAAAAAACAATAAATATTGAAGAAGCAACCTTCAGTATACAAATTCCGGCCGATTATAATTTTAGGAAAACGGGTATTATGCCAGGAGCTTTTTACATCTGGCATAAGGATACTAAAGGCAGACCAAGCCAAAACGCCAGTCAATTATCGCTGCGCGGTATTCAACTGGTACCACAAGGGCAAACAACTCTACCCAAAGGCAAATGGAATGAGCGGCTCCGTATGAAAGCCTACGCGGATCAATACGGGAAAAATTATCGCAAGCTTAAAATGGAAGATAAGTTTAGAAAAGACAATTCTGGCAAGCTCGGTCGCGTCTGGTATAAAACCTTTGAAGAACGTAAAGGACCAGATGGTAGTGGTAACTACTATAACGAATTTAGATTTCATGCTGAGTGGAGAATTTTTACTAAAAAATATTGCTATGTGATACAATACGATGCCACTAAGCTTGACGAGAAAAAACTCAAAGAGCTACGACGCATATTCTACTCTATTAGATTAGAAAAAGTAAAGGGCGAAGACCTAGCCAAAGATGATTGTGAAGAAGGTAAAACCAAACTACTCGAAGACCTGGCAATAAAAACGACCTTCTACTTGCCACACCCTACCAAAGAACCCTTCTTTATTCAAAAACCCTTCCTTCCAAAAGATGCTAAAGCACCAGCCTCTTGGGCCTTTTTTACCGACTTTTGCATAAGCGCCATTGAAGGCGCTGGAATTCTTAAAAACGGCGTCGAATCTATCACCGATGTAGCGAACAAAGATTTTTTATCCGCGGCCGTAAAGCAGGCCGGCTGGTCTAAGAATGATGCCGTAGTCGGTGCTATGTTTAATCCGGATGCGCATCGTAAAGCTAAGATGGAAGATATGACCAGTGTGGTGAGCTTTTATTTAGTAGCGCTTCGTGCCGCTGCTGATGGTACCACAGCCATAGGACAAAAGATGAATAAGAGCGCCTCCGACTATTATTACGAAGTACCCTATATGGGTGTTTCTGCTAAGTGTATCCCACAAATGATATGCGAGAATGGCAAGTGGGAACCAGATTACTCCGCTCCAGTATATGTTGAGATAGAAGATAGCGTAATGGGTAGCTGGTCCAAAAAAGATATTGCCCAAACGCCAAGACAAATAGCACGCATTTATAAAAAGGAATTTCAGAAATACATCAACACCACCGCCGAAGATGGCAGATTATATAAGCGCGCCAATAAATGTTATAAAAGTATGGATGCCTTTATGAACATCAAATGGCCCGGACAAGGCTATGATGCCTGTGCACACTTTAAAGCACAGCGAGCCATAGATAGCAGTTTTCTAAAAGAAGAAGATACTAAACTAAAGCAAGTAGAAGCTGAATACAAAGCTTGGATAACGAAAGGTGGCAGAAAGGCAGAAATTAAAAGACTACAAGATCGCGTGATCGCGTTGAACAAAAAACAAGATGTTGCCAACGATGCGATTAAATCAAAAAACAAAGAGATTGATCGAATCAATGATTATCTTGATAAAAACTTTACTACTCCGGAGCTGCGAGCTTCAAGCACCTATAAACGAAAGGTAGCAGAAATCGAAAAACTAAAAAAGGATAAAATAGGACTGGGCAAAGAACTTATTTCCATAGCCCATGAAAAAGATCTCATTGCCTATCAACAAGAAATTATTGACAAAAATACCAAGAAGATACGATTGGAGAAAGAGCTTGCTAAACTAAGGAAGAGTGTGAAAGAACAGAAAGCCAAGATAAAAAAAACCAATGAGGAAATTCGAAGAAAAAAATGTAAATAAAAAGAGCTGTTAATAAATAATAACCTACACCGCCTCTCGTTAAATAGAATAGATATGAAGTATTTACTTTTCCTCATATTTCTTGCCTGTGAGATCTCCTCCAAGGCGCAAGTTTCTTTTACGAGACCGCTAGAAGAAGATGTTGTAGTCAATAAAATACAGGCTCAATTTAATCATGTTTTTAAATCGAAAGAAAAACTAATTAAGGTAGAAACCCAAGTTGGTCAAATTAAAGACATGAACGAAAATGGATTTACCTACTATATGCCATACCAAGTAAAAAGCGGTAAAACGTGGATATATTATACCTATCAATTGAACGGGCAAGAAGCTCAGGATAGCTTACAATTAACTTTTATATCGGCATCTAATTATACCTGCAAAGTACTAAATGACCATAACGCCATACCCAGCGAGAAGGACCTTATGACTGGAAATTATCACTTTATAATTTATAAGGACAATAAAGAAATTGATGCAAATGTTCATTGTTACGATGTGGTATATATGCGGAAACGAGGTAATATAGCTGCTCCTAAAAGATGTTGCTCGTTGAACAATGAAGATGCACTTGTACTAAACAAAAAGTGTTTACGTTATTATATTATCAAAAAAGGTGATCGTCTGTTTTTTGAGGATATTCGATTCAATTATCTTGGAAACTCGTTACATATTGAAAAAGGTGTACAGTTAAAGTATTAGCTTCCTTTTCAGCCTAATACCTTCACATCCAGTATGTATTGACTATGGTACTACGCTTAATATCATCTGCATAATGATTTAAAAGAGTAAGAAAAAAAGTTGAAGTACCAATGGTGCATAAAACAATACCATAAAAAATAATTTCCTTTTTGTAAAATACTATCTTTATCATTCATAGCCATGGAATTATCAGAAGCCGAAAAAGTTAAAATCCTCAACTCTACTGATCTGTTTGCCATCATGCAAAATATCTTATTAAGAGAAAATAAGATTAATCAGGATCGTGAACATTTTTGGGTCATTGGCTTATCTAATAGTAACCGTTTACTCTTTATCGAGTTGGTGAGTAAAGGCTCGGTAAATAAAACGCTAGTAGAACCTATGGAGGTTTTTAGCTTTGCTTTACAAAAGCGTGCGGTAAAAATAATGTTGGTGCACAACCACCCGAGCGGCGAGTTGCAACCATCTGAGGCTGATAAAGACATTACGGATAGGCTCATACAAGTAGGCTTGATAGTAAACACTCCTGTACTCGATCATTTAATTATCTCTACTACAGAATATCTCAGCTTTAATGATACAGGCCTGCTAGACGAACTCAAAAAAAGTACTAAATGGGTACCAGAGTATAAACTCAAAGAACAATTCCAAAAACAAGCGGCTGAGATTGCTAAAAGAGCCTTGGCTGAAAGAGATATTGAGATAATAAAGAATCTAAAGGCCGAGGGAATGGACCTAGAAACAATTGCTAAGGTTACTGGACTTTCTGTTGAGGAAATTGAGGGGTTGTAGATTCTATGAAATTTGGGGTGAGTAAAGAAAACGAATCCCTGTCCGAGCGAGGTCGCTAGTAGCATAAATATAGAAGGGTTTTATTAGATTGTTTTATGTTTGTACTTTCTTTTATTCACTTGAACCGCTATTACTTATACACCGTGTTGGTAACGGTTATTTCTTCTTTTGATTATTTACTAAATTGATTCTAGTTGATAGGCTTATGCTAAACTTTTTAAGACTTGATTTATCATCATCTGATTTATCAACGTTGAAAAAATCATTAAATCCAAATGTTATTCCTGCGATAGGATTGAATGCATTTTGGTCCTTAAGGAAGTATAAGCCTAAACCAATTTTAGTTTTAGGTTTAATTTTTTCCCCCATTTCAGTTCTACTGAACCCTAAAATTCCAATGGTTTTCAAATTATGAGGAACAAAATATAAGTCAAAATTTAATGGATACACAATACTCTCTTTATAATCTCCAGTATAAACTGTTTGTTTAACTGTTATTTTCCTAGATGTATTTGATAAAGAATCAGTTATTACTTGTACGTCTTCTCTTGTTCCTTCCGTTAAATCATCAAAATTATTTTTTTGTTTGATACCAATAGTTGCTCCCGCTAAAATTGTATTATTAAGTATACGTGCATTCCAATAGTTGAAGCCTAAATTAATGTCATAACCTGTGAAGGATTCTTTTTTAATTTGATTTACAAAAGTAGAATCAGCAACAAATCTCTTAAATGACGAACCAGAGAAACTACCGTTTAATACTAACCATAAATCATTTGCAGGTCTTGTTGAGTTATCCAAAACATCTTGAATTTCCGCTGGATTCTTTTTCCCTGCTAGAATAGACGTCCAATCAGTTTTGTTTTTGTACAATCGAAATCCTAAGCTTAATTTGGCTTCACCTTCGGCTACGATATCTCCATTTGAAAAAATGTTAGCTGTACTGTTTTTAACTTTACTGTTCGAAGAAATTCCAACATAATAGTCAGTAAAATTAGATGGATTAAAATATGCGTAATAGTTAAGTCCTAATTTCTTATCCTTAGTCGTAAATGTTACAATCCCTAAATCAAAACCAACAGTATCAACTTTAGGCGAATCTTTTTTATCTTCTTTTTTTGTTTCTTTAAATCCTGGAGTAAGTCCAATAGAAGAATTTCCTTTATCATCACCAATTATAGATTGAGAATACCCAATCTTTGTTGATAGGGAGATGAAGATTAATAGTATAAGTTTATTGTACTTCTTCATTAAATTGACCATATCCATTTTTATTGAACGGTTTATACATTTCATAATTTCCTTTTAAATTGTCATCAACATAGACTTTCATCCTTGATTGTGATTTATGATTTCCTGCAACTATTATTAGTATGTCGATATCGTTGTCATTCCCGATAGGAAAATTCTCTTGCTCAGCAACCCATTCTCCATTTTCAAAATCAAAAAAAGAAATTGGTAATTTTCTCCCTTCAATAACTATATATTCAATCCTTCTTGTGGTATTTGAAATGGTGATTTTTAGTTTAATTTTCTTCATTTAATGTTTTTTTAATGGCTACCAACGGGGTAATATGGACAATTACACCATTTTGTTTCGTTTAAATGCTAATTTAGGCAGTTGTGAAAAGTAAATCTATACCACTTTTGTAGTATCAAAGAAATTGATAAACTTTTGCAACGTTTGTTTTTGGAAGTTATTACTTCCCAATTCTGCGCGCTTAATACAGCTACAATCAACGCCTATTTCCTTCGCAAGAGCTTTTATGCATAAATTATGTTCCCAACGGTAGTAAACTAGTTTATTCGCCAATTCAGTTAATTCAAACCCGTCGGGCAAGTAGCCTAGGTACTTTTTGATAATAGGATAGTATTCACGACCTACTTTGTTACGATTCAATTCCCAACAAGTAACCGTATCGGTGGTCACACGGAACAATTTAGCTAGGTCTGATTGATACTGCCCGCGTTCAATGCGTGCTTTTCGTATATGGTCGCCCAATGTATGCAATTCCTCTGGAATGCCCGCAGGCGCTTGTCTGCGAGTCGTCAGACTCGCGGTGAAAAATGGGTAACGAAACCATGTTTAGGTGAGGTCGCTAGTAGCCTAAATAAAGAGGGTTTTTAGTAACGTTTGGCCATGAATAGTATCGTCCCGCAGGGAGCTATTGCTTATAGGTTTTGTTAGCCACAGTTATTTCTTTTTCTTTATAATAGTCTAGCCATGATTTTATTCTACCTACAAACATTTTGAGATAATTCTCAGTCAAGAAAATGTTTGACCAATCAAATCTCTGAGCCTGTACACCAAGATAAAAAGCAAAAATGGAAGCTGCTGTATCAGGCATATATTTCAATTCTGTATCGGAAATTTTCTTTATTGATTGATAGCCACTGAGGAAGCTCTCAACTTTTGATTCATACCTTTCTTTATCGGATTCAATAAAAAATAGCTGCTTGCAGAAGTAGCCAATATCCAATATCAACAGGCCATTACCGCAGTTGTCAAAGTCAAAAAATGTAATTCCGTTTTCCTCATTTATACTCAGATTGTCATACCATATATCAAGGTGAACTACTCCCTGAGGAAAATCTAATAGGTTCATTTCATGAAATGATTTTGTAATCTCCTTGCCAATTTTTTTGAGATATTTCATTTCAGATAACTTTTCTGAAAAGAACTTCGATAATTGGTCGTAGGATTCGTTTATGAGCTTATTGGAATCATAGTTTACTCTGTCTATGCTTTGATTTTCTGTTAGCGTATGAAATTGAGCCATTAATGAGCCAATTGCGAAACAGGTGTCATTAGACATGAATCGCATCTTTTGGCCCTTCGCAAATGAGAAAACAACTATGTATCGCTGCCCTTCAGGTGCGTTTATGTTTTGAATTAAACTATTATTCTTGTCTGGTATAGGGTAAGAAACTGAAAGGTTGCTGTCTTTGAGTAATTTGAGAAGTCTTAGTTCTTCTTGAATTTCATTTTTTGTTCGCCACTTATGGCAGTAAACTCTCACAACGTACTTTGACATTTCATTTGAGATGAAGTATGTGTGATTAACTCCTGTTCTAAATAGTTTACATTCAAACGAATTGTCTAAATCATATTTTTCCTTTACAAAATCGCCAAGGTCATCTTCCGATAAAGTTGAAGTTATTACGGGAAATGTAGTCATTTGATTGTGTTTTTTAATTGTGGTTAACGGTTTCGGCTATGCATAGTTGCGCGGATTAGCGGTTAAGTTTGCAAATACACACCAAGTTAAAAATCCACGTGAATTTTCAGAGGTAGGCGAGAACAAGTAATTACTTATAGCCATTGTTGTGCTTAGTTTTTTTAAATTATTGTTATTTCACAAAATCACCCGTAATAGTACTTTTACAATTTAGCGTCTCCAAGTGGTAAACGATAGCATCAGAAGTCACTTTGATATCATATGTACTATTCCCATCTACCCAATAGGTAGTATTATTCCCATAAGCAAATCTACCCTTTGAAAGTCTTATTATAACACCACACTTTTTTAATCCATGATTTGTAAGCCTATAGGTTTTAAATGTTTTGTATTCGTCTAAAGCTTTTTGAACAAAAGATTTTTTCTTTCCTTTCCCTTGCCCACCTGCGCTATTATTCCTAAAAATATTGTTAGTAGCAGAGTTAGGGTTATTGGCTTTACGTCTTAAATCTGCTGCAACAGAATTAGATTTTTCGTAATCAACTTTGGCCTTTATCTTCTTTTGTTCTTCAATTGCAATATTTTTTGCTTCATGCATTGTATAGGCCTCTAAATTAAAGAAGTTCTCTTCTGGTGAATCTCTATTCTTATCAGACTTTACTATACAAATGTATTTTTTTATAGAATATAAATTATAATCACGAGAGGATGGATTATAAAAATTTATTGTTGAATAATGATTTTTATGGATCCGGCCCGATTTATCTTTATACAAGTGCTGTCCTATTGGAAATCCCAATGGATCAAATTTCCCTTTTATTGAAGAATTATCAGGAAACTTAATACGAATAGCATCCTTACTAAAAAAAGATATCTCCCCATCTCTACTTCTTACTGACTTCGAACTTTTATAGTTTTGAAATTTAATCTCGGTTTTCTTAGGCAATGTTATTTTCCTTAGTTTAAGATCCTTGTTAAGTATAACTGTTGCATTAGCAAATTGGTTGATTTTGTTATCGGTTGTCAAACTAACCTTTGTCCACCATAGATTCTCTTTATCAGACAAATAGCTTTCCTGATTGGCATTCGGTTTGTAGGATTTAATGAATGAAATGTATTTTCCTTCTGACAACTCCTCTGTCTTTATTCTAACGATTTCGTTTTTTTTAAAGAACAAAGCCTTAACATTCGGAAGTCTATTTCTAACCGAATTGCCCGCCATAGCCGTTATATCATTTCCTTTAAAACTTAAAGCAGAATATCTTATGTCATCTAGCTTTTCAAGTATCTTTTTGGGATTATCTTCTTTAGATATAAAAAAACCAGCACCAACAATAGAGTTTTTAGGTTTACCGTTTTTAATAATTGATTTTTCAACAACCAAATTGCCATAAGCAACCAATTTTGACGCAAGGTTTCCTCCTGATTTTGGATAATATGGTTTCGAAAAATCTATATTGGTGTTATTTTTTATGGAGTAAGGATATGATTTTATATGGGCATATAACTCTTCTGCAAGTAATTTCTTGAGGTTCCCTTCTTTTTCTAACTTTAACCTTTTTTGCTTCATTTCCTTAGCACGTTTTACTCGTCTAATTTCTGCCAATCTTTTTCTTTCTTTCTCTACCTCATTATTTTTAATTGCTTCTTTGACAATGCCATTTTTAACCTTGTCGCTGGACAAAATCAATATCGTTTCCCACTTGGTATTATATTCAATGTAGAAGTGTAAAGGTTTATAAACAAATCGTTTTAAAATCCCCTTTTCTATATCCTCAACATCATATTTACTTATGTATTTTGAATATTTATTACCTGGCAATACGATAAAGTCATCGTTATTGGAAAATGTAGTAACAAATGGACAAGGGCGAAAAAACCTTATTTCTAATTGGTTCAAATCGTTATTTTCAATATCGAAACTTCTAATTTTATAGTAGTGGTTGCTAGAACTTTGCTCAGCATAACATTTTTTGCCCATAAAGTAATCTAGACCTTTACTTTTTGAAGTTTCTTTAAAACGTCTTATAAATTCTTTTCTTAAATCTTTTCGTTGTCGTTTTTCTATTTTAAGATCCAAATAATCAAAAAGCCACTGTGAAGTTTCGTCGCAAGGAAAAATAAGCTTTGCATGTTCGCTTTGGGCTAATACTTTTAGTGGTACAGTTAATAATAAAATTAGAAATATATTCTTCATTATATTTTGAGTTTAAATGTCTTTTTAAATAAGCACAAGAGGATTACAAACGCGATTACCCTTTTTGTTTCGTTTAGATGCTAATTTAGGCCGTTATAAGAAATTATTTTGGGAATTAGAGTTTATAATTAAAAGTGTAATTATCAGTCAGGTTATACGCAACTCTTGTTTAATTGACGTCGCCCTATTTAATTTCACTGTTTATAAACCTCAGCAATTTCCTCTGAATTCCTTTTTGAAAATTATTCTTACCTCATTCAGCGCTTCTGATACAGCTCGAATCAACACCAATAATCCTAGCAAGCTCACATATAGATAAACCATGCTGAAGCGAAGTCGCTAGCAACCTGAATAAAGAAGGTTTTTAGTAACGGTTCCAGTATGAAACGTAGGATATTTCGAAGCTCTTCGCGGACCACTTGAAACCGAACTTTCAAGGTGTCAAAAAATACTGCCTGCCCTATACTTTATGCCCATAGTGCATGGTGTTTTTTATTTCATTGTTGAGCCATTCAGAATTCTCTTTTTGCTTGTCAAATTCAATCCAAAACTTGGGCCTATAAACAGTATTTGCTTTCCATGTTTCACCCTTTCTTTTCTTAACAAGCCATTCCTTGGCATCATCTACTCTTGAGTCGTTTAATAGCTTATTATCCTTTAAAAGCCTTAAAATCTCAACAATGTTCGTTTTGTAGGTAAATGGAAAGGTCAGTTTCGTAATATCCTTGGTTATAGGTTGATTATTTGATTTCCTTTTGTACACTTTGTGTTCTAATATGTATTCAAGTCCGCTATGCAATTTTTCATTTACTCGTTTAACATCGTCCTTTACATTAACTTTATAATCTGAGAGGGCGTGCATTGATTTCACAACACCAATATAACATGGCGTTGATTTCATACAACCACCGTACTTTTTAATTCCTTTCCCTTTCCAAATAGCAAGCTGATTTCTTTTCGTATTTTGATACTTAGTTATCCATTCAATTCCCTTTTCTATTTCATAAGAATTTGGATAATGCAGCTTAATCAATACACTTGTTATCATACCATTATAACACACTAAAATATCGTCAGACTTTCCTGTCAATGAAAAACCCACTTCACAAAAAGTAAGGTCAGCCAGTTTATCTCGCCATTTTTTGACTTTTTGATTTTGATATGAATATGGTATTTCCGAAAGTTGAATTAACCTATTAAGAAGATTGATACTCGTTTCATCAATTTCTACCAATAATTCTTTAAACAATTCAGATTTATCCAAAAATGCATGAGCTGATTTTGGATCAGAGATTGGACTATTTTGGATTGCTATTTTTAACTCTAATGCTTTATCCATACTGGCATTTTTATATTATGCACAATGGGGTCGTAAATACAATTGTCCATTTTTGTTTCTATTAGATGCTAATTTAGGTAGTTATGCGAAGTTATTTTGGGAATTAGAGTTTATAATTAAAAGTGCAATTATCCATCTAATACGTCCTCTGATTTAAGTTGAACTCTTCTTATTTAACTTTACGGTTAATAAACCTCGGCAGTTTCTTCCAGATTCCTTTTTGAAAATTATTCTTATCTCGTTCAGCGCTTCTGTTACAGCTCGCGTCAGCACCAATAATCTTCGCAAGCTCCCGTACAGATAAACCATCCTTCCAACGGCAGAAAACGAGTTTATACGTCAATGCTGATAATTCATGCTCTTTTGGCAACTAACCGTATCAGAGGTAACACGAAACAATTTAGCAAGGTTTGCTTGGTATTTAGCAACGATTCAGCCATTGCCTATATGCATTGTTGATAGGAGTTTTCAATTGGAGTTTGTATCTATTTTTGGGAAGTAGAAACAGGAAGCTTATTTATTGCTTCATCACAATTTACTATGTAAATATTATATTTCTTTTTCGAAAGAAAATCAGCAAACTCCCTAAAATAATTTTTTGTTTGTCTACCGCCTACTTTACTCCAACAAAGAACTACATTTTTTGCGTTTGCATTTGAATTATTTACTTCTAATTTTTCTATATACTTTTCAACTATAGCAAACGTTACATTATGTGCAATATCTATATTTTTTACTAAATGTCTTCTTGTTAGGTAATCTTCCCAAGTAAGCTTTGCTTTAATAAGATCGGCATCACAAATTGAATAAGCAGCGATTAACGTATCCGTTTCATCAAAAAACATACAGTTCAATGGTTGAACAATGAAATTAGAATATTTACTTTTTACTTTACTACTTTGCTTGTTGTAGAGGGTACTATCATTACGCATTTCTAGAAAATAGTTTTCTTGAAACTTTCCAATGGTTACGCCAGACGAAAAATATTTTTTCGGATATTGAAGAATTTCTTTATCACTTATCTTATGCTTTTTCAAGCTTAAGCCAACTACCAATCTTGTTGCGGTATGACTGATCGTAGTACAGCTTGTAAATACTAATAGTAGTGGCACATAAATAGGCTTTAGTCTTATCATTCTCGTATTAATAATAGTTTAGCATCTCTTTTCCCAAATACCTTTCGCCAATTAAGCCTCTTTACAGTTTTTAAATATGCTCTATTCGTTTGATTTGGAGCAATAAAAATAAATGTCTTGTTCGAATCTATTACTTCAAAGGAGCGCCGAACATTTACAATAGATAATAAGTCATTAAAATGTAAGCCCAGCTTTTTAGGAAGTTTGTTTTTAGAAGTAGGTATTGTAATTGGTCGATCAAAATTGTAATTGTCAATCGCTAAAGATATAGATTCTAAACCTGGGTAATTACTTCCAATTAGATCTTTTATATATCCATTAGAGTCAAAAAGAATTCCGACATTTTGAAATGTAAGGATGCTATCCATAAACATAAGATTACTATCATCTCTTGACCTTTCATGTAGCAATTTTGAAAGTTCACTTATTTTAATGTCGCCATTCAAGGCGTTCTGTCCGAAATGTTTTTCGATTTTTCTACGATTTTTTCCTCCAGAGTAAGTTAAATTACACGAATTTAATACTAGCAACATAGCTACTATTAGTGGCCATGTTACTAATTGTATTGAAATGCTTTTATAAATAGAATTTGATTTTTCCATTTTCATTTGAGGTTAAAAACTTTCGTGCAATAGTATATGTTTAGCGGAAAGAGGATCTGTTAAAATATGTTATAAAACATTCAAGTTTTTGTTATAAAATCTACCTTTTAATAGACATTCGTCAAAGCTATTTTTTGTTTACAATCATAGTCTATCAAATTATTGCCAACGGGATTATAAAAGCAATAACCCATTTTTGTTTCGATTTGACTCTAATTTAGGCAGTGATTTAAAATACCATCAGTTCGTCAAGTACGTTATCTGTTTCAGAAAGCTTAAAAGCAAATCCGTTATTTAATTCCTTCTTTTCAATGATCTGATTTTTTAGGCTTTTAAGTGCCGTTTCCTAAGTTCATGGGTTGTCAATTTGCAGGTAAACAAACCCCTCTTGTTTTCTACTTGACAGTCTGAACCACACGATTTTGCTTCTTTGTTGAGTCCGTTATTCCTACTTTTTTTCTTCGCGCAAAATCTTCTCCATGTTACGACCTCGGGCTAATTCGTCAATCAGCTTTTCCATACGCCTACATTGTTTATATGTTTCAAACTCATCTTCTATCTCCTCAATTCGATAACCACAAACCACGCCTTTAATCAGATGTGCGTTTCGGTTGATTTTAGCTTTTTGAAAAAATGTACCAAAAGTTACCTTTTGATCGACAAGCTTTTGTAAAGCGTTATGATCAAAACCAGTGAACCATTCAATTACTTGGTCGAGTTCTTTTTTCGTTCTACCGTTTTTCTCTACTCTATTCAGGTAGTGCGGATAGATAGTTGCAAATATCATATTGGCAACTTGTTCATTTTTCTCAGCAGTAACTTTCATCTTAGTTCGATTTTTAATGAATTGATATGAAGGTCTCAATGTAGCAATGACCTAGATTTGTTCAAACGCTAAATTAAAAAAATATGAGCATAAATTGAACCGGCGTAGGATGATATGGCCTGTTGAAAGGAACAAACATTCTCCTTTATCTATATGCCCCCCAGTAGGTTACCTAAAACGATAAAAAACACCTCGTAAGAGGTGCTTTTTTTAAGAACTAATATCTACATTTTACTTAATCATTTCATAGCTACGCTTTACAAAGTTCGTAAGGTCTTCTCCATGCAGTAAGTTCTGCGAAAGCTTAGCTAAATCTAATGCTTGGCCAATCAGGCTCTTTTGCTTTTCTTCATCAGCGCCCAAAATATTAGTCACCAAAGGGTGATTGGTATTCACGACTACCTGATACATATCCGGCATATTACCCATCCCCATCATACCACCGCCACCAGTAGCACTCATCTCCTTCATACGACGCATGAATTCCGGCACGGTAATTATAAAAGGCTCCGAATCTTCTGCTCTTGCCTCTAGTTGTACCGTATAATTTTTGTCGTTGATGGTTTCTTCTAAAAGTGGCTTTAGTTTTTCTTTTTCCTCTTCAGAAAGTTTGCTTTCGATATCCTCATCCTTCTTAATTAAGTTATCGATATGACCAGCATCCACCCTAGTAAACTTAAGTTTAGCTTCGCCGTTCTCGGTCTCTAATTTTTGAATGAGGTGCGGAGAGATCATCGTATCTAACAGTACCACCTCATAATCTTTTGCTTTAGCACTTTCTATAAACGAGTGTTGTGCTTCTTTATTAGCCGTATAAAGGATCACATGGTTACCATCTTTGTCCGTTTGAAAATCTTTTGTTTTAGCAATGAGTTCTTCCATTGTAAAATACTCATTATTCACTGTAGGAAAGAGCGCAAAACTTTTAGCCTTATCATAGAACTTATCCTCGGATAACATTCCATACTCTATAATCACTTTAATTTCATTCCACTTTGCCTCAAAATCCTTACGATCTTTTTTAAAGATAGAACTTAGCTTGTCCGCAACCTTCTTGGTAATATAACCAGAAATTTTCTTCACCGCTCCATCGGCTTGCAGATAAGAACGCGAAACATTCAACGGAATATCAGGAGAGTCAATCACACCTTTTAACATTTGTAAGAAGTCTGGCACGATCCCTTCTACATTATCTGTAACGAATACCTGGTTTTGGTATAACTGAATACGATCCTTCTGGATTTCCATATTTGGTTTCAACTTTGGGAAGAATAAAATCCCCGTTAGGTTAAATGGATAGTCCACATTTAGGTGTATATGAAAAAGCGACTCTTCAAACTGCATAGGATACAGTTCACGATAGAAAGCTTCATAATCTTCATCTGATAGGTCAGCAGGTTTCTTAGTCCAAGCAGGGTTTGTATTATTTATAATATCATCAACGGTAATCTGCTTGTGCGGCTCTGTAGTTTCTTTACCGTCTTCATCTGTTGTTGTTTTGGGTTCAAAGTCTGGGTCATTAATTTCTTTGGTGCCAAACTTAATCGGAATTTGATTGAAGCGGTTATACTTAGTCAGCAACTCACGAATTTTAAAGTCCTCCAAAAACTCTTTTGAGTCGTCGGCAATGTGTAATATAATTTCAGTGCCACGCTCCACTTTGTCATGCTCCTCTATGGTATACTCAGGTGAACCGTCACACGTCCAATGAGCTGCTGGTTCATCTTTAAAGGATTTAGTAATAATTTCAACTTTATCAGCTACCATAAAAGCGGAGTAAAAACCAAGCCCAAAATGACCTATAACGCCAGTATCATTTTTTTCATCCTTGTATTTCTCTAAGAACTCCTCTGCACCAGAAAAAGCAATCTGGTTGATATACTTTTCTACTTCTTCGGCCGTCATACCCAAACCTTGATCTGAGATATGAAGCGTCTTTTTGTCACTATCAATCTTTACTTCTATTTGAGGTGTGCCATAATCTACTTTGGCCTCTCCTATAGCCACAAGGTGCTTTAACTTCGTTGTGGCATCCGTGGCATTCGAAATCAACTCTCTCAAGAAAATCTCATGATCGGAGTATAAAAACTTCTTAATTAATGGAAAAATATTCTCAACTGATACATTAATGTTTCCTGTGCTCATTTTTTATAGAATTTGGTTCTAATAGATCAAAATGAGTACCAAACGAGGAATTCTGTCAAGTTGGCACTTTGCCAATAGATTACATGCCTAATCCACCTTTACAAACAACTTAGTCTACCTTATGTATCCTAAGGATATGGACTAATTGCCCGTTTTCGAAAATTTGGAGACCATAAATACCAGCAGCCAAATCCTTAAGTTTAAGCGCTATATGGTTTGCTCCTTTAACGATGCTTACAGTAGTTCTCTTGATTAAGCAACCGCTCATGTCTGTTAGCTTTATCTCCATTTGAGCTGAGCGGTTGGATAAAATATCAACCTTCAAATGATCCCTTAGAGGATTTGGATAGATGTTGATATGACCGCCATCAAGCTCCCTGAAAACTTGAATCACCTTACTAAAGCTAGAATGATTATCCCGATCGACCTGCACTAATCGATAATAACTGTAGCCAGTTAGCGGTTTGTGATCAATAAAATTATAGCTCAGTAATTCATTGCTAAGACCATTCAAAGATTTGGATAAAACTTTGCCCAATGGTTTGAAGTTTTCACCATCAACAGAACGCTCTATATTGAAATGGCTGCAATTGCTTTCATAAGTCGTTCCCCATTTCAGAACATTGGTACTTTCTTTTTTATAAAGATATAGGGCACTATAGTTAACGGGTAATGGCGTATTTACAACTAAGGAACACGCTACAATTGATTGATCAATGGTATTATTCAAAAAATTACACTCCCCCGTACCGCTAGAAGGAAAGCTAATGGGTGTACTAGCAAAACCTGTATCATTTACCACGGCATAAAGATCAAAAGTTCCACCCTGATCCGGAATGGTGAGCATAGTTGAAACACTATCTAATGGTAAAACCATATTCGGTGTTTGGAAAGTGTCTATAAGCGTAGCTCCTCCTAAATTGGGATTACCATTATACAAAGCAACAGGTGTACCTCCAGGTATAGAAGCATCAGTACTAAGGTTAAAAATTTTCATGCCTACCCCAATAGTATTAGGCGGTAAACCACAATTGCTTAAATCGAAGGTTGTGAAACTGATGGTGGCATCGGGTGCTCCAAAAGCAGGTGTCCCTGCTACAGTTAAAATAGCAGATTGCATATTAAATGCATTGAGAACCCCATTCCCACTCACGATTTGCGGTGCTTGTTGCACTAAAGGGATACTTAAGTCATCATTGATATTAGTGACCATATAGGAAGGTTGATTCCAAACGCTTCTTGCTCCTACCCAGGCCTCACCTTGCGCTTTGAAGGTACTGATATAACCGTGTAAACGATTAAAAGTACCTGCTGAATCACTACAACCACAAATGATTTCAGCCTGACCATCGCGATCTACATCCGCAATAATAGGACGTGTCATGTTTGTAGCACTCAAACAGGAGGATGATGCCAGTGTATTGCCAGTAGAACCGTTTAAAACCATTAGAGCATCTTCGTCCTGATATACAATTTCCAATTGCCCATCTCCCTGAAAGTCGAATAATGCCATGCCTGTATACCCGCTGCTATCTATAACTTGCTTCGACCAAACTCCCGTCATACCAGTAAGATAATCATCCAAAACACGAAGGGTATCCTTAGTGACAACACAAACTTCCAACCTTCCATCTCCATCAAGATCTCCTACCGATGGAGGTCCTATAAACCAGTTACTAGAACTCAGTAAAGGAGATGTAGCCATAACGGTAGAAGTTTGAATGTCCCATACATAAATAAAATTTTGCCCAGGGCTAGCAGCATCTGTAGCCACAATGGCATCGAGATCGCCATCATTGTCATAATCGGCAAGTGCCGTAAACCCGGCCGCACTATTAAATGCTGCATTCTGAATGGTCAAAGTACCTGTACCAATATTGACTGAATAAACCTGATGTCCAGCAATTAATTCCAAACCCGCACAGTCGGCACAAAAAGCCGTTGGTAGTACATCTGCTGCCATACTTACCCCGAAAGAAATAAGTTGACCAGAAGTAACAGGAGCTCCTAAAGCCCCAGTAGGCGGATTCGGTCCACTACCAATAAAAGTTCCGGTCTGACCATTAAAAATCTGATTTGAACAATATACCTCAGCATGACCATCCTGATTAAAATCTGCAATGTTTAAAAAAGGATTTAACGGAAGGGGAAGTGCGGGAGATGTCCATTTCAACGCACCAGTATGTTCATAACAAACAATACTTCTCGATGTATTTATGACAATTAATTCCCCGAACAAATCATTGTCCAAATCGGCAATAGCCATTCCTGATGTCTGTAATCCTAAAGCATTATTGGACATGATTATCGAATCTTCAACAAGACCACCATTTCCATCTATAACATAAATAACATTACTTGGTCCTGCACTAGAACCTGTAAGACCATTATGCTTGTACGCAAAAATTTCTACGATACCATCATTATCCCAATCTCCGGCTATAGGAGTTAATGTGCTGAAGATACCATAGTTTGCCTTTGCTGTTTGCCATTGAGTTTGCATACCAAAAGTGGCTGTCCCAGGAGAGTATTGACAACTTGCAGAGTTATTGACAAAAGAGTTTTGACAGGAAAGTGATCCATTGCAGTCAACATCGTAACAATCAATTAAACCATCATTATCATCATCCAAACCATTACCGCAGATTTCTACCTGACTAAAGGCCCAAGGCGAAATGAAAAGGCATGATACTACAACAATCAACTTACGAAAACAGAGTAGTATTCCTGATAAAAAGTCGCTCATTATTTTATATAAATTATTATTAATATTTGTTAATAATTAATAATCAAACAAATATACTTAAATGGACTTAATTCCCTCTATGTTAATACGGGATGCTCATGAATTCAAGAAACCTTGTCGGCGATATCACATTCGTAGTAAGTGTAAATCCTCCTTTTTACAAAACTAGTAATTCCACTATAAAAACATCGGGGCGCTAAAATGACATTTGCCTTGTATTCCGAAACAAATATCGATTGAGTAGCTACAATTAAAGGAGGGATACTCAGGCGGAATCCGAAAAGCCAAATTATGAATAGAGTAGGAACCAAATTTAAAATTTAATAATTATGTCAAACGAAAGAGCTTTGGTCTCCATGGCTGAACAATTTAGTGGTCTCCCAATGCGAGATCTCATTGGTGGGCCCCTAATGGCCGCAGCAGAAGCTAACAATGCAATGTCAATCACACAAACAAGTTTCATACTTGATACTTGTTTCTATCCTGCAGATCCTCAAGATCCAGATAACTCCAAACTCAAACCTATTATGATAGGAATGACCCTTACACGCGGAGTTCTTGTGCAAGAGAATGGGACAACAGATGTTCAACAAATCGACACGCAGTTTAATCTACCTTTAATTGCAATCTTACCAATAAACGCTCTTGCCGTGGATAATGTGGATATTGCTTTCCATATGGAAGTGAAATCATCCTATGGCGAGACTACTTCGAGCGAAACAAAAGAGGAATTTAGCGCGGCCGCCACTTTGGATGCAAAACTAGACCTTGGTCTTTTCTCTGCGGAGATAAATGGAAGCGTAAGCTACGATAAATCTTCTAAAACAGCAGAAGAAATGCATTATGAGAAAAGCAACACAGCAACTTATGATGTAAAGGTTCATGCAGGTCAAATTCCTATCCCGCAAGGAGTATCAATTATTATTCAACACTTTGCAAACGCCATCGACCCTATCCAAGTAGATAGTGGGGATAGTACACCAATCGAATAATAACTATTTCAAACCATTGCCTACCGTTACTTCAGATAACGGTGGGCAACTTAAAACAAAAAATCATGAACCCAGTAAATATCCCATGTCCTGCATGTCAAGGACCCATAGCAACTGACATAGAACTACTTCTTCAAGGAAGAGCGTTCAGCTGTAGTAATTCAAAATGTCAGGTCTCGATAAGTTTATCACCAGAAAGCATAACCAAAGTCAATGATACTTACGAAGAACTAAAAAACATTAAACAACCACCTAAAAACAAATAATATGAAATTAAATAAATTAGTATCGGCTATACAAAAAAGTGTTGTATCAGCTTCAGAACTCATTCAAAAAAGAAACTTGGATCTATTAGAGGTATACTTCGAAAAAGCTGATGGAACAGATGTGAAAGCACAACTTCGTGATGCCTTGAGTGCAAGCATTTCTGGTGAAGGACCTCACAAAGCAAAAGAACTAGTTGATAAGGTAATGGATTCTATATCATCAGATATAGTAAACGCCTACAACAATAGCACAGAAAGTCTAGTCCCTAAAACAGTAACGATTCAATATCCTAAAATGACCACAAAAGGACCTGATCAGCATATGGTAACTGTTCCTCTAATAGCCTTAGTTCCGATTAATTTAATTCAGTTGTCTTGTCTTACTTTAAAGACAGAATTAGAGGTCGTAGAGTCGGGTGACGAATTGGAAATTTCATTTCCTGTAAAAACCTCAGAACAAGATGAACCTCTAAGTTCTCGACCGGGGATTGCTACCTTGGAAATTACCATTGATAAATCAACCCCACCAAATGGTTTACAAAAATTAGTAGAAGGATATGAGAAAGCTCTCCGCGCTCAATTACCCAATTAATTAAGCATATAAAATACACTCGCTTACTCTAGGATGATTAAATCATTTGGATCAATAAGATTATTCTGAATAGCATATATTATTAAACCGGCTGTATTCTTTGCTCCGGTTTTTCTTAATAAACTACTCTTATGTGCTTCTACAGTTTTAGATGTAACATATAATTTATCGGCAATTTCCCTTGCCGTATACTGACTGCATATTAGCTCTAAAACCTCCTGCTCTCTCTGGGAGAATGTACTCCCTGGCTTAACGGATAACTTAGGAGTTTTGTGTGTTATTTGTGTCCTTAATATTTCAATTTGATCCCGTGCAAAGTAATGCCCTTCCTCATATACTTCGTAAATAACCTTAACTAAGTCTTCTTTACTTGTTTCCTTAGGAATAAAAGCGGCAACACCAGTCTTGAGCATAAAACCAATTAAACTCGATTTGTAAAAAGAGGATAATACAATAGTTCTCATATCGGGATATTTCTCCCGAACATGTTCTATGAGCTGCAATCCGTTACCATCTTCCATTTTTAAATCTAAGATGAGAATATCAAGTTTATGTCCGATATCACTTAGTTTTTCTATGCAATCATTTCCCGAATAAGCAAGCAACTCAACCAAGATATTCAATTTCCCATGAAGAAAATCCGAAAGTAATTCTGCAATTAAGCGATCATCATCAACAAGACCAATTCGAATTATTTTTTTCATAGCTTCATCAAAATTGAAAAACAGGTGCCTTTTGTATTCCTAAATTTATAACATGCATTAATGAGTTTTGCTCTTAATTCAATATTTCTAAATCCTAAACCTAATCTTTGTTGCGTGTCAAATCCTGACCCATTATCTCGAACAACGAGACATATCATTTTTTTCGATCTTTTAATATTTATATCCACTGCAGTGGCTTTAGCATGCTTAATAACATTGCTCATAACCTCCTGAAATATTCGGTATAAATGTAATTTTTGATTTCGATCTAAACGGATTTCCTCATCTCCTGTATGCGTAAGAGAAAACTTATAATGTGTTGATAGCGGTTGAATATAATCTGTTATAAGGTCAACGATATCAAACAGGTCTAACATGGGCGGTGTAAGATCATGGGATATTTCTCTGGCCGTAGACATACTAGTTTGAAGAAGTTCAGCGGTTTCTTGATCATGAATAACAAGTTGTAGTTTCCGTAACTGCGAAAGCAGATTATCATGTAAATCTGCAGCAATACGCTCACGTTCTTTTTCCTGTGTTTCAATATTTGCCTTAATAAGCTCTTGCTGATGCAAAATAGCGGTTTCCGCTTTTTCATTAATTTCTTGACGAACTCTTCTCAAATAAGCTCGAATGATTAAAACAATCGCTCCTAATAAAACCAGCAGAACAAGCAAGCCAATACTAAACCACCAAAGTGGTGTTAAAGGGTCTTTCCAGCTCTCCATGTGTAATTAATTAAGCACAAATAATAGAATTGAAGAAAAATAGAACGCAAAAACCAAAAACCTGCTACCAGCACAATGCTTTCATTAACGAAATAATTTGTACCAATAGCTAAAAAAGTATCTAAAGAAAAATAGCTTAACACGCTGATATTAAACAAAAGTGTTGACCGATCCATTTCCCAACTATTTATAAGCCCTTTGTAAGCATAAAACAAACTCAATAACATAATGAATAAACCATAAATTATGCGATCAATGGACTGATAGGTATCAACGGATTGATTATGATATACGTTAAACCCAAGCAATGCCACACTGATAAGAATCATAAGCCATATCCTTGTAGGTGTCAAAAAATTATAATACTGGGCGTACCAGTACACTAAAAAAGTAAAATGCAAAAACGTTGAAAATGACAATACCCAAAGACTATTCAATGTATTGAATGACATACTCAATGCCGCAAACTCCATTGTAAATAGCAGAACAATGTAATATAGAAATGAATGACGATTTCTTTGTAATAAGAGAAGTAGTAAACCAATTAGTAGTATTCCCACGGAGCAAAAAGAGAGCAATGAACCAACATCTTGAAGTAGAGCTACCATCCAATTTATTTACAATTTAAGGGGTAAAACGAGTAATTGCCATACAGTTGAATTGCGCTTTACGAATTTAATAGATTAAAACCATGCTCTCTACAAAATGGAGGACAAGGAGATGTAACATCTTCAAAGGTTTCGAATAGGTTCACTTCATTATTTTCAGTAGATATGGTAAGGTTACTCAAAATGAGTTCAATATCTGTTATAGCCTCTCCGCTATCCGAGATAAAGTCTTTCAATCCGAAAAAAAGAAAAATTACATTCGTCCGGGTTTCAAAACTTTGCATTTCAGAAAATATTCGGTCAATATCTAAATAAGGAATGGTAAAAACACGAACAGGTCCTCCTAGGTCATGACTTGAACTTTCTACTTCCAATAACTTATTATGAAACCAAGTCTTAGAGTAGAAAATCCAACGCATTGCTCGTGTGGAATACATATCTGTGGTTAAGTTAACTTGTGGAATAGCGTGCATCTGATCAGATGGGTCAGGGTCATGTGTTTTTATCCCGAAACTCCTAATGAATACAGTTTCATCTAATCTATAATCTTCTCTTTCATCAGAAATACTATCTACCAATAAAAAGGATAACTCCTCATCCTTAAGATATAAGTAGCAATGAATTTCAAATACTGTTTCCAAAGAATGTCCAGTATTTGATGCTAAAATATTATTCCATTTATCGTAATGATGCCTTAAAAGGGTAAATCCATAACCTGAAGAAAGCAAGTTCAATCCATTTGGTGTTAAGCGTTCCGTGTTCCATTGTTCTATTCCAAGTCTAAAATTCATTTGGTAAAAGTAGATAAAACTTAGTGGATAGTATTTCTGATGTAATCACACGAAAGTAGTATAGTCGAATATTCAGGTCGCGCCTTGTTTGATCTTGAAAATGAATCTGTAGTTATAAAAACTTTACTGCAATCAAACAAAAAAACCCGATTGCTATGCAATCGGGTTCTTAAATAAGGTGGCGGCTACCTACTCTCCCAGGAAAATCCAAGTACCATCGGCCATAAGGGGCTTAACTTCTCTGTTCGGAATGGGAAGAGGTGAACACCCTTGGTAAAACCACCGTGTATTTTTAATCACGCCTTGCGTGATCTTAATAAGTTTGACATAAAGGACAAACAATAAAATAATTTTAGAACAATACAATTGATATGCAATAATTGTATTTTTTTCTAGAAGAAAAAATAAAATAAAAGCTTACGGGCAATTAGTACTACTCGGCTTTGTTGTTACCAACTTTACACCTATAGCCTATCAACGTCGTAGTCTTCGACGACCCTTAAAAATATACTCATCTTGAAGAAGGTTTCGTGCTTAGATGCTTTCAGCGCTTATCCTGTCCATGCTTAGCTACTCAGCACTGCACCTGGCGGCACAACTGATACACCAGCGGCATGTACGACTCGGTCCTCTCGTACTAAAGTCATGTCTTCTCAATATATTAACGCCCACCACAGATAGAGACCGAACTGTCTTACGACGTTCTGAACCCAGTTCACGTGCCACTTTAATGGGCGAACAGCCCAACCCTTGGGACCTTCTCCAGCCCCAGGATGTGACGAACCGACATCGAGGTGCCAAACCTCCCCGTCGATATGAGCTCTTGGGGGAGATCAGCCTGTTATCCCCGGAGTACCTTTTATCCTTTGAGCGATGGCCCTTCCATGCGGAACCACCGGATCACTTTAGCCTGCTTTCGCACCTGCTCGACATGTACGTCTCACAGTCAAGCGCCCTTATACTAATACGCTCTACGCATGATTACCAACCATGCTGAGGGCACCTTTGCGAGCCTCCGTTACTTTTTAGGAGGCGACCACCCCAGTCAAACTACCCACCATGCAATGTCCCCCATACGGGGTTAGGTTCTAAGTAACAGAAGGTTGGTATTTCATAGACCGCTCCACCCTACCTGGCGGCAAGGCTTCGAAGCGTCCCAACTATGCTACACATCTGTTACTCAAAAGCAATGCAAAGCTGTAGTGAAGGTTCACGGGGTCTTTTCGTCCCGTGGCGGGTAACCGGCATCTTCACCGATACTACAATTTCACTGGACTCGCGGAGGAGACAGTGTTCAACTCATTAGACCATTCGTGCAGGTCGGAACTTACCCGACAAGGAATTTCGCTACCTTAGGACCGTTATAGTTACGGCCGCCGTTTACTGGGGCTTCAGTCGCAAGCTTTGGATAAATCCTAACAAGCTTCCTTAACCTTCCAGCACCGGGCAGGTATCAGGCTCTATACGTCTTCTTTCGAATTAGCAGGGCCCTATGTTTTTGCTAAACAGTTGGTTGAACCTTTTTCCTGAGACCATCCGAAGATGGTTGGCTTTATCCCGAAGTTACAGCCACAATTTGCCTAGTTCCTTCTCCGCGGCTCATCCAAGCGCCTTAGAATACTCATCCCGACTACCTGTGTCGGTTTACGGTACGGGTTGTTATAGCCTAGCCTTAGAAGTTTTTCTCGGCAGCATGATTAAGATCACTATCTACGCAGCCGTAGCCTTGTAGTACTATCAGGTTCATCTAGCCAGACGGATTTGCCAATCCGGCCAATAACTACACCCTTTAACCCACACTTCCGTTCGTGGGCGGATCGTTCACTTCTGCGTTACTCCATCGAAACTATAACAAGTACTGGAATATTAACCAGTTTTCCATCAACTACCCCTTTCGGGTTCGTCTAAGGACCCGACTAACCCTGATCTGATTAACATTGATCAGGAAACCTTAGTCTTTCGGCGATAAAGTTTTTCACTTTATTTATCGTTACTCATTCCTACATTTTCTTTTCTAATCGCTCCAGCAAACCTCACAGTTCACCTTCGGCGCCATTAGAATGCTCCCCTACCAATATCCACTCTTGTGGTATTCTATAGCTTCGGTTACGTGTTTAATACCCGATTATTTTCCGTGCTCGAACCCTCGACCAGTGAGCTGTTACGCACTCTTTAAATGAATGGCTGCTTCCAAGCCAACATCCTGGCTGTCATAGGGTTTGAACTTCGTTAGATTAACTTAACACGTGATTAGGGACCTTAGCTGATAGTCTGGGTTATTCCCCTCTCGGCCATGGACCTTAGCGCCCACAGCCTCACTGCCTGTAATATATTATAGCATTCGGAGTTTGTCAGGGTTTGGTAGGCTTTGACACCCCCTAGCCCAATCAGTAGCTCTACCTCTATAATACAAATACTCAGACGCTGTTCCTAAAAACATTTCGGGGAGTACGAGCTATTTCCCGGTTTGATTGGCCTTTCACCCCTATCCACAGGTCATCCCAAAGCTTTTCAACGCTTACGGGTTCGGTCCTCCATTCTGTGTTACCAGAACTTCAACCTGCCCATGGATAGATCACCAGGTTTCGCGTCTACCCCCACTGACTAATTCGCCCTATTGGGACTCGCTTTCGCTACGGCTCCGTTATATAAGAACTTAACCTCGCCAATGAGGAGTAACTCGTAGGATCATTATGCAAAAGGCACGCCGTCACCCCGAGGGGCTCCGACCGCTTGTAGGTTTATGGTTTCAGGTACTATTTCACTCTCCTATTCGGAGTACTTTTCACCTTTCCCTTACGGTACTGGTTCACTATCGGTGTCTAAGGAGTATTTAGCCTTACCAGATGGTACTGGCAGATTCACACAGGATTTCTCTGGTCCCGTGCTACTCAGGATACTGCTCGATCATCACAATTTACGCGTACGGGACT